>NZ_JACSNA010000002.1:0-332990 GCF_018618925.1 Exiguobacterium sp. s39
CCGTTCCCATGCCGAACACGGAAGTTAAGCACTTGAACGCCGAAAGTAGTTGGGGGCTTCCCCCTGTGAGGATAGGACGTTGCCAGGCATTTAATTTATTCCGCAATAGCTCAGTGGTAGAGCAACCGGCTGTTAACCGGTAGGTCGTAGGTTCAAATCCTACTTGCGGAGCCAATGGCCCGTTGGTCAAGCGGTTAAGACACCGCCCTTTCACGGCGGTAACACGGGTTCGAATCCCGTACGGGTCACCATTATACTTTTTGTGCCGGTGTAGCTCAGCTGGTAGAGCAACTGACTTGTAATCAGTAGGTCGCGGGTTCGACTCCTGTTGCCGGCACTGTTTTTCTCAATTGTATAAGTTTCCTAGACAAACTGGGGGGGTAGCGAAGTGGCTAAACGCGGCGGACTGTAAATCCGCTCCCTCGGGTTCGGCGGTTCGAATCCGCCCCCCCCCACCATGTCGAGCCATTAGCTCAGTTGGTAGAGCATCTGACTTTTAATCAGAGGGTCGCAGGTTCGAATCCTGCATGGCTCATTTCTTGCGGAAGTAGTTCAGTGGTAGAATACGACCTTGCCAAGGTCGGGGTCGCGGGTTCGAATCCCGTCTTCCGCTTTTTCTTTTGGGGCCTTAGCTCAGCTGGGAGAGCGCCTGCCTTGCACGCAGGAGGTCAGCGGTTCGATCCCGCTAGGCTCCACCAATTTTATTTAAAGATCTTAAGCGAGTTTCGTTCGTCTTAAGTTTTTTTTATATGAAATGCCAAGCATAACCAGAGTACGTACGCAAGAACACCGTGATTCCCTTCACGGTGTTTTTTTGTATATTCATGCGTTTTTTTGTTGAGTTGAACCACTTGTTTGTTACCGCTTACAATACAGGTAGAAGTGACTATGACATAGGGGGAATATCGTATGAACATCGCGTATATCAGCGTACCGTACCGTTATGGACAAGGAAAGCCGGGCACTGAACACGGACCTGCTGCTGTCGAAAAAGCGGGTCTACTAGCGACACTCGAAGCACGGGGACAAGAAGCAGTACGCTACGGGGAAGCGGCTGTCTTATCCGAGGATGCGGTCCGAGAAGAAGATCCGAAGCTGAAACGTCTTGAAGGCGTCGTCTATACGACGAATGACTTGCATCTAATTGTACGTGATGCGTTATCGGAGCAACGTTTTCCGTTATTAGTCGGTGGTGATCACAGCATGGCGATCGGAACGATTGCAGGATTACGCCAGACTGTACCACGTCTTGGCGTCATCTGGTTCGATGCACACGGTGATTTGAATACACCGGAAACATCACCGTCTGGAAACATCCACGGTATGCCGCTCGCTGTAGCCCTTGGGGAAGGACATCAGCGTTTAACGGAAGTCGGAGGAACAGATGTCAAGCTGCAACCGGAACATCTCGTCTTCATCGGATTACGTGACGTTGATCCAGGCGAACAAGAGCTGATTGATCGTCTTGGTATTCGTGTCTATGATATGGAAGCGATCCGAACTCGGGGAATGGACGCGATCATGGAAGAAGCGATTGCCTATTTGAAGGAAACGACGGATGCGTTCTATCTTAGCTTTGATATGGATGGTCTCGATCCATCACTCGTCGTTGGTACAGGAACACGTGTCGCCGATGGCATTTTCTTAGACGATGCGAAGACGGTGCTCCAGCATTGCGCAACGGCAGAAGACTTCATTGCAGCTGAATTCGTTGAAGTGAATCCGTTGCTTGAAGAAGGAAACGGAACAGCAGAACTTGCGAATGAACTGATCGGAGATCTACTTTTGGCAATGGAAACACATCGCTTAGTAAAATAATGGATAGAACTTGAACTCTTTTCATCGGGGTTCAAGTTTTTTTTGTTACAATTTAAAAGGAGATGAAACATTTATCGGTCGACTTCGTATAAGAGATTGACCGCATAGAGCGGGGGGTATTCAAAGTGGAAGAAACGACACTACGCTTAATTGAGCGAGTGAAACAGGGAGACCGTGATGCATTCGCGGCACTTGTTGATCTATATAAGGAAGGTGCCTTTCTTGTGGCTTTCCGCGTCTTGCGCGATCGAATGGAAGCGGAGGATGCGACACAGGAAGCCTTCATCCGTGTATTTACGAAGATTGATTCGTATAATGCACAATGGAAGTTCCGGACTTGGTTGTACCGAATCGTCACGAACGTATCGATTGACCGATTACGGAAAAAGAAACCTGACTATTCTCTTGATGCTGAGATGTCAGGTACTGAAGGACTGACATTGTATTCACAACTCGAGAGCAAGGACACCTTGCCGGAGGACCAAGTGGTCGATAACGAGCAACGAAACGAAGTCGGGGACGCGATTGCAGCTTTACCAGAAAAATACCGTGTCCCACTCGTCCTGAAATATGTAGAAGATCTTTCGCTAAAGGAAATCAGTGAAATGATCGAATTACCTGTCGCTACTGTCAAAACTAGAATTCATCGTGGACGAGAAGCGCTGAAGAAGCATTTTGCCAAACGATGAGAAGGAGGAACTCACCATGTCACGAGAGCATGTACATGAACGGATCCAGGATTATTTAGACCAAAACCAACCACCTGAGGAATTCGAGCGATTAGAAGCAGAGTTACGAGAAGTAGACGCGATGGACGAGTTCGAAGAGTATCGGCTCCTTGATGCTCGACTGCGTCAACTTCCAGCGCCTAAATTATCGGCAGATTTTACATCCCGCGTGCTGGCACAATTGCCTGAACAGGTGGAGACGCCAAGCGCTGCTTTGCTACACCAACCGCAACCGTCTCGTTTTGGAGGTAAGATGAAGCAGTACCCATTGCTCGCGGCAGCGGCTGTTTTCTTACTCTTGTCGGTCGGTAGCCTAGGTGGTTATATGGCACAAGAAGAACATGACTTATCCTATACGAATGCACCAGGTATCGTCGCTCAAAATGGCGAGGTCGTCGTCCCGAAAGGCGTCACGGTCGATCAAGATCTATATGTCGAAGGTGGGAACGTCCGAATCGAAGGGAAAGTCAATGGCGATGTCATGACCGTTGACGGGAAAGCTTACACGGCGAGTGCTGGTAGCGTGACCGGAGAAATCAAGGAAATTGATCAATTATTCGAACGCGTTTGGTACGGAATCAAGCGTCTATTTCAATAATCAGCTGGGACGAGTCGAACTCGTCCCTTTGTGCTATAATGGAAACTGTTTAAATCAGATGAGTTAGGGGGCACGGTTGGTGAATTACTTCAGCTGGCAACCACTTCAATTTCAATTGTTGAAACTGGGAGAAAACGTACATTGGTACGATTATATTAATGACGTGATTGATATTGCGGTCGTGACGTTCGTCATTTACCGTCTCATGATCATTGTCAAAGGAACAAAAGCAGTCCAGCTCATTAAAGGGATCTCGGTCATTTTGATCAGTTGGTTCTTGAGTGGCTTTTTTGGACTCAAAACATTGCAATTCTTATTGAATCAAATCATCACCTACGGGTTACTGGGGATCATCATCATCTTCCAACCTGAACTCCGACGTGGACTGGAACACTTAGGACGAACGAGTAAATTCTTCTCACGTAGTGCCATCAGTGATGAAGATGAACAAGTTCGAATCGTCGATGCACTCGTATCGTCTGCCCAGTACATGTCAAAACGTCGTATCGGAGCACTCGTGACGATTGAACGCGAGACAGGACTAAGTGAATACGTGGAGACGGGCATTCCGCTCGGTTCACAAATCACGAGTCAGTTGCTGATCAACTTGTTCATTCCGAATACACCCTTACATGATGGTGCCGTCATCGTCCAGCAAGGCAAGTTAGCAGCAGCCGCTTGTTACTTACCGCTGTCTGAGAGTGCACATATCTCAAAAGAGCTTGGAACACGTCACCGTGCTGCCATCGGTGTCAGTGAGGTGACGGATAGCGTCACGCTCGTCGTCTCGGAAGAAACGGGTGGTGTCTCACTCGCTATCAATGGACGTCTGTACCGGGAACTCGACGAAGAATCATTACGGACAAAGTTACTTGAGACGATCGTCAAGGCCGAACCGACGAATACTTCCTTCTTGAACTGGATGGGGGCGAAAAAATAATGTTCGAAAAGTGGTTCAATGAACGCTGGTTTTTACGCATCGTTGCCGTCGCCTTAGCCGTCATGTTGTATTTGATGGTCGCAGGTTCGAATACGACGGGAAAAAGTGATGCTGCTAGTCTATTACCGATCGCAGGACAAGGTTCGACGAAATTTGACGTGCCGGTCACGGTCCAGTATGATGAATCGCAGTGGGTCGCCTATAATATTCCAGATAGTATGGAAGTGACCGTCAAAGGTCCGTCGAGTAGCTTGACGATGCTCCGGCTCGTCCAAGATTTTGGATTATCGATTGATTTGAAAGGACTCGACCCTGGCTATCATCGTGTCCGTGTCACAGCAACTGGCTTCGGAAAAGATGTCGAGGTGACACCAAAACAGGAGACGATCGAAGTTTTCCTCGATAAGAAGATTACAAAGGAAGTACCGGTACAAGTCGCTTTACTCAATAAAAACAAAATCGCTGAAGGATATGTCGCTGGGGAAGCGCAGCCGAACCAACAAACTGTTGAAGTCACGGGAGGCGCAGAGAAGTTACAGGCGATTTCAGCGATCCAAGTACCGATCGATGTGACCGGTCGGGCAGAGACGTTCAAAGAGACGTTCAATGCTAAAGCGACTGATACGAACGGGAATACGATCAATGCATCTTATCAACCGGAACAATTAGAAATCACAGTACCGATCTATAAGGAAAGTAAGACGGTACCGATTAATGTGAAGACAAAAGACAACGTCAAAAAAGGGTATACCGTCGTCAAGATCGTTCCCGTCACGACGGAAGCTCGTCTATATGGAACAAAAGAAGAATTAGAGCGCATCGGTTCCGTCGATACGGAAGCGGTCTCGCTCAAAGGATTGACGAAGACGACAGAAAAAACCGTCAAACTCGTCGAACCGGAAAACGCGACGGCGATGGATCCGACACAGGTCACCGTCAATATCGTCGTCGAAAAAGAAAATGCCAATTCGACGACAGAAACCGTCGAGGATCGAGCGGAGAAAACGATTCCGGGTGTGACGGTCACGTTGAATGGATTCGATGAATCAAAGTATACGATTGATTATAATCAAACGATTGATGTCGTCGTCCGTGGGAAAGAATCTGATTTAGCATCGATTGATGCGACGGATATCAAAGCGGTCATCGATGTGACAGGATTAAAAGAAGGAACGCATGGATTGCCGATCTCGTATCAGACATCAAAAGCCTTTGATGTCCTGCGTCCGGATAATATGGATGTCACATTAAAAGCGATTCCCCGGACATCGATTCCGACCAATTAAAACAAATTAGTGAAATGAGGAAATAACACATGGGTAAGTATTTTGGAACTGACGGCGTACGCGGCGTCGCAAACGTAGAATTGACACCGGAACTTGCGTATCGCCTCGGTCGAACAGGTGGTTACGTGTTGACGAAACACGAAAGCACACGACCAAAAGTCTTGATTGGACGCGATACACGTGTATCTGGTCAAATGCTTGAGAATGCACTCATCGCGGGTCTGTTATCAATCGGTGCAGAAGTCATGCGTCTTGGTGTCATCTCGACACCAGGTGTCGCATACCTGACAAAAACGATGGATGCGACAGCCGGAGTCATGATCTCTGCATCGCACAATCCAGTGGAAGATAACGGGATCAAGTTCTTCGGTTCAGACGGCTTTAAGCTCGATGACGCAACAGAACTTGAGATCGAAGCATTGCTCGATGAAGCAGAAGATACATTGCCACGTCCAGCCGGAAAAGAACTCGGCTTCGTTCATGATTACTATGAAGGGGCTCAGAAATATCTCCACATGCTTCGTCAGACATCGGATGAAGATTTCTCAGGCATCCATGTCGCGATCGACGGTGCACACGGGGCGACGTCAAGCCTCGCACCACGTCTATTCGGTGACTTAGAAGCGGAAGTATCGACGATCGGTACAACTCCGAACGGACTCAACATCAATGATGGTGTCGGTTCGACACACCCTGAACATCTCGCTGCCTTCGTTAAGGAAAAAGGCGCAGACGTTGGTTTATCGTTTGATGGAGACGGCGACCGCTTGATCGCAGTCGATGAGAACGGCGATATCGTGGATGGCGATAAAATCATGTTCATCTGCGGGAAATACTTGAACGAACTCGGTCGTCTGAAAGACAACACGATCGTTGCGACGGTCATGAGTAACCTCGGTTTCCATAAAACCGTCGAAGAAAACGGGATGACGGCGCTTCAGACAGCAGTCGGTGACCGTTATGTCGTCGAAGAGATGCGTAAGAACGACTATACACTCGGTGGCGAACAGTCTGGTCATATCATCTTCATGGATTACTCAACGACAGGGGACGGCATGTTGTCGGGCGTCCAGTTGTTGCAAATCATGAAAGCGACAGGGAAGAAGTTATCGGAACTCGCAGCTGAGATGCCGATCTTCCCACAACGTCTCGTAAACATCCGTGTTTCAGACAAAAATGGCGCAATGAGCGGTCCTGCCGTGCAAGCGATCATTGCTGAAGTCGAAGCAGAGATGGCGGGGAACGGACGGATCCTCGTTCGTGCGTCAGGAACAGAACCACTCGTTCGTGTCATGGCAGAAGCTCCGACACAAGAAGCATGTGATGCATACGTCGAGCGGATCGCGAACGTCGTTCGTGAGAACTACGCGTTACAAGAAAACTAAGTAGCCCGAAGCAGAGCGATTGCTCTGCTTCTTTTTTTACAATTATTTTAGAAAAACAGATTGAGATTTTTACAAAATATAGGGATTATACGTATTGATTAGAAAAATATCGGGAATAGTTACAAATACGTTACCTTTCTTGCTTTTTCAGATTAAAGTTCGTATGATGGTGAAGTCGGACAGAAACGGGGTCAGACGGAAACAAGAAGCGCCAGGGCTTTCTTCGTAGGATGAAAGCTGACGAGGTGGAGGTTTATCGAATCATTCGGCGGATGCCTCCCGGTACCAGATCCATACCGTAAATCGTTCTGAAATCGTTCAAGTGATTGGACGGACAAACAGACCGATCGGGATCCTCTCAACAAGAGCCGTTTCCTCTTTAGGGAAATACTTGTAAATGGAGAGATGTAACATGTGCGGAATCGTAGGTATGATCGGACAGGTCAACACGAAGGAAATTTTATTAAAAGGTCTCGAGAAGCTCGAGTACCGCGGCTATGACTCGGCAGGTCTTGCGTTCGTCAACGACGGCGTCCAAGTCCACAAAGAAGTAGGCCGGATTGCTGCGCTACGCGAAGTCGTTCCTGCTAATGCAGACGGCACAGTCGGAATCGGACACACACGCTGGGCGACACACGGTGTCCCAAGCGTACCAAACGCGCACCCGCACCAAAGTGCGTCAGCACGTTTCACACTCGTTCACAACGGCGTCATTGAAAACGATGAGCAGCTAAAAGCAGAATTGAATGTCGATCTCCTCAGCGACACGGATACAGAAGTCATCGTTCAGATGATCGAAAAGAACTTCAACGAGACAGGTGACGTCGCGGAAGCATTCCGTCAAACACTCCGTGTCTTGCACGGTTCGTATGCCCTCGCATTGATCGATGCTGAAAATCCAGACGTCTTATACGTCGCAAAAAACAAATCACCACTTCTCGTTGGTCTCGGTGATGGTACGTTCAACGTCGTCGCATCAGACGCAATGGCAATGTTACAAGTAACGGATCAATTCATCGAGTTGCATGATGGCGAGATGATCATCTTGACGCGTGATAGCGTCACGATCCAAGATCTCGATGGGAACGTCCAAGAGCGTGAAGCGTACACGGCTGAAATCGATGCATCAGACATCGAAAAAGGAACGTACGCGCACTACATGCTCAAAGAGATGGATGAGCAACCAGCGGTCATTCGTAACATCGTTCAAAAATATCAAAACGAAGCAGGCGACATCACACTCGACCAATCGGTCCGTGATCTCGTACTCGGTCGTGACCGTGTCTATATCATTGGTTGCGGAACAAGCTACCATGCTGGTTTGATCGGGAAACAGTTGATCGAACAAATCGCAGGCATCCCGACAGAAGTGCACATCTCTTCTGAGTTCGGATACAACATGCCATTATTGACAGAGAAACCGCTCTTCCTCTTCCTTTCACAATCAGGTGAAACAGCGGATAGCCGTGCTGTTCTCGTCGAAGCGAAAAAACTTGGTCACCCGGCACTGACGATCACGAACGTTCCAGGATCAACATTGTCACGTGAAGCAAACGCAACATTGTTGCTCCACGCGGGTCCAGAAATCGCCGTTGCTTCAACAAAAGCCTATACAGCTCAAATCGCTGTTCTTGCTGTCCTTGCGTTTGACCTTGCTCAAGCGAAAGGGGTTGCCGTCAACTTCGATCTCATGAAGGAACTCGGTAAAATCTCAAGTGCGATGGAATCAGTCATGTCTCAAAAAGATCGTTTCCAAGAAATCGCGACAGAATACTTGTCTGAGTCACGCAACGCGTTCTTCATCGGTCGCGGACAAGATGCGTACGTCGGGATGGAAGGCGCATTGAAACTCAAAGAGATCTCGTATATCCAAGCAGAAGGATACGCGGGTGGAGAGCTCAAGCACGGTCCGATCGCCTTGATCGAAGACAACACACCGGTTATCGCGCTCGTGACACAACCACACGTTCACCTCAACAACCGTGGGAACGTCAAGGAAGTCGTCGCACGTGGGGCAAACGCATGTGTCATCGCAGCAGAAGGTCTTGAATTGCCGACAGATGCATTCGTCATCCCAGCAGTCGAGCCACTCTTGTCACCGCTCTTGTCTGTCTTACCACTTCAATTGATCTCATACTACGCGGCACTCGGTCGCGACTGTGACGTCGATAAGCCACGTAACTTGGCGAAGTCAGTAACGGTTGAATAAGGAAACAAATCGACTCCAAATGACAGGCGTGTAAGCGTCTGCCGTTTGGAGTTTTTATATTAGGAGGAGAACGAGATGAATCGCTGGATTGCTGCATTTCCTAAACGATATGAACAGGACGTTCGGGTCGTTAAAGCGTGTCTACCGTTTGCCTGGACACGTTTATCATCCGGATCGATTGAAATGAGACTGGAGCAGGAACGGATACAGATTCCGACGCGTTTGTACTTATCAGAGGTCGACTCGGAGCGAATTAAGCAGCTGACGTCGACGCAACAGACGATGTTATTTTGTCTTTACACCCGTCACCATGATGGTCATGTTCGTGAGTATTATCTCCAGCAGTTACTTAAAAACCATCCGCACGACGGATGGGTTCTCGCCTATATCATCGAACTTGCTAGTGAATACGTCCGTGACATCGTCGACATCATCGTACCCGCAATCGAGCAATGGGATCCGGAAGTGAAGCGGCGGTTCGTCGAGGATGATCCGGCATACATGAAGCGAATCGAAGACCGGATGATCAGTTACTGGAATGCTTATTATCGGTCAAGTGGCGAACGACGATCCGAAGCGGACTACCCAGGCTTTCGGATTATAGAATCGTTACGGGAGGATGCTTCGGTAGAGGAAGTGTGAAGAGATGAAAAGGAGGGGCGCACTTGATTACAAAATCAAAGGATCTGTACTTAGAAGGACCCGGACCTGCTGTTTTGTTGTTACATAGTTTTACTGGAAGTGCGAATGAGATGCGGGGACTCGCTCGTTTTTTACATGCAGCCGGCTATACCTGTTACGCGCCCAATTACGCCGGGCACGGGGAATCGCCGGAGCGCTTGTTTGAGACGACGATCGAAGACGTCTGGCAGTCCGCGCAAGTCGGACTCGCGTTTTTACAAGATCGAGGACACAACGACATCTTTTTGATCGGACAATCACTCGGTGGAGTAATGGCACTTCGACTAGCAGAACAGTCAGGATGCGCTGGACTCATCTTACTCTCGACGCCGATTCTTGAGCGGACGATTGCCGGACTTGAGCACCGCGTCCGTCGGTATACGGAACGGTATTTTCAATTTGACGATCGTTCGCCAGAGTGGATCTTAGATTTTGTCGACCGTCATTTTCCACGCCCGGAAAAAGACTTACGGGCACTGCAACAGTTCATCCTCGACACGGGAGTCGTCTTGCCGAAGATCACACAGCCGATCGCTCTATTCCTTGGTGCCTTAGATGATGCCGTCTATCATGCAAGTCTCGAGCGAATCGAAACGACAGTGCCGAGCCGAGATCAGAAAAAGGTCCTTCTTCCGAACAGTAAACATCTACTGACACTCGATCGGGATAAACAACGTTTGTTCGAAGAAGTCCTCATCTTCTTGAAGACGCATCCGGTAGAATCCTTGAAACCATCATCTGCTGTGCAGTAGGCTAGATAGGTAAGCTAGACGTGAAAGGGGAAGGGATCATGCGAATTTTAGTAGTAGGAGCAAGCGGAACGATTGGGCAGGCAGTCGTCGAACGGCTGAGTGAGCGGCATGACATCATTCGTGCCGGACGAAGCGGAGCGGATGTGCAAGTCGATATTACGTCAGAAGCAAGTATCCGAGCGATGTATGAAACAGTCGGTTCTGTTGATGCTGTTATCAGTGCCACAGGTGGCGCTCATTTTGGTCCATTGACGGACTTAACACCGGAGCTTAATCAAATTGGAATCGACAGTAAACTAAAAGGTCAGGTCAATCTGGTCCTACTTGGTTTACCGTCAGTACGAGACGGAGGAAGCTTTACGCTGACGACCGGCATCATGATGGACGATCCGATTCGCCAAGGCGCATCTGCTGCTCTTGCGAACGGTGGGGTTAAAGCGTTCGTTCATGCAGCAGCAATCGAGATGCCACGAGGTATTCGAATCAACAGCGTCAGTCCGAACGTACTGATTGAGTCGCTCGAGAAGTACGGACCCTTCTTCCGTGGTTTTGAAGCCGTTCCGGCGTCACGTGTCACGACGGCGTTCGAAAAGAGTGTCGAAGGGGCGCAGACGGGGCAAAATTACGAAGTCTATTAAATAAAAAAGCAGGTAGCGAAAAATCGCTATCTGCTTTTTTACAGACCGGATAGGATATAACGTTCGATCCCGAATAGCAATAGAGTGATCCCGAGACAAATGAGTAAGTTGCGTACGAACCAGCGACCTGTCATCGTCCGGTTCATGATCAGTTTCTCCAGTGTCAGATTGACAAGAAGCACACATAAGAAGATGACGCCAAACCAAATCATCCAGACACATCCTTTCCTTCTTCTTAACGAATCCAACAGCTAAAAAGTTTCGCGTCTGTCAGGAGCAGGAAATCATTCAGATGAACGGGAAGGAAACAAGCAGTCGATTTTACAAGGAGGAACATGACGATGAAACAAGCGGTCCTAGTGATTGATTTTCAACAGGAACTCGTCGACGGAAACACGGAAGAGCGTCCGGTATATTTAAAAGAACAAGTCGCGCATGTCATCGAAGCAGTCGTACTTGAAGCAGACGAACGGAACATCCCGGTCGTCTTCATTCGGGATCTGGACGTCGCTGGCGGAACAGGACCTGGGTTTGCAGTCCATGACTCGATTCCCGTTCCAACGTCCAGTGTCACGTTTGATAAAGCGGCGACGAATGCGTTTCATGGCACCCCCTTGCTCGATTATCTAGGCCAAGCATCGATTGAACATCTGATCGTCTTAGGCTGTAAGACGGAGCACTGCATCGATACCGCAGTGCGCAGTGCGACGGTGCATGGCTTTGATGTCACACTCGTCGCAGACGGGCATACGACGAACGGCTCCGATGTCCTGACGCCGGAGCAAATGATCGCCCACCACAATCAAGTCTTGCACGGTCATTATAACGTCGAACACTTTGCGATCGTTCGTCCGTCGACGGAAGATGTCTTCACCCCAACCCACAATGACTACCGGACATGAAGAGGAGAATAGGATGATTGAATTACGAAAAATAACAACGTCTGATTACGAACGCTACGCAACGCTCGTCCAAGATGAACGTGTCATGCGTTACATCACGGAGCAGGCATTAACAGACGCAGAAACGAAACAGCGCTTTGACCGAATCCTTGAGCAACAACAGCACGACCGACTAGGATCGTATCTGATTTATGCCGAAGAGACATGGATTGGAATCGGGCACATGACCCGAAATCAAACGCAACCGTTCGAAGCAGAGCTCGGTTACATGCTACTACCCGATCAGTGGGGACGCGGATACGGCACAGCCATTGCAGAGCGTCTCTTACAGTTAGCGACAGAAGAAGAGTTACAGGTCGTCACGGCGACGATTGATCCAGCACATGAAGCGTCGCGCCGTATTTTGATCGGATTAGGTTTTGAATCGACCTATGTTGGACCGATTGACAGTCTACCAGGTGAAACGCTACAGAAAATAGTGGGGACGACAGAATGACGCGAGACGAATGGATTGAACATTTTCAACTCGATGTCGCAGCATGCGCGACCGTCGACGAATCGTATAGTTCTGAAGTCGATCGTCTCGTTTTAGCGGATGGTCAGGTCGTTTTCTTGAAGCGCCCGTATACGGCTGAAAAGTGGTACCGGGAGCGTGGCTGGATTCATGCACTAGAAGGGTTTATACCCGTGCCGCACATCTTAGCTGAAGCAGCTCCTGGGCAGACGACCGGGGCGTTCGTGCTTGCTGCCTTACCGGGACAGGCACCGATCACGATGACTAAAAAATTGGCGTTCGAAATTGGTCGAACGCTCGCAATGCTGCATACGTGTACAGGAGAAGCCTATGGCGAGTATACGGAAGATGGATTTTATGCCTATCCGGTTCAGGATTGGCGACGTTTCCGGAATGAAAAACTCGATGGATTCATGCCGTTCATCACGTCCGAACTCGACCCCGTTTTTTTAGAGAACATCCAAACAGAGTTAGTCAGACGAGAACAGTCGTTACCTGAGCCTTCACGTCCTGTTGCCACACATTGTGACTTCCGCCTAGCGAATTTACTGACGGTAAGTGATCAAGTCACAGGGGTGATCGATTTCGAGACGACCCGCTATGGGGCGATCGAGATGGACTTCACGAAGATCGTCCGTAATCTCAATACGTTCGATTCCATTTACGTAACGGCATTTCAAGAAGGATACGCGACGCTACACCCAGACGTGCCAATCGAGACGTATTTGGCATACTATCGTTTGTGGGAAGCACTCACGGCCGTCGGGTGGTGCATCAAACGTGGACTAGAAGAGCACCAGGCGTTCTTTGAGGAGAACATCGTGCTCATCAAGCAGGAATTACAGACGACGAGCATATCGGACGGGTATTGATTCACCCATGTCTTGGAAGAAACCTCTATACTTAGGGAAATGAGGAATATGAGGGGGAAGCAAGATGACAGGGAAACGAATCGGAATCATCGGCGGTGGACTCGCCGGGATTTTTGCGGCACGTCAATTGCAGGCAGCAGGACATGCTGTTGAAATCATCGAAAAAAGCCAGAGCGTCGGGGGGCGAATGGCGACTCGTCGGATTGATGAAGGAACAGCGGATCATGGTGCCGTCTTCTTCACGGTCCGGACGGAAGAGTTAGGACGCGAAGTCGACGAATGGCTTGAGAAGGGATGGGTTCGTAAGTGGTTCGGCACAGATTTTCCACGCTATGTCGCGACGAACGGCATGAATCAACTCGTACAAGCCATTGGTCGAGGGATTCCCGTCCAGTTGAATGAACAGGTCACGCATATTACGGCAACGGAGGGCGAACTCGTCACACAAGCGACAGATCATCAAGGTGCGTATGATGCGTTACTCGTGACGGCGCCTGTGCCGCAAGCATATGAACTGTTGCAGTCTTCTGATCTGGCGCTCGGAGATGACGATCATGAGCAGTTACGTCAAGTGACGTTCGAGCCGACATTCGTTGGTCTGTTTGAAATCGAAGAGCGACTCACGATCGGAGAAGTCGGTCTACAAGACGAACATCTCGTCGATGGGATGTTGAAGCTCGTTAATAATGCCGAGAAGAAGATTTCGAAGACGACACTCTTGAGCGTCTATATGACAGCCCGCTTCAGTGAAGACTGGTACACGCGCCCGGAAGAAGAGACACTCGCTGAAGTCGAGCGTCTGTTACAACAGCAACTCGGACCGGTGACGATTATCTCGCGTCAGCTCAAGCGTTGGCGTTACGCCCAGGCACGCGCGGTTTACCGGACACCGCATTTGAAACTGGCGGCACATCCGCTTTGGCTTGCTGGTGATGCGTTCCTTGAAGCCGATGATGCGTCAGGACGGACGCGCGTCGAGAGTGCTGTCATCTCCGGATTACGCGTCGCGGAGGCGATTGATACCCACTTACGTCAGACGGTGACAGCGACGGAATGAACGACAACATGCACTTCTTTTCTGAATCGAGAAGAAGCGCATGTTTTTTGTTACTCACGATCATTCCGCTTGGAAGTGTTGTTCACTCCAGACTGCCATTTGATCAAGAATCGGTAAAAAACTATGTCCGGCATCCGTCAGGGAATATTCAACGCGAGGAGGAACTTCGCCAAAGACGTGTCGTTGAATAAAACCATCCGCCTCGAGCTCGCGAAGCTGACGCGTTAATGTTCCTTTAGAGATGCCTGTTAATTGTTGTAGTTCATGAAAACGATGCGTCCCGTGTGTCAGGTGCCACAGCAAGATGATCTTCCATTTGCCAGCGACCATCTGTTGGACCCGAGTGACTGGACAAGCCGTCCGTTGATTGGTTGTTGAATCGAATACAGCCACGTTCATCCTCTCCCATTGGTTCGTTTTGAGGGACCTAGTTTCAGATAAGTGCCTACTTTTTTTAGTGTATCACCTGGCGTATCATGAAGAACAACATCAAACTTAAAAGGAGTGGTTTCATCATGAAATGGTTAATTACAGGCGCAACCGGAAAATTAGGTGCACGGATCGTGCAACATCTCAGTGAACAAGTCGGCAACGAACATGTAGCGGTTAGTGTCCGTGACGTTGAAAAAGCAGCGTCGCTTGCAGCGCAAGGAATCGACGTCCGGCATGGTGATTTCGATCAGCCAGAAACACTCGGACACGCGTTTCAAGGCATCGATCGTCTGCTGATCATCTCGACGGACGGTGAAGAAGCAACACGGATCCGGCAACACCAAGCCGCTGTCACGGCAGCACAAGCGGCAGGCGTCAAGCTGATCGGCTATACGAGCATCGCTAATGCGGCACACAGCACGAACGGACTTGCGCGAACACATCGGGTCACAGAAGAAGCGATTCAAGCGACAGGTATCCCGTATGTCTTTTTCCGCAACAACTGGTATCTCGAAAATGAACTTGGAACGATGGATGCCGTCGCACAAGGCGCAGACTGGTTAACGGCAGCGGGCGAAGGGAAAGTCGGATGGGCGTTACAAGATGAGTATGCGCTGGCGATTGCGACGGGACTGACACTTGAGCATCCAAAAGCGATCTATGAACTCTCTGGACCGTTGCATACACAAGCAGAACTCGCGAATGCAGTCGGAACAGTGCTTAACCGATCGGTCGCTGTAGATGAAGTAGATAGCACGACCTATGGCGAGCGGATGAAAGCAGCTGGCTTACCTGACTTCTTGATTCCAATGTTGACGGGTATCCAGGCAGATATCGCGGCCGGAACTCTGTCAGTAGAAAGTACTGATTTTAAAGAATTACTCGGTCGTCCTGTGGCGACGCTAGAAGAGGGAGTCCATCTCCTTTTGAAAAGATAAGTTCATCTGAACGTTTTCAGGACGAACGAGTAGGGTAAACCCCCTTTAGAAGCAATTAAAGGAGGAGCCCTACCATGAAACTGTCATCCTATCGTGTTAAGGAAGGCGAGCAAGTCTCGTTTTCGAATTACCCGACATCAGAAAAACATGAGATTTCGGAAGCGGAATTGCGAGAGAAGCGGATTCCGAAAAGTGTCGAGACCTTACAAGAGTTACACTGGCGGTTGCATGCCGAAGAGAAGAACGGCGTCCTCGTCATCCTGCAAGCGATTGATGCAGCGGGGAAGGATGAGGCGATCAGCTACATCTTTTCTAACTTGAACGCACAAGGACTCCGGACGATTTCAGTCAAAAAACCGTCGGATACGGAGCAAAAACACGATTATCTATGGCGGATCCACGAAGGACTACCGGAAAAAGGGGAAGTCGGCATCTTGAACCGTTCCTATTATGAGGAAGTCATTGCGCCACGAATCCATGATTTGCTCGAGGAAGAGGAAAAGCCGGATGACGGAGATGTGTGGCAGATGCGCTATCGCCAAATCAATGACTTTGAACGCTATCTCGTCGAGAATGGCTTCCGGGTCGTCAAGTTTTTGTTCCATGTCTCAAAAGAGGAGCAACGGCAACGATTGTTGACTCGTCTGAAGGATCCAACGAAAAACTTCGAATTCTCGTTCAGTGATATTGAGGAACGCAAGCACTGGGATGAATACCATGAGATTTTTGCTGAGCTTGTCTCAGCGACGTCGACATCGTATGCACCGTGGTACATCCTGCCGGCAGATGACGAATGGTATTCTCGCTATATCGTCACCGAAGTCATGAATGACGTCTTGAAGGAAATTGATCCACAATATCCGAAGTTGTCGGAAGAGGATCAGGAACAACTAGATGAAGCGATTAAACGATTGGAAGAAGAAGCATAAATCATTTACACCAAAAGCGATTGTTCTCTTGCTGAGAACAATCGCTTTTTTGATACACTTGGCTTTGTATGAAATCCTTTTTAGTCAACATAAAGTCTGAACTTCTAAATATCTCAGGACAAATGTCCTGTTCAAATCAGAAGGACTCTCGTTAAATGAAAGTATCATGGAACAGGAGAGGAGTATGCACATGCGTGGTGTCTTATTTGCGATTGCTGGTGGCTTTTTCTTGACGCTTCAAAGTGTCGCTAATGCTCGGATTAGTCAAACGATCGGTACGTGGCAAGCGGCGACGATTACCCAGATGACCGGGTTCATCGTTGCGATCCTCTTAGCGATCGTCTTACGGGATCGCAGTTTTTCAGCGATGCGACGTGTCAAACCGCTTTATCTGGCAGGCGGTGCCTTTGCGGCGATCATATTATTCAGCAACATGACGGCGGTCCACCGGATGGGCGTGACCTTGACGATTTCGCTCTTTTTATTGGCGCAATTGGCGCTGGCACTCTGGATTGACGGAAGAGGCTGGTTCGGTGTCATGAAACGTCGACTGCGAGGACCGCAGATCATCGGCATCTTGATGATGGTCGCAGGCATCTTCATCTTAAAGAGCTAAGGAGGAGAAGAAGTGACGGACATTGTGACCTATTTGGAACGGTATCAGTTAACGCATGTCTTTGATGCATCCCTACGCAAGGCGATGCACATTCAGACGTTCGCACCGGGTGAGGCTTTATGCCGACAAGGCGATGTTGCGCATGAACTCTACCTGCTCGTCGAGGGGAAATTGAAGATCACGCATATGTCGGCAACGGGGAAACGTCTCGTGTTGTCCTTCAAGCATCCGTTTGATCTCGTCGGCGATATTGAGTTCGTCCGAAAGATTGATTTGATGAACACGGTCGAGGCAGTGACACCAGTGACCGTCTTACGCATCGCCTATCCAGATTTGGAAGAGGCACGTGTACATCATTCTGCCTTTCTATTATTTTTACTCGAGACGATCACGAAAAAGTTTGAATTGAAATCGCATACGCTCAGCTTCAATCTGCTGTACCCGGTCGAAGTCCGGCTAGCCAGTTATTTGCTGTCGATGACACCTAATACGGATGCTTTTGCGAGTAAAGAACTCGTCGATGCAGCAGATTTGATCGGGACGAGTTACCGTCACGTCAATCGTGTCTTACGCCAGTTCGTCGACGATGGGTTGATTCGCCGGACGCAGCATACGATTGAGATCATTGATCGAGACGGATTGATGGAGCGAGTCGGAGAAAGCATTTACGAATGAAGGAGGTGCGACATGGTTACGGGAATCATCCTTGCCCTTTGTGGGGGCATGCTCGTCTGTATTCAAAATACGTTTAACGCAAAAGTCAAAGAACACGTCGGCGCTTGGGCGACGACAACACTAGTCCTTGGACTCGGGTTCCTCGCTTCACTGATGATTGGTTTGATCGTCGAAGGATCACAACTATTTGCACTAAAAGAGGCACAAACCTGGTTTTGGTTCAGCGGAATCATTGGTGTCGGTGTCGTCCTCTGTGTGACGCAAGGCGTTCAACAACTCGGGCCGAGCCGTGCGATTTCGATCGTCATGGTATCGCAAATCCTGTTTGCCTTACTATGGGATACGCTCGGCTGGTTCGGTTTACAGACCGTTCCGTTTACGTGGACGAAAGCACTCGGTGTCCTATTGATTGGTGGCGGAGTTCTGTTATTTCAATTAGGTGGCAAAACAACGACTGTACAACACGTACGAAAAGGAGCTTGAATATGTTTTACACGACGGTATTATTCGATATTGACCATACATTACTCGATTTTGAAGCGACGGAACGGATTGCCTTTCGCCGCCTGCTCGAGCAACAAGAGTTGCAGTGGACGCCGGAGCGAGAAGCGCGCTATAAAGCACTCAATCAAGCGCTTTGGAAAGCACTCGAACGAGGCGAGGTGACACGCGAGGAAGTCATTCACTCGCGGTTCGTGACGTTCTTCGCGGAAGAAGGACGGACGGTCGACGGACGAGAAGTTGACGAAACGTATCGCGGATATCTCGCACAAGGAACGGAATTGATTCCGGGTGCGACTGAGTTGCTTGAGCAGCTAGCCGGAAACGTCACGATGTACGTCGTCACGAACGGTATTTCGAAGACGCAACGCGCACGGCTCGAGGGCGCCGAATTAACGGACTTCTTTGAAGGGATTTTCGTTTCAGAGGAGACGGGTTTTCAAAAGCCGATGGCAGGATTCTTCAATCATGTGTTTGCGCGAATTCCGCAATTCGACCCAGCGCGAACGATCATCGTCGGGGATTCCTTGTCAGCTGATATCGCAGGTGGCAATCAAGCCGGTATCGCAACGTGTTGGTTTAATCCAGAAGGAAAATCAGCAACGGATATCACGCCGACGTTTATGATTACTTCGTTAGTCGAACTACCTGCTTTGCTTGAAAACGCAGCAGTCCTTCAACAATGAATCAAACCAACCGATAGGAGAGAGAAGGAAAGGGGGCGATCACTGTGCAACGATGTGATCAACAGACGCTGGAGGCAACTCCCGTCTAACTAAAAGGGGAAATGAACATGATTCAACTTGTACCGGTAACAGCAGAAAACTGGGAAGCGTGTTGTGAGCTGACACTGACAGCAGAACAGCAAGACTTCATGGAAGCGAATGTCTACTCGATCGCGCAAGCGAAGTTCGAACCGAGCCTTGTCCTTCGGGCGATCATGGCAGGTGAAGCCGTCGTTGGTTTTGTGATGTACAACACGGAGCTAGAAGAACTCGACGGCTACTGGATTTACCGCATCATGATCGATCAAGCGCAGCAAGGGAACGGGATCGGACGATTAGCGATGCAAGCCGTGATTGACGAGATGCGCGCGTTACCTGCTGCAAAACGAATCGTCGTCGGCTATCGACCGGATAATCAGGCGGCACACCGTCTGTATGCGAGTCTCGGCTTCATCGACCACGGGGATCGATTCGGTCGGGAAATGGCAGTACGATTAGACATTTGAAGGATGGAGGGACTCTTGAAACGCAAGAGTCCTTTTCTTTTGGATATTTTTTGAAACTTTTCTCGGCTCATCATGCTCTAATAAGTAAAGGGAGGGAACACGATGGACTTACGAAACGAGCACACGACACTCGTCCGCCGTGCGATGAAGCACGATGAAGCGGCGTTTGAGCAATTGGTGCTCCTACATAGCGAACAACTCTACCGAACAGCATATCTATACGTAAAAAATGAACACGATGCCTTAGACGTCGTACAAGAGACAGTTTATAAAGCGTTCATCTCCATCGAACAAGTGAAGGAACCGAAACATTTCGTGACATGGCTCACGAAAATCCTCATTCGTAATTGTTATCGTGTGTTGGAAAAACAACAACCAATAGATGACATCTTACTTCATGCTCCGGTACAGGAAGACCAATCGCGAGACGAACATCTCGATCTCGTGCATGCTTTATCGCATTTGCGAAAAGAATATCGGGATGTCTTAGTTCTTTTCTATTTTCATGATATTCCGATGAAAGAGATTGCAAGCTTCATCGGCATTACCCTCAATACGGTCAAGACGTACTTAAAGCGAGGACGCGAAGAATTGAAGATACAGTTAGGAGGAATGGATTATGGCACAGCACGATCTACGAAATGACTATGAAAAAATTCCTGTTCCAACGAACGCCTTACAAGACCGGATTCGTCAAGGCATTACGCAAGGTGTAGCGGAACGACAACACGTACGTCCTCGTCGGAAACAGTACGTAGCCATTGCGGGTCTTGCCGCCTCGCTATTCGTGACGACGTTCATCGTTCCACCGTTCGCTTCCGCGATGTCGCATGTTCCATTGATTGGTGGACTGTATCGTCCCTTTATAGAACAGGGCACAGTCGGTACGGAAATCGAGAAGAAACAACTTGCAACAGCAATTGATCAGACGGTAACGGATCAAGGCATTACGATCAAGATCGTCGACGCCTACTATGATGGTACGACGATCGGGATGAACTTGACGGCAACTGGTGTACCAGACGTCAACGAAACGAAACGAGCTGCTTTTTATGAAGTGTTCAAAGGGGATAAACGATTCGAAGGTACTGAAAATCAAGAACTGGCATATTTCAAACAGGACGGTAAGGTTTGGAAAGCGCGAATCGAATATGATGTCGGCTTACAGAAATTAAGTGATTCCATGCAGGTGCCACTCGTGATTTCGGAAATGTTTGGTCTAGACGGGAACTGGCAATTCGAGGTTCCGGTCAAACGATTGCAAGCCATTGAACAGACGTTTAATACGACGGTGAAGAATCCTGATTATGCGGTCGATATCACGTTGAAACAGATGACAAAAGGACAGGCAAGTACGACGTTTGATTATACGGCAGTTTATCCGAAGGCGGATCAGTATTGGCTAGAACTGGCTCTATTTGATGATAAAGGGAAAGAAATCATCAAAAACTGGTCAGTCGGAACATCGTTAGTAAGTGGTACAGTTACCGGGTCGCAACGAACGGATGTCTCGCGGATTCGATTCGGAAATTATGTCATTCCATCCGGGTCCTATACGTTGCATCCTTCTTTGAGCCTTTCACCGAAGACACATTGGCTGTCACTAAAGAAGACATCCTTCCCTTATACGCAACAAGATGCGCATCATCCATTGAAGATGACGATTCAAAAGGTAGAGACGTCCGGTTCTCACGTACAAGTCGATTTCTTGACGAACTCGGATCAAAAAAATTCAGATATCAAGTTGGATGTTAAAAACAGTATGTTCCTGATTCAAGGAAACGAACCACCGGATGGTCGCGAAATCAAACCGACTGTTGAAGTCATCGATGCGAAACAAAAGCTACTACGGGCGACGTTCACGTTATCGGCGTCACAAATAGATGCAATCGATGACTTCTATCTACAAACCGGCTATTCCAACACTGTGACGAATACACCAATCGACTTGAAGCCGATTCCGTTCACCGTCGATTAAACAGGAGACTCCTGGCATGCTGTCGAACTAGAATCAACAGTGAGCAACAAAGGAGCCTGATGAGATGGAAGTACGTCAAATGACAGCGGACGATTACCCGGAAGTCGTTCGGATCTACGAACAAGGGATAAAGACGGAGAACGCGACGTTTCGCACGGAGGCATTACCGTACGAAGAATGGACGAGGCATCACCATGAACACAGTCGTCTCGTTGCGATTGAAGACGAGCAATTGCTCGGCTGGGTCGCGTTAAGTCCATTCTCTTCGATTCCGGCATACGCTGGTGTCGCTGAAATCAGCCTCTATATCGCGGAAGAAGCACGCAGTAAAGGTGTCGGCACACGCTTGATGGAAGACGTCATTAAAGCAAGTGAAGCAGCCGGAATCTGGACGTTGCAATCGCAAGTTTTTCCGGAAAATCAAGCGAGTCTGCGCCTTCATGAACGTTTTGATTTTCGGGAAGTCGGTCGCCGGGAGCGAATTGGTCGGCTCGGAGGCAGATGGCGCGATACGGTATTGCTCGAGCGACGCAGCACATATCTCTAAAATTAGGCAAGTGGACGCAATGTTCCCTTGCCTTCTTTGTGTTGAAAGCGAGGGATAACGGGAAAAGACAGACAGCAGAAGAAGGGGGAGGGATCACGATGGATGATTTTTTTGGTGAAGGACTCGAGACCAATCAACAAAAACGGAAACGCAAACTGGAGGAAATCTTTGATCAGTCGTTTGAATCGGAGCGACGGGATTTCAATCAATCGCTGGAGCAGGACGTGACGGTTGCTTTGATCGGAGACGTCAATGCGGGGAAATCCTCAACCTTGAACGCGATTCTTGGTCGCGAAGTCGCAACGGTCGGGGCGCGCCCGGGTGAAACGATTCGCATCGATCAAGTCCGGCAGCATCCGGAGGATAAAGTCATCTTCGTCGATACACCAGGATTGAATGATGCCAATACACAGAACTCGGAAGCGACGTGGACGTACTATCAAAGTGCCGATGTCATCCTTTATTTTTTAAATGCGGCAGGTACCGTTTTATCTGAGACGGAGACGAAAAACTTTCGAAAAATCTATCAACATAACCAAAATGTCTTGATCGTCGTGACGAAGATGGATGCGACGGATGATGTCGACACGATCGTCCACCATATTGCAGAAAAACTACCAGGACCCAAAATCATTCCCGTATCAGCACGAGAAGGAACGAACATTGATCGGCTCCGCCGGGAGGTCCTCGATATCTTAAAAAAGTTCGACAAGGATAATGTGTTCGTTCGCCAGATGGATCCAACCGTTCGCGGGAAAATCGCTAACAACTGGATCGTAGGTGCTGGAACAGCCGCAGGTGCGATTGGTGCCGTGCCGTTTCCAGGAGCTGATATCATTCCGCTGACTTCAATTCAAATCGGCTTGATGCTCAAGTTATCGAATCTGTACGAACGGCAGTTATCCAAAGAGAGTGCGAAGGAGTTACTTGTCGTGACGATCGTCGGAAACTCCGGAAAGACTGCTTTTCGGCAAATTGCGAAGTTTGTTCCTGGGTATGGTGCCGTCATTGCAGCGGGAGTCGCTTCGACCGCCACCTTTGCACTCGGATACGGAACGAAATATGTCTATGAGAATAAGCTCGAATTAACACCCGAACAACTAATGGGGTTTGTGAAACGATTCCGAAAGAAGGCGGAGGAGTCGTCAGAAGAGACAAACGAGTAATCTCCCTGTTATTCTATACAGCAATAAAGGGGGAGAACATATGACACGATTACTCGAAGAAATCAAACAGTATCAATCGGAATTCCGACAAAAGGCACCTGCTGAGAAACAACGGTTGATGGCGGAAGCGACAGCAGAACTAACTGCTTCTGGTATCGCAAAAGGTCTAGGTGTCGGTGATACGATTCCACACTTTACGTTACCCGATGTATCTGGCAAGCCTGTGGCGATCGAGACATTACTCGAGCAAGGTCCTGTCATCTTAACGTTCTACCGGGGTGGCTGGTGTCCATACTGCAATCTCGAGCTTCGCGCGTACGAACGAGAAATCGACCGAATCCGCGCTCAGGGAGCGACTGTCGTTGCAATCAGTCCGGAGAAACCTGAATTTGCTGAGCAGACAGCAAACAAGAATACGTTAAGCTTCCCTGTCTTGAGTGACGTTGATTTACATGTATCCCGTCAATTTGATTTGGTCTTCGACCTGCCAGATTACTTGATCGAGATTTACAAGGCATCGGGACTTGATGTAGCAAAACACAACGGAAATGAGGATTGGCAGTTGCCGAAACCGGCGACGTTCATTATTGATACGGACGGTGTGATTCGTTTCGCAGAAGTACCATCGGATTATACAAAACGCGTTGATCCGCAGATGATCATTGATTACCTTGAACAATAAAAGAGCCAGTCAAATATACGAAAACCAACTCCTAGGGACGCACTAAGAGTTGGTTTTTTTATGATTCAATCTGTTTTATTTGGATAATATAGACATAAAAATGGGTATAAAGAGGTAACCAAACGTATAGATGGAGGTGAAGCGTCGCTCCTAGTCTATCGGGAGTCCGCGTCGATATGTATGCCATTCAACCAATTTTCAAAGAACGAATTTGGGGCGGTCGACGTTTAGAAGCGTTGTTTCAGTTTGAGTTACCAGAAGGACAAATTGGAGAATGTTGGACAGCATCCGCTCATGCGAGTGGGCGGACGTACTTCTTAGATGGACCTGATCAGGGTAAGACGCTAGATGAATTATGGCAAACGAAACGGACAGAACTATTCGGTGATTATCTGCTTGATGCATTTCCGCTTCATGTAAAATTTCTGGACTCGTCCGCCTACTTATCCGTTCAAGTCCATCCGAACGATGAGGAGGCACGACGGCTAGAAGGAGAACCGTACGGCAAGAATGAGTGCTGGTATATCTTAGAGGCTGCACCAGAGGCAGAAATCATTCTTGGTCACAATCTACAATCACGAGATGCCCTGTTTCGGTGCGCTCAAGAAAAGGACTGGGAGACGTCACTTCGGCATCAAAAAGTTAAACCTGGCGAATTCTATTACATTCCGAGTGGTACAATCCACGCTCTAGGACCAGGCATCGTTCTTCTTGAGATTCAACAGATGAGCGACCGGACTTACCGACTATATGATTACGACAGATTAGGAGATGACGGGAAACCGAGAGAATTACACGTTGAGAAGGCAATCGCTGTCACGACGATTCCAGATGAGCCGTGGACGAACCAACCAGAGACGATCATCAAGGAGGGGGGCATCATGACGAAGTTGCTTCAAGTACCTTCCTTTACGGTGATCCGTCATGAAGTGACCGGTCGGTATGCATTGCATGATCATCCGGTCTTTCGTTTATTGACTGTCATCGATGGTAAAGGAGAAGCGCGGCAAGGAAATCGCGTGATTCCTTTACAGAAAGGGAAACAATTCTTTGTACCGCGTCGAGCGGGAGATTACGAGATAGTTGGATCCGTCACATTCGTGACGAGTGAAGTGTTTTTAGACTAGAGCAGACGAAAGGGCACCACTAGGAGGTGCCCTTTCTAACATCATGGTTTGGACCGGATGGAGGTCGGGAGCGGATAGTTATCCTGCTCTGTCCAATCGATGGAATATTTGATTTCAATCATAATCAGATCTTCTAGTGTTGTCAGAGTATGCGGAACACCTTGTGGAATGTGTACGACAGAAGTCGGTCCGAGTTGCTGTGACTGACCATCGATCAGTGCCTCGGCGCGACCTTGTAAGATACTCCATGTCGAGTCGGTATGCGCATGATAATGATGACTGATTTGTTGATGCGCCTTGATATGCAGCCGTCGGGTCACGGCATAACGTCCGTCCTCTAGTTGCTGTTGATGTAAAATCGTTGCATATCCCCAGCGTTTCCATTCAAATTGTGGTGGCAAAGTGTCGTTCGTCAAATATTCCTTTAAGGCAGGTGTCTCGTCTTTTGACGCAACGAGGACACCATCTGGACTCACCGACACGATTAAGTTATCGAGTCCGATTCCAAGGACAGGAACTTGTAATTCATTGACGATATGCGTATTTTTCGAGTGGAGCATCCGGGCGTTTCCATGAAGCGGATGCGGCATCTCTTCCGTTAATGTATTCCACGTTCCGAGATCTTTCCAGTAGCCATCATACCGATGAACGAATAAAGAATCGGTCTTTTCAACGACCGCATAATCAAATGACGTCTTTTCTAGTGCCTCATAGTTCGAACGAAGCGCTTCGAATGTAGTCGGCACAGCTTGCGCTTCTAGACACTGTATCAAGAAATCAAGGCGACAGGCAAAGACACCACAGTTCCATAATGCACCTTGTTCGATTAAGTCACTCGCGACCTCAACAGTCGGTTTTTCCTGAAAGCGTTCGACGATGGACATGTTTTCGGAGGTTCGCGGAATGATATAGCCATATTTTGATGTGGGATGTAAAGGTTCCACACCCATTAAATGAAGCGCATCTGGATGTTCTTGGACGGCTTGGTCCAGTTGCTCGAAGCGTTCAAAGAACGATAAGTCAACGTAAGGATCGACCGGCATGATGATGACCGTCTCTTCTAAATCGATCCGTTCTGCCAAATAGCTCGTCGCGAGCATGATGGCAGGGAACGTATCGCGACGTGACGGTTCCTGAATGATGGAAGTACGAAAGCCCAGCTGATTTTCGATTGCATCGACTTGTGAACTCGTCGTCGTAATGACGGTCCGGTCGTCCAGACCGACTTCCTGAAGCTGCTGAAAGACACGTTCCATCATGGATTGTTTATTGCCATCGCGATCTTCCAGGATCTTTAAGAACTGTTTCGAGTTCAAATCGTTCGAGAGCGGCCAAAGCCGTTTTCCAGATCCACCTGATAGTAAAAGAATATACATTGACGACCATCCTTTCTTTTTAAAACGGAGGCGATAGCATATGGCACTTTATCTATTAGTTGACTCACATGAACCGACACGACGGATTTTACGTCGTAAACTTTTAGCAGCGGGACAAGACGTACAGGAAGCAGGATCAGGAGAAGAGGCCTTGGAACAACTCAGCAATTCCGACGTTGATGTCTTACTAACGGAACTTCGACTTCCGGAAATGGATGGTGTCGAGCTGTTACGTATTGCCAAACAACGTGCGCCATTAACGAAACAAATCGTGTTGACTGATTATATGCAGGTGCATACGCTGCTCGCAGCAGTAAATGCAGGGAATGTCAGTCGTATGATGACGAAACCATTGAAGATTGACGATCGGGTTCTTAGTATCATGACCCGCATCGGAGATGAGGTCGTGGAAACGAAACAACGTAAACGGAATCTGGGACAACATTTTACCGATGTGTTAATCAATTCAAATCGTCCGTATTGTCTCTTTTACGAAGATGGATCAATCATCAGTCAACGTGCCCTGACGATTGATCATCATGAACAGATTCTAGAAGACCAGAACGGTATTCACCGCTTCGAATTCCCTACACAGTTCGGAACGTACATCCTCTATCAATCGCTGACCGGCAGTCTTACGAAACCCGTTTGAAGAAGAGGGACTCTACACCAATGAAGCTAAGACGCAAGTACATGTAGATGACGCCAACGGTCAACAGCGGATGACGGCTGTATTTTCTTAAGTTAGCCTGATGATAGAGAACAGGACGGAAGAAATACCAACGTCGTAAGGCCTTCATGAAGCCACCCTGTTCCGCGTCGAGCGTCGCGGGCATGACATCAAAGTAATAGCGTTTCTTTCGAAGCAGGTCATTTAATTCGACCTGCTTTTCGTTGTGGTGTACGTAGGTGAACGTCGCACGGCGAATGATCCCGCCTTGTTCCAAATAACGGATTGTCGGCTGCGTCTCTTCGAAACTGATTTGCGTCGGATCAATCTCGCCAGAAGCGACGTACGCCTCGAGCCGCCAGAAGCGAGCAGCTTCCATCGTATGCGTGTCGAGTTGATCCGTCGGAACGTTGAACAGGTTACGCTCAAAGACCTTCACTTGACTGAAGTAATTATCATAATCACTGTACGCGCGTTCGGGAATGACGAGTGCTCCGACCTCTAAATGTGCCTCAAGATATAAGAGGCAGCTTTTTAATAACTGTTCTTCAAGTACCATATCGGAATCAATGATATAGAGGTATTCGACATCGTGTTGCTTTAAGCGATCAATGGCAGTCTTGCGAGCGATACCTCGTTCACCGTGCGGTAGCGCAAGCACTTCAAATCGCGTATCATTTGCGGTCAATCGACGCATCGTCGCGACAGTCGAATCGGTCGAACCATCATCCGCGATGACACAAAGGAAAGAAGCCTGTTGTGTCTGAAGTGAGCGGATCGTTTCCGTGATGATTGCTTCATTTTCGTATGTGGACATAGCGATTCCAATCATGAAAAATCCTCCTTCAGTGCGACGGGTATCAATTCGCGTTGCAACCAGTTGCGAAACGCTTGACCTGTATGATCCCAGTGCAAGGTCTGAGCGAAACGATGACCGGCTGCTTGAATCATTTCGTATTCTTCGGGGTCACGTAAGCAAGCCCGCATCTCGGCAGCGAGGGCGCCCGGGGTCTGACTTTTTGCCATGTAACCAGTCATACCATACTGGACGGCGTCACGCAGTCCAGGGGCGTCATAGACGATCGTTGGTGTACCGACAGCCGCCGCTTCACTGACCGTCAGACCCCAACCTTCTCGTTTAGAAGGAAACAGGAGCGCCGTCGCGCGACTCATCCGTTCGAGCTTTTCTTCCTCACTGACGAATCCAAAATAGGTGATGGCGTCACGCATCTCTTCCGGGACGATTGGATGAAGGTGCTCGGTGATATACGCCTCGTCTTTTTTTCCGATAACCCAGAAACGAGCGTCAGGATACTCCCGTTTAACGATGACGAAAGCTTGGAGTGCATCATTGATTCCTTTATAGGCCGACATCCGTCCAGCGTATAAAAAAGTCGGATGTGCTTCTTTCGGCTTCCAGTCTTCTTCGTTCCATGGGGTAAAGGAGAGACCTTCCGGTAGAATCGTCACGTCGTCCTTGGAGAAGCCGACAGCAAGTAGATCGTCTGCCGTGGACTGACTGACCGTCAACGCGCGACCGGTCCGGTACAGCTGCAGACGCGGTGTCTCCGTCCATTCGCCGACGTATGAAAACGGAGGACGAACATTGATTTGCCAGATTTCACGTGTCAGTTGATGAATGAAGAGGGCACGTTTCGCTAATGGAACATACAAGGGTGTGAAAAAGTGATGTGTGTTCATCTGATCGACGACTAAATCAATCGTCGCAGCATGCGACTGATAATAAGAAAAGGCGAGCGGAACGACGGAAAGCGCAGTACCTCTCCGGATATAAGTGATTCCATCCAAATACTCGACATCGTGTCCGCCTTCGAATGCGGGAGAAAAATGAGTGATTTCATACTCATCACTGACACGTCGGAGCATCTCGTGGGTGAACACTTCTGCGCCACCTGCTTTCGGGTGTTTGATATCGCGCCAAGATAAAAAAAGTAGATGGGGTTTCATGTTATGCCTCCTTCACGGGATGGGGTGTCGAGGTAAAGTGAAACGTAAAATCAGGGCGCCAAGTAAAAAGACACCTGCTTGTGCAAGCAACCAAATCTCGACGGTCGAGTGAAATGTCGTCAAGACAAGGACGAACAGAACCAGAATCAGCCAATAGCCTTTCAAGTAACCAGTTCGATGTAGGGAAAACTGAACAAGTGCTTCGTATTGAATCAATGTGATGCCGACATAAACGAAAACCATATATTTGATGTAATGAGTTGCCATGTCGTAGCCGCTCCCAAATAGAAGCGGAATCAGATAAGGGACGATCGTCCAGTACACCAAAACAGCAAGAGCCATTCCACCTAATAAGATGCGGTAAAAGCGACGCTCCCAAAGAAGAAAGGCTTCGTCCTGACTTTTTTGGCTTAAGCGTGGCAACAACAATTGGGCGAGTGATAACGCAACGAACAACAGGAGTTGACCAAACCGTAAGGCAACGGAATAATCTCCGGCTAATTGCGGGAAGTAACGGGTGACGAGAAGACTATCGAGAGTGAAAAATAGTGTCATGACGACCTGTGTATGGATCATATGGACGAGTCCGTTCGCATGAATACGCCCGCTACTAACCGGGAACGTGACTTGTATCAGGCTTAATAGATAGGACGCGATCATGCCAGCCAAAATGAATAACAATGCATAGCTGACATCCGTTTGTTGAATCAAAAGCCATGTGGCTAAAACTTTGACGACGGATTCGATGTAATAAGAAAGGTTCAGGGCATAGAAGCGTTTAGTCGCTTGTAAGACACCACGGCGAAAAGACAGAAGGATATGAAACACGATGATGAAATAAACAATTAGTAGGTTTATTTTGGTAAACGGCAGGAAATAAGGTAATGCATAAAGTAAAATAAGTAAGAAGAACCCTGTAACCACCAGTATACGAAAACGGAGCTTTTGATAATCATTTGTCTTCTGTTGACTGTAGTCACGTGTCACGGTCCATTGTAAGGCGCCACCAATGATGAGTAGGAGACCCAAGAAAGCCAAATAGGCATTTAGTAATCCATAAACAGCACTAGAAAGTTCGCGGGCTAACAACAAATGATAGGCATAGTTTACGAGGTTTAACGCTACATCGAGAATCGGAAAAATCAACAGGACGGCATGTCGCTGAATGAAGCTTGTCATGGAGCCATCTCCCATCAGTTAGAGCTGTTTTACGGAAAGGATGAGACTTATGAGTCAAGGGCATATTGCTGTTTTCACCGATCACTCTCGGCATATTCCATACGAATCATTGATTTCCTATTATCCAGTTTTGTTTTATACACAACCTGGTAGATGTCCTGCCTCGTTCGAACAAATCGCCAGCACTGAAATTCAAGAAGCTGAAGAACACGAGATTCTGTTGTACGTCGTCGACTATAAGACGCGTGAAGAGCAGATTAAAATTGCCAATCAAATTCGATCCGTACGGCCTCGCTCCAAAATTCTGTTGATCAAAGAAGCGATTCGCTTAAAAGGAGATTTCCCGTATCACAGGGTTCAAGGAGACGGGATGCTTCGTCTGTTTTCCTATCGCCCAGCATATCCAAATGAATTGTTTGCTGAAATCCAGCATATCATCCATCCTGAATATCCCATTTTAAAGGATACTATAGCCTTTATATTGCCAATATTTAACGAAGAGAAACGTTTTAATTATGTAAAAGATTTTTTAGAGTCGCTTGCGACCTTCATCAGCGAAGACTATATTCACGCTTCAATCAATTTCTTTGATGATGCTTCATCGGATCGATCGAAAGCACTCTTACAGGAGTATCGATCCATCGTCATGGAAGCGACCGATACGTTGTTCACGGTCGGGTATCTCGAAGTACATCAGGTCGAGCAAAATACACGGAAGGCCGGTCTGTTCATCGAGGGAATGAAAAACGTCTCGAGTGATTATTACGTCTTCGTCGATGCGGATAACTCGTTTCGAATCGAAGATATCGCACGGCTATTAACGATCGCTCAAGAAGGATACTATGACATCGTCGTCGGGACGAAAGATTTGACGATTGAAGACCGGGGAGCCGTTCGGCGTTTCATGAGCTTTGGAAAACGAAATCTGACACGGTTCTTCTTACCAAGAGGAGTGACTGATTCGCAGACCGGTCTGAAGATCATCAACCGACGGGTCGTCCATCGTCTGTTGCCTTATCTACACGTCGAGAGCGGTCTCGCGATTGATTTAGAGCTGATGTATGCAGCGAAAAAAGAACGCTTACGAGTCTATCAACAACCCGTGACCTGCATCGAGCGCGAAGGATCGCACGTCAATCTCGTCAAAGATTCCGTCGCTTTCTTGAAGACGATGGTCAGCCTATATCAGCGCCACCGAAAAGAGGAAGTACCGGTCAAATGAAAAGGACAATGGGGATCCGAGGGATCTCCATTGTCCTTTTTCGATACACTATTTTTGGTTTCGTTTCAGACGAGGAAGACGTTGCTTGAACACAGACGATAGGCGTTGTCGCATAGCCAGACCACGATTGCTCGTCATGAAATAAATTAACAAGATACTAAGTGGGAGTGCTAAGACGAGGATGGTCAGTCCGGCGTAATAAATCGGACGTAGTACGACGGTCACATGTGCCGTCTTTTCGTTCGAACGATACAACTGACTAACGCCGTTTAATGCCGTGTCACCACGCATCGTTTCCTGATCTGTCTGGAGCTTAAATAACGGTGTCGGAGAATCATTGACCGTGAAGCGACCGAGTGGCGCATCACTTTTTATATCCCGTCCCATCTGTGATGCATCGACATCAAGCGCACGGGCAGGTTCTGTTGCGAACAGCGTACCGCTTTGCTCGGAGAGAACGAGTTGATCGACTAGAATCAGTTGATCGTACGGTAGCACTTCTAAATTCTTCAGACGCAATTGCCCAGCCCTTTTCTCATTTCCGCGAGTCCAGATATGCAGTTGCATCCGGACGGTCTTCTTCGGTGGAATGACGATTTGTTCATAATGGTTCCACTGCTTCTTTTTCTTTTCTTCGACTTCATTGATGAAATCCGTACCGATGACCCGATCATCTTTATCCAGGTAATACACTTTAAGGTGTCGTTGACGGACGTTCTTGCTGACGGCGTCGAACTGGATCAAATATTCGTGATATGGTTTCACCTTCATTTTTTGCGAGGCATAAATATACCAATCACAGGAGCAGGTCGGCTCGTAATCAATCGTATAGCCGTCTTCGGTCTCACTCGCGTCGAACATATCATCCGTGATCGAGACGCACGTCGCACAATTCGCTGCTGCTTCCGGAGCGGCAAGGGCTTTATCGGTGACGATCTCGTTTGGGTCGAACTTGTGCAGATCCTTCCAATCGACGAGTGACGGTACCTTACTCGCATAGGACAGCTCTAGCTGATAGCGTCCCTTCGCAAGTGGGATATCGGACAACTTGACCTCGTATAACGTTTGGTAGACATCACTCAACTCTGTCATCCGGTACGGAAACGCTAAATGTAGCGGATCGTACGTCACCGTCTGATTCCCGATCTGCTGTTGATGTTTTTGACCATTTAGAATATCAGCACGAGACAAAGCGCGTTCGAAGACGACCTGCTTTCCGTCTCGGATTTTGACAGTGATTTGACCATCGTTTCCTGGCGGTGGAGTCAACATTAGTTGAAGCTGATAGTCGGTCGCTTCGCGAATATCGATCGAACGCTGTAAACGTCCCCGTTGCGCAGCGACTCCTTTCCCAAAGCTCAGTCCAGGATAGTTTCGTTCCGACTGCAAGTGACCGGTGTAATCGAATCCGGTCTCTGCCTCGAGTACCATCAAGGTCTTCGTGAAGGCGAGTGTATCATCGACGCGTTTTCGTAAAGCAGTCAGCCTTTCTTCCGGAATCAGAACGATGTTTTGGATGGCATTAAAGCCTTCCGTGTTCGTCACGCTGAGCGTCGCAGGACCGCTCGGCGTCGTGAACGAACCGATCGGAACCCAAGCGAGTTTAGCACCGGATCGTTGTCGAGTTGGAATCGTGACGCCTCGTTTATTGAAGGTTAAATCGAGTTGTCCACCTTTTTGGTTCAGCAGCACACGGGCAAACCCAGCGTAACGACCGGCTGGCAGGTCTTTCGTCATCGTAAACGTGTTCGGGATCATATAATCCTCATAGCTGAAGATTTTAATATCATGGACCCACCAATACGTTTTCCGCTCGGGGCGCTGGAAACTGAGTAGATCAATCCGCATCGTTTTTGCGTTTCGTGGTGTGACATATTCACCTTGCAAGTGAATCGCGTCGACATCACCGGAATCACGCGGAGCGACGACATACGTCTGATTCAGCTCGCGATCCTTCTCATCAAAGAACCGGACCTTGACGTGGAGCCGGTCGACCCCGCGACCGCTCGCTGTAATATCAAAGCGGTAGGCGTTATTCGGTCGTGCCGGTAGCTTATCGGATTTCGCGACTTGCCAGATGTATTTTGGGTCGCCTTCCGCGACTTCCGCATGAAGGACAGGCAGGTTATTATCTTTTGACATCGGATTCGGAGACAAGTCGACGATGTCCGGGTTATCGGCTTTAAAGAACGTCTCATCCTCAAGCATCGAATTAAAGGAGGCGACCTGCTTCGCCTTTAATCCGTCTAATTTGTAGACCGGCGCGTCAATCCGGGCGGAAGCAAACGAGAGACCGATCCCGTCTCCAAAATCGAGGTCAAACGACGGGTTCGTCATACCTTGCGTCCGTAAATACCAGCGCCAATCATTATTGGCGAGAAACGTCTTACCCCAGTTCAGGAAAGCATTGGCTGAATCAATCGCATCGAACGGTTTCCAGTAGTATTCGTCCGGCACTTGGCTGAGAACAAGGTCGTTTTCCTCGATCATCTCGACGATATCCCCCTTTTTCATCCAGGAGAGGCTATCCTGATGTGCTTGTGTCGCATACAAAATCGATTGACGACCGAGATCGTAGCCATCCAGTGTCGGATAACTGATTGACCGTTCGAGTCCATAAGGGGTCAAAATCAATTGTGGAACGGTTCGGGTATCGAGCGGTGCAATCAAGTCGAATAAGGTGAACAAGCCGACTTGTTTCGTTTGTACGAGATCACGTTGTTCCTGTAGAACCTTTAGATTGAAGTCTTGTCGGTCCTTCATCCCCGTGTACTCATCCCGGTAGGCGAATTGTTTCAGTCCGAATGCTTTTGCGATCTGTCCGGCTTGTTCCGACCGACCGGTGTCGAGTAGATATTGCATGAACGTCATCATGTAACCAATCGTCGGCGACGCCCCTTCATGATGAAAGACGGTATCGTGTGCCGACGTGTAGACTTGCACGTCACCCGTAGCCTTGATCTCGCCACCTTTTCGTGGATTTTGATTCCAGCGTGGAGTCGCGATGCCGGTACTCGGTTGTGTCATCTCGTCCGCAATCGGGAATTGCAACCATTTCCCATCGACTTCTTTTTGGATAGCTGTGTACTCCTTAGGCATTTTGACTGGATGATAAAAACCTTCCATATAGACAGTCCGGTAAGGGAGGAAAAAGCAGGCGACGACGATCAGTGTTCCGACGATCGAGACGACCCGGTACAACTTCAGTGGAATCGTCCGGGACGCACGGATAAAGACGGCATTCAATCCGACGGCGAGCAACAAGCTGTAACTGACCATCAAGAGACCAACTAGCTTATTCGGATCGCGGAACATCGCGCCGATCAACGGTGTCTTCGTCACGAACAGGACGAAAGCATCGGCAACTTGTTCATGGGTACCGGTCGCAAAGACGATCAGCGGAATCGCAAGCAGACTAAAGAATAGATGGATCGGTTGCCGATACGCGACGACGGCTCCTAGCAAGATGAGTAAAAGTGTAATCGCGCCAGCAATCCAAAACGTCAGCGGTAACGTCGTCAAATCAAACATCGGCCACCAGTAGCTCGTTAAAAATAAAACGTTCGCCCAGCTCGAGTGTCGGCTGAACAACATCAATGTATCAGAGACATTGATATTGTGTTGTGAAGCTTGTGAGCTAGTCAGAATCGAGCCGACGTACATCAAGAACCAATATCCATTGAATAGTAGAAAAACGAGACCAAACGCACAAGTCGCCCGAACATAAAACCACAGTAACGGTGACCAAATCCGTTCTTTGCGACGGGTCCAACTCGTCTTTAGGAAAATGAGTCCGACCATGATTCCCATGTAGATCAGCGAGAAGAAGAAATAATGGATCCCCGCCGCCATGAAGGCGAAGACGATCGATAGTCCGGTAATATCAATCCATGTCCGTCGGCTCAACCGATCAGACAAACGAAAACCAGGATCGAGTTGTTCCCGAAACTTCGGGTCGAAGATGTTGAAGAACAACATCAAAGCGTAAGGGAAGACGGAATAACCACATAGTAAATAGATATGTTGAATCCGCGTAATCACCCATGGGTTCAAGGCATAAAACAACGCGGCAATCGCAAAGGCAATCAGTGAGAGATAAGAAAAGTGCTTCGAGACATAAACCGAATGGAGCCGTTTCGTAAAAGCGAACATCGATAAAGCAGAGATCGTCAACAGTCCGATGATGAATGACTTGATCAAGACGGGACCGGATGAGCCAAACAATAGACTGAGTACATAAAACGGTAGGATGTAGAGCAATCGTGCGACATTCAGAAGCGTCGTCGTGCTCCAGCGATTGTTCCAGGCACCGTAGATTTCTTCTAAATAGCGATGTGAGGACAGTCCGAAGGATAGATCGCTGAACGTCACCATACCGGAACGAAACAACGGGAAGCTATAAATTAGGATGAATACAAACATACCAGATAGGACAAGGATGTCCTTACGGTACGTATGCATGAAGTTCTTGAGGTGTTGACGGAACGAGTGCATCGGACAACTCCTTTCTACGAAAATCCGTGCTGAACTTCTTCTCTACAGGAGGGCGATATTCCTAGAAATGGATGTACTTATTTTAGCAATGAATACGAGAAGGAACGTCCATCCTAAGACGGAGCGTTACGGACGAATGCTTTCGGGTAAAGACCTACAACGAAACGAGTAGGAGGAAAGCGCATGAAATGGAAGGGAAGAGAACGGAGTTCGAACGTTGAGGATCGACGAGGAATGGGAGGGAAAGGAATCGCCGGTATCGGTGGTGGTGTTGGGATCATCCTGCTGATCGTCATCACCTTGATGGGCGGTAATCCAGCTGAATTACTCGGAGACTTAACCGGTGGGGATCAGCAAAATACGACGTACGAAGAAACAGCACAGGAAAAAGAAGCAGCGGATTTCGTCTCTGTCGTCTTAGCGGATACGGAACGGGTCTGGACGAAGGAATTTAAAGAAGATGGCAAAACATATAAAAAACCAAAGCTCGTCTTATATACGGATCAAGTCAGTTCGGCTTGCGGACAAGCAGGGAAGTCCGTCGGTCCCTTTTATTGTCCCGGTGATCAGAAATTATACATTGATTTAAGCTTTTATGATGAACTGCAGACGAAGTACGGGGCCCCGGGCGATTTTGCGATGGCTTATGTCATTGCGCACGAAGTCGGACACCATGTCCAGACGTTACTTGGAAAGTCGGACGAGATCATGCCACTTCGAGAGCAAATGAGTGAGGAGAAGTTCAACAAGTACCTCGTTCGATTCGAGCTACAGGCCGATTATTATGCCGGCGTCTGGGCGCATCATGCGCAAGGCGAAAACTTGCTCGAAGAAGGCGATCTTGAAGAAGCGTTGACGGCAGCGAATGCTGTCGGGGATGATACGTTACAAGAGAAGGGACAAGGATATGTTGTACCGGAAAGTTTCACCCACGGCACATCGGCGCAACGAGAACGTTGGTTCCAAAAAGGCTTTGATAACGGCACGATCGAAGGTGGAGACACATTCAAAGCGAAGAACCTATAAGAATACCAAAAAACCTGTGTTCTGCTTTCGCGGAACACAGGTTTTCGTTACTTAAAAGTAATCTTATGAACGGAACATCGTCGGATCATCTGGAACGTTCTCCAGGTAAGCGATCCGTCCGTTTTCATCGAGACGTGCGATATCTTTTCCGTCTTGCGTGAAGACACTACCGTCTGCCCGTTTTCCGCAAACTGCCCAGCGTGTTTCATACGTTCCTGGTGTTGTTTCTTCCCAGCCCGCATACATATGCTTAATATCCTGATTCGCCGTGAACACATGACGGACGAACTGTTTCCAGGCGTCAATGCCGTGCTTTGGTTGTCCGTTCAGAACGAACGTGATGTCTGTCGTGAATAAGGAAACGAGATCCTCAAAAGCTTGTGCGTCCGTGCGTGACGCGTCGAATAAGTCAAAATAACGATTCAATACCATGGTAAAAACCTCTTTCTGTTCATTAAAGTGTCATCATCCGGTCTGTGATTATCGTATGCAACCGTTCTAAATGTTCCGGTGGACAGGAGGCATCGATTGCTTGACGGATCGAGCCGATCGACTCGCGCTTCAACGTCGATTGCCACGCGTCTTCCGCCTCTGTCATCAGATTCGAGAGTAGACCGATTTCCTGTTCCTGAATTCCCATCAAATCCTCGAAGACACCGCTTGACGCATACAACGTCTGTTTGCCCTCGATCGCTTGATAGACGTCAAAGATTTGAATTTCGTCTGCTGGACGCCGTAAGCGAAAGCCGCCTTTGACACCCGGTACGGAATACAACAGATCCGCCTGAACGAGTTTTCGTAAGAGTTTTTGAAAATAGGTTGGCGAGGCACCGAGTTGCTGGCTGATGAATTCACCGGGCAACACAGCGCGATCCGGAAGGAAGGTCAAGAGCAACATCGCGTAGACGGATTGCTCGACTCCGGTTTTCATTTGCATGAGAAGTCTCCTTTTGTTAAACGTGGATAATGTATATCCATAATAGTTTCATTCGAAAGAATTGTCGAATCATATGCTCTCACAAAACCGTCACACCTTTTCGACAGCATCTGCATGGCATCCCCGTTCCGGATTCGGTATACTAAATGTACGATATGTGAAAATATTCACTAAAAGTCGTTCACACTTTGTGAAAGGACGTTTGTATATGAATCCATTAAAAGGAATCGTCCAGATTCCACGCAGTATTCTCATTCAATTCATTATTGCAGCTTTCCTGATGGGGGTTGCGGTCGTCGGTCAATCGTATGGTATCGTGTTGACGGTCGATCGGATTTTCTTGAAAGAACAACCGTTTGAAGCCGTCATTCCGTTACTACTCGTCGTCCTCGGGATGCTGTTGCTCCGAGTCGCCGTGACGTATTGGAACGGTCGTCTCGGTACGACGTTATCTGCACACATGAAGCAGGCGCTTCGGGAAGCACTCGTCGCGAAATACACAGGTCGTTCGGTCGAGATGATGCTACAAGGGCAAGCGGGACAGAAGGTCAGTGTCTTGCTCGACGCTGTAGACGAGATGGACAGCTACTACAGTCAGTACTTGCCGAAAGTCGTCCAGACGACGATCGTTCCCTTGATGGTCTTGATCGCGGCATTCAGCTATGACTGGATCACCGGTCTCGTCATGATGATCACGGCACCATTCATTCCGTTGTTCTACATCATCATCGGCATCATGACGCAAAAGCGGGCCGATGCTCAACTCGAAAAGATGACGGCATTCTCGGGAACATTCCTTGATACGTTGCAGGGATTGACGACCTTGAAGTTATTTGGTCGTGCGAAACGACAACGTGACGTCATCGAAAAAAGTAGTCTTGATTTCCGGGATGCGACGTTAACGGTCTTGAAGCTCGCCTTCTTGTCGTCGTTGATGCTTGAGTTCATCTCGATGCTCAGCATGGGAATGATTGCACTTGAAGTCAGTCTGCGCTTGATTTTGTTCCAAAGCATTACCTTCGTCCCGGCGTTCTTGATGCTCGTGTTGGCACCAGAATACTATCTTGCCTTAAAAGAGATGGGAACTGCCTTCCATACGGGACGAGGTAGTGTCGCGGCAGCGAAACAGATCGCAGCCGAACTAACAGCAGACGATCGTCCTGTCGCCTTCGGTCAATCAGAACTTTCGATGAACCGTCCACCACGAATCGTCTTGGATGAAGTTGATTTTACGTATCAAGAAGGACGTTTTGCCTTACAAGACGTGACACTTGCGATTGAACCGTATCAAAAGGTGGCATTGATCGGTCGCAGTGGTGCCGGTAAGTCGACTGTCTTACAGTTGATTGCCGGACTCGCGGATCCAAAAGAAGGACGGATTCTGCTTGACGGGATCGAGCGCAGTCAGGTGGAGGAAGCGAGCTGGTTCCGTCAGTTGAGCTACATCTCGCAGCATCCGTATCTGTATGCCGGAACGCTGGCAGAAAACATCGCAATCGGTGAACTCCGTCAAGCGACGCCGGAAGAGATTTTTGAGGCGGCGCAGGCGGCAGGACTCGAGGAGTTGATTGCGACGTTACCTGAAGGGATTGACACAGTAATTGGAGAAGGCGGACGTGGTCTATCAGGTGGCGAGAAACAGCGCGTTGCGTTGGCACGAGCGTTCTTGAAACGACCGAACGTCATCGTCTTTGATGAACCGACGACAGGACTCGACGTCAAAACGGAGCGACTGCTTCAACAAGCGATCGAACAGCTTGGACAAGCAGCGACAGTCATCACTGTCGCACACCGCCTGCATACGATCGAGCGCTCAGATCAAATCGTCGTCCTCGATGGCGGACGAATCGTCGATTGTGGCACTCACGATGAACTGCTTGGACGTGATTCGGAATATGCTCGGATGCGCAGCGTCCAGAGAGGGGATGAAACACGATGAAGGAACTACTAGGAGTCTTTCGGTTGATGGTGCATCAAAAACGCGATATCGCCTGGTCGATCTTCTTCGGTGTCCTCGCCGGAGTGACAGCGGTCGGTTTATTCGCAGCAAGTGGATACCTGATTTCAAAGGCAGCCTTGTTGCCACCGATCCAGACGCTCGCTGTCTTGATTGCCCTGCAAAAAATCTCGAGTCTGACGCGCGCCGTCAGTCGATATGCGGAACGTTATTATTCGCACCGGGCGACGTTTACGATCCTCAGTGATATCCGGACGTCGTTCTACCGGAGACTCGAGCCGCTCGCGCCAGGAATTTTCGGCAAATACCGGAGTGGGGATTTACTTGCCCGGATTGTCGGGGACGTCGAGAGTCTGCAAAATACGTTTTTACGTGTCCTTTATCCACCGATCGTGTTGCTGCTTGTCTTCTTCTGTACGATCTTTTTCGTCAGTTTCTTCTCGTGGACGATTGCCGGACTGTTATTGCTTGGTCTGATTCTGACCGGTTTCTTGATTCCGGGTTGGTTCGCGTACCGCGAACAACGTTTCGCACGTTCAGTTCGTGTCCGCCGTGGTGATCTGTCGACAGAAGTGACAGAGTTGTTCCAAGGCTATCGGGATTTAAAGATTTATCAGCAACTTGATCAAAAAGAACAGGACTTGAATGCCGTCGCAAAACGGTATGTCGAAGAAGAAAAACGTAATGGTTTACATGCTGTTTCGAACTTGGTCTTGAATACGATGGTGACGCTGATCATCTCTTGGCTCGTTCTTGGTGTCGGTGCCTATCTTGTCGCGAGCGGACAGCTCGAAGGGGTCTTCCTCGCTTTACTCGTCATGACATCGCTGACCGTTTTTGAAAACGCCGCACCGATGGCGATTTTACCGGGCTTTTTCGAAGATAGCCGGCATGCTGCGAAACGACTTGATGAAGTCGTGACCGAGCAAGAAGAGCCAACTTATGACACGTTTGTTCTCGATCAGGCACCATCCTTTGAAACGAACGCGTTGACGTTCACTTTCCCTGATGCACCGCGTCCGGTCTTACGTGACATCACCGTCTCAATTCCTGCCGGCAAGAAGACGGCAATCGTCGGGGCGAGTGGTTCCGGGAAATCCACGTTACTTCAATTGATGTTACGGATGTATCCGACAGACGGATTAACGATTGCTGGTCAAGAGAGTCAGACGGTTGATCCGGAAGGACTGTGGCAACACGCAAATGTCGTCCTGCAACAGAATCATTACTTTTATGGAACGCTTCGCGATAATCTATTGCTTGCGAACGAAGCAGCAACGGACGAGGCGATGCGTCAAGCACTCGATGATGTTGGGTTAACGACGTTCGAATTAAACGATCGTGTATTTGAAAAAGGAGAGAACTTGTCTGGAGGAGAAAAACAACGCTTAGCGATTGCTCGTGTGCTCTTACGGGAAGCGTCGCTCTACTTGCTTGACGAACCGACGTCTTCCGTTGATGCTTTGACAGAACAGATGATTCTCGATCGATTGTTCACGCGAGCGGAGAACGCGACACTTGTCCTCGTCAGCCACCGATTAGCGGGTCTTGAAGCGATGGATCAAATCATCGTCATGGATCAAGGTCACGTCATCGAAGTCGGAACATATACCGAATTGATGGCGCGACAAGGACCGTTCTATGAATTAAAACAAGTCGAACAGTCCGTGTTTGCTCCGATTGGATAAAGATATAGGATTGGCGATGACCCAATTTGGTACATCGCCTTTTTTAGTTTATAAGGGAGAACCGAAAAAGACATGACAGTCTATCTTTGAAATGGTAAAGTCTAGAAAAAGTGTGGAGGGATTTCATGCATATTGAACAATCATCCATCGTCGTCGATCAGACAACCGTTTCATATGATCATTTTCAAATGGGATCCAAACAGGTTTGCTTCTTGATTTCGGGAGCATCGTACCTTTACGACCATCCTTACTTCTACTACAGCCGGATGGCACTACTAGCTCGAGACATCGATGTCATCTGTATTCATTATGTGACAGAAGAGCTCTTTTCGATGACAGACGCAGAATCGAATGTCTGCATGACGCAACGGGTCGACGCCGTCGTCTCAGAAGTGCTTGCGACACATACATATGAAAACGTTCAGTTCATCGCAAAGTCGTTAGGAACAATTCCGCTAGCGGCATTGCTCGCTAAGCCGAATCTACAGACAGCACGTTTCGTCTTCTTAACACCCGTTCTTGAAGCCGAAGTAGTCGAACAAATCGCCACCTCGTCGCAAGCTGGACTCCTTGTCATCGGAACAGCCGATAAGTTTTATGATGAAGCGGCACTTGAAACGTGTCGCACCTCACAACTGACGATTGATGTTATTGAAGGAGCAAATCATTCTCTGGATCAAGGATTTGAGGTTGATCCATCGCTTGCAGTCCTTGGGCATGTCGTTCGTCAAATCGAAGCTAGTTTGTTCGAACCACTACCTAAGTAACAAAAAATCCGTCCAGCAGAGAGCCTGCTGGACGGATTTTTTAGTATGGACGAAGTAAGGCACGAACGGGACTACCGTCGCCGTCGACGAGCGGAAGTGGAACAGCGTTGAGGTGGTAATCACCAGGCGTGATCGCATCAAGGACGAGTCCTTCAAGGATATGGACTCCATGCTGCGCCAGTGCGTGATGGGCCGCCATTTCCTTACTATCGATCGCATCGACGCTTGGTAAGTCGAGACCAATCAGCGAAATCCCGAGTTCTCCGAGACGCTCAGCAAGACTTGGCGTCAAGACGGGAATCGTTTCTGGGAAAGTTGATTTGTCGATCCAACCATCCGTTTTGATGATCAAGCGCTGTACGTCATTTAGCTCAAAGCCATCTAAATCAGCGGCTGTGATTTCTGTACGACCTGGTAAGTAAATGACACGCGCATGTCCGATGTAGAGATCCAGATCAAGGTCGATGATTTTTTGTCCAGCATCGTCAAAATGAAACGGCGCGTCGACATGAGTGCCAGTATGCAGACTCATCGTTACCTTTCCGACGTTAACGGAACCGGTGTCTGCCTTATTCCATGTCAATGTCGCTTCAAAAGGTGTATCTCCCGGCCACGTCGTGACGTGGCGATCAAGTGGTTGTGAAACATCAATCCATCGTGTCATCGCTTCATCCTCCTCATAATGTCGTGCGGACTGACCACAGTTCCGGGAAGAATCGGTGGTCGAGCACACGTCGTAGATAACTGACGCCAGAAGAACCGCCCGTTCCTGGCTTTTGTCCGATGATCCGTTCGACGGTACTCATATGGTTAAAGCGCCACATCTGCTGCTGGCTCCCGATATCAAGTAGTTTTTCACCGAGCTCATACAGATCCCAGTATTGTTCGACATCCCGATAGACGGTCGCCCAAGCTGCTTCGACACTTGCATTCGGCGTCCAGTCTTGCGTGACATCACGATCAAGGACGGATTGATCGATCGGTAGCCCATGGCGCGCCATCGCCCGGATCGTTTCGTCGTAGATGCTTGGTGTCTTCAAGTCTTCGAGCATCATCGGATAGAGTGTTTCGTCATGCGCATACACTTTTAGCATCTGCTCATTCTTGAAGCCGAGCGCGAATTCGATTTGACGGTTTTGATACGATTGAAAACCGGATGAGTGACCAAGCGCATCACGGAATTCCAGATATTCGGCAGGGGTCAAGGTCGACAAGACATTCCACGACTGAATCAACTGGTGTTGAATCTTTGAGATACGTGCGAGCATCTTAAACGATGATTCGAGATCATCGTTTGCGACCGCTTGCGTCGCTGCTCGCATCTCATGCAGGATCAGCTTCATCCAGAGTTCGCTCGTTTGATGAATGATGATGAACAGCATCTCGTCATGATGCCCCGATAAGCGATGTTGACTCGTAAGCAATGGATCTAGTTGCAAATAATCCCCGTAGGACATATCTTTCTTAAAATCCGTTTGAATCGATGCTTCAATAGACGTAGGATCTGTCTTTGTCATTCCCGTTCATCCCCTTTATCGAATTAATTTAGTTTTCGTTTTTCAGCGGTCTGTGGTTGTTCCGGATGCGCCCGTTTCCAGAAGAAATAGGCGATCGATAAGAACACTAACCACGGTACACCAAACTTCAAGACGATTTGGAAATCCGTGAACCATGTCGTTAGGACGAGTGCGAATAACAACAATGCACCGAGGGCAGTCAGATACGGATAGCCCATCATCCGAACCGGTAACGTCCGTCCACCTTCACGTTCCCAGGCTTTACGGAAGTACAGATGGGAGATGAAAATCATGAACCATGTGAAAATCGCCCCGAACATCGAAATCCCCATCATGAATGGATAAGAAACGCTCGATTGACTGCTGATGATCGCTGCGAGAAAAATGCCGAGTGTCGATAAGGCGAGTGCGAAGAGTGGTACACCTTTTCGATTCAAGCGTCCAAATACTTTTGGCGCATACGTTGCCTTCGATAACGAATACATCATCCGTGTCGAAGCGTACAGTTGACTGTTCATCGCAGACAGCGCCGCTGTCAGGATGATGAAGTTCATGATACCGCCTGCATATGGAATCGATAGCATCTCCATTACTTTAACGAACGGACTTTGATCGACACCGCCTGCTTGTTGCCATGGGACGATCATCAACATCAAAGCAATCGTGACGACATAAAACGTCGAGAGACGGAAGACCGTCGCTTTTAATGCTTTCGGTACGGCGACATCTGGGTCCTTCGCTTCACCAGCAGTGACAGCAATCAATTCCGTTCCGAGGAAGCTGAACAGGGAGATGAAGATTGCGATCCAGAGACCTGAGAAGCCGAACGGCATGAAACCACCGTCGTTCGTGAAGTTTTGTGGACCAATCTCAGGACTTGGACTACCGATGACCAAGTAGGCACCAAGCAAAATGAATAGCAAGATGGCACTGATTTTAATGACTGAGAACCAGTATTCGAAGGTCGCGAACGTATTGACTGTCGTGGCATTGATGTAAATCAACGCGGCAGCGAATACGAGAATCCAGACGACCCCGGGAACGTCGGGGAACCAGTATTTCATATAGATCGCAATCGCACTGACTTCGACACCGATCGCGAGAACGTTTGCGATCCAGTATGAATAGCGGACGAGAAAACCCGCATATGGACTAATGTATCGTTCGGCAATCGTACCGAACGAGCCAGATGTTGGATGAGCGACCGTCATTTCAGCGAGACAGCCCATTAAAAGTAGGACGATGAAGGCGCCGACTGCGTAACTGATCAAAACGCTCGGTCCGGCAAGCCCGATCGCAAGTCCACTTCCGAGGAAAAGACCGGTTCCGATCGCACAGCCCATCGCAATCATCGTGAGTTGGCGTGTCTTGAGTTCACGCCGTAGTTCAGTAGGTTGTTCCATGGTGTACTCCTTAAGCAACGACTTCGCGTTCATTCGCGAAACGTTCGTATTCTTTATCTTTCATGATTCGTTTGAGTGTCGCGACGACGTCATAGACATCGGTAAACGTATTATAGAGAGCGACGGGTGCTAGACGGACGATGTTCGGCGCCCGAAAATCGGGAATGATCCGATTTTCCTTGAGTGCTTTACAAATCCGTGCTGCTTCCGGGTGCTCGAGGCTGAGATGCGCCCCACGGCGTTTATCATCGACCGGATTTCCGATGACGAAACCGTACGGTGTGAGTTCCTGCTCGACGAGTTCCATCATGTACTGCGTCAACGCGAGTGATTTTGTCCGAACGGCTTCGATACCGACTTCGTCAAACATCTCTAATGCACCGATTTGTGGAGCGAGACTTAAGACGTGTGGTGTCCCGATCTGGAAGGCACCGGCATGTGCCGCCGGTGTCATCGTATGATCCATATCGAACTGCTTATCCTTCCGCGAACCAAACCAGCCCGTCAGACCAGGCAACGTTCCGAAATGACGTTCGTGGGCGAATAATCCACCAACCGTTCCAGGACCACCGTTCAAGTGTTTGTAATTACACCAGTAGGCAAAGTCGACGCCCCAGTCATGGAACGCGTGGGGAACGGCTCCGACGGAATGACAACCATCAAAACCAATCAGGATGCCACGGTCGTGTGCCGCCTTCGTCAAACGCTCCATATCGAGAATTTGTCCACTTCGGTAAAGTACCGCCGGCAAGACGATTAACGCGATATCATCCGTCATCGCGGCGATGATATCGTCTTCTTCTAAAAAGCGACCGTCCCGACTCGGTACTTGGATGAGATGTGTCTCCGGATCCAGACCACGTAAGCGAAGTTGGCTTTGGAGGGCATAGATATCCGACGGGAACGTCAGCGCATCCGCTAAAATCTTATCTCGTCCTTCTGTTGGTTGGAAGAATGTCGCGACGAGTTGATGGAGATTGACGGTCGTCGAACCGGTTACCATGACTTCTTCAGCTTGTGCGCCGACGAGCGGAGCGTTGAGAGCAGCGAGACGTTCCGATAATTCAAACCAAGGATGACGTCCTTTCATCCAGCCATCGATTCCGAGTTCTTTCCAGTCTGATAGCGACTCGAGCAACGTCTTCTCGGCACGCTTCGACAATAAGCCGAGCGAGTTTCCGTCCATATAGATACTACCCGGTTGCAGATAAAACTCATCACGATAGGCAGCGAGTGCATCTTGCTCATCCTGAGTAACAGCATCGCTCCGTTTTGCTTGCAGTGTCATACGTCATCCTCCTCAAATGAATGTTCAATCAATTTTGACAAAAGCGTAGCAAACAAATTGACATTGTGTCAATATTATCGAATAGAGAAAACAAAAGGAGTGAAGGACATGTCATCTTCTCAACCAGAAAAAATCGATAAACGTCATCTGCGCACAGTGAGGACACGCGAGAAACTGTTGAGTGCGGCACGTGACGTCTTCTTAGAACAAGGGTTTCAAACGGCAACGATTTCACAAGTGATTAAACAAGCTGGCGTCGGCTACGGAACGGCTTATGTCCATTTTGAAGGAAAAGATGAGCTGCTCGTCGTCTTGATGGAAGATGTCATGAGCCGCTTCCACGCGATCGCGGAACGAACATTCGAACCGACGACGCCGCTAGAGGCAAAGGAACGCATCGTGACGCAAGCGACGGATTTCTTGCGTCTCGCGGAAGAAGAACGAGCGATACTACGGGTTGTCGAGCAAGCGATCGGCATGTCTTACATCGTCCGTGCTAAATGGAAAGCGATTCGGGAACGGTTCATTGATCGGATCAGTCAGGATATCCAGTATGCGCAGGAGACAGGACTTGCGCGGCAGGATGTCGACTCGAAACTCGTCGCCCGTGGTTGGTTCTTTGCGAATGAGATGTATTTATTCGAAGTCGTCCGCGAAGAGGCGACAGCGACGATCGAAGAGATTGCGCACGTCTTAGCGACGATTTATACGCAAGGACTCTACCGGATCGAGGATTGATGAACGGACGGGAAGGGAACGTTTCGAAGTAGAAGGGAGCGTGACCGGGATGCCGTTTGATTACGATCTCGATTTCAAGACGACGGATTTTCGTAAGGAGCCGGAAAAGTATCGGGTTGGACGCGGGGAGCAAGGGGTCTTACTCGTCGAACCTTATAAAAGTGAGATTTTGCCGCATTGGCGTTTTAAGACGCCGGACATCGCAAAGGAATCGTCTGAGAAAATTTATGAGATGTATTTAGCTTATAAAGAAGACGGGGACTTCGTCGGCATGGATATGGCGCGGAAGTTCATTCAGATGGGACATACGCGCGCACGACGTTACGCGAACTATAAGGGTGGGCGCAAATATAAAGATAAAGAGACTAAAGAATTGCACACGCGCGAGATCGACGAAGAAAAAGCAAAATCTGCGGCCATCTTCCAAGAAAAATGGGATTTGATTCGGGCGGATGAAGAGTATTTGGCGTTAAAACGGGAACATCAAAAACAATACGGTTAAATTGCGATTCTCTAATAGAGGAATGGAGTGGAAGTAGTGCGAACAGGATCAAAAGTCATTGTGGGAATCGTCATTGTTTTCGTACTGGCTTTAGTTTGGTGGCTCGCATCACCCCTTTTTTTGAATGAATCAGTTGATGAAGGACTGCCGCCAGGTTCTTCGACAGTGGAACAAAAAGAGGAGGAAAGCACTCCCGAAACGTCACAATCTTCTCCTGAAGAAACAGAAACTGTATTTTCAGGTACATTCATGAACGGTGAAAAAAATTACAAAACATCAGGTGACGTTAAGACGCTAACTGTAGACGGTGCATTGTATCTACGTTTTGAAGATTTTCAAACGACGAACGGTCCGGATCTGTTTGTGTATTTGGTCGAACCCGGTGAAGATACAGCAGATGGAATTCGTCTCGGTGCCTTAAAAGGGAATCAAGGAAATCAGAACTATATGATTCCAAAAGACGTCGATTTGACAAAACATAGCCGTGTCGTCATTTGGTGTCGTGCCTTTGATGCTGACTTTGGAACAGGTGATTTAAAAGTAATGAATGAATGAATGAATGAATGAAAAAGCAATGCGCTTCCGAATAAAAAATCGGGAACGCATTGCTTTTTTGACGTTAAGAAGTTTGTTCGACTTTTTTAATTAAACGCGATTGACGTTTCTGCCAGATGAACGATCCGATGAACGTTACGACGAGGAAAATCAGACCGAGTGCAAACGGATAGAGAATGTTGACGTCATACAGGACACCTGCAAGCGTCGGTCCGAGTACGTTCCCGATACTCATATAGGCATTATTCATCCCCATGGCAAACCCTTGTTCATTTCCAGCAAGCTTTGAAATCATCGTATTCAAGACAGGACGTAAAATTGACGTCGCGAGGAAGATGACGAGGGTGATTGCAAAGAATCCACCGTAACTTGATGTCAATAACGATAAGAAGAAACCAAGTGCCGCGATGAACAGGAACAGATTCAAGACCTTTCCTTCTCCGAGACTACGTGACAGCTTATCGACGATGAAGATTTGAGCAATGACGCTGATGATACCGGTCGACGTCACCATGATGGCGATATCTTTTGGTGAAGCGCCGAATTGGTCGTCAACGAATAGACCGAGTACTGATTCGTATGCCATGAGACCGAAGCTCATGACGAGTGTAATGACGAGCGGTACGAAGTACGGTTTCTTAAACGATGTCCCCAGTTTCTTAAGCATCGACCCTTCATCTGGTGCCATCGCTGTCGCATCGTGTTTTTCACTTTCTTGAAGTAACAGAACGCTGAATAAGACGGCTGCCCCCGAGACGATGGCTGAGACGAGTAGTGGCAATTTTAAATCGTATTCGGCAAGGAATCCACCAATTCCAGGACCGATGACGATTCCGAGTGACATCGCAGCTGAGACGTAACTGTTTCCTTTTGCGCGTTGATCCATCGTCGTGATGTCCGCGACGTAAGCAAAAATCGCTGGAATCAGAAGTGCAGCACCGGCACCGCCGATTGCGCGCGAGATGTAGAGGACCGTGACGGAATTGGAGAAGTAGAAGACGAACATCGAGAGCGTCAAGCCGATCAATCCATAGATGATCATCTTGCGACGACCGTATTGGTCCGCCCATTTTCCGGCAATCGGTGACATGACGAGTTGTGCTCCGGCAAAGATGGCGATCATTAACCCAGCCGCCGTCCCACCTTGTCCAATCGAAGCTAAGTAAGCGGGTAGAATCGGAATGATGATCCCGAAGCTCCCGACCGCAATAAACATATTGATCATGAGGACCGTTAATTTTTTTCGTTGATCCGCGTGCAAGGGGACCCCTTCTTTCGACCCGCTTTCTGTAAGCGGTTATTTGTTTCACCTTCATTATCTTAGATTCAAGCTAAAGCGCCTGTCAACGCAGACGAGTCGAGGATTCGAAAAAGGGGCTGACTCAAAAAAAGAATGACGCGTCTTTTCACGCCCTTTCCTCAGGCGAGACACAAGCTAGCTTTCCTGCTTCGTTTAAGCTAAGCAGGAAAGCGGGGCTTGTTCGTCTCTGACAGCGCATAAATGAGCTTTTCCTGTAGGAGTGGCGTGTGACGCGCCATTTTTTGTGTTACGAGATAAGGGTGGCAGATTTTTATTCTGCCACCCTTATCTTTGTAGAGACTGACTTTTGAGTCAGCCTCGGTTCAGATTTATTGGTCTTTTTTTAATAACCATTTGATGTTCGGTGACAGCAACGGTCGGAAGATTGTCACGACGGGGCGACTCGACAGCAACCAGACGAATCCGGTAGCGAGCAAGAAGGACAGTCCAATCAGTAACAGGGGCGACTCCGTAATGGCTGGTGGAACTGAATCACGGAACAAACGGACGATGAACGAGTGAATCAAGTAGATCGAAAGCGTCTGGATGCCGATCTGGTCGAATCGATCTCCGAATGACCGGTGTGGCACGAGCAACAAGACCGAGAAAATCATGATCGTACTGACAGCATAGAGGAACAATTGAATCGCTGCTCCCTTCAGAAGCGAGACTTCAAATTCCCCGTAGGTGTCGCGGTAGAAGAGCCAGACCGTATCAAATCCGTTTTTCGTCCAGACAATCATGAAGACGGCAATCAAGAGTGAGACGATTAGTCCAATCAGTCGACCGATCGGTGCCGTCATCTGCTTTCGCCAGCCAGCGTCAGTTAACCAACCACGCTCTTTGACGAGGTAACCCATCAAGAAGAACGGATAAAAACTGACGACTTTTTGTAACGACAGGAAGTTCGTGATCGAGTCTGGATTGGCATTGATCAACAAGGCAAATAAGACACTGACGATCAGCGGGAAACGCATCACCCGGAATGCCGGTGTGACGGTTTGCCAAATGATGATCCCGAGCAGATACCAAAGCGTCCAATTCGGAACGAGTGGATGGAGTAACCCATCGAGCATCTCACGTAAGGAATCATCCTGCGTGTAGGACAAATAGATTTCGTGAATCGATTGCCAGATGAAGTACAGGGCAACGAAGGCGAGGATGCGTTGCGGTCGAACTTGTTTGAAAAAGTAGCCGCTCATGAAAATGAAGGCGGGCATGTGCAACAAGTAAATGACATTATACGCCATCCTCACACTATCGTTTCCTGGTAAATCACGGAATGTCTCGATCAAATGACCGAAGACGACCATGAAGATGAGTAAGACCTTATAGTTCCCAAGCCAATGATCGTACGCTGGTGTGGTCACTGGTTTGATGGAGCGATTCATTTTTTCTCACCCAGCAGGATTTGATCAACGAACCGGGCGCTCGATTTCCCGTCTTGATGTTCAAAGAAATATTCTGCGAATGCTTTGACGTTATGCATTTCGAAGTCTTTGTTTTTAATCCGTTCAATCAACTCTTCTGATGTCTTGACGATTGGACCCGGAACGAATTCCTCGAAGTCGTAATAGAAATCACGTTTTGAGATATAGTCCTCAAGGTCATACGCGAAGAACAACATCGGTCGATTCAATAGAGAGAACTCAAAGCACGTCGATGAGTAATCCGTAATCAAGATGTCTGAGACAAACAGTAACTCATTGATTTCACGATGATCCGTCAAATCGAGGAAGAAGTCGGCGTAGACTTCTGGAATCTCCATCCGGCGGCGGATGAATGGATGCAGTTTAAGGACGAAGACATACTCCTCATGAAGTGCTTCGTACAGCGCATCGAGATCGAGTTGATCAAAATCATAATAGGCACTCTTCGCACCATTTCCTCGGAACGTCGGCGCGAACATAATGACTTTCTTTTGTTTGAAGATGGGATATTCCTCATAGATACGTGCTTTTGCTTCCTCGATGAACGGTTGATCGAAGAACATATCCGTCCGTGGAATACCGGTCGCGATGACTTGATCTTCCCGTAATCCGAAGCCTTCTGCATAATGACGGGCGACATTATGGGAGCTGACGATGGCTTTCGTGTAGTTTCGATGACTGAGCGAGTTTGCGCTTGGACCACCTGGTTTTCCGAGACGGCTGTATCCGAATGTCTTGAAGGCGCCAACGGCATGCCAGACTTGAACCAAATCACTGCCTTTACGAATATTCAACGGATAGATCATCGGATAGAAGTCATCGACCAGAATCGTCTTTGCTGTCGCTAAATGGTATGGCAAGGCAAACTTGTCACGCCAATCACGACGAGACTGAAGATTCGGTTTGAAGAAGGTCTTCACATCGAGATCGAGATCACGACGCTTGACTTCATCCAAGATATAAGCAAAGTTCCCACTGATATCACTCCGTGAATCCGAAGCGAGGATGACTTTGTTCTCTTGGATCGGTTGCGTCCATTTCGTGATGTTATAAATCGCCTTAAATGTGAAACGGCGGAACTTGAACGCGCGCTTCTTCATGTTCTTCTTCCACTTCTTATAGCGATCGATGACTTGGATTAGACGTTTCGATTCGCCTTTCTTCAGGGAATGGAAACCTAAAGAGTTGCTGTATTCCGAATACTGCACGACAAGTTCATATTCGAGTAAGATCAAGGCGTTACTATGTTTTGTATCGACGCGGTAAGCGACTGGGATTAACGAACGCGTATCACCAAAAGGCGCTTCATGTAAGATCGTCTTTCCTTGGACGATGGCGAAGAACGCATCAAAATAGCCCATCGGCAATGGACGACCGGTCGGCGTGATATGATTCAGATTCAATTCGCCTGTAAAGGCTTCTTCCGTCCAGTCACCTTCGAACGGAAAGCGACAAATGAACGTCCGTTTGTTTCGTTTATTACGGAAGACAATGGCACGTTCAAGCGGTATCAATGCTTCGGCAGGTTCAGACTGAATATACTCATCGTCATGTTCCTCAAGTTCAGGTTGCTGTTGCGATGTAGGATTTTCAAATAACGTTTGTTCGGCACGCAAAAAATCAGCCAATCCACTTAAACGTGCTTCGAAACGAAACGTCGTTCCAGCTAATTCCAAGTAGGTGACCTCAGCATGTAAAGTAGGGGTTAGTGTCTCTTCGATCAAAACCATCTCTCCTCGCTCGAATAATTACAATGCATTTACACAATCATGATAGATTTTTAAATTTTACGTGAACATAGTATAGTGAAACTAGAAATCACCACTCATTATATCGTGAGACATTAAAATTAATAGGGATTTCTTTATTTTTTTGTGTTTTTGTAAAATAACACTTCAACACAGACTGCACCATTACACATACCCTGAACGCTAGGGAAAGAAAACCGAAATTCGATTATTTCATAAGGGAGGGAAGCAGGTCGTCTCGTTTGGAAGAGTCAACGAGACACTGCGCCAGAAGATGATTTATGCAGCCATTTTAGCTGGAGGAAAAGGAACACGGATGGGGAATGTCGATCGACCGAAACAATTCTTATCGATCGGAGAACGTCCAATCATCGTCCATACAGTAGAGAAATTCCTATTACATGAGGATTTTGACCGCATCATCATCGTCACACCGACTGCTTGGATTAACTATACGCGCGATATTTTGGAGAAATACATTGGAAAAGATGAACGCCTCGTCATTACACCGGGTGGACAGGATCGAAATGAATCGATCATGGCAGCGGTGAACTGGATCGAAGAGAAAAACGGTCTGTCTGAGGAAGATATCATCGTCACACACGACGCTGTCCGTCCGTTCTTGACGCACCGCATCATTAAAGAAAACATTGAAGCAGCACAAGAATTCGGTTCATGCGACACAGTCATTTCAGCAATCGATACGATCGTCGCGTCAACGAACGGTAAAACGATCACAGATATTCCGGTTCGTGATCAAATGTATCAAGGGCAGACACCACAAAGTTTCCAGATCACGAAGTTGAAATCGCATTATGAGTCGCTTTCGACGGAAGAACGAGCGATTTTGACGGATGCTTGTAAGATTCTTTTACTTAAAGGAGAAGATGTGGCGCTCGTCACGGGTGAACTGTTCAATATTAAAGTGACGACACCATACGACCTACGGATTGCGAATGCTATCTTGAAGGAGCGGATTCATCAATGATTAACCAAGTCTATCAACTCGTCGCCCCGCGTCAAATCGAAGTGACATATGATGAACGGTCATTGAATACCGATCGTGTTGTCGTGCGTCCAACGTATTTATCGATTTGTCACGCGGATCAACGCTACTTCACGGGGAGCCGTAGTGCGGAAGTATTGGCGAAAAAATTACCGATGGCGATGATTCATGAAGGCATCGGAAAAGTCGTACATGATCCGAGTGGAACATTCAAGAAGGGAACACTCGTCGCGATGGTTCCGAATACACCGACGGAAGAAGATGACATCATCGGTGAAAACTATTTGCGAACGAGTCGTTTCCGTTCGAGTGGATATGATGGCTATATGCAAGACTATGTGTTCTTAAAAGCAGATCGTCTTGTCGAGGTACCGGCTGATCTTGACCCTGAAGTCGCGGCATTCACTGAGCTCGTCAGTGTATCGGTCCATGCCTTGACTCGTTTCGAAAAGATTGCCCATCCGCGTCGGGAGACGTTCGGAGTGTGGGGTGACGGGAACCTTGGCTTCATCACAGCACTCTTGCTACGTAAGTTGTATCCGGAAGCGAAATTACTTGTCTTTGGCAAAACGCAGTCGAAGCTTGACTATTTCTCGTTTGCAGACGAGACGTACCACATCGATCAGATTCCAGCCGATGTCTCCTTCAACCACGGTTTCGAATGTGTTGGGGGAATTGGCAGTCAATATGCGATCAATCAGATGATCGACTATATCATTCCGGAAGGCACGATGGCGTTACTCGGTGTATCAGAGGATGCCGTCGCGATCAACACGCGGATGATTCTTGAAAAAGGTCTTCGTGTCTATGGTTCAAGTCGGAGTACACCGGCTGATTTCGCACGGACGATGGAATTGTATCAAGCACATCCTGATATTCCAGCTTATTTATCGAACCTTGTTTCAGGCGTCTTCCAAATTCGACAAATCGAAGATATCCATAAAGCGTTTGAAAACGATTTAACGAACCGGTTCGGAAAGACGGTCATGGAATGGTGCATGTAACGATGTGCGCTGAAAAAGAGGAGAATCGTCTATGAAACAAAAAATTCGGTTATTGCAACGACGGACGGTCCACTATCTGCTTGCTGTGACGTACTGGTTGACGAAACGGTTACCGATTCAACCGAAAAAAGTCGTCTTTGCGACGTATCGTTCCGATCGTCTTGTCGATAACTTTCGTGCCGTCTACGATGAACTCGAACGTCGCGACTTAGGGTATGAATACGTTTTTTTGTTAAAGCGATTCCCTCAATCGTTGGCGGGACAAATTCAATACGTCTTTCATATGATGCGAGCGACGTACGAGTTAGCGACTGCTCGTTACTTCATCATTGATGATTATTATTACCCTGTATATGTGTCGTCCTTACGGGAAGGGACAGAAGTCATTCAGCTATGGCATGCTTGTGGAGCCTTTAAAAAGTTCGGCTATAGTGTGCTTGATAAATCCTATTCACCGGATGATGATTATTTGAAGATGGTCCAGATTCACCGGAACTATAGCAAGGTCTATGTTTCTGGTGAAGCATGTATCGCACCATATGCGGATGCTTTCGGAATGGAGCAGAAAAGGATCTATCCATTAGGGGTTCCACGGACGGATCAGCTACTGAACACAGCACGTCAAGCCCGTGTTCGAGAAAAGTTGTATGACCGATATCCAGAATGGCGCAAGAAACGAATCATCTTACTCGCGCCGACGTTCCGAGGAAATGGACAGACAACGGCACATTACGATCAAGAGCTTGATTTTGAGAAGTTCCGTCGAGAGCTTGGACCGGATACAGTCCTCTTGCTTCGCATGCACCCGTTTGTTCTCAATCCACCCGTCGTACCGGACGCGTATACGGATCAAATCATTAACATGACAGACTATCCGGACATCAATGATTTGATGCAGATTGCGGATATTCTGATTACGGATTATTCGTCTGTCATCTTTGAGTTTGCCTTGTTGCAGAAGCCGATGATTTTTCTCGTTAACGATCTTCAGTCGTATAAAGCAGAACGCGATTTCTACTTCCCATATGAAACGTTCGTACCGGGACCAATCGTGTCGACGTTCGAAGACGTCATTGCTTGGATTAAACGTGGGCAATTCGATACACAGAAAATCGAGACATTTGCGAATCAGTTCTTTACGTATCAGGACGGAGAAGCGACCAAACGAATCGTCGACCATATGTTATATGACACGATTCCAGAGGCGCCTGTCTATACGAAAACACCAGTGTGAATACAGAAAAACGTTCCGATTGCGTCTCCGTTTGGGGAGAGAGACGTCATCGGAACGTTTTTATTTTTGAATTGGGGCTTGATTGGCGCGAGCAGGGGTAGCTCGCAGAATGCGCACCTCTTAAAAGTGCGTCAACTTGTCCTTTGCGGACGTTCTAGGTTTGACAGGTGGAACGATGGCAGGCCAGCCGATTTGAATGACGCCGAGGACGCGTTCGTTTTCAGAAGCGTCAACGAGTGAGGCATACTCTGGTGTGAACCAGTGTTTTCCGCTCTTCCAGCAACACCCAAGACCTCGTTCTGTTGCTACCAACTGCAGATTTTGAATCATCGCAGCAGTTGCAAGTGTATCCTCTAGCTGTTGATCCGGTGTCCCTTGTACCTGACAAAGTACCGTTAAATAAACCGGGACTTCCCGTAATTTTTGTTCAGCCTGTTGACGTTGTTCAGACGTTTTCGTCTCGAATTGACCACGCGCTGTCAGCAATTCCATCAAGGCATCGACATACCGTGTTTGTCCGTCTTCGATTGCGAGAACAAAGCGCCAAGGCTCTCGTAATTTATGATTCGGGGCATAAATCGCCGTGTCGAGTAATGCTTCTACCAATTCGACCGGAACGGGTTGTTCCGTATAGGACCGGATCGACCGGCGTGTTTCAATCACTTGTTGGGCATGCATCCGTTTCATCTCCTCACTGAGTACTTTTTCACTATAAATGATAACGATTATCATTGTCAACGTTATTTGTCAGAAAACAAAAAAAGACGATTCCCGATAGGAAATCATCTTTCGTTGCATTCGAATTAAGAGACTTTTCGTTCCTCGTCTTGATCTTGAGCAACAGTCGTTAGCTTCTTTTTCATAAGACGAATCCGGTATAAGGCAAATAGATAATGGGCGAAATAGATCGTAAAACCAAGGAAAATCGTTAACGCTACATGAAGTTGAACGCCAGGAACAGCATGAAGCTGTATAAAGAGCAAGACAGCCATTGCCATCGTATAAAGCACCATTTCCACCGATTGTGGCATGACGCGTTGACGTTTTAAGAAAAAGGAACGTATGAGTGGCAGAACGACGAGACTGACGAGACGATCAACCAGTCCGATGACAAGCACGCTGATCACCATCGCTAAACCATTTTCAAAAGCGATTAACCGTGGGAAGACAAGATAGGTGACGAGTAATAGTGGTCCAACTAATAAAAAGATTGAAATCGAGGCACGTGCGAATACGAAGAGCCCGTTGACACTTGTTAAAAAGGCACGAACGATCTTTTGTGACCAAGGGGATGGTCGACCAACTTGCCAAGCAAAACAACAAGCAAAGATGAACGCATAAAATTGCAGAAAGGCAACCATAAAGCATCTCCTTTAGATATGAAACTCATTGTCCCTAGTGTATCGATTTTAAGGCTGAAGTGCAAAGAAGAACTTTTCGTAAAGTATAAGAAAAGAGGCTGACTCAAAAAAGAATGACGCGTCTTTTCACGCCCTTTCTTCAGGCGAGACACAAGCCAGTTTTCCTGCTTTATTCAAGCAGGAAAGCGGGTCTTGTTTGTCTCTGACAGCGCAAAGATGCGCTTTTTCCTGTAGGAGTTGCGTGAAACGCGTCATTCTTTTTGTTATGAGGTAAGGGTGGCAGATCATCATTCTGCCACCCTTACCTTTGTGGAAACTGACTTTTGAGTCAGCCCCTTTCGTCAATCAATCCAGATTCGGTTCTTTTTTTCCGTGCAAGAAGAAGGACAGAATCAGTGCAAGCGCAGATAAGACGGTTGCAATCCAGAACGCATCGGTGATCCCTTGAATCGTTGCTTGTTTCGTCAGCATCGTAAACCAACTCGTTGAAGCGGCTTGTGAGCTACCCAGCTGTTGTCCAAGATCGTTTAAATGTTGCGAAAGCGTCGGGTCGAGCGTCGTAAACTGATTCGCGTCGTCTGCCAAGTGAGCCGTCGTTTGACGGGTCATGACGGTGACGAGAATTGCCGTTCCGATGGAGCCGGCGACTTGACGAAGTGTGTTTTGTGTCGCGTTTCCGTGCGGGATCATCTTCATCGGTAAAGCGTTCATACCGGCAGTCATGATTGGCATCATGATGAATGCCATACCGAATGACCGAAGCATGTAGATACCCATGATGGAATAATACGATGTATCCATGTTCAATTGCGTCAATTCCCATGTCCCGTACGTCATCAACGTCAAACCGAAGATAGCGAGCGGTCGAATACCGAAGCGGTCAAATAAACGACCGGCAATCGGTCCGGTGATTCCCATGATTAGTGATCCGGGTAAAAGGAGAAGACCTGAATCGACCGGTGAAAAACCGCGAATGCTTTGAAGGTAAATCGGTAAAAGTAACATCCCACCGAACAACGCCATCGTAACGATGACATTGATAAAGAGGGTGAACGAAAATTCCGGCACTTTCAACACGCGAATATTCAACATCGGATCTTCCATCGACAGCTCACGCATTGCGAAAGCAGCAATTCCAATTAAGCCGATGACGATCGTGCTGATGACGATCGGGCTATCCCAGCCGTCATTCCCGGCTTCACTGAATCCGTAAAGGAGACTCCCGAATCCGATCGTACTGAATAAGACGCCCAGTGCGTCAAAAGAAGGTTTCGAGAGTGGCTGCGTCAGGCGGAACCAAGCCGTACCGAGTAACAACGTCACTAATCCAAAGAACGACATCGCATAAAACATGACGTGCCAGTCATAGTTTTGGATGACATATCCTGTGATCGTAGGTCCGACAGCAGGAGCGAGAATCATCGCGATTCCGAGCATTCCCATGGCAGCACCGCGCTTATGCGGTGGGAACAATGTCATGAAGACGTTTGATCCGAGTGGCATCAAGATACCAGCCCCCGCTGCCTGAACGACACGACCGATCATCATGACCGGGAAGTTCATTGCCATCGAACAGATGACCGATCCGAAGAAAAACAGTGTCATCGAAGCGAGGAACAGCTGGCGGAACGTATAGCTTCGCATCAAAAAGGCACTGATCGGAATCAAAATCCCGTTAACGAGCATGAAGCCCGTCGTCAACCACTGGGCAGTGGACGTCGACACGTTGAAGTCATTGATCAGAACTGGTAACGCGACATTAATCAACGTTTGGTTCAAAATAGCAATGAACATACCGATGAGTAAGACCGTCAGTACTTTCGGAATACTGACGTTTTCAGTCGATACCTGTTTTGAAGGTGCTGCGACTGGTGGTGTCACGGTCATCGTCGGTTCCGCCTCGAGGGATTCCTCAAGAGTCGGTCCGTCCGTCGCCAGCGCCGTGTCGGATGAGCGACTTCGACGGGCGATCCAGTTGACGCCGATGATGATCAGAATCGTGAACGCACTGTATCCGAACAAGAAGGTAGTAGACATGAACGTCCCTCCTTAATCCTTATGAATGCGGACGGTCACATTCATACCAGGTCGAATGTCGAGTGATTTTTCTTGCGAGAGTGATACTTTAACTGGAATGACTTGTGCGACTTTCGTGTAGTTCGCGTTTCCGTTTGAAGAAGGCATCATTGAGAACGTGGAAGCCGTCGTCATACCGATTTGCTCGACTTCACCAGAAAGTGTCGTGTCCGGATAGCTGTCGACATAGACATCCACTGTTTGTCCGACTTTGATTTCATCGATTTCTGTTTCTTCGATGTTCGCTGTGACCCAAAGGTCGTTTAAGTCAAAACCATAGGCGAGAGGTGTACCTGCTGCGACGAAGCCGTTCTTTGTCGCCATCGACTGAACGATCGTTGCTTTTGAGGGCATTGAAACAGAGAGGTCCGTCGATTTTTGTCCGGCTTGTGCCGTCATGACGTGTCCGACTGTTGCTCCACTGGCGAGTGATTCGCCTGTTTTCGCAGACCAGTCTGTTAATTTACCAGCGCTTGGGCTCGCAACCGTTATCATCTTACCGTCGATTTTCGCATTGTCTGTTTTGACATAGCTCGTTGCTTGATCGTAATAGTAGTATCCGACAACACCACCACCGATTAAAACGATGAGTGTCACGATATTGATGATCAATAATTTTTTCATACTCATGGGTGTGTTAGCATCCTTTCTTGTGTACAATCGATTCAAAAAAAGTACTCCTCTGGGGGGAGGAGTAATTAATATAGTTAATTATATGGATCATTAGCTAACAAACAACCGACAATTTCCGACAAAATGTTGGAAAAATAGATGATAACGGATTCATTAATGAAAAGAGGATGAAAAAGGAGTGAAATATGGATGAATGAGAGCCGTGATCCCCGACCAAAACGGTCACGTGACCGTATTACAATGGAATTATTTCGTTTATTGAAGACGCACAGCTTCTCGAGTATTACTGTCAAAATGCTGACGGATGGAGCCGGTGTGAACCGTTCGACCTTCTACGCACACTATACGGATAAGTATGATTTGCTCGACCAAATCGTTGAGGAGCAAATGAAGGCACTTGAACAAGCAATTCGGATCACGGGTACAGGAACTGTCTTTCCGACAGTCGAGCAGGTGAGTCGCTATTTTGCTCGTTTGTTCATTCATATCGAAGAAAATGAATTATTCTATCAAACGATGCTCGTTCAAGGACCGATCAAAACGTTCATCTCCCGTTTTCTCGATACATTGAAAGATAACTATCGTCTTGTGTTTCGACCGCAAATCACAGAAGAAGCTACGTTCGTCGATCGGGACTTATTATTGAATTATGTCATTGGTGGACAGTTGGGATTGTTGATTTCTTGGTTACGAAACGGTCGACCGTATTCATCAGAGTATATGGCAGAACAATTAAGTCGGATGATCGTCTTTGGAACGGTTGAGAGTATCGGTTTTCCTAAAGAGACGGAATGAGGACGTAAAAAAGACACTTCCCTGCGGAAGTGTCCAATCAGTTTAAGCCTGTCGGAATGCGAGTTCTTTCGTATAGATCGTACTCCGATTCCGTCCGCTTTCTTTTGAATAATACAACGCTTTATCTGCCTGTTGTAATGCTTCAAGTGACGTATGCGAACCACTGGAATGTGAAATCCCAAGTGAGATCGTAATTTGTAGATCAGGTACATCTGCTGTCGGGAACAGGTTACGTGCGACCGTCAGCCGAGCTAGTTCTGCTATTTTTTGCGCTTCTTTCGCCGAAGTACTTGGTAAGATGATTAAAAATTCTTCACCACCGTACCGTCCGACGAGGTCGTCTGGACGCGTCAAGGAAGCGAGAGTCATGCCGAGTTGGCGTAACACATCATCGCCCGCATCATGACCATATGTATCATTGACATGCTTGAAGAAATCGATATCGATGAGCACAAGTGAATAGCCTTGATCGGTCGAACCGACAAGCGATAGCGAGTCATCCAGACGACGGCGATTGGCGAGCCCTGTCAAAGCATCCGTCATGGCGAGTTTCTGCTGATACTGGATGTTTTCGAAGTGACGGCGTAATTCCGTCAGTAATCGAAAGGCAACAAAGCCAGCTAATAAATTAAAGAAGACGTACGCAATCGAGATTTTAAAGAATGTCGACCAGCTGTGCGTCAAGATGTAGATGGCGGGTAACGAATAGAGAATACCGACCAACACCATAAGTTGAAAATGACGCATCGAGACATGGACGAATCGACGAATGATCCCAATCGTCGTGATGAATAAGACGATGATCAGCGTAGATAAATAAAATCCTTCCATTTGATCAACTGGTGTTAAAAAGTAACGTGTCCCGATGATCATTGCTCCTGCAACGATGGCGCTTGGGAAACCACCGAACAGCATGGCGATCGCGACGGGAACGATACGTAAATCAACACGGGCGACATCGATTTGGATCCCATTGAACATTAATAAGACCGCAATCAGACCAGAGACTGCTCCGAGTATAAGTCGAATGCTCCATTTGGAGTTCAATGAAATACGCGGTTGATTCCGAAACGGTAAGAACAAGAGAGTAATCGTTGTGAACAGTAGACAAAAGTTAATGATGAATTGATTCATGATGGACAACAAATCCTCCCAACTCCCCCAGCTAACAGATTTCCATATATATACTTCCAGTATACTCAAGTAGATAACGGTTAGACAGAGGGAAATCTTTAGACCAAAATAGAAAAAACGGTAGAAAATCTACCGTTTTTAAGAAGATGAAGTAAGGGTATCCTCATCCATCGTCTGTAAAATTTTATCAAAGACATGAATCATCGTTTCGAGCTCTTCTTCCGTCAATGTACCGAAGCGGTCTTGTAAATAGTTTTTCCGGACGATTTCGAGATCCCGAAATGCACGTTCCCCGTCCTCCGTCAAAGCGAGTACGATTGAACGACGATCTTCCGTCGAACGTGTCCGTGTGACATATCCTTGTTTATACAGCTTATCCGTCAAAGCAGTGACTTGACTCGTCGCGAGCTCAAATTGTTCCGCAAGAAGCGTCGGGCGCTGAGGACCATTTTCTGAAAGGCTTCGTAAGATGAAAAACTCACTCCGGGTCGCCGTTCCTTCAAATAGCCGGTTAAGTTCACGTCGCAGGGTACGAAGAATGACACGCATTTGTTCCTCGAGTCGATAAGTTAGCAAATCACGTTCCTGTGGCATGCAAGCAGCATCCTTTCTCTCAGTGGACTTCTACCATTTAGTGTACTAAACATATCGGATTTTTACCATCGACTACCCCAGATTCGAAAAAGGCAATTGACAATTTCGTGGCGTTTTGTGTAATATGGCGTAGTAATAACTAACTTAATTCAGTTCTCACTCAACCAGTGGGATGGAGGTTGCAGTTCTTAAGAGTACGGTTACGGATGTCGTCAAGCGACAGATGAGGTGACCTGAAAGGAAGAATTGCCGAAATCAATCATCGCTTTGAAGATGATCGATTGGGATTAGATCAAATAGGTCTAATACTGTCACAAGTCGGGTATCACCTACTTGTGGAGAGCTATCTTTCACGACGGTAGAATGAGGCGCATCCATTTTATTATGTTGCGTTCTCATCTTCCATCTGGAAGATGAGGGCGCTTTTTGTTTTTTCATTCAAAAAGTGTCCTCTCAAAAATTTATTAAAGAGAGAAGCGAACGAAATGAACAATCTAGATGTGAAACAAACAACAGATTCGACAGCAGAAGGATTAAAACGTGGATTACAAGCCCGTCATATGTCAATGATCGCCATCGGTGGAGCGATCGGAACAGGACTCTTCATTGCGTCCGGTGCTTCCGTCGCAGCAGCAGGACCAGGTGGGGCGCTCCTATCGTATGCAATCGTTGGTCTGATGGTCTACTTCCTCATGACAAGTCTTGGTGAAATGGCAGCGTATATGCCGGTCGCTGGATCCTTCTCGACCTATGGAACGAAATTCGTCGATCCATCATTCGGCTTTGCGCTCGGCTGGAACTACTGGTACAACTGGGCAGTCACGATCGCAGTCGAGCTCGTCGCAGCACAAATCGTCATGACATATTGGTTCCCGGATGTTCCTGGATTTTATTTCAGTGCCTTGTTCCTCTTACTCATGATTGGCTTGAACTACTTCTCCGTTAAGGGATTCGGGGAAGCGGAGTATTGGTTTGCGATGATTAAAGTCGTTACCGTCATCGTCTTCTTAGTCGTCGGTGTTGCGATGATTTTTGGTGTCTTTACATCAGAGCCACCGGTTGGCTTTAAAAACTTTGCACTTGGCGATGCACCGTTCGTCGGTGGGATTCCTGCCGTCATCGGTATCATTCTCGTTGCCGGATTCAGTTTTCAAGGTACAGAACTGGTCGGGATTGCCGCGGGTGAGTCGGAAGATCCGAAAAAGAATGTTCCAAAAGCAGTCAAACAAGTCTTCTGGCGCATCTTGCTTTTCTACGTCTTCGCGATTTTCGTCATCGGAATGCTCATTCCGTATACGAGTCCGAACTTGGTTTCCAATGACATTACGGACGTAGCGGTTAGTCCGTTTACGCTTGTCTTTGAAAAAGCGGGTCTTGCCTTCTCAGCAGCACTCATGAACGCCGTCATCTTGACGTCTGTTCTATCTGCCGGAAACTCAGGTATGTATGCTTCGACTCGGATGCTTTATACGCTTGCTCGCCAAGGGGATGCACCGAAGTTGTTCGCGAAAGTATCGAAAAACGGTGTACCGCGTAACGCTTTGCTCGCAACAGGAGCAATCGGTGCACTCTGTTTCTTGACGTCGATGTTTGGTGGACAAGTCTACTTGTGGTTACTCAATGCTTCGGGGATGACAGGCTTCATCGCATGGCTCGGGATTGCAATCAGTCACTATCGTTTCCGTAAAGGATTCCTTGCACAAGGTCACTCGTTGAAAGACTTACCATATGTTGCACCAGCGTTCCCGTTTGGTCCGCTGTTCGCATTCGGTCTTTGTTTCCTCGTCATCGTTGGTCAAAACTACGCAGCATTCCTTGCGGATCAAATCGATTGGGTCGGAATTGCCGCAACGTATGTTGGTATTCCATTATTCCTTGCCTTCTGGTTAGGACACAAATTCAAAAATCGGACGTCAATCGTTCGTTATGACGAGATGGACTTCCCAGAACATCCACGTCAATCATAATGTGTGAACCACCTTCTATAAATGAAGGTGATTGAGATTGAAGACAAAGTGCAATTTTTCTCTGATGAGTCTGATGAGAAAGATTGCGCTTTTTTGTTCGTTTCGAATCGTTTTCCTGGGACAAGCATCGCGCCGCTTCGCTGCAGGGTCACTCTTGCTTGTTTTTCCCTAGGAAGCGATGTCGAGTCAACAAAACGATTCTCTGATTCTCCTTCCGGGTATAAAAAAAGAATGACACGTTACACGCCACTCCTACAGGAAAAAGCGCAATTTTGCGCTGTCAGAGACAAACAAGACCCGTTTTCCTACTCGAATAGAGCGGGAAAATTGGCTTGTATCTCGCCTGAGGAAAGGGCGTGAAGACGAGACATTTTTGAGTCAGCCCATTTTTCTGCAATCGGAACCATCTTCTAGAATGAGGGTGTTTTTTTATTCCCTTAAATGAAAACGTTCTCTAAAATATAGTTTTGAAAAAGTATAAAAAAGGAATTAATGAATACATATTCAAAAATAGAAAAATGAATAAAGAACAGGGGGAGACGCATGACTACATCTGATTTATTTTTTACATTAGGTTCTGCAGCGTTTTTCATGTTGCTCGTTGCCTACATATCCTACCGATTGACGCGTGGGAAAACACAAGGCGTCGATGAATACTTCTTAGCAGGTCGAGGGCTAAGTGGCGTTTTCATTGCCGGATCACTACTACTGACGAATTTGTCGGCAGAACAGTTGATTGGACTAAACGGACAATCTTTCATGGGAAACATGTCGAGTATGGCGTGGGAAGTCACGGCGGGATTTGCTGCGATCATCATGGCCATCTATCTGCTTCCGAAATTTCTCGGGCTTGGGATCTCGACATTACCGGAATACTTAAGTCACCGGTATGACGAGACGGTTCGTCGGATGACAGTCTTACTCTTTTTGCTCGGATATATGTGCGTCACGATTCCTTCGATGCTTTATTCAGGTGGGATTGCTGTCTTGCAGCTATTCGATGTTCCGGAACTCTTTGGTCTCAGTTATACGCAATCCCTTTGGTTAGTCGTCTGGGTCGTCGGGATCATCGGAGCAATTTATGCGATTTTTGGAGGGCTACGTGCGGTGGCTGTCTCGGATACCTTGAACGGGATCGGGCTTGTCTTCGTCGGATTCTTAGTTCCGGTGCTTGGCTTTATTGCACTGGGTGACGGGAATTTACTTCAAGGGATGAAGACGATTGCGACTGTGCAACCGGAGAAGCTGAACGCAATCGGAAGCTCAACCGATGCCGTTCCGTTCTTCTCGATTTTCACGGGTATCCTATTTGCGAACTTATTTTATTGGTCACTCAATCAATATGTCATTCAACGTGTGCTCGGGGCAAAAGATTTGAAGGAAGGACAGAAGGGCGTCCTCATGACAGGATTCTTGAAGTTATTAGTTCCGATCTTCATGCTGATTCCTGGGATCATTGCCTATCACTTGTATGGGAACACACTAACGAGCGGTGATTTATCATATCCTCGACTCATTACGGAGTTACTGCCTGTCTCGCTGATGGGATTTTTCTTAGCTGTCTTACTCGGAGCCGTCTTTAGTTCGTTTAACTCGTTGCTAAATAGTATTGCGACACTTTTCGTCCTCGATATCTATCAGCCGGTGTTTGCGAAAGAGGCGAGTGATGAACATTTGATTCGTGTCAGTAAATGGTTCGGAACGATCGTTGCCTTAATCTCTTTCGTTATCGCTCCATTCTTGATGTACGCGCCGGACGGCTTATGGAGTTTGATCCGGCAATTCACAGGATTTTTCAATATTCCGATTCTCGTCATCGTATTAATGGGGATTTTCATGAAACGAATTCCGGCAATTGCAGCGAAAATCGTCATTGTCTTTCACGTATTCGCGTATTACTTATTCGTCTTCGGTTTTAAACAACTGTTCGGCTGGGATCATGGCATTAGCTACATTCATGGGTACGGTATTCTACTTGTGATTGAAGTGCTGTTCATGGTATTCATGGGGTATCGTTACCCGGCCGTCCAGTCAAGAAAAATCAATCGACGACAATCTGTCGAGCTCACTCCATGGAAATTTGCGATTCCAGTCTCGATCTTATTATGTACATCCATCATTTGGACGTACGTCTTGTTTTCAAAAATCGGACTGGCTTCGACAGCAGGAATCGTATCGATTTGGTTCTGGCCGGTCACGTTAGGACTTGTCATTGCAACGATCGCATTATGGCGTGTGTCGCTAAACGCTTGGGAAGCGAAGTACCGGACCTATCTCGAAGAAGAGTACCGTCAAGCCGAATAATCCTCTCGCAGAAGGCATGACATATCGGGTAAGATGAAAGAAAAACAGGAGGCGATCTTCGTGAATTACTGGTACCACTTCAAGCGTGCCTTCTTACCGATCGCATTATTGCTTGTGACGCTTGCCTTGTACCAAATGATTTATCGTTTGAATAACATCTGGTATTCGCTTGGAGGACTTCTTCTTGTCTTTGCAGCGATTTACTTCGTCATGCGTCGTCTAAAAGCGAATCCAGAGGATTGAATGAGCAGGAAAGTCGAGTCCATTCTCTGAACGCGGTAAAATAGACACATACAGAGGAGGGGAAGATAGATGGCAAAAGCAATATTTGCAGGTGGTTGTTTCTGGTGCATGGTCAAGCCATTCCATAAATATGATGGTGTAGAGCAGGTCATTTCAGGATATACCGGTGGTCATACAGAGAACCCGACTTATAAAGAGGTCTGTTCGGAAACGACAGGTCACTTGGAGGCGGTTGAAGTCACGTACGATCCGTCCGTCATTACGTACGAAGAATTACTCGAGATCTTCTGGCGTCAAATCGACCCGACAGATGGTGGAGGTCAATTCAATGACCGTGGTGAATCGTACCAACCGGCTATCTTTTATGTCGATGAAGCACAGCGTGAAGCAGCTGAACGTTCGAAAGCAGCGCTTGACGCATCAGGACGCTTCTCGCGTCCGATCGCGGTAGAGATTCGTCCAGAAAAGCCGTTTTGGCCAGCCGAAGAATATCACCAAGATTATTATAAAAAGAATCCGTTCCGTTATCAGATGTATAGTGTCGGCTCAGGTCGCGCGAAATTCATCAAGGAAGCGTGGAAGGACCACGGTAAGGAAAAAGAACTGAAAGAGCGTCTGACACCAATTCAGTATAAAGTCACACAAGAGAACGGGACAGAACCCGCTTTCCGTAACGAATACTGGGATGAAGAACGTCCAGGACTGTACGTCGATATCGTCGATGGTACACCACTCTTCACATCAAAAGATAAATTCCAGTCAAACTGTGGTTGGCCGAGTTTCGCTAAACCGATCTCAGAAGACAAGATGGAAGTCGAACTCGATACGAGTCACGGGATGACGCGGACGGAAGTGCGTTCTGCGAATGCGGATAGTCACCTCGGTCATATCTTCGATGATGGTCCGACAGAACTTGGTGGTCTTCGCTATTGTATCAACTCAGCAGCATTACGATTTATTCCGCTTGAAGAGCTTGATTCGGCAGGATATGGGGAATATAAAAAACATTTCGAGTAACACGTAAGGAGCAGTCAAACGATTTCGTTTTGACTGCTCTTTTTTCAAATGGGAGGGAGAGAATCGAATGTTTCGACCCGTATATGAAGAGATTCGACAAATGACGATTGCGAAGGTGCTTGATTTCTACGATCACGAAATCCGTCAGCTCGATGAGCAAGCACGTCAGGAAAAGTACGACAAGATGAGCTTGAGTCCGTTTCGCTTTTTCCGTGGGAGTTCGCATCTGTTTTATTATGACGTGACGCGAATCCCCCTTGGTTTTGATACGCCTCGTGATAAACCGACGTGGATTCAGGGAGATCTTCATTTTGAAAACTTCGGTGTCCATGGCAATGCGAAGGGAGAGATCATCTACGACGTCAATGACTTTGATGAAGGGTACTTAGGATCTTATCTATACGATTTGATTCGCATGGCGGTCTCCGTCCGGTTGTTCGCTGAAGAGGCAGGATACGATCCGGCTCCTGCGATTCGAAATTATGTCCTGGAATACTTACACGATTTAAAAAAGTACGCTCTCGGAAAAGATCCGAGTGATGTCTGCTTTACGCGGGATAATACGAAAGGACCAATCAAGAAGTTGATCAAAAAAGCAGAAAAGAAACGTGAGGAATTAATGGGAGAGCGGACGAAACTGGTGGGTGGCGTGAGACGTTTTTGTACATTACCGGATATGCAAGCGATAGATGATCCGACGCGAATAGCGATTGAGTCTGCTTGGTCCTCCTATATCGAGACGATTGACGCAGAGGATCGTCGTGACGAAGCGTTCTATACAATCAAGGATATCGTCCGGAAACTAGACAGTGGAACGGCATCGATTGGTCTTGAACGCTATTACATCTTGATTGAGGGGGAGGGAGGGGAAGAAGATTTGATTCTAGAGATGAAACAAGCTCAGACTTCTGTCCCTTCGTTGTTCCTTCCCGTCTATCGTCCAGAAGCAGAAACAGTTCATCAAGGACGCCGGATCATCACGTCCCAAAAAGCGATGCAGGCACATGAGGATCCATATCTTGGCTACCTGACGATTGGGAAAAAGGAATATTATGTACGTGAGCGCTCGCCATATAAGAAAAAACTAAAAGCAAAGCATATCAAAAGTCAGGAAGACCTTGAGAACGTGTTGTGTATTCAAGGTCAAATTACCGCGAAAATCCATGCGCGGGCAGATCAGGACGCCGGGATTAAAGAAAAAATTTTGACACATCATGCGGATGTTGAAATCATCCAAGCCATTGGTGTTTCGGACACTGCTTTTTTAGAGCAAATCGAGCGTTGGTCAGAAGCCTACGTGACACGAACAAAGCTGGATTACCAAGTGTTTTTAGAGTGGATGAAGACCCGAAAAACAATTTGAAAATTTAACAAACTAAGGCTCGTTAGATGGGTGTGTAACATGTGTTACATATCCATCTTTTTTGTACAGATTTTTTTGTTTAACGAATGAAAGCGTTCAACAAAATAGAAATAGGTATAATGACCTATATCAATTTATCAGAAAAATTCGTAAATTTTTGATTAAGTTCTTACGGACGACTCGCTCCGTAGGACAAATCAAAAGAGACATAGGGGGAAGTACATCATGAGCTTGACGCGGAAAAAAGATGTTTCCGCTATGATTGCTGCAAGTAAACGAAACAGTGGACTTGCTCGAAATCTTGGCGCGATGGATTTAACGTTTTTAGGAATTGGCGCCATCATCGGAACCGGAATCTTCGTTTTGACAGGAACAGGAGCATTGACTGCAGGACCAGGACTTATCGTATCATTCATTCTATCTGCCATCGCCTGTGGTCTAGCTGCTCTTGCTTACGCTGAATTCGCATCAACGATTCCGGTCAGTGGATCCGTCTATACGTACACGTACGCAACGATGGGAGAGATCTTCGCTTGGATCATCGGTTGGAACTTGATCCTCGAATATGGACTCGCCTCCAGTGCCGTTGCAGCCGGTTGGTCTGGGTACTTCCAGTCCTTACTTGCAGGATTCAACATCCATGTGCCAACAGCCTTATCAGCAGCTCCTGGAGCAGTCGAAGGAGCCAAGACATACTTCAACCTTCCAGCATTCTTAATCCTCTTTGCCATTACGGCATTGTTGTCGATGGGAATCAAGGAAACGAAACGTGTCAACAACATCATGGTCGTCATCAAGGTCGCAGTCGTCATTCTCTTCATCGTTGTTGGTGTCGGCTACGTTGAGCCATCGAACTGGACACCGTTCACACCATTTGGTTGGGGAGGCGTCTTCTCGGGTGCCGCAATCGTCTTCTTCGCGTACATCGGCTTTGATGCCGTCACATCAGCAGCTGAAGAAGTCCGCGATCCGCAAAAAAACTTGCCACGCGGGATCATCGGTTCACTCGCTGTTTGTACAGTCCTTTACGTCATCGTCGCAGCCATCATGACGGGTATCGTACCGTACCAACAGTTCGCTGGTGTCGATCATCCAGTCTCACTTGCGATTCAAATGGCCGGTCAAAGCTGGGTAGCTGGATTCATCGATCTCGGTGCGATCCTCGGAATCACAACAGTCATTCTCGTCATGACTTACGGAATGGTGCGTCTTGCGTTCGCCATCTCGCGTGACGGAATGTTCCCGAAAGTGTTCTCTGAAGTGCATCCGAAGTACCAAACACCATTCAAGGCGACTTGGATGATCGGACTGGGTAGCTCACTCGTTGCTGGATTCGTTCCGCTCGATGTCATCGCAAACCTCGTCAACATGGGTACACTCGCAGCATTCGTCTTGATCTCTGTCGCTGTCTTGATTCTTCGTAAGACACAGCCCGATCTCCCGCGTGCGTTCAAATGTCCAGGTATGCCATATGTGCCGATCGCAGCAATCGCTGCATGTCTTTTCTTGATGTTCAACTTGAAACTCGAGACATGGATTGCTTTTGGAATCTGGCTTGCTATTGGTTTAGTCCTTTACTTTACGTTTGCACGTAAGAGTTCGAATTTACACCCAGGCAACATGCCGGCAGCGGAACTCGCTGCTTCGAAAGAAGAACAGTAACATACAAGAAGACCCGGTCGCCTGAAGGCGATCGGGTCTTCTGATGTTATGAAAGTGGAACAGGTCCTTTGACGCGGACCGCATCAAATTCACGACGAATGCTTTCATTGGCTCTCGCTTCATCTTCTGCCGACCAGCCGAGTTCGCTACGCATCAAGGCGAGAACACCATCTGCGTACTGTTCAGCGTGAGGGAAATCAAAGAAGACGGCCGAGGCACGACGGTTCAAGAAGTCGCCGGGTTGCATGACGAGCTCAGCTTCTAATCCATATAGAAGGGCGCCGAACCAGTGTAACGGTAATTGATAACGAGCCGCCTCGTCACCACGTGTCCGAATCAATTCGTAGACACGTTCGACATTCGTACCGTAACGTTGGATGAGCCATGTCGCCTCATTCGGTGACAATCCGAGTGCTTCTCCTTTTGGTTGTTGTTCTTTCAAGTAGCGGGCAAATCCTTTACTTCCTTGTGGATGACCACCACCAAGCAAGATATCGTGCGTACGGGAAGCGAGGTAAATCCGATTTTCTTCTGTCTTGAATTGGTCTGCGACCATATCGATAATTCGTTCTGCCATCTTCCGGTACCCGGTCAACTTCCCACCAGCGATTGACATCAGACCGGATTTCGAGACGAAGATTTCATCTTTTCGAGACAGTTCACTCGGGTCCTTTCCATCTTCATGAATGAGTGGGCGTAGTCCAGACCATGTCGATTCGACGTGTTCAGGTCGTAACTCGACGTTGAACATTTGATTCGTCGCCTCTAGGATATAATCCTGATCCTCGACAGTGACACCCGGCTCAAGAATATCTCCTTTATAGTTCGTGTCAGTCGTTCCGACATAGGTTTTCCCTTCGCGTGGAATCGCAAAGATCATCCGACCATCTGGAACGTCGAAATAAACAGCCTGTTGGAGTGGGAAATGCGCTTGATCGATGACGAGATGAATCCCTTTCGTCAGGTGGAGCGATTTCCCAGCTTTCGAACCATCTTTTTCACGTAGTTCGTCGACCCACGGACCGGTTGCATTGATGATTTTCTTCGCCCGAATCGTATACGTTTTGTCACTTAAGATGTCACGGACTTCGACACCGACAACTTTTCCATTGTGGTAGACGAGCGATTCAGCCTTCGTATAGTTGACGGCACGTCCACCGTAACCAACGGCTGCCTTTAAGACTTCGACTGTCAATCGGGCATCATCCGTTTTATATTCGACATAACGACCACCACCGACTAAGTGTTCCGAACGTAATAGTGGCTCGTAACGTAATGTTTCTTCTTTACTGAGCATCGTCCGGCGTTCATTGCGTTTGACGCCTGCGAGCTGGTCATAGACGCGTAGGCCGATTGATGTCGAGAAGCTGCCGAACGTTCCGCCTTCGACGAGTGGAAGCATCATCCACTCCGGCGTCGTCACGTGTGGGGCGTTCTCATACACGATGGCACGTTCTTTTCCGACTTCGGCAACCAGTTTGATTTCGAACTGCTTCAGATAACGCAATCCACCATGGACGAGTTTCGTCGATCGGCTCGATGTCCCTTCGGCGAAGTCCTGCATCTCAATCAATCCTGTCCGCATGCCTCGACTTTGTGCGTCAAGCAAAATACCGGCTCCTGTGATACCGCCCCCGATGACGAGCACGTCTAAAAGTTCTTGTCCCATCTCTTCTAACCAAGCTGTCCGTTCCGTACTTGAAAACATCTTGTCTTCCCCCTGTTCGTCTGAATGGATAGTTAGTCTACTTCTATCCATGTACCCGATTTTGCACTCTTTTGAGCACGATCAATGATTTTCATGACGAGTTCAGCCTGTTTCGGAGAGACAGGTGGGGTTGTTCGCTGTCGAATGGTTGGCGCAAGGTCTGTATAATAATCCCCAAATTGCCCGGAGACAAAAGGAAAGTCTTCAAGGGGGCCGTTTGCTTCAGCCAATTGATACGTCGCGCGTTTCGTATCGACTTCATCGACGAAATAGCTAGCATTTGTCCCATGTACCATTAGCGAAGGACCAACAGCCGGAACGATGGAACCGATGTGTAAAATAGCGCGTCGTGTACCGAATGCTAAAATCAGATGTGTATAGTCATCAACGATCCCACCTTGCCGTTGAATCGTTTGGTCACAAAAGACGCGATCCGGAATTTCATCGAAGGCGACGAGTGCTTGATCGATCAAGTGTGATCCAAGATCGTACAAGAGACCAGCACCGGGTACGTCCTGTTCGCGCCAACGATTTTCAACGTCTGGACGATAGCGATCATAATGCGCTTCGAACGTTTGTATCGTGCCGAGACGTCCGGATTCGAGTAAGGTCATCAGCGTTCGAAAGTCCTTCGTATACCGACGATTATGATAAACTGTCAGTAACCGATCGTGTACACGTGCTAGTTCTGTCAACGTTTCGGCTTCTTCGAGCGTGACAGTGAACGGTTTCTCGACGAGTACATCACAGCCCGATAGCAAAGCGAGACGCGCAAGTGGATAATGTAGCTCATTTGCTGTCGCGATGACGACTAAATCAATCTGTTCTTTAGCGAGCAGGGCTTCAAGTGTCGAATAAACAGGTAGCGTCGCGTCGTAAGCAGCGACTGCTTCCGGACGACTCGACTGAACAGCGACTAACTGATAATCAGGTGCGTGTAAATAAGGAGCATGTAAATGTTCACCGGCAATACCAAAACCAACTAAAGCGGTACGAATCATGGAAAACACATCCTTTTCAAGTTCATACCCTCAATCTACCATAAGGAGGAATACAAGATGATTACGGAACAACACATCATCGAAAAGATGCGTCAAGCGATGCAACGCATTGAGCAAACGACAGGAGCCGCGCAGAAAGAGCAGATTGCAGCAATGAAAACGTACTGTGAACTATTACTTGAATCTGAGGCGACATCAAGTTCAACGATATCGCTACCTACGTCAACACCTCAGGCAACACCAACAGTCGATCCGATGTTAGCGCGTTTCATGGGTGTTTCGCAGGAGAAAGAAGAAAAAGGCACTTCATTGCTCGATTTTTGAATGAAATGACGCGATTCAGGGAATAACCATCACAGTTGAAATGAGAAGGGGAGATACGTCATGAAAACAGTAATCGTCATCGGAGCAGGGCCAGGAAACGGATATGAAATCAGTAAACGATTCGGAAAAGAAGGCTTTCAAGTCGTTTGTGCGGCGCGGACGCAAGAAACACTCGCAGCCGTCATCACGGAACTAAAAGAAGCGGGCGTGGAAGCGGTTGGAGTGGAATGTGATGCTTCTCGAAAAGCCGATGTCGCATCACTCATCGAATGGACAGAGGAGCAATACGGACAAGTCGATGTCTTAGTCTACAATGCTTCGATTTTACATCAAGCGTCTGTCCTCGAAGTTTCGGCAGAACAGATTACGAAAGAGTTCGAAATCGACGTACTCGGTGCACTGCATGCCGCACAACTCGTTGCTCCGTCGATGCAGGAACGGAAAGACGGCGTTATCCTGATTACTGGAGGCGGCGCTGCGATGCAAGCGATCAAATCGTTACCAGGGCTTTCAATCGGGAAGGCAGGCGTTCGCCAAGTGACGCATATGTTACATGATACGTTGAAGGAAGATGGTGTCTACGTCGGAACTGTCACGATTGCCGGGGAAGTGAAGCGTGGAACGGCACTTGATCCGAAAAATGTAGCGGAAGCGTTCTATCAACTTTATACGAACCGAAATGAAGTTGAAACGGTTCTTTCAGCAGACTAACGAATAAACAAGATAGCGTATGCGGGTTCGGGCTTTGACCGAATCCGTATTTTCATGGAAAGGAGCGAAACAGAAGTGAGACGATATGCAATGATGAGTCTACTTTTTTTATTCGTTCTCATCGGTTGTGCATCAGAAGAAACCGATTTGCTTGGCATTAAGCAACCGGATGGCGAAAAAATCACGAAGGCGACGGTCGAACGCGTCATCGATGGGGATACGTTAAAAGTAAAGTTGGCGGATGGGAAAACGGAGGACGTTCGTTTACTGCTCGTTGATACACCGGAAACCGTCAAACCGAATACACCGATTCAACCATATGGAACGGAAGCTTCAGCATTTACGAAAGAGACCTTACCGAGTGGGACAGCCATTCGGTTGGAGCGTGATCATTCCCGGACTGATCGATACGGAAGATTACTCGCATACGTCTGGTACGGCGATAAGATGTTGAATCAGGAGTTACTTCGAAAAGGACTCGCACGTGTAGCGTTCGTCTATGAGCCAGACACACGTTATGTCGATATGTTCAAACAGATCGAACAGGAAGCCAAGCAGGCGAAGAAAAAGATTTGGGAGCACGATGGCTACGTCACAAATCGTGGCTTCGACGCTCAAGCGATTACAGAAACGAAATCCTGCGAAATCAAAGGCAACATTAATCGGTCGGGTAAAAAAATCTACCATGTACCGGGAGGTCAGTCCTACGATGAAGTGAAGCCAGAGCAACAGTTCTGTACGGAAAAAGAAGCAGAAGAAGCCGGATTCGTCCGCGCTGCACGCTAATGAATGCAAACAAAAAGCCATCGAAATCGATGGCTTTTTGTTTATTCTACAGGTGGTGAGGGGGATTGATACTGCTGTACTTTATCATCTTCATCAAAGGAAATCGTGACATCGGTGATCCCTTTAAGAATTCGGATTTGAAGTTCAAGCCGGTCCTTGATGTCGTCCGCTTGGGCAATCGTTAAGTTAGGATCCACTTCAATCTCTGTCTCGACATGGAAGTGATCCCCTTCCTTAATGACTTCAAGCTTTTCAATATCACGAACCGCTTCATCACGTAATAGGATTTCACCGATTTTAGCAGTCAGTACTTCATCAATCTCACCGAGCGCACCGGCAGCATTTTGAATAAAGACATTATAGACGACGTAGAACATCATCAGACCAATCAAAATCGATGCAATGCCCTCTGCTTGATAAAACGATGTGTAATGCGAAATCAGAACGGCAATGATCGCGATGATACCACCGAGAGTCGCAACAAGATCTTCCATGAAGACAAGACGTGTAGCTGGTTTTGCCTGCCCAAGATGGGTGAAGCTTTGTCCGACAAGCGTCAATCCTCGGGATTTGAGCCCGGTTTCATGAGCAATCTCGATCATTGCTTTATAAAAGACGCCGACTTCGAGGACAACACCAATTCCAAGTGCCGTCAAAATGATCCAAAGCCCAGTCGTCTCTTCGCCAGGACCGTGTGCGATATGCAAGATGCCTTCACGAATCGTCTCATACGCAAGGAGTGCGACGACGATGATTGCAGCAAGTAACACGAGGTTAACAAGCCGACCGAATCCGTTCGGGAATCGTTTCGTTGGTGCTTTTTTACTGAGAGCAGAACCGATATAGACGAAAAACTGATTCGCCGCGTCACCGATCGTATGCATCATTTCAGCGAACATTGCAACGTTCCCAGTCAAGATATAAGCGACGAACTTGATGATAGCAATGATCGTGTTGACGACAGCAGCAGCAAGTGCTGACTTATTGCCGCGACGGATCAATGAGAAAAAAGTGGCCATGAGCGGTTCTCTCCTTGTCTATTCAAAATAGGTTAACCGCGTCCTGCTTGGAACGATGGATAAAGTGTCATTCCGCCGTCCGCAAAGAGTGTGATACCAGTGACATAACTCGCTTCGTCCGACGCAAGCCATGCGGCAACGGCTGAAATTTCCTCAGGTTTTCCGATATTGCCCATTGGAATCATACTCTCGACTTCTTTTCGTTGTTCCGGATCTTCGAATTTTTCAGCGTTGATCGGTGTATTAATCGCACCAGGTCCAATCGCATTGACCCGAATTCCTTTTGGTGCATATTCCATCGCAAGGGTTTGTGTCATTAATTTAACGCCACCTTTACTTGCAGCGTAGTGGACGAACGTTGGCCATGGAATGATTTCATGAACACTCGACATGTTGATGATGCTACCTTTGACATCATGTTCGACGAAGTACTTCAGTGCTTCACGCGCACCGAGGAATGCCCCTGTTAAGTTGACGTCGATGACTTTTTGCCAGTCTTCGAGTGACATTTCATGAGATGCTGACGGCATCTCGATTCCTGCGTTATTGACGAAAACATCCAACTGACCAAAGTGAGCGACAGTCTCTTTGACGAGATTGATCATATCGTCTTCTTTTGAGACATCTCCTTGAATCGTGATGGCTTCGCCACCCTGTTTTTGAATCGATTCTGCGATTTTCTTCGCTTCTTCCGGATGACTGCGATAGTTGATGACGACACGCATACCTTCCTCTGCATAACGGCGGACGATGGCTTCACCGATTCCCATTGATCCACCTGTCACGATGGCTACTTTTCCCTTTAAACTTTCATACATGATGCTTCACTCCTTCATTATTGTTTCGTAAATCCAATCATGATCCCACCAGCAACGACTAAAATACAACCGATGATGACGAAGGTCATTTCTTTCTTTGTCTTCGTTTCTTTTAGTAAGAGGACACCGCCAATCGTTGAGATGACGACTCCTGTTTGAGATAAGGAGAAGCTCGTTGCGACTCCGACTTTTGCTGTGGCAAACAGTAAAGCGACGTTCCCGACAGCCCACATGAGTCCACCGACTGTATTGCCGGCTGTTTTCTTCGTGAAGAGATCTCCTTCTCGTAAAGAAAGGAGAATCGCACTCACGACCATCCCGACAGCTTGTGGTAAGACTGCTTCCCATCCATTGATATCGAACCAACGGGCAATGACGACGTAGCCGACATACCCGACAGTCGAGATGAGAAGAAGCGTCAGTCCTTTTCCGATATTCTCATCTTCTTTACTCTTATCTTCCTTGTAAGACGTGAAAGCTGCTCCGGCAATGATCAATACAAGGGCACTGATTCCGAGAATCAACGCAGTTGTCGTTGACCACTCTCCAAAAGCGAGAACACCAAACAACGATGTTCCGACGAGTTGCATCCCTGTTGAGATGGGCATCGTCTTTGAGACACCCATTTGACGGAATGCGGCAAACTGATTTTTTTGACCGAGCGCCCAGAAGGCACCAGAAAAGAATCCGGCGACCCAAGCAGTCGTCGACAGCTCTGGGCTGACAAAAAAGAAGGTGACGATCGCGAAAAGCAACGCACCCAGAGTCGTACCGATAATTTGTTGCGCCGTTGAACCTCCGATTTTTGAGACGACGAGCGGCAACGATCCCCACATTAATGCAGGAACGATGGCAATTAAAATATCAATCAAGTGTTTCACCTCTCCTTATTGTTATCTCTCTACTTGAAGCTGTACCCCGCGAGACGCGAGGAAAAACCTCGAAGCCCAAAGAGGAATTATTCTGAAATAAAAAAACGTCCACCGAAGTGGACGCATATTGTCGTTCTATTTAACGGAACGGTTCATCGGCGATCCGGACGATTTGTCGTCCGATCCGTCTACCATTCCATAAAGCGATGACGGCGATCGTCAAGGAAATGCCCATGACGTCATACTGCGTAAAATAATAGCCGAGATAACTAAAAGGCAGACTAATGATTCCGACGAGCGAACTCGTCCACTGCCGGATTTTGAGTGACTCGATGTTCGCGACACGAGAGAACTTTTGTTGCTCCATGATGCGCCAACGTGTCGGTTCGCTTAAGGCATCGTTAACAAGACGCGGGAAGGCGAGCAATCGCGCACCGTAAGAACCGGCAATCTGGAGATAACGATTTTGGTTTTTTCCTTCGTCATCGAGCCAACGCCGAACCATTGGTTTGGCTAACTCGAGCAGGTTGATTTGCGGTGAAAGAATCTGAAGAATCCCAAGAATCGTCGAGGCAGCACGACCGAAGAACGCAAACTCGGCAGGGAGCTGGATCGGTTCGTTTCGGACGAGCAATTCGATATCGGATAAGACCTTCTCAATCAGTTTCGTGTCGACGTTTTCCATATCACTCTCGAGATAGAACGTGACCGCTTTTTCAATTGCTTGTCGGATATTTTGCTTATTCGCATTCGGCAACAGGAATCGTAAATCTTCGAGACCATCGACGATTGCATCATAATCTAATGTGACGAAGGATTGGAGGATTCGTTGAATCGCTCGCATGTCATCAGGCGTCGTCGCTCCAATCATCCCAAAATCAAGCAAGACGATTTTGCCGTCGGACTGGACGAGGACGTTGCCCGGGTGTGGGTCGGCGTGAAATTTCCCGCCGAACAGTAATTGCTCACCAGCGTTCAAGAAGAGATTACGCGCTAGTTCGTCACGATCAATCTGATGTTCCGCTAAATAATCGAGATCGGTGATACGTGTCCCGTCAATCCATTCCATGACGAGCACACGATTCGTACAATGTTCTTCATAATAACTCGGAATATAGATGACAGGATTCGTCTCATACATTTTTTTAAAGTAGAGACCGTTTTTTAATTCAGTTCGGTAATTCAATTCATCACCGATGACGAAGACCATTTGGCGATACAGACTTTGTAAATCAGTCGATTTGTTTAATGAAGTCCGGCGTAACATGGCAATGACGATGCGCATGGCACGGAAATCGGTTTTGATGATTTGTTCGATGTTCGGTCGCTGAACTTTGATCGCAACTTTTTTACCATTTGATTTTAAGGTTCCGCTGTACACCTCACCAATCGAGGCAGAAGCGACAGGACGGGAACTGATATCCGAGATGATCTCTTCGATCGGCATACCCCAATCCTCTTCGATGATCTTACGTGACTCTCCAAGTTTACTTGAAGGAACTTTATCGACGAGTTCGGTCAGTTCCATCAAGACGGACGGAGGAAATAGATCGGCTCGAATCGACAAGAACTGACCGAGCTTGATCAGTAACCCTTCTAACCGTAATGCTTTTTTCTTATAGTCACGCGCAATCCGGATCATGATGCGCTCAAACTCTTCGTTGTTCGTACCTGGCCGGTTTTTCCGGGTGAATCGATAGATCGTAAAGATGTAACGTGCGAACATCGTCACGATGACGACGATGCGATAAAGCGCCCAACGTTTCATACGGTCACCTAGCTTCCTGTACAGTTTGTTTCAGTATAGGTTACTTTACCTAAAAACGTCACTCGCAAACGGTCGAAACGGTGACAGAAAATTAATGCTTTACGGAAACTAAAAAGAGAGTATAGTAAGTATTGGAATTTCTTTGTAGAAAGGTGAAATGTGCGCATGTCCTGGGACTTATTGAATATCATCGGCACGGTCGCTTTTGCGATGAGTGGTGCAATTGTTGCGATGGAAGAAAAATATGATTTATTCGGTGTCTGGTTACTTGCTTTGATCACAGCATTCGGCGGGGGTGCCATTCGTAATTTACTGATTGGTGTACCGGTATCCGCTCTCTGGTCGCAAGGTGGTCTCTTTTTAGTCGCGATTCTCGTTGCGTTGTTGATCTTCATGTTACCCCAGTTGTTCTTGCCGCACTGGACACGTTGGGGCGTCCTCGCGGATGCGCTCGGATTGTCTGCGTTTGCGATTCAAGGTGCTTTGATGGCGACAGCAAAAGGACTGCCATTGTCAGCAACGATTTCGGCTGCTGTGCTGACTGGTGTTGGTGGTGGAGTGATTCGCGATTTACTCGCTGGTCGGAAACCACTCGTCTTGCATAAAGAGATTTATGCGATGTGGGCCGTCATGGCAGCACTTGTGATTGATCGTTTCCAATTGACGAATCCTCTACATTTGTTCACATTGCTCGGACTCATCACTGTTTTACGTATGCTATCGTATTATTATGAATGGAATTTACCAGCACGACGGTTAGGGGGAGAATAAGCATGAAAGTTTTCATTATGATTGGCGCGATCTCGATGATGTTATCGGTCGCACTAGGTGCATTCGGTGCACACGCCTTAAAAGATATGTTGACGGAACGGATGCTCGCGAACTGGCAGACAGGCGTACTTTACCAGATGGTACACTCGCTCGGTATCCTAGCACTCGGGGGACTCTTATTAAAAGCATCGATCCCGCAATGGTCGTTGGCTGCATGGCTGATGCTTGCCGGAATCGTCTTCTTCTCCGGTAGTCTGTACGTCATGGCATTGACGAATGTAACAAAACTGGGTGCCATCACACCGATTGGTGGCGTCTTGTTCATCGCAGCATGGATCTTTGTCGCGATTGGTGCCTACAAAGGACTATGATGATTGACCGTTTTTCTTCCGTCATGGAGAAGAACGGTCTTTTTTTGTATGAAAAACGCCTACTCGCGATGGAGTAGGCGTAAGTATCAAAACGAGTTCATCGTTTTGTCGTTTGTGTTTTGTTTAGCTTCGATAATGCTTGCTCATAGCGATCCAGTACACGATCTGCAACCGGTTTCAGCTCTTTTGAAAGCACAGCGAATTGCAATTCACGCGATCGTGTCGATCGGTTCATAGCATTCCCCATGGTAATTCCTCCTTACGTAATCAACCTACTATTTTATAGCCTGTTTTATAGCCGCAAGGAGTATATTCCCATGAGATATTTCAATCAAACGTCATTCAACACATTAAAGTGCAAAATGAGTATTTAATTGTTCACTTTCGAGACGGTTCCCGATGAAGAACTCACCAAACTCACCGTACTTCGCGCTGACTTCGTCAAAACGCATTTCATAGACGATTTTCTTGAACTGGAGAATGTCGTCTGAGAAGAGCGTGACGCCCCATTCCCAATCGTCAAATCCAGTTGATCCACCGATGATTTGCTGAATTTTCCCAGCATAACTCCGACCAATCATACCATGACGATACATGAGCTCTTTACGTTTCTCCATTGAGAGCGTGTACCAGTTGTCGCCATCGCGACGCGACTTGCTCATCGGGTAGAAGCAGATGTGCTTCGCTTGCGGCAAGATTGGATAGAGACGATCACGCACGTAAGGGTTCTCGTATGGGTTTCCTTCGCCTGAACCACGGTACGTACCGAGTTCGACGACAGAAACGTAAGAATACGTCGGGATCAAGTAATCATAGAGATCGAGTTTTTGCATTTTGACTTCGACGTCTTGGATTTGTTCCATCGTTGGACGAAGAACCATCAAGACGAGATCGGCTTTTTGACCGATGATCGTGTAAAGTGCATGGCTTCCGTCTTTTGCCGCTTCGACACCAGAAAGCTCTGAGAGGAAGGCTTGGAACTCTTCAATCATGCGCGCGCGTTCTGTCGCGTCGACTTGTTTCAAGCGTGACCAATCGATCCGGCGGAAATCATGTAATGTATACCAGCCGTCGAGTGTTTCAGCGGCTTGTTGCGTAGCAGTCGGTTCAGATGTTTGGTGTTGCATGGGATGACCTCCTGAGTCTGAAATAAATTGTCTTTTTCCATATCCTATCTTATCACATTCTATTGAAACGCTTCGCCCGAAAAGGTCTTTGTCCATGAGATCGTAACACATGAAAAAAGCAGAGAGTGGGTAAAAGGGGGAGTGGAGATTACGTTGCTTGGAAATAGTCTCTGTACCATTCTTGAAAATGACTGTAATAGTCGGTGAATATGGCTTCAGTGCTTTTGTTAGATAACTTTTTTGCAAATTGTTTTAACAACGATTGAGAACTGTGTATAATAAACGATGGAAAAGAAAATGGATCAAATCGACGACGTCGTGTTTACCTAAAAAGGAGAGAAACTCATGCAATTATTCGATATGTTAGAACAAAAGATTAAAGCGCACCAACCGAAAATCGTCTTCCCAGAAGGAATTGACGCGCGTGTTCTTGGCGCAGCTGTCCGTTTGAAGAAAGACGGTCTCGTCACACCGGTCGTCATCGGACCACGTGTACAAATTGAAGAAACAGCAGCAGCAAACGGAATCGATGTCACGGGACTTGATACGATTGATCCTGCTTCTTACGTTGGAATCGATGAGCTCGTCGCATCGTTCGTTGAGCGTCGTAAAGGGAAAGCAACAGAAGAGCAAGCACGTGCTGTCATCTTAAAAGACGTGAACACGTTCGGTACGATGCTCGTTCACACAGGGCAAGCAGAAGGTCTTGTATCGGGGGCCATGCACGCAACAGGCGATACAGTTCGTCCAGCACTTCAAATCATCAAGATGCAAGAAGGCTATAAAAAAACATCAGGCGTCTTCATCATGGTACGTGACGATGAGCAATACGTCTTCGCAGACTGCGCAATCAACATCGCACCAGATGCGAACGATCTAGCAGAGAACGCAATTGCATCTGCGAAAACAGCGAAAACATTCGGTATCGATCCGAAAGTGGCATTGCTCAGCTTCTCGACAAAAGGTTCAGCAAAATCACCAGAGACAGAGCGTGTCGTTGAAGCAACTCGCATTGCTAAAGAACGTGCACCAGAGCTTGCAATCGATGGGGAACTCCAATTCGATGCAGCATTCGTTCCAAGCGTCGCGAAATCAAAAGCACCAGAATCAGATGTCGCAGGTCAAGCGAACGTCTTCATCTTCCCAAGTCTTGAAGCTGGAAACATTGGCTACAAAATCGCACAACGTCTTGGTGGATTCGAAGCAATCGGTCCGATCCTTCAAGGGTTGAACAAACCGGTCAACGATCTTTCACGCGGTTGTAACGAAGAGGATGTCTACAAACTCGCGATCATCACGGCAGCGCAAGCAGTCGAAGAACGCCAAGCCTAAGCACGGTGTGAAAAAGTCTTTACTTTTTCGCTAAACCCCGTACAATGGTACACATCACGAAAATCACGAAACGTAAACGTATAGCAACGCTCGTATAATAGTGGGAATTGGCCCACGAGTCTCTACCGGATCGCCGTAACGGTCCGACTACGGGTGGTGAGTTACTGCTCTCTTTTTTGGCGTACAGTGGCTGCCCCCGGGTAGCGGCTGTACGTTTTTTCGTTTTTAAAGAGGAGAATGCATGTATGAAACGTCTACACGACATGATTAATCAAGAGGGAATCGTATTATCGGATCAAGTATTGAAAGTGGATGCCTTTTTAAACCATCAGGTCGATCCGACCTTGATGTGGGAAATCGCCTATGAGTTCATGGATCGCTTCCAAGATGCCGGTATCACGCGGATTTTGACGATCGAAGCAGGTGGTATTGCCCCGGCAATGATGACGGCGCTCCGTCTAGGGGTACCAATGGTTTATGCCCGTAAGACGAAATCCGTCACCTTGAATGAAGGAACGATTTCAGCTGAAGTCTTCTCGTTTACGAAACAACAGACGAGTACGATTACGGTTGCAGAAAAATACCTACAACCGGGTGAACGAGTTCTGATCATCGACGATTTCCTCGCGAACGGAGAAGCGGCATTTGGTCTCGCTCGCCTTGTTGAACAAGCAGGTGCGGAAGTTGCCGGCTTTGGAATCGTCATTGAAAAGTCGTTCCAACCGGGACGTCAAAAGTTAATCGAAGCCGGGTTCCGCGTCGAGTCACTCGCTCGCGTGAAGTCGTTGAAGGATGGAAAAGCGACGTTCGTTGACTCGGTGACCGTATGAAACTATCGAACTTCAAAGCCGCTAGTCTCGGACTTCAGCATGTGCTCGCGATGTACACAGGAGCAGCTGTCGTTCCGCTGATCGTTGGTAGTGCGATCGGATTGTCGGGAGAAGAACTTGCTTATTTAGTTGCGATTGATCTCTTCATGTGTGGCGTAGCGACCTTACTACAAGTGCTCGTCACGAAATATACAGGCGTCGGTCTTCCTGTCGTCCTCGGTTGTACCTTCACCGCAGTCGGTCCGATGATCGCGATCGGTAGTCTTCAAGGGATTACGGCGATTTATGGTGCTTTAATTGCGAGTGGTTTGATCATTCTCGTCATCTCAGGCTGGTTTAGTAAGATTGCAGTCCTGTTCCCGCCAGTCGTCCTTGGTTCTGTCGTGACGATCATTGGGATTTCCTTGATTCCGGCTGCAATCAACGATATCGGGGGCGGACAAGGGGTGAAGGACTTTGGTGACGCACGTTATCTTGGACTCGCCGGACTAACGATCGTCTTGATTTTAATCTTGAATCGCTACGGCACGGTCTTTTCAAAAGCAGCAGCCGTTTTGATTGCTGTGATGATCAGTACACTCGTCGCGTTCGGCATGGGGATGATCGACTTCAGTCCGGTGGCGGAAGCGTCTTGGTTCCAAATGGTGACGCCGTTCTACTTTGGTGTACCGACATTCAATACGACGGCGATCTTGACGATGACGCTCGTTGGTCTCGTCTCGATGGTTGAATCGACAGGTGTGTTCTTGACACTCGGTGAGATCACGGATCGTCGCTTGACGGATAAGGATCTAGCACGTGGCTACCGGGCAGAGGGTGTCGCGACGATTGTTGGCGGTATCTTCAACAGTTTCCCGTATACGACATACAGCCAAAACGTCGGTCTCGTTCAGTTGACTGGCGTGAAGACACGTAAAGTCATTTTATTTGCGGGTGGATTTTTAATCTTGCTCGGTTTCTTACCAAAAGTGGCGACGTTCACGACGTTGATTCCAAAACCTGTGCTAGGTGGGGCAATGTTGATCATGTTTGGAACGGTCGCAGCGAGCGGGATTCGTATTCTGTCGCGGGTCGATTTTTCGAAGAACGAACACGTCATCACGGTGGCACTCGCGCTCGGAATTGGTTTAGGAATCAGTATGAATCCTGAGATCGTAGCCGGTCTCCCGTCACAAATCCGTGTCTTGACGGACAGCCCGATCGTCGCAGGATCGCTAACGGCATTATTGCTAAATGGAATCTTCCGATTGACGAGTAAGTCGGAGTCAGTAGACGCGCCACTTGCTAAAGTTGATTAACAATTGTAACTTTCCGAAAGGAGCCGTCCTGTATACTACTTAGTAGCAGGAGGTTCCTTTTTTTATAATGCTAACGTAATCAGAATATTCCGAGTATGTGATTTTGGTAAGAAATATCATATGAAAACGTTTACAAAATCGACACATCTTCTTTATACTGACAACGTAGCGGTACGGGGAACTGCTAAGAAACAAACAGAGACGGGAAGGACGTCGTAAAAATGAAACAACAGACAGAGTTGAATCGGGGACTGGAAGAACGTCATATTACACTGATGTCGCTGGGGGCGGCAATCGGTGTCGGACTCTTCCTAGGGTCAGCAAAAGCGATCCAATTAGCAGGACCAGGGATCTTACTTGGTTATCTGATTGGTGGTGTCATCATTTTCATTATCATGCGAGCACTTGGGGAGCTTGCAGTGCGGGAGCCGGTGGCTGGTAGTTTTGCGGAGTATGCCCGGAAGTATGTCAGTCCACTAGCTGGCTTTTTAACAGGTTGGAATTATTGGTTACTCTGGATTTTTACGTGTATGGCGGAAATCACAGCAGTCGGTATTTACATGAAAGTATGGTTCCCGGATTCTCAGGGGTGGGTATGGGCACTAGCAGCACTTGTCTTGATGACGAGCATCAACTTCATTGCTGTTAAATTTTATGGTGAATTCGAATTTTGGTTTGCGTTGATTAAAATCGTCGCGATCGTCGCCATGATCATCTTAGGGACCTTGACGATTGTCATTGGTCTTGGAAACGGCGGCACACCGGTTGGAATTTCAAACCTGTGGTCACATGGTGGATTCCTGCCGAACGGATTCGGTGGAGTACTCCTTGCCATGCAGATGGTCATGTTTGCGTTCTTAGGAATTGAAGTGATTGGGGTCACAGCAGGGGAAGCGAAGAACCCGAAGAAAACGATTCGAAAAGCCGTCAATAACGTCTTCCTTCGGATTTTAGTATTCTACATCGGTGCGCTCTTCGTCATTTTATCGATTTATCCGTGGGATCAAGTCGGAGCGAACAATAGTAGTCCGTTCGTATTATTATTTGATTCACTTGGTATTCCAGCAGCAGCCGGCATCATCAACTTCGTTGTCTTAACGGCAGCACTCTCGTCATGTAACTCCGGTATCTTCTCGACAGCCCGGATGATGATGAACTTATCCGAGAACAGTGAAGCACCACGTCGTTTCTCGAAAATCTCGAAAAACGGTGTCCCAGCACTGGCGACGATTCTTTCAGGTGTTGCGTTGCTCGTTGGTGTCGCTTTGAACTACTTCTTACCGGAAGACGTCTTTGCGATCGTTACGAGTATCGCGACGTTTGGAGCCGTTTGGACGTGGGCGATGATTCTGATCGCTCAGATGCGGGCGCGGAAAGTACACGGTTCAGCAGAATTCGCTGTTCCATTCTTCCCGGTCGCGAACTACATTGCCCTCGCGGCACTTGCTGGTGTCATCGTCTTGATGGCATTTGACGCAAGTACACGCATCGCTTTGGTCGTTGGACCACTATGGTACGCGATTCTGATTGCTGTCTATTATGCACGGGGAATGCATAAGGAGACACGTCAATCGACGCGTCGAGCATCAGGAGAATAATGAGATGGGCGGATCCGCAAACGGGTCCGCTTTTTCATCACTTCGTATCAAACGGTTTCGTTTTGTTTTGATGATGAATTTGCTACACTTACGGCAGAACCATACAGGAGGTCATACGAAATGAAAACGATTCATGTAGATGAGTTACAAGAGCGATTAGAGGCAGGCGAAGCGTTACACGTCGTTGACGTCCGGGAGCAGGATGAATACGATGCAGGACATATTCCGAACGTCCGCTTCCTTCCGATGTCTGAAATCGGTGAACGCTATACGGAGCTGCAAGAAGGTGAAACCTACTACTTAATCTGTAAAGCGGGCGCGCGAAGCGAAAACGTCGGTCGTTTCCTCGAGCAGTATGGATATGATATCGTCAACGTCGAAGGCGGCATGATGAACTGGAAGGGCGATCAAGAAGCATAAGGGTAAGCGTTACCAAGGAAGACGACTCCATACGGGTCGTCTTTTTTTCATGTGAATCAATGAACGATTATTATTTTTACTATGAATATTCTTCGCTATTCTTCCGATAAAGAAGGTAGAATAGCGAGTCCTTGCACTCGGGAATGGAGTGACACATGGAACAAAAGATCAAACGCACGATGAGCATCAAACAAAAATTAATTCTGACATCAATTCTCCTATTAGTAATTCCAGCACTTGTGATCGGATTTGTTGCCTACAATCAGGCGAAACAAACGATGACGGAGCAAATTCTACAATCGGCACATGGTGGAGTCGATCGGATGAATGATGAGATTCAGAATATCATTGATCCGATGCGACGCGATGTCGCCTTTTTTGCGGACCGGATTGACGGAACGCTTTATCAAAAAGGAAAACAAAATGCAGCGTTGAAGGAAAAAATGACGGAATATCTCGACATGCATCCGCAAGCGGCGAACATCTATTTCGCGACGACAGAAGGGGATATGAACATTTTCCCGGAACAAGTCATGCCCGAGGATTATGACCCACGTGAGCGCTCGTGGTACCAATCGGCTGAAGCAGCCGGTGGAAAAGTCGTCATCACGGATCCATACGTCGATGCTGCCTCGAACAAGATGATGGTGACATTGTCACAAACGACCGGAAACGGAAGAGGTGTCGTGGCGATTGATGTCGATGTCGACCGCATCGCGGAAATCGCGAAAAAGATTAAAATTGGTAAAGAGGGTTATGTGACGATTCTCGATTCGAATAAGAAGTTCGTTACGCACCCGACGCTAAAACCAGGTGAAAAGGCAACAGGGAACTGGGTTGCGCCACTCTACGATGACCCAGCCGGACAATTTTCGTATGAATTCGAAAATGAAGGTAAACAGATGGACTTCATGACGAACGATTTAACGAAGTGGAAGGTTGCCGGAACCCTGTACGATCATGAAATCACCGATGCGACGTCGAGTATTCTGTGGACAACGCTTGCTGTCATCGGCGGAATGTTACTCGTCGCAGCCGTCTTCATTTACTTCATCCTTCGCTCGATCTTACGCCCACTCGGTCATTTGACACGTGGGGCAGAACGGATTCAATCTGGTGATTTGACGGAACCCGTCATCGTTGAATCAAACGATGAGGTCGGGCAAGTTGCGCAAAGCTTTAACGTCATGGTCGATTCACTCCGCTCGATCATCATCAATCTCGACCAGTCGATCACACAAGTGGCCGGCTCGTCGCAGGAATTAATGGCGAACTCTGCCCAGACGACGTCCGCATCGGAACAGATCGCGGGATCGATTCAACAGGTCGCAGCAGGGGCGGATCAATCGAAACGTCAACTCGATGCGAATGCCGTTTCGCTCCAGTCGATTACAGCGGGCATCATGCGAATTGCTGAGAGCTCAACCGATGTGTCAGAGCTATCACGTTCAACGGCAACAGAAGCCGAGAACGGAACGGTTGCTGTACTACAGAACGTCCAGCAGATGAAAGAAATCGATGCCTCCGTTCAAAACTTCGGTGGTGTCATCAGCTCACTCGCACATCGTTCGAATGAAATCGGGAAAATCGTCGATGTCATCAACGGCATTGCCGAACAAACGAATTTATTGGCACTGAACGCGGCGATTGAAGCAGCACGGGCAGGCGAAAACGGAAAAGGGTTCGCCGTCGTCGCAAGTGAAGTGCGTAAACTAGCAGAGCAGTCACAGGATTCAACGAAGCAGATTGCACAGCTGATTCAAAACATCAAGCAGGAGACAGATCAGTCAGTCACGATGATGAAAGAAGTATCAGGACAGACGAAAGCCGGTTTATCGACGACAGAAGCATCAGCAGAACGATTCCAGAAGATTCTCGAACGGACGCAAGAGATGACACCGCGAATCGAAGATGTGACAGCAACTGTCGAGGAAATCGCAGCGAACGTTCAAGAGGTTTCTGCCTCTGCAACCGAAATCGCACATATCGCGCAAGAGAATTCATCGGCGTCGAAACAAGTCGCAGCGACGACAGAAGAACAGTTGAGTGCGATGGAAGAGATTTCGCAATCAGCCAAAGCATTATCCGATATGGCGGAAGAATTACAGGTGCTCGTTGCCCGTTTCCGTGTTTAAGCCATCGATTATACAAAGCAAGGAAGCTATTCTTCCTTGCTTTTTTTTGTCTGTCACCATTTTGTGACAAACTGAACAAATAGCTTGGAATCCTTGTGAATCCGGGCTTGAGATGGTACTAAATCGGGAATTTAATAAATATCTAAACACTTCGAAGGAGGTGGGTGCGATGAAGCAGTTACGCAAGATGAGAGAGTGGAGTGAAGCGGGGCTTTTGGACGAAGCAACCGTCAAACGAATCGTCGATTATGAGAACAATCGTAAGGAAAAGCAACGTCTACCGCTCTTGTTGATTGTAGGGGGTACGTTCGTCGTATTGGCTGTGTTCAGCTTTTTAGCCGCCAACTGGCAAGTCATGCCGGTCGGATGGAAAATCGGACTTGTCGTAGCACTCATGTGGAGCTGTTACGTCATGGCGGATCTTTCAGAACGTCGGAGTATGTTGCATCCGATTGTCTTCCGAATCGGTGGAATCCTAGCGTTTGGCGCCTCGATTCTCGTCGTTGTTCAAAGTTTCAACTTGCCGATGGAAGGATCATTACTCGGATGGTGTGTGTTTGTCGCCGCGTTAGCGCATTATGTGCTTTGGCGTCATGAAGCATACGGTGTCGTCGCCTTCCTTTCCGGATGGACGATCTTCACGAGTCTCGGTGGTTTTGGTCAAGAACAGGCGAGTTATCTCGACTGGACATCGTTCGGTCTGATGGTCGTGCTGTCGTTCAGTTGGTTTTACTTCAGCCAACGTCTGCCATCGCTTTTGTTTAGCTGGCTGTTTCTCTTCTTCAGTGGTCTCTCCTTGTTTCTCCTTGTATCATATGACGGATTCCTGTGGCCAGTCTGGACGCTATTTTTACTCGTTCCAGTTCTCTGGCTTGTTCGTGAGAAGTCCAATCGTCGGATCGTCGAAATGGTCTATCTGGTCGTTGCTGCCATCAGTTCGATCGTCTATCTGTCTGTACGTGCGGAATCAAATGCCGCATTACCATCCATGACAGAAGCGATTCTGCTAGCTATCGTATCCATCGGGTTAGGAATTTTCCTCTATCAAAAACGTCGCTCCTTATTGTTTATCGTTCCGCTTGGATTCGTTGGAGTCCTGTGGCTTGATGAACAGGCCATTCTACTCGCCATTCTCGTTGAACTATCCGCGCTACTGTATCTGTTGTATCAAGAACGTCGTCATGCCGTCATCTGGCCAGCCTTCCTCTATTTCATTCTCGTTCAAATCGCGATATACGTCATCTATGCGTGGGATCGTTTAAACATGTCTTTGTTTTTCCTCATCGGTGCGCTCCTCATCTTCCTATTGTCCGGTGTCTTATGGTGGTTACGCCGTAGAGGAGGTGTGACGTCATGAAGCGCTATCTAATGCCTGTATTGCAGACGTGCGCCGTTGGTCTGTTGATCGTCAGCTTTTTTGCGACCTCCTGGTTCGGAACATCGTACCGTTTTCGGGCAGAGCCGTTTGATCCGTTTGATCCCGTTTACAGTGAATACGTGATGCTTCAGTATCCGGATTTAAAACCAGGTCCGACGATTCAAAATGGACGTGTTTATGTCAGCTTCAAGACAGATGCTTCTGGTTATGCTCAAATCGACCGGATTTCGAATGAACGATTCTTCGGAAGTGTTGCTGGCGACTATTACGATCAATACGTGTCGATTCCACAGTTGACGCAGTATTATGTCGAACAGGGAAGCGGAAAACAATACGAGAAAGCTAAAGCACTAGAAGTCCGTGCGGATGTGTCACCATGGGGAACGATCCGGACGACGAATTTAAAAATTTCTGAATAAAAAACCTTGCGTCAGGAATGAAACGGTTGTACTATTAATTTAAATTTTCAGACAACTAAATCTGCATGCGTAGACGGGAAGAGTAAAGTGATCAGAAATCGATAGAGAGTCTCTGTTGCTGGAAATGAGACGATTTCGTCATTTGAAGATGGTCCCGGAGCAGTCGGAAGAACGTGAACCGTGTTCATCAGTAGAACCGACCGGTAGGACGGATACCGTTAGCATTCCATGGAGTCTCGTACTCCTAGAGGTGGCTGAACGTGAGTTGAGCCATGAACGAAGGTGGTACCACGTGATCAGACATCACGTCCTGAGAGATGAGGGCGTGGTGTCTTTTTTTGTGGGGACGTTCGCGCAGGAGGAGGATGACGAGATGGCAGAAGCATTGGTATTGCAATCAGACTTTGGCGTGAGTGACGGGGCAGTGAGTGCGATGTATGGAGTAGCCCACAGCATCAATCCAGAGATTCGGATTTTTGATTTGACGCACGACATTCCGCCCTTCCACATTTGGGAAGCGTCCTATCGGTTACTGCAGACGGTACCGTACTGGACGGAGCAAACGGTGTTCGTTTCTGTTGTTGATCCAGGAGTCGGATCAAGTCGAAAGAGTGTCGTCGCGCGGACGCATGCGAATCAATACATCATCACACCGGATAATGGGACGTTGACGCATCTTTGGCAAGCCGGATACATTGCTGAAGTGAGGCAACTCGATGATCGACGGCATCGCTTACCGCGGATGGGGGAATCGTATACGTTCCACGGACGAGATATCTTTGCCTTCACGGGAGCTCGATTATCAAGCCATGTCATCACCTTCGAGGAAGTGGGACCTGTTTTACCTGCTTCGGACATCGTTTTGCTCGATCGGACAGTTGCCTCGTCGTCGGACAGCGGTGTTACTGGTATCGTCGAGATTCTCGATGTTCGCTTCGGAAATGTCTGGACGAATATTCCGGTCGCTCTCGTCCGTCAGGCGGGTCTCGACATCGGCAGCCACGTCAAGGTAATGATTTCGTATCGGGAACGAATCGTCTATGAACAGACACTGCTCTTTGGTCATTCGTTCGCCGACGTACCAGTCGGTTCAGGCGTCGTTTACATCAATTCGCTAGATCAGATTGCTCTTGCCTTGAATCAAGGTTCGTTTGCGCATGCATTTGAGGTTGGGATCGGAAATGATTGGAGTGTTAACGTACAACAAATCAAAGGAGGAGATCGAACATGAAAGGATTTACGACAAAACAGATCGTCGCAACCGGGATCGGAGCAGCTGTATTCATCATTTTAAGTCGATTCGCTGCGATTCCGACAGGCGTACCGAACACGTCAATCGAGACAGCCTATGCATTTCTCGCATTCATGGCAGTTTTGTTCGGACCGGTCACAGCCGGTTTGATTGGTTTAATCGGTCATGGATTAAAAGATGCAATTTTATATGGTTCCCCGTGGTGGAGTTGGGTCATCGTCTCCGGCTTCGTCGGGTTTGGTATCGGATTGATCGCTAACCGGATTCGCTTAGAAGAAGGTGGATTGACGACACGTAAAATCGTCTTATTCAATGCGACACAAGCCATCGTGCAAGCGATCGGTTGGATCATCATCGCACCGGTACTCGATATCTTAATTTACTCGGAGCCAGCGAATAAAGTCTTCGTCCAAGGTGCTGTCGCTGCGACATCAAATATCTTGACAGTCGGTGTCATTGGAACGTTGTTGCTCGTCACGTATGCCAAAACAAGAAGTAAAGCAGGCAGCTTGAAACGCGAAGTTTGACCGAATGAGCTATGATCCTGTGCGAAGAGTCGGCAGGATCATAGCTCATTTGGCTTGGGGGGAGAAAGACATGACAAACGTGATTGAATTTCAGGATTTTTCATTTACATATCGGAGTCAGTCGGAACCGACACTCCGGCAGATTCAATTAACGATTCAAGCAGGAGAACGCATCTTAATCGTTGGACCGTCGGGTTCAGGAAAAAGTACGCTCGCCCAGTGCATCAATGGGTTGATTCCGTTCTCGTACCCGGGAACGTGGGAAGGACAGGTCCTGATCAAAGGACAAGATGCCCGGGAGTTATCGTTATTTGATCGTTCGTTGCATATTGGCACGGTGTTACAGGATCCAGATGCGCAGTTCGTCGGTTTATCGGTTGGCGAAGACATCGCCTTTTCGCTCGAGAACAAACAGACTAGGCGACCAGAAATGCAGGAAATCGTCGAACGCGTCGCACGAATGACGGATGTCGAGACGCTCTTGCACGCACGATTGAATGATCTATCAGGCGGACAACGGCAACGGGCAGCATTAGCCGGAGTCCTCGTCGAAGATGCGGACATTTTACTGTTTGATGAACCGCTCGCGAATCTCGATCCGGTAGCGGGACAAGAAGCGATGGCGCTTATGGATCGACTGCAACGTGATACGAACCGCACACTGATCGTCGTCGAACATCGAATCGAGGATGTACTCGTCATTCCGTTTGACCGCATCATCGTCATGGTCGATGGGGAAATCATTGCCGATGACCATCCGGATGTCATCTTAAGCAATGGCGTGCTTCAACAAGCGATTTTACGTGAACCTCTCTATGTCAGTGCCGCGCGCTGGGCTGGGCTTGCCGTTCAACCTTCAGATCAGCCGAGCCGCATCGATCCCTTTTTAAAGCAGTTCAATCAGACGGACGTGTTGGAGCGTTTAGAGGAAGCGCCTCAAAAAGAGACTGTAACCTCTACTGCATGGCTCGAACTTGAACAGTTGGCGTTTCATTATCGCCAAGGAACGCCGGTGCTTGAGAACGTGACAGCCTCTTTTCAAAAGGGAACGCTGACGACGATCGTCGGTCAGAATGGTGCCGGGAAATCCACGCTTGCGAAAGTGTTGAGTGGTTACCAACGGACGACAGGTGGTCGGATCCTACTTGACGGAACCGACATCACGAACCAATCGATCGCAGAGCGGGCGGGGGCGATCGGATTCGTTCTGCAAAATCCGAATCATATGATTTCAAAGCACCTCGTGCAGGAGGAAATCCGCTACGGGATGCAGGCGCTCGGATTAAGTGAGGCGGAAGAAAACGAGCGTCTCGAGCAGACATTACGTCGTTGCGGATTATATCCGTTTCGTAATTGGCCGATTCAAGCACTGAGTTTTGGTCAGAAGAAACGAGTGACGATTGCTTCGATTCTCGTTCGACGACCGGATATCTTGATTCTCGATGAACCAACAGCCGGTCAAGATTACCGTCATTATTCGGATATGATGGACTTTTTAGAAGGATTGAAGCAGGACGGGATGACGTTACTCATCATCACGCACGACATGCACCTCGTCTTAGAGTACAGCGATCAAGTCTGCCTCGTGCAAGCCGGGCGTATCCGTTATGCTGGGACATCATTTGGACTGCTGAATCAAGAACAATTACTGCATCACGCCCATTTAAAACAAACATCGCTCTTTACGATAGCGCAACACCTCGACATCGATCCGGAACGATTCGTCGAGTCCGTGATTACGACGGAGCGAAAGGAGCGGGAACAATGGCTGTAGAAATGCTTGGTTATATTGAAAAAACGTCACCGATTCATCGCTTGACGGGAACGACGAAACTAATCGGATTCTTGTTATTTACGACAGCGACGATGTTCACCTATGATACACGTGTCTTACTTGTGATGGGGTTAGTCAGTATCGTATTATTCCGCTTGTCGCGTATCCGGTATCGGGAAGTTCGGTTCGTATTGATCTTTACAGCGATATTCGTCCTGATCAATGCGCTTGCCGTTTATTTGTTCGAACCGGAGCAAGGCGTTGGAATCTACGGATCCCGTCACGTGTTACTTGAGGGTATTGGACGATTTACGGTAACAGCAGAACAAGTGTTTTATCTGTTTAATCTCATCTTAAAATACAGTGTGATCGTTCCGATTGCTGTGTTGTTTCTCGTCACGACCCATCCGACGGAGTTCGCTTCTTCTTTGAATCGGATTGGTGTTCCGTATAAGATCGCATTTGCGGTCTCCTTAGCGCTCCGTTATATTCCGGACGTTCAATCTGATTTCCGGACGATCGCGAACGCTCAAGAAGCACGAGGGATTGCTGTCTCACACGGCTCCCTTTGGCAGCGGGCACGCAATAGCATCCAGATTTTACTTCCGTTGCTATTTACGAGTTTGGAGCGGATTGAGACCGTCAGCAATGCGATGGATCTCCGTGGATTCGGTGCCGGACGAAAGCGAACGTGGTACAACCAACAGACGATGACACGAATCGATTATGTCGCGATTGGCTGTGTGCTACTTTTGACGGTTTTGTCATTCGTCGTCACTTTCTATGATGGTAATCGCTTTTATAATCCGTTTTAAAAATGAGATACGAAAAAGGCAGTGGATGCGTCCACTGCCTTTTGTCATATGACCAATCCGCTTACGCAGATCGTTTTTGATTTTCCCAACGTGGTGAATTCAACAGTTCAATCCATTTCTTGACGGCTGAGATCGTGATGACGATCGCGAGCAGTCCCATCGTTACAGACAAGACCGTATTCAAGATGCTGAAACCTGGAGAATCCGGGTTTGCATAGACGTTTGCGACCATCCAGATATCCGCGAACGTTACCGTGATCAGAAGATAGACGAGCGGGATAAACGTCGTCAGGGCATAGATTTTTTTGTCGGCGATTTTCAAGATGATCGTCGTTCCGATGATTAAGCCAATCGACGCCATCAGCTGATTCGATACCCCGAATAATGCCCAAATTGAACCAATGTCACCCGAGAACAGGAGATAGCCCCAGAAGAACGTCCCGAGTGCCGAAGCGAAGATCGCACCTGGAATCCAGTCGACACGTTTGAGTGGTTTGTAGAACTCCCCGAAGAAATCTTGAATCAAGTAACGGGCGACGCGTGTTCCTGCATCGATTGCGGTTAAGATGAAGACCGCTTCGAATAGAATGACGAATTGGAAGAAGAATCCGGCAATCTCTTTGAACCACGGGATGGCGCGGAAGATGAATGTCATACCGACAGCGAGTGAGACGGCACCACCTGTTCGACCTGCCAGATCGAGACCGATTTCACGGGATAGATCATCGAGATAGACTGTGCTCATACCGAGCGTCGCGAATACTTCTGGAGTTGAGTTGATGGCGAAGTAGTCACCGACTTCAAGCGATGTCGCAGCGATCAATGCCATGACGGCAACGAGACATTCGACAAGCATGGCACCGAAGGCAACGGGTTTAATATCGCTCCACCGATTGATCATCTTCGGTGTCGTACCAGAACCGACGAAAGCGTGGAAACCAGAGATTGCACCACAGGCAATCGTGATCGAGATGAATGGCCAGACTGGACCAGCGATGATTGGACCACCACCATCAACGAATTTCGTGAATGCTGGGAATCGAATGTCTGGGTTGATGATGAAGACACCAACGATCAAGGCAAGGAAGACACCGATTTTCATGAAACTCGATAAATAGTCACGAGGTGCGAGTAAGAGCCACACTGGCAGTGCAGCAGCGAAGAATGCATAAATCGGTAAAGCAATCGCGAGTTGACGGGACGAAAGATCGAACCAGTCACCGATGAATGTTTCCGTTAACTGAGGACCAAAACCAATCGCAGCTAGAATCAGTAGAAAACCAACTGTTGAAGCAAGTGCTAAATTGCCACCTTTACGTAAGTAAATCCCAACGAACATCGCGATTGGAATCGTCGAGAAGACAGCGAATGTACCCCATGGATTATGTTCAAGTGCGTGCAAGACGACCATCGATAGACCGGCCATCGTGATCGTGATGATGAAGAGCATCGCCAGACCGGCACAAAAACCAGCGACTGGTCCCAGCTCTTTTTTAGCGACTTCAGACAGCGACTGACCGTCTTGGCGCATCGAGGCAAAAAGAACAACCATATCATGGACCGCTCCACCGATGACGGCACCGATTAAGAGCCACAGTAAGCCGGGGAGATATCCGAACTGCGCAGCAAGGACAGGTCCGACGAGTGGACCGGCAGCAGCGATTGCCGCAAAATGGTGTCCGAACGAGACCCATTTGTTCGTTGGGACGTAATCTTTTCCATCCGCTAATTTATGAGCGGGCGTTTCGCGATCATCTTTGATTTTTAAGACTTTCGCAGCCATGAACGTGCCGTAGAGACGATACGCGATTAATAAGATACAGATGACAGCAATAACGATTGGAGTAGCGCTCATCTAAAATTCCTCCTCTTGAATGAACTATGATGGATTTAGTATACAAGTTATGGAAGCGCTTTCTTTGATTTTTAGATGAGTTGTCGGTTTTGTTCGATGAAAGGTTGAAAATGGACCTTGAATCACAAAAAAAGAAGCGCTTAAATACCGAGCGCTTCTTTCAGTAGTTTGACATACGTCCGACTGACTGGCACATCAATCTGATGAATTTTTAAGTTGTAGGCTCCGTTGAACCAAGGTTCGATGGCATCGATTGCTGATAAGTTGACGAGATATGAGCGATGAACTCGTAAAAAGCGATGATCTTGAAGCTTTCGTTCGAGTTCGAGTAAGGTCTCGTTCGATGGATACGCCTCATGTTCCGTGACGATCTTCGTCTTCCCGTTCTCAGCGACGATGTAATCGATATCTTGAGGAGACAATAATTTCAGTTGTTCGCCCGTCTCAACGGCTAAACGTTCAAGTCGAGGTGCTTTTTTCGGAAGCGGTCGCGCAACTTTTTCAATCGCACGGACAATCCGTGCCGGATCATACGGTTTCAAGATGTAATCATAGGCATTGAGCTCAAACGCTTCAAGCGCATGAGCATCATATGCCGTCACAAACAGCAAAGCTGGTGGACGTGGCATCGATTTCAAGCGTTTGGCGACTTCAAGACCACTTCCGTCCGTTAGCTCGATATCGAGAAAGACTAAGTCAGGTTGAAGGGAGCGAACGAGTCGTTCGGCTTCCTCGACACTGCCGGTTTCCCCGACGACTTCAAGACCGGCTGCGGTCACGTGATAACGGAGCTCGTCGCGTGCGAGCGGTTCATCTTCAATCAACAAGGTGCGCATGCTGGATCTCCTTTCTGAGTTCAATCGGGAGACGAATCGCGATCGTTGTGCCGTTTTGACCGTCACTCGTGATCGTAAACTGTCCCTTTTCACCATATAAACTTCGAATCCGTTCTGCCGTATTGAATAATGCGGTACCGGTGCCCGAGGACGGAACGACTTCTCGACCGAGACGAGCAAGGCGCGAAGCGTCAATGCCGCGTCCGTTGTCGACGACTTCGAGACACAGCTGGTCTGCCTCACACCATGCCGTCACACCGACATATCCTGTCTGTTCAGAAGAAAACGCATGAAGGAACGCATTTTCGATCAACGGTTGTAAGATGAACGGTGGAACGAGTAAAGACGTCGTCTCGTCTGCTAAATCAATGTCGAGAAACGGACGATTCGGAAAACGAGCGGCTTCAAGAGATGTGTATGCTTCGATGTGCTCGAGTTCCTTTTGGAGCGGAATTTTCGTCGATCGTGCGCCTTGGAGGTTACTGCGGAAGAACGTCGACAATTCGAGCAACAACGTGCGTGCTTGTTCGACATCCGTCCGGCACAGTGCATAAATCGTATTGATCGCATTAAACAGGAAGTGGGGGTGAATTTGTGCTTCGAGTGCCCGGATCTCGGCATCTTTCAGTAAACCGGCTTGCCGCTGGGCATTCCCGAGTGCTAGTTGTGTCGAGAACAATTTCGCTAACCCTTCAATGAGTTCGACTTCGACGGCGTCGAGCAATTCGGCATGAGGATAATAGACTTTCAACGTCCCGATCGTCGTTTCCCCGACGATGAGCGGAGCGATGATGCCGGCTTGAAGCGGACAATCCGTTACGGGACAGCCGATATCGAGTCGTTCCGTCACAAGACGGACTTGTCCGTCCTGCAAGACATGCTCGGTCGGTTTCGTCGTCCAGTGACTCCCAGCTTGATGGTGGTCGCTCCCGATACCGATATGGGCCAGGATGACGGAACGATCCGTCAGTGAGACGGCTTCGGCTCGCGTTTGCTGCAACAGAATTTCCGCGACAGCTTCTGCCGTATGGATATGTAGACCACGCGTCAGATGCGGAAGCGTCAAATCGGCGATATGCAACGACCGTTCTGCTTCTCGTGCCCGAACCGTTTCCTCTTCTCGTGCAGCAAGACGGATGATCGATAAGAACAACCAGACACCGAGGACGTTGATCAGTGTCATCGGTACGAAGATGAACTGGACGAGTTCGACTGCCGCATCAAAGGGGCGGGCGAATAGTAAAATCAATGACATTTCAAACAGCATTAAAAAAGCAGTCAGACACACGGGCAATAACGCTTGGCTACTGAGGCGGTCGCGCCAATAGGATCGTAAGAGACCGCTGACACCACCGGCGATGACGGTGGAAAGCGCGCAAGCGAACGCTGTGAATCCGCCGAGGGAATACCGGTGAACCCCGACAATCAATCCGGTCATCAATCCACCGAGCGGACCAGCGAGTAATCCGCTGATGACGACGATCATCGTTCGTGTGTTTGCAATCGCTGATGTCCCGTCGACTTCTTCGAGCCAAGCATGAGGTAAGAATTCAGCTAAGTCGACTTTGACCCCTGTATAGTTACTTAAAATACCGTACGTCGCAAAAAACAGGACGAGGACACGAAATTGCCAGCCCGCTTCCGGTTGACGCAGCAGCCGTCGTGTCGGTCCCCACTGGGCGAGGATGAACGCTAAGATGATCATGATACCGAGTCGTTCGAGTAAAAAAGGAATCAGTTCCAACATGTGCATTCCTCCATTCGAGTTAAGTGTAAACGCTCGCAAAAGGGAGAGCAATGCCGGCACACAAAAAAGCCGTACTCGCTCGGTTTAAGAGGGAGTACGGCAGACTTACTTATTGTGCGTCTTTATCGAACGTGATCCGTGCGATCGCGTCATGTTGGTGAATCGTTTCTTCGTTACGGCATTCGACGTAGAACGAAGCAATTGGGTCCATTTCGTACAAGTCAGCAGCAATCAAGCGAACCATGTCTTCTACGAAACGTGGGTTTTCGTATGCCATCTCTGTCACGCGTTTTTCATCCGGACGTTTGAGTACTGGGTGAAGTGGCGCTGAGGCATTGGATTCAGCTGCATCAAGCAATGATTGTTTCCAGTCAAAGTCTTCTGCTTCATCACGTAACGATGCTTCCATCGTGACGTAACCACGTTGGTTGTGAGCACTGTATTCGCTAATTTCTTTTGAACATGGGCAAAGTGTCGTGACGTTGATCGTCAAGCCGACAGACAACGTCGCTTCGTCCGTTTCCGTGTTGACGCTGACCGTTTGCCATACTTCAGCATTCATCAAGCCGCTAAGACCTGTTGCAGGTGCTTTACGTGTGAAGAACCATGGGTAACGGATCGTCAATTGACCTTCCGTTTGTTCCATGCGGTCTGCTAAATCACGCGCGAATTGAATGAGTGACTCGTTCGTGACCGTCCAACCTTCGTTATGGTATTGATCCAGTTGCTCCGTTAAACGGCTCATGTTGATCCCTTTACGGTCTTGTACGAGTGATGTCGACAGTTCAAACGTCGCGACTGTCGCTTGTGTTTTGTCTCCGTCTTGGATGACGACAGGATGTTTGACGTTTGAGATTCCGACAGCATCTAGTGCGAACAAGAAGTTCTTCGGTGTATTTTGCAAGTCGACCATCTTATCTTTTTCAGTCGGTTTTGTTCCTTTGATTGGTGGTACCGAACCGAACAGCTTATGGCGCTCTTCTTTTGTTGGTAACGTAATCGGGTAGGTAGACATATTCATTGGCCCCTTTGTCCTTTTGTAGTGTTTCAATAGTAATAACATGACAGGAATGCTAGAGACGAGCAAGTCTGATGATTCCGCAAATGTGTTTCATCTTTTCATCGCTAGAAGTATTGTCTTGAATTTTATCACGAACGTTCGATAAACGAAACTCGCACGACTCAAAATCGACACATTCTATATCTATAGGAATAACTTACTTGCAATCGGGTATACTATCCTATAGTATATGTTCAGGTGAACGTGTAATCATTGTTTTTTTGTCATGGTCAATAATTGAAGTTTTTTTATTTTACAGGTAGTAAGAGAAAGGGATGACAGAGATGGATTGGCAGTTACTATTACAGTACGCCTGGGTCGTACTCGTCTTGATCGCGCTTGAAGGATTACTTTCAGCGGATAATGCACTCGTACTCGCGGTCATGGTCAAGCACTTACCAGGAGAACAACAAAAGAAAGCACTTTTTTATGGACTAGCTGGAGCGTTCGTCTTACGATTCGCGGCATTGTTCGCGATTTCGTTCCTCGTCGATATTTGGCAAATCCAAGCACTCGGAGCGGCGTACTTGCTCATCATGGGACTACGGCATATTTATAAGACCGTTAAAGCCAGAAAGCTCGGTGAGAACCATGGGGCTGAAAATGAGCTAGATGAAGAACCGAAGTCGGAAGAGCCAGTTTCAAAAGGTGAATTCTGGCGGACAGTCGCGAAAATCGAATTCGCAGACTTAGCGTTTGCTGTCGATTCGATTCTTGCAGCAGTAGCACTTGCCGTTGCCCTTCCAAACTGGGGATCAGGCGAAATCGGTGGTTTGAACACAGGTCACTTCATCGTCATCTTAACAGGTGGTTTGATGGGTGTCGTCTTGATGCGTTTCGCAGCACGTGTCTTTGTTAAATTGCTCGCAGATCGCCCAGGTCTTGAGACAGCAGCGTTTGCGATTGTTGCCTGGGTTGGTGTGAAGCTAGCCGTTCTTGCGCTCGAACACCCGAAATACCACGCATCAATCGAAGGAACAATCTTTGAAGCCTTAAAACTTCCTGAAGGATTTGCCCACAGTACACCGTGGCAGGCTTTCTTCTGGACAGTCATGGTCGGTCTTGCTCTTTGGGGTTGGTTCTCTTCACCAAAAACGAAACCAAATCCAGATGCTGAAAAGAAAGTTGATCAAAACTTATAAGAAATGGAAACGATCCGTCGATGACGGGTCGTTTTTTTGTGTTAGGTTTTCTTAAACAATGGGAATAAAACACAAGGTTAAGTACTTGAGTCGAGCTTTCATCTTTTTCTTTCCGATCGACCGGCATATAATAAATAGACTGAACAATAAAGGGGATTCGTTAGTATGGATATTGGATTAATTACACAGTATGCGACCGTCGGGCTCGTACTGATCATTTTGCAAGGATTACTATCCGCCGACAATGCGATGGTCATGGCGGTCCTCGTCCGACCGTTACCAGACGATCAACGTAAAAAGGCGCTTTTCTATGGTCTCGTCGGAGCACTCGTCTTACGTTTCGTGGCAATCTTCTTTGCTTCGTACTTAGCGACGATTTGGGAACTTCAAGCACTCGGGGCGATTTATCTCTTTTATGTCGCGTTTAAAGGAATCGTCGAGGCACGATCGAATAAACACCAAGTACCGGACACGATTGCCTCACAAAAAGCCTCACCGAACTTTTGGTGGACCGTCGTTAAAGTCGAGTTCTCTGATTTAGCGTTTGCGGTCGATTCAACGCTTGCTGCTGTCGCCATGGCAACGACATTACCGATGATTGGTGGAACGATCGGTGGTCTGAATACAGGACAATTCTGGGTCGTCTTCTTCAGTGGGATCATTGGTCTCGTCATCATGCGTTACTTCGCGAGCTGGTTCGTCGTCTTGCTCCAAAAGCGACCAGGCATCGAAGAAGCTGCCTTTTGGCTCGTCGCATGGGTTGGTGTAAAACTGGTCGTCATGACACTCGCGCATCCGTCAATCGACGTCTTGCCGCATGAGTTTCCAGAGAGTACACTATGGCAAACGATCTTCTGGGTCGTACTTGCTCTGATTTTAATCATTGGTTGGTTCCGTAGCGGAAGCAGTTCAACCAAATCAGCAAAATAATACAATGGCGGGCAGGGTACTCTCTGTCCGTCTTTCGTTAGGAGAGATTTCATGCAAAACGGTAATTTCATTAGGATGCTGACGCGGATGCAAAACGTTCCACGGTGGGATGAATATGCACCACGTTTTCCGGATAACGCAGCCAGTCACAGCTTTCGTGTTGCCTTATTCAGTTTGATGGCAAGCTATTTAGAAGAAGCAGACGGGCAAACACCAGTCGATCGCCTGACATTGCTCGGAAAAGCTCTATTCCATGACATGAACGAAGTCATCACCGGACCAATCAAACACCGGACAAAAAAAGAGCCAACGTTACATGCACACATTCAGGCAATGGAACAACAAGCAAGTGAACAGCTCGTTGCCTTACTCTCAAAGTCGCTTCAACCAGCGTTCACGACATACCTCGTGCATGCAGAGGATGAATCGCCGGAAGGGCGGATCGTCGAAGCCATCGATACGTTCGATGCGATGTTGTACGCACGCCGAGAAGCACGGATGACGGAGTCCGTCTTTTTCGAACAAAAAGCAGCGGAATTACAGGCTGTTCTCGAACGACACCCACTCGTTTCAATCCGTCGCTTGACACAGTCGGTCATGGAAGAGGATGAGATGTCTCATTTCATTGAAAACGTCTTGATGATGGATACGATTCGGCGCTGGAAAGGACGTTTCAATACGATTGATGATAACGACGCGACACATGCGTTTCGAGCAGCCTCGCTTGGTATCTTCAATGGTCTGATTGAATCAGAGAAGTACGGCGTCACGATCGACATCGAAGAAGTCGTCTCGCGTCTCTTGTGTCATGATCTCGTTGAAGGAACGACGGGAGATGTTCTTGGACCTGTCAAACATGCGACACCGGTCACAGCAGCAGCCTTCGAAGCTTACGAACGGGCAGAAGGAGAGACGTTGATCAATAATCTACCGAAAGAAATCCGAGCACCGTTCCGTCGGTTCGTCGTTGAAGCAAAAGACGAGACATACGAAGGACAGATGGTCGATGTGATCGATAAACTCGACGCATTGATTAAAATGAACATGGAACGGAAGTTGAACGGGGTCGAGTATGAGACCGGTTACCGCGCACAACTTAAAAAGGTTCAGATGACATATGAAAATCCATCGGTCGTCTTTTTCCTCGCTTATGTCTTGCACGATTTGGATTACGTGACGTCATGACGAAAGAAACCATGACCCCACGCCGCTTAACGTTGATCTTGATCCTCGGTTCGCTTGCTGCACTCGGACCGCTCTCGATCGACATGTATCTACCTGCTTTTCCGGATATGTCACGCTCGTTTGATGCGAGTGCATCACTGATTCAATTGAGTTTGACGGCTTGTATGCTCGGAATGGCGCTCGGACAATTGATTGTTGGTCCGCTGAGTGACGTTCGCGGACGTAAACGACCGCTGATGGTTGCTCTGCTCGCATATCTGCTCGCTTCTCTCGCCTGTGCGATGGCACCAACGATCGAAGTGTTGATCGCGCTTCGATTCATCCAAGGGGCAGCTGGAGCGTCAGGAATCGTCATTTCCCGGGCAATCGTTCGTGACTTGTTTGACGGACCTGAATTGACGCGGTTTTTTGCTGCCTTGTCACTCGTCAACGGAACGGCACCGATTCTCGCACCCGTCATCGGGGGACAGTTGCTTCGGTTCGGTGACTGGCATTTCGTCTTCTACTTGCTTGCGATTTTAAGCACAATGATGTTACTTGCCGTCGCACTCCGTTTACCGGAAACGCTTCCGCTTGATAGACGTGTCGAAGGAAACCTGACGACGACGTTGAAGACGTTCGGACGCTTGTTGACGGATCGCGTCTTCATCGGCTATGCGTTCGCGCAAGCATTCGTCATGGGCGCGATGTTTGCCTACATCTCGGGTTCACCATTCGTCTTACAAAATATTTATGGCGCTTCGCCGCAACAGTTCAGTTTTTTGTTCGGTTTAAACGGAATCGGAATCATCTTAGCAGCACAGATCGCTGGTCGCCTTGCTGGTCGTGTCGATTCAGAGCGGCTGATGCGAATCAGTTTGACGATCGTTGCGAGTGCGAGCATCTTATTGTTCCTCGCCTTGACGTTAACGAATCAGCTGATCTTCGTTATGATTCCACTATTCTTCGTCGTTTCAAGCGTCGGTTTGATCTCGACGCTCGGTTTTACCTTAGCGATGCAAAATTACGGAGCAACGGCAGGCAGTGCCTCGGCTCTTTTAGGGCTCTTGCCGATGCTCGTCGGTTCGCTCGTGTCACCACTCGTCGGGATCATGGGAGAACAATCGGCTGTTCCGATGGGACTGATCATCATGACCTTAGATTGCCTGGCGCTCATTCTCTATTATGGTCTGATTGTTCGTCGACCGAATCGTTCATAAACGCTAATTATTCAAAAACGTTTGTCCTCTGTATGGGATGAACGTTTTTTTCTTTTAATGAAAGGAAAAGAATTGGAATTCATTTTGAAACATTTTCTAAAAAATAAGCGTAGAAGAGAAAGAAAGCCAGTACTTCAGAAAGGAGTGGAGCGATGAAACAGGAGTTGCAGCGTGAACGAGAGCCGTCGATTGAGGCAAGATTAGCACGTCATTTTGCCGCACAGAAAAAATATTTACGTCGTCAAGAAGAGGCAATCGATCAACGAGACAAAGAAGTGGCTCGTTTATTGTTTGAGGAAAACCGGGCTGCTTATCAAAGGGCTTACCACGAACTGTATGGCTCACATCCTTACATCGAGGTGAACGAAGATGGACGTTAGTACACTTTATTTATATGCGTTAGCGGCCGCTGCTTGTGGTGTGTTTGTGTCCATCCTATTCTCAGACGTCATTCCAGGCGTCGATCAAATCTTTCATCCCACGTTGATCTTATCTTTTGTCATCATCACGTCAGCCATCGGATTCGGACTCGAACAGCTCAGTCCGCTGCGTTCGATGTTGATTTTAATCATCAGCAGTGTGATTGCGTTATTAGTGACGACGCTGATGCACATCTTTTTATTCGTTCCGATGGCACAAGCTGAACAGTCGCTTGGATTTTCGGAACAGATGCTAGAAGGTCGCAGCGCAACCGTCATCGTGCCGATTCCGACTGAAGGATATGGTGAAATCTTACTTGATGACGTCTCAGGGCGCGTATCAAAGTCAGCCGTTCTGTTTGAAGGACCTGCCTTACCACAAGGCACGAAGGTGCTTGTCATTGAGATCAAACAAGGCGTCGCGTCTGTCGTGACGTACCCCCAACAATGGAAAAAGGAGATGTTTACATGAATCCAGTGTTAATCGTATCGATCGTCGCGGTCGCGTTGATCGTTGCCTTAATCGTCTTATTCATCACGAAGTACCGAACGGTCGGTCCGGAAGAAGCGTTGATCGTATCCGGTAGTTATCTCGGAGGACGCAACGTCAATACGGATGAGTCCGGTAACCGGGTAAAAATTATTCGAGGTGGCGGAACATTCGTGTTACCTGTCTTCCAACAGGCGACACCACTGAGTTTGTTATCGAGTAAACTCGAAGTCACGACACCTGAAGTCTATACGGAGCAAGGTGTACCGGTCATGGCAGACGGTACAGCGATCATCAAGATCGGTAGCTCGATTTCTGAGATTGCGACGGCAGCGGAGCAGTTCCTCGGAAAATCAAAGGAGGAGCGAGAAGGCGAAGCACGTGAAGTTCTTGAAGGACACTTGCGTTCGATTCTCGGGTCGATGACCGTCGAAGAAATTTATAAGAACCGTGATAAGTTCTCACAAGAAGTCCAGCGGGTCGCGTCTCAAGACCTGGCGAAGATGGGACTCGTCATCGTTTCCTTTACGATCAAAGACGTCCGTGACAAGAACGGATACTTAGAATCACTCGGGAAACCGCGGATTGCACAGGTTCGCCGTGATGCGGACATCGCAACGGCAGACGCGGAAAAAGAGACACGCATCAAACGGGCGGAAGCTTCAAAAGATGCGAAAAAAGCAGAACTCGAACGTGCGACAGAAATCGCTGAAGCGGAAAAAGAAAATCAATTGAAGATGGCAGATTACCGCCGTGAACAAGATATCGCGAAGGCGAAAGCCGACCAAGCGTATGATCTTGAGAATGCACGCGCGCAACAAGAAGTCACCGAGCAACAGATGCAAATCAAAATCATCGAGCGTCAAAAACAAATCGAGCTCGAAGAACGCGAAATCCTCCGTCGTGAGAAACAATATGATGCGGAAGTCAAAAAACGCGCCGATGCCGATCGGTACTCGATTGAGCAAGCTGCCCAAGCGGACCGTGCGAAGCAATATGCGGAAGCAGATGCAACGAAATACCGGATCGAGGCATCGGCAAAAGCAGATGCAGAACGAATTCGTCTGGATGGTCTTGCGAAAGCGGACGCTGAGCGGGCACAGGGGGAAACAGAAGCGGAGATCATTCGTTTGAAGGGTCTTGCGGAAGCAGAAGCAAAAGAAAAAATCGCGCAGGCGTTCGAACAATTCGGACAAGCAGCGATTCTCGACATGGTCATTCGGATGATGCCAGAGTACGCGAAAGAGATTGCAGCACCACTCGGCAACATCGATAAAATTACAGTCGTTGATACAGGTAGTGGTGAAGGTGGCGGTGCGAACCGTGTCACCGGTTACGCAACGGATTTGATGGCGTCACTGCAAGAAACGTTAAAAGCGTCGTCAGGATTAGATGTCAAAGAGTTGATCGAGAACTTCTCCGGTAAAGGAACAGCAAAACCGTTGACGGTCAACTTGAATTCCCATGATGCGGTGGCAGCGTCGAAAACAGAAGACTGATGGCAATCCGCGTCTTATTGATTGTGTTCGCACTCCTGCTTTTTCATGTCGCTTGGCCGCTTCCATGGTATGCACTGGCGGTACTAGGTGGCGTCATTGGAATCATCAAAGGGTACACATCGGATGACGGAATCGCGAATATATTTAACATGAAGAAGGTATCTTACTCACTTTACGATCGACAAACACGTCAGGAAGCCGTTCTCGCTTTGATGTGCAGTTTGTTGACGGTCGACTTCCCGTACTGGTTCGCTGGGGTGACGACAGGAATCACGTGGCGTGATGTCGGATATGTTGGTTTCGAAGTAGTATCGACACTTCTGTTCGCTTATGTCTTATTCCGTTTCTTATGTCTGAATCTATTCCGACCATTCTTGGGGTCTGAAAAAAGGGAGCAAAGAAATGGATAGTTTATTTCTACTGCAAGAACGTTGGATGCTGTTGCTTCCGTTCCTCGTCGTCCTCTTGATCAACGTCGGGTTATTGACTGCCCTTCTGAAGAAGCGACGTGATTTACCAAAGCTGTTAGTTTTCGGAATGGGTGGGATGGCGATCGTGTTCATCGTCTCTTCGCTTGGATTAAGCATGGCATTGCTGTTCTTCGGATACAATTCATAAAAAAACGGGGCAGGCTCTAAACAGAGTCTGTCCCATTTTGTCGTACTATAAGATAAAAATGAGTGCCGTTAACGTGGAAGGTCATACCCAATGACTACGAGTCCCGGTCCTGTATGTGAACCGATCGCTGCGCCAGCGATCGTCAAGATGACTTCGCTTGGTGAAAACTGTGCTTCAATCAATTGTTTTAATTGTTCTGCGCGTTCGATCGAATCCCCATGACCAATCATGATTCGATGTCCGTCAATTGCGGGACGTGCTTCTTCCATCCACTCGACGATCCGGTTCATGACTTTTTTCTGACCACGGATCTTCTCTTTTGGAATCAACTTCCCGTCTTCGACTGTCAATAGTGGCAAGATCGATAAGAGGCCACCAATGAAGGCGCTAGCTCGCGAAACGCGTCCACCGCGCATCAAATATTCGAGTGATTCGACTGTAAACAGATGACGAATCGTATTTACCTTGGCTTCAGCATAAGCCACTGTTTCTTCAAACGAATGCGTTTGTGCGTATTCTGCGACGTCGAGAACGAACAATCCTTGTCCTGTCGAAGCGGTTTTCGTATCGAGTACGAGATAAGGAACGTTCGGATACTTTTCGGCGAGTTCCTCTGCTAGCATCTTCGCGGTTTGATATGTTCCCGATAATTCGCTCGAGAAGGCGAGGTAGAGGAAGGGATCCCCTTGTTCGAAGTGACGCGTGAACACCTCGACCATCCGGCTGACTTCTGCTTGGAATGTCTTTGGTGCTGCACCGTCACGCATCTTATCATACAGTTGTTTTGGAGATATCGATTCTCCATCGAAGAACGTGTCTTCGTCGATCAATACGCCGAATGGCATGACCGTAAAATCATAAGCATCTAACATGGCTTTTGGTGCATCAGCACCACTATCTGTGATCAATCGGATCATCACGTTCTCTCCTTTCTTAACCTAGGGCTTTTTCGTTTCGATCAAGCATCCGACTCAAGTTGACGCCGAAACGCTCATTCTCGAGTTCCGTCAAAGTTGCGGGCGTCAAATCAGCGCCGAGCGCAAGTAACGCTTCATATGCACGACGTAAGCACTCCTCGACTGTCAATGCAGTACCAAGCAGTTCCTCGAGTGACGCCATCGTTTCCGGCACGACGGTCGGATAAACGAATTTCGTCGTTTCACCTTGAAGCGCTGCCGCGTAAAAGTCACGGACTAAAGCGGCGCGTTGACTTCCACTTCCGTTGACACAAAGATAGATTTGAACGGCAACTCCGCCACGGACACGACGCTGGGAGATACCAGCGAATTTTTTACCCGCAATCGATAAGTCATAAGAACCGGGACAATACGATCCGACGACTTCACCAGCGACGATCGCGTCCGTTTCTTGTGCGAACATACGGCGGACGAGCGCAAGCATCGCTTCGTAACCACTGTCGATATCGATGCCGCCGCGTTCCGGTAGGACAAGTGAAATATTCAAGACACCGGCGTCGAGGACGACGGCAAGACCACCTGAGTTACGGACGACGGGCGAGAAACCATGTTCATGCAGAACGGCTACACCGTCAGTAAGATGAGAAAGACGGGCATCCTGGATGCCGAGGACGACGGTTTCGTGGTGAATCCAAGAGCGAAGTGCGGCTCCTTCTGTTGCAACAGAGGCACATAATGTGTCGTCCATCGCAAACGATTGTGTCGCATGGAAAGCAGTTCCGAGTGACGTTTGATCAAAAATACGATAATGTTCTTGTTTTAAGAGTTCGATTCCCATAGGCTCGTTCCTTTATTGTAGATTTGCGACATCATTATAGCACAGGGTGTGTAAAGTTTCTGTGCGAAGCGCCGCGGGAGACAGGAATCCTTGGAAACAAAACCGAACAACAACGACATAGACACGATTTAAAGGAGAGAAACATATGTATCAATCATTAGGACAATTAAAGGAAACGAAGGTCTTCAAGGATCCGGTTCATCGCTATATCTATGTCAGTGATCAGTTGATTTGGCAACTGATCGGTACACGTGAATTTCAGCGACTACGCCGAATCAAACAACTCGGAACATCCTTTTTGACGTTTCATGGAGCAGAGCACACACGGTTCCATCATTCGCTCGGTGTCTATGAAATCACGCGTCAACTGATCGATGTCTTCAATGGTCGCGCCGATTGGGACGATCAGTACCGGGAGTTGACGCTGGCTGCGGCACTCTTACACGATGTCGGACACGGTCCGTTTTCGCACGCATTCGAGAACGTCTTCGGTGTTAATCACGAAACGTGGACGGAGCGGATCATTCTCGGGGATACGGAAATCAAGAAAGTCCTCGACCAAGTCGGAGACGGATTTGCGGAAGAAGTAGCATCGATCATCAACAAGACGCACCCGAATCAACTGCTCGTTACGATGATCAGCTCACAACTCGACGTCGACCGGATGGATTATTTATTGCGCGATGCGCACTTTGCCGGTGTCAGCTACGGAAAATTCGATCTCGAGCGGATGCTTCGAGTATTGCGTCCAGCCCATAATCAGATGGTCGTCAAACAATCCGGAATGCATTCGATCGAAGACTACATCATGCGGCGGTATCAGATGTATTGGCAAGTCTACCTGCATCCGGTGACACGATCGAGTGATTACCTATTAAAAGCCATTCTCGAACGGGCACAGGAGTTGTACCTGTCCGCATATCCGTTTGCGATTGCACCAATCCATTTGATGCCGCTATTTGATCAGAAGATGGAGTTGCGTGATTTCCTTGGGCTGGATGAGACAATCGTCTACTTCTATTTTCAGCAGTGGGCGAATGAACAGGATCCAATCCTTGCAGATCTATCGGGGCGATTCGTTGACCGGAAGTTGTTCAAGTATGTCGATTATCCGGCTGAAAAACGTGAACTCGTCCACGATAAACTGTGTGAGTTGTTTGAAGCAATCGGCTTGAATCCGACCTATTATCTGCTTGAAGATAAACTCAGTCGTCTTCCTTACGATTTATATGGAGACAACGGTGAAATCAGTAAGCAACCGATCATGTTACAGATGAAGGATGGACAGATGAAAGAAATTTCGCAAGTTTCACCGCTCGTTCAAGCCATTGCGACGTCACGCCAGACGGATGAGAAGCTGTTCTTCCCGCAAGAAATTTTGCATGACTTGCGCGAACATGCGAATGAGAAGATGCAAATCGACCAGTTATTGATTGGCAGCGTGACATCATGATATCGTCCGCTGTCCTTACGAAAATCTTGCAACAGCTTGGACAGGAGGGAGGAGAGGTCGAAGTCTTAAAAGGCGCGACATCCTCCCTTGTTTTTCGAGTCGATGAGGGAATTCTTCGCGTCCATACGAATCAAGACTGGCTACATGAGGAGCCGGATCTTGTCTTGCATGAAGTGTTTGCGTTACAAGCAGCAGGTGACTTAGCACCAGATGTGTTGGACTATCAAACCGATGTTAGAGACGAAGTCCCGCCGTGGTTATATATGACCCGCTCGCCGGGAGAGATCCGGCTTGATCAGGTGGATGAGCAATATGTCGATCGACTGGCACAAATGCTTGCTGCGATCCATGCGCTACCGGTACCAGAATCTCGGTATGTCTATCAGCCGTATGCGACAGAGCGTCACGTTCCGACGTGGACGCAGCATCCGGAGAGATGGCGTCAGCTACTGGCGGTCGAACCGGACGAAAGTCAAACGATCCGGTTCATTCATCGGGATTTTCACCCGGTCAATGTGTTATACGAAATGAATGGAACGTGTCATACGATTGATTGGATTAATGCGTGTGTAGGACCTATTGAAGTCGACCTTGCGCATTGTCGTTTGAATCTTGCCTTGCTCGAATCCGTCGAGATGGCGGATCATTTTTTAAAAAGTTACCTTAAACAGACGAAACGTTCTTACGATCACGCTTGGGATATTCGGGCTATTTTTGATTTTGGACCGGAAACGATCGACGTCTATCCGGGGTGGAAAGCATATGGAAGGCAAAACCTTAGTCAGGACAATGTTCGGGAACGCTTGGAAAAGTTTGTCTTGAAAGTCTATGAAAATAACGAAAGCGGTTACTAAATGAACTTTTCCTCTTGTAGTTCTTCGAAATATTGATTATTCTATTACTTGGAAAGAGATTAAACGTCAGACATCGTACGAATGTACAACTGATAAACAACTAATAGATAGAGGGGTACTTCATGAAATATCTTATCGCACTACTCGGACTAGCTATCGTTTTCGGCTTGGCACTCCTTGTCAGCAGTAACCGTAAAGGCATCAAATTGAAACCGCTTGCGGTCATGCTAGTTCTTCAGCTCGTACTTGGGTTCATTTTACTCAATACATCGTTCGGATATATCGTCATTCGTGGCGTCGCGAAAGTCTTTGAAAAACTGCTTAGTTATGCGGCAATCGGAATTGATTTCGTCTTCGGTGGTTTAGCGAACGAAGGCGCACAACCATTCTTCATCAATGTTTTGCTCCCGATCGTCTTCATCTCTGCTTTGATCGGGATTCTACAATTCACGAAGATTTTACCACTCTTAATGCGCGGTATCGGTTTCGTCCTATCAAAAGTCAACGGTATGGGACGTCTTGAGTCTTACAACGCGGTTGCTTCAGCTGCGATCGGACAATCAGAAGTATTCATCACAGTCAAAAAACAAATCGGTCAATTACCAGCAAACCGCCTCTACACATTGTGTGCGTCAGCGATGTCGACGGTTTCGATGTCGATCGTCGGTGCATACATGACGATGGTCGAACCGAAATATGTCGTTACAGCAATCGTCTTGAACTTGTTCGGTGGTTTCATGATCGTCTCGATCATCAACCCATACACGGTTGATCCGGAAGAAGATATTCTTGAAATCGTCGAAGAAAAACAAACGTTCTTCGAGATGCTCGGCGAATACATCATGGATGGATTCAAAGTCGCAATCATCGTCGGTGCGATGTTGATTGGTTACAACGCCTTGATCGGAATGGTCAACGATATCTTCTTGATGGTTCTAAACATCTCGTTCCAAGAAATCCTCGGATACATCTTTGCACCGTTCGCTTTCATCATGGGTATTCCATGGGCGGAAGCTGTCAGTGCCGGTAGTGTCATGGCAACGAAATTGATCACGAACGAATTCGTTGCGATGTTGAGCCTTCCAGAGTACTCAAAAGAATTCTCGGAACGCACACTCGGAATCGTGTCTGTCTTCTTGATCTCGTTTGCGAACTTCTCGTCGATCGGAATCATCGCTGGTGCGGTTAAAGGATTGAACGACCGCCAAGGAAGCGTTGCGGCTAGTTTTGGTCTGAAGTTACTCTACGGCGCAACACTCGTTAGTGTCTTGACGGCAATCGTCGTCAGCGTCTTGCTATAATCGTTACACATATGAAAGAGCAATGGATCAGCAGATCCATTGCTCTTTTTGTTTTTCATTCAGTTGATCCATGCGAAGCAATCCCGACACGGACGCGATGATGGGTTCCGTCACGATAAACTTCAAAGGCGAACTGGGCGACGTTTTCCCGGGGAATCGGACCTGTCGGTGCCGTGAAGCGTGTCGTCTCGATCAACAGGTCGTCAGCAGCAAGTGCTTTGTCTTCCGTCAATTGTGTTGGGCAGATGACGGTGAAGTCGACGTCTGCATCCTTTAACGTCAAATAAGCTTTCAAGTGATCCTCTGCTGCAATCGTCGAGCGGCGACGGGACTCACTCGATTGGAAACGATACTTCCCAGGTTCTTCTGACGCATCGAGAATGCCTGCTGTACCAATGAAGACGATTCGTTCAATGCCTGCTTCCTTCATCTTCGTGACGAGATGTGGAATCGCTGTCGAAAGGACCTGCTGTTGATCGGTACCGAGACAACTGAAGACAGCGGTACTTCCTGCGAGTGCTTGTTCGAGATCATCTGGATTTGTCGCATCACCCGTCAGGATATGAAGGCGATCATGGACGGGTAAGCCCGGTGACGTGGAACGGACGAGTGCACGAACGTCGTAGCCATCTTCTAATAATCGATCAATCAAAGGTCGACCCGTTCGACCGGTCGCACCAAGTACAGTAACAGTAGTCATAAGAATTCCTCCTTAGAGATCAAGTAGATGGGAAAAAGAGACGCACGGTAACGACCGGACGTCTCTTGTTGTTTATTTATCTGCGAACATGACGCCAGCTTGACCGTAATCTGTTTTTTCCATCTCTTCGATGAAGACCGTGATGTTTTCTTTAGGAGCATTCGTCGTTTCCGACACCGCTTCCGTAACTTTTTCAATCAAAGCGCGTTTTTGTTCGACTGTACGACCCGATAACATTTTAACCGTAACATATGGCATGACTTCATTTCCCCCTCTAGCATGATGACGATACGCCATCAGTATAGCGCATTCGATAGGGGATTCGTCAATTCGAACATCGTTTTCGAAAAAGAAGGGTATAAGGTAGGAGCTATTATTGTCGGAAGCGAAGGTAGTCATACACATACGGCAGAAAAGGAGAGACATATGGACGCAATCATACGGAAGAAGATTCATACGTTACTGATTTTTGATCGGGCGTTACCGGAAGATACGAATTATCCGTTGTCTGGTGCAAAAGGACTCGAAGTCTCAGATATCGTTTTTGAACAGAACATTCCATTCGGACGACTCGTAACGGATAAAGAACTCGCTCAACTGCTGAATCAAAAAGAAGCAAAGCGATACGGGATGTTGACGTTGCTTGAAGACGATGTACGTTTCAAACCGTTGTTTCAAAATCGAAAACCGACAGCTGACATGGAAGAAGAGGTCGAGGCGAAGGTACGAGAACTCGCACATCAGTTACGTGCGATTCGGTCGCGGTGTTCCTCGCTGGAACGTCTCTTCTTGTTCGGTCGCGCGGCGCAAACCCTGTTTGACCGCGCTTTGCTTCATCTTGAAGAGGTTAATCCCCCGGCACATGAGGAAATTGCGTCCATGACGTGTTATCGTCTCCCGACGATTCGCCGAGCATCAGAGGAACAATTACAGTTACTTCGTTATGAGTGACTGGTTGCAGACACCTCGGAATACGGTATGATAGAAGCAACAGGATTAAAAGGGGACAAAACACGATGGAAAAAAAGATTAACTTCAATATCATTTCAGATAACTCAACAGACGGTCATGGTGGATTTGGTGTCGGGACACTTAGCTTAAATAGTATGTCACCCGTCATCATTTCTCCGGAAGACGGCGAAGCTTACATCGACATGGGTGCGATGCACGCGAAAGCAGCCATCGAGAAACGCGTCAAGTTCACGACGGACAAAGCCGAAACGCCAAACGGTAAACTGTACTGGATCGTCTGGGTGACGGTCGGTCGTAAGCCAGAAGGATTCTATTACGGCGGTGTGGCTGCGTGCGATCTGCTAGTCGATGCGGAAGCGCGTCGCGGATTCAAGATTCTTGCTGATCACGTCAATAAGATGGATAAATCTCTTAAAGGACGGATTGTCGTCGATCATATGGATGAGCGTTCAAAAGAATTGTTACGTGATTTCTTGCAGACACATAAACCTGAGATGTGGGAAAATGCTGACGCTGCTTTACATGAAGCGTTGGTCTAAACAAAAGAACGTGTGCCGCGGCACACGTTCTTTTTTCATGGTCGTTTCAGCGTCAAGACGACGAGTTCTGGATGATTGAACAGACGAAACGGAAACAGGCTGTTTCCGAGACCACGACTGACGATCAGTTCGGTCTGCTGTTCCTGATAGCGACCTGCCGTCACGGTTGGAAAGAATCCTTGACCAGGCGCATACAGACCTTCCGTAAACGGCAGGCGGATCTGTCCGCCGTGGGCGTGACCGGATAAGACAAGATCAACGGAACGCTCGGCATACAAGGATTTATATTCCGGACGATGCGCAAGCAAAAGTCGAAACGCATCAGGTGATACGTCTTGCAATGCTTGATCGAGACTTTGACGAATGCCATCCGGTTCTGATAGCCCTTCGCGCCACCGTGTCGTCGTCGGGTCATCGATACCGATCAGCGAAATTGATTGACCTTGGTATTCGATGACACGTGATTGATTTCGGAGAACGGTGACACCCAGTTGCTCAAGCTTTGGCAAAATCGTTAGATTGAGCCGAACCTCATGATTCCCGGTGACGAAGTAGACCGGGTATCGATCAACGAGCGCTTTCATGAGTGTAAGGGCAGCTTCTTCACCGTTTCGCCTCGAGTCAATCAAATCGCCAGTCATGACGACGAGATCCGGCTTTTCGCGATCAATTTTCTTCAGTAGTCGTTCTTGTTCATTCCCGAACGCCTTGCCGTGTAAATCTGCTACTTGGACGACACGATAACCATCAAATGCTTCCGGTAAGCGACTTGACGTAACCGTCACCTGTGAGACATCGATGATATTATTTTCACGATATAAAAACCAGCTTCCTAATGCGAGGACGCTGAGGGATACTAACCAGCGTGTACGTTTTCGCATGAGCCACCTCATTTCTTTCTACTTTGCATAATTCAGGATAACAAAAAAGACCTCCTTCCGTATGCGACGGAAGGAGGAATTCAAAACGATTTAGGCATCTTGTTTTAAGTCTGTGACTTCTTTTTGCGCATCGGGTTCTTCCGATAAATCTTTGAACAGGGCGATGACCATCATTCCGACGACGAAGATGAACGGGAAGGCGGCTAGAACAGCTGCTGCCTGTAGGGCACTCAATCCTCCGGCATAAAGTAAGACGGCGGCGATTGAAGACTGGATGATACCCCAAGCAAGCTTGATGCGTAAGCTTGGCATGAGACTACCACCAGACGATAGCATACCGAGAACATATGTCGCGGAGTCAGCCGACGTAATGAAGAACGTCGTGATCAAGAAGACAGCGACGATGCTAAGGAACGTGCCTAAGCCACCGAATGTTTCAAATAGAGCAAACATACCGGTTTCGACTCCTTTATCGTTGACCGTCGAGATTAGATCGACATTTTGGAACAATTCGTTCCAAATCGCTGATCCACCGAAGACAGAGAACCAAAGGAGACCAAAGATCGTTGGGACGAGCATAATCCCGATGACGAACTCACGAATCGTCCGTCCTTTCGAGACACGGGCGATGAACGTACCGACGAATGGTGACCAGGAAATCCACCATGCCCAGTAGAAGATCGTCCAATCGTTGATCCAGCCTCGTTCGTCTGGATTAAAGGCAGATGCCCGGAAACTCATGACCGGTAAGTTTTGCAAATAAGCACCTGTTGTTTGTACGAAGAGGTCCATGATGAAACTGAATGGTCCGAGGAACAGGACGCCGATCATCAATAGAACGGCGAGGACGATGTTGGCGTTACTGAGACGAACGATTCCTTTATCGAGTCCTGATGCCGCACTCATCATGTAAAGGACAGACACAACGACAATGATGATCATTTGTGTCAGGAAGGAGTTAGGAATACTACTCGTTAGGAAGTTCAATCCACCTGAGATTTGTTGTGCACCGAGACCGAGCGACGTCGCGACACCAAATGCTGTTGCGACGATGGCGAGTACTTCGACGGTACCTTTACCGGCAGAAGCATACCGAGGCTTCATCAATGAAGCGACAGTGTCACCAATCGTAGCTGGACGTCCTTTTCGGAATGTCGAGTAAGCGATAGCAAGCGCGACGATCGCGTATAAGGCCCAAGGATGTAATCCCCAGTGGAAGAATGAATAGCGCATTGCGAGGCGTGCTGCTTCCGTTGGATCATCTGTTGCGACTGGCGGTGTATGGAAGTGCGTCAATGGCTCTGAGACACCCCAGAAGACAAGCCCGATTCCCATACCAGCACTGAAGAGCATCGCAAACCAAGAAATGAGACCATATTCAGGACGATCCGAATCCTTACCGAGTCGGATGGAACCAAAGCGGGAAAAGATTAAAAAGATAGCAATGATTAAAAAAGCACTCATGCCGAGAAGATAAAGCCAGCCAAATCCGTTAGAGACAAAGGATTGTGCTTGAGCTGTGACATTTCCGAGACTAGCTGCACCGATTAGGGATTCCGGTAAGATTCCCCATATGGTAAAGAGCACACAGAAAATGACGGATACCATAAAGACTTTTGTGATCTTACTTTTTCGATTATTTTCCATCGTGTTCAACACCTTCTTTCGAATTTTACATAGTTGTTCTGTATCAAATGATGGCAACGACATTATCATTACCCCGTCGATCCGATAACAAAACCTAATCACGCAGGGTACTACCGTAACAAACATTTGTGTGGAAAAGCAAATCGACCGGGAAATGAGAACAAAGAGATCAATGTTTTTCATGGAAGGATAAGCAAAAAAGATTGCAATCAAGCGTTTTTTAAATAATGTGGAAATAAAAAAAGGAAAACGTTAATACTATTATTTCCCGTTTCGTCTTAAAACTAACGTAAAGCTTGACGTGAGCAAATCAGAGGCGGTCTGAAATCAGATTTGATATAACAAAAGCAGTCATCATTTTGAAGGAGGCATTTCCAATGGAAAAACAACAACAAAAACAAACAATTCTTGAAGCATTTCAATCTCGTCATGCGACAAAGGCATTTAATGGTCAAATGATCCCAGAAGACGATTTTCGGTTCATTTTAGAAACGGCGCGTCTGTCACCGAGCTCGTTCGGATATGAGCCATGGAATATGCTCGTCATTCAAAATCCAGAAATCCGAGACGCCTTAAAAGAAATCTCTTGGGGCGCACAAGGACAATTGCCGACAGCGAGTCACTTTGTCTTGTTCCTCGCCCGGACAGGAGAACAAATGCAGGCAAATGGTCCACATGTCACGCAGATGATGGATTTCCTTGGTCTATCCGAAGAAGCAAAGGCCGGACGGACGAAGCGTTATGGTCTGTTTTTAGAGGAGGATTTCGCGATTGGTGATAACCCAAAAGCGATGGAAGACTGGGCAGCTAAACAAGCTTATATCGCACTTGGGAAGATGATGTCGACGGCAGCACAAATCGGTGTCGATTCATGCCCAATCGAAGGATTCGACCAGCAAGCTGTCGAGCAATTACTCGTCGATCGTGGACTGCTCGATCGTTCTGTTTTCACGGTGCCGGTCATGGTCGCATTCGGTTACCGGGCAGAAGAACCAAAACGTGGGAAGCAACGTCGTCCGCTTGAGGAAATCGTGACGTTCGTCGAGTAAAGACGGAAGACAAAAATTTTCGAATTATATAGAAGTTTCTTTCGAAATTCGGTATACTCGCATTTGTATGATTAAGAAGCGCCGTAAACGCCACTCGCATACGAACAACTTTTGTCTTGATGAAAGAAAGGGGTTCTATCGCAAATGGAACAAAAATTAAAGTTATGGTTCACGGAACACCAAACGGAAGATTACGGTATCACATTCCGTGTCAACCACGTTTATGAGAGCGAACAAACGGAGTTTCAACGCCTAGAGATGGTTGAAACGGACGAGTTCGGTACGATGTTGTTACTTGACGGAATGGTCATGACGACAGATAAGGACGAGTTCGTTTACCACGAGATGGTCGCGCACGTCCCATTGTTCACACACCCGAATCCAAAATCGGTTCTGGTCGTTGGTGGAGGAGACGGCGGAGTCATCCGTGAAGTCTTGAAACACCCGTCCGTCGAAAAAGCTGTTTTAGTTGAGATCGACGGAAAAGTCATCGAGTATTCGAAAAAATACCTCCCGAACATTGCAGGTGGATTGGACGATGCACGCGTCGAAGTCATCGTTGGGGATGGATTCATGCATATCGCAGAAGCAGAAAACGAGTATGATGTCATCATGGTCGACTCGACAGAACCAGTTGGTCCAGCGGTCAACTTGTTTACGAAAGGCTTCTACTCTGGTATTTCAAAAGCATTGAAAGAAGACGGCATTTTCGTCGCACAATCGGATAACCCATGGTTCACACCAGACTTGATCCGTGATGTTCAACGCGACGTCAAAGAAATCTTCCCGATCACGAAGCTCTACATCGCTAACGTTCCGACATACCCAAGTGGTCTTTGGACGTTCACGATCGGATCAAAGAAACACGATCCGCTTGCAGTTGCAGCAGAGCGTTTCCACGAGATCGACACGAAGTATTATACGCCTGAGCTTCACACGGCAGCTTTCGCGCTACCGAAGTTCGTTAAAGATTTGACGAACGGCTGAGTTCAGTCACTATAGACACACATGAACAGAGCGGTTTCGATCTTCGAAATCGCTCTGTTGTCAGGTAAACAGGCGTTTGCATCAGCAAGCGGCAAATGAACAGGGGGAATGGATCATGCGTTTTGATGAAGCATATTCAGGAAAAGTCTTTATCGCGAGTCAACCGACTCACGAAGATGCAAAAGGAATTTTATACGGCATGCCGATGGACTGGACGGTCAGTTTCCGTCCGGGTTCACGATTCGGTCCGGCACGTATCCGTGAAGTCTCACTTGGTTTAGAAGAATATAGCCCGTACTTAGATGGTGACATCGCTGACGCGAAATTGTTTGACGCGGGAGATATCCCGTTACCATTCGGGAATGCTCAAAAATCACTTGATATGATTGAAGAATACGTCGATTCGTTACTGACAGCAGGCAAGTTCCCGCTCGGTATAGGTGGCGAACATTTAGTCACATGGCCGGTCGTCAAAGCGTTCGATAAACACTACGATGATTTCGTCGTGCTTCACTTTGATGCGCATACAGACTTACGCGATGAGTATGAAGGAGAGCCATTGTCGCACTCGACGCCACTTAAGAAAATCGCAAACTTGATCGGACCAGAGAACTGCTATTCATTCGGAATTCGTTCAGGTATGAAAGAAGAGTTCGAATGGGCGAAGACGTCAGGCTACAACCTCTTCAAATACGAGATCGTCGAGCCGCTTCGTCAAGTTCTTCCAACACTTGCCGGTAAAAAAGTCTACGTCACGATCGATATCGATGTTCTCGATCCGTCAGCAGCACCAGGAACAGGGACGCAAGAAATCGGTGGAGTGACGACGAAGGAATTACTTGAAGTCGTTCACATGATCGCACGAGCAGACGTTGACGTCATCGGCGCGGATTTGGTAGAAGTATGCCCAGCGTACGATCAATCCGATATGACAGCGATCGCGGCAGCAAAAGTATTACGCGAAATGATGATTGGATTCATTAAATGAAAAAGCAAAAGAGACCGGACGTGATGTCGGTCTCTTTTGTTTTGCTCAGAAGAAGAACTGAATGACCCCGAATGCACCGAATCCGATGATTAGACTGGCAGACGTCCACTGAATGATACGTAAAGTGGGTATCGCAAGCTGGTGCTTGAGCAGGTGCGTGATGTTCGCTAGAATGACCCACCAGGCGGCAGAACCGAGAAAAATACCGATTAGAAACAAAAACGCATCCTGTCCGTTCGTCATCGTTAACTCAAAACGTGCAAACAACGCCAGGAACAGTGTGATCGTCATCGGATTTAAAAACGTCAGGAGTAAGACGGAAAGATAGGCACTTAACCGTGACGTGGCCGTATCAGAAATCGAGGCGTTCGAAGAAGCTTGAAACATCGACCAGCCGATGTAACACAAAAATAGACTGCCAATCAATTGCATCCAAGATGCTTGGGTGAGTAAAGATTGCACGAGTGAAAAACCAGATAACGCGAGTATCCCGTAAGTGAAGTCTGCCGTAGCGGCTCCGAGTCCGGAAACGATGCCAGAAACTCTTCCATGTCGAAGAGTTCGTTGCATGCATAAGAGGCCGATCGGACCGACGGGGGCGGCTAAGGCAAAACCGATACCAAAACCAGTCGTAAACATCAGTCGACCTCGGGTAACGGAAAATGGAGCGATTCCTTTTCCGTCCGCATGATGATTGTCGTTTTCGTCCGTAGGATACCTGCTAATTCTTTGATGTGGTAGGTGATGATTTCATCAAGCTGTTCCGTGTCCCGACAGCGTATTTTGAGTAAATAGTCATCGTCCCCGGCGACGTGATGGCACTCCAGTACATACTCAAGTTCTTGAACTCGTTTTAGAAACGGTGCCCGATGTTCCGGTCGCTCGAGTGAAACAGCGACGAATGCAGCAAGGCGATAGTCAAAGGAGGAAGGGTCTAGCACCGTCGTCAACTGACAGATGATACCTTGCTCTTGTAAGCGGGCGACACGTTCTGCAACAGCCGGTGCCGATAAGCCGATGTGCTGTGCAAGTGTTGACCATTTCATCCGGGCATCTTGTCTTAATAAATAGATAATATTTAAATCGTAAGAATCTATCATAATCAACCTTCTTTTCAACGGATTTACTACATATTTTATTTTGAAAATAAAGATAAAGTCAATGTGTTTTCAAAACAAGTTCATAGCACACTGAAATCTTTACACATATACGGAAGTATCTTAAGTTTAAGATGTCACCACGAAGGAAATGTTCAGAAGTGTAAGAACATTGGTTTGAGAGCGATGTACATTTGACAATCAGAAAGGTGGAAAAAAGATGAAGAAACTCTTATCGTTTGTGACCGCTACGTTACTGTTTGCACTATTCGTGCTACCAGTAGGCGCAGCAGATGACGCAATGGTTCGTGTCATTCATGCTTCACCAGATGCTCCGGCAGTCGATATCGCGGTCGATGGCAAAAAAGCGGTATCAGGAGCAAAATTCAAAGATGTCACAGATTATCTCACACTACCAGCTGGCGAACATAAAGTAGAAGTATTCGCTGCAGGAACTACGAAAGATCCTGTGCTCTCTCAAACACTCAACGTAGAAGCTGGTAAATTCTATTCGGTCGCAGCAATCGGCAAACTAGCTGATATCAAACTTGCGGTCATGGAAGACAACGGTAAAGGCGAAGATGGAAAATCAATGGTTCGTGTCGCACACTTTGCACCAGATGCACCAGCTGTTGATGTCGCACCAAAAGGTGGAGACCCACTCTTCAGTAACCTTGAATTCTCGAAAGTCTCTGACTACGGTACACTCGATGCAGGTACGTATGACCTTGAAGTCCGTCCTGCAGGCGCAACGGATGTCGTCAAAGCACTGGATGGTGTCAAACTTGACAGTGGCAAAAACTATACAGCACTCGCAATCGGCTTACTTGAAGGCGAACCAGCATTTGAAGTCCTCTTGATCCCAGACGGTGGTGAAATGGCATCAATGCCAGAAACAGGACTTGGTGGTTCATCTGATACGGCTTCTGCTACACCATGGGCAGTCGCAGCAGCAGCTGCCTTGTTAGTAGGAACAGCGTATGTCGTCCGTCGTAAACAAAACGCTTAAGAGTAGTCTTCTTCTCTTACTCGTATTAGCCGGATGTCAATCGGGATCACCTCCAGATGCTACAAAGCCGGAAAAACCAAAACAAACCGAAACAACGACGTCTTCTTCGTCCACTCCATCTGAAAAGGTGGATGAAGAGGCGTTCATACCAACGCGTATTACAATTCCGACGCTCGATGTGAAAGCGAACATCGAAGTCGTCGGGAAGGATAAACAAGGACGGATGGATGTTCCGAAACAGACTGATCAGGTTGCTTGGTACAAGTACGGAGCAAAAGCCGGGCAAACCGGAAATGTCGTACTAGCCGGGCACTTGGATGATCAAGAAGGTCCCGCTGTGTTTTATGATTTAGCCAAGATGAAAAAAGGGCAACGGATTGAAGTGACGGGAAAAGCAGGACAACAGGTATCGTACGTGGTGACGAACGTCATGTCCTATCCTGTCGATGAAGCACCTGTCGGATCAATCTTCGGTGCGACCGTCATGAATAAACTGACACTCATTTCATGTATAGGTACGTTTTCAGAGTCAAAAGGATACGATCAGCGTCTTGTCGTCACAGCAGAACAAGACGAGTAAAGTAAAATAGGCAATTCTTATTTCGGTTAAAACCGAGAATAAGAATTGCCTATTTTTTAATGTGTTTCGGAAGCAGCGACAAGATCCGTCGTCAGTGTCGTCAATCCTTGTGTCGTCTTACTGAGACCTTGGATCGTCTCGACGATTTGTCCGAGGTTTTCCTTGTTTCGTCCAAATAAGGTGAGAGAGTTTTCCATCTCACTCTTGACGGTTTGGATTCCTTGTTTGACTTGTTGCAGTTCTTGCTGAGATGCGGTGTTGGCGCGTGTGATGTCTTCCATCTGAGAAACGAGTTGTGTGATATTACCATTGTTCTTTTGAATAAGACCATTGATACTGCTACTTAATGACTTGGCATTTTCAGCAAGGTTCCGAACTTCGGTCGCGACGACAGCAAAACCTTTACCGTGTTCACCGGCACGTGCTGCTTCAATCGAAGCATTCAACGCGAGTAAGTTCGTCTGATTGGCGATTGCTTCGATGCTTTGCGTCATCTGGACGATGTCATCCGACGTCGTCTTCAATTCATGGATGCTTTCAAGCGAAGTACCGACTTGTTGTGTCGATTGAGCGAATTGTTGCTCCATCTGTTGCATCTGTCGTTCGTTGGCAATCGTCATTTGGACGAGCTGCTGACTCGTCTGCTCTGTCTGAGCTGTTTCTGCTAATACTTGTGAGGCGCGACGGCTCGTCTCAATGATGGCATGATCCGTGTGCTCGACCGAACTGGCAACTTCTTGACTGACACGAACGACGTCTGTCAAAAGTTGTCGACGCGACTCGTTCGCTGCTGTCACTTCATGAAGACGAGAATCGACATACTGGCTCGTCACGATTTGAGCATCTAAGTTCATCGCATGTGTCAAAGCGAGTACGGCTGTCGTCAGTTGCGCTGGGTCATGCTGATAATGTTCGACGATTTTTGGAATCAACAACGTCTGAAACGCAGCATACGAGGCGATGAACCAAGTGACAGGAACGAAGTTATGTTTATGCGTCTGTCCCATCCGTGTCCGCATCGCGAGGAACGACTCGTCCATGTTTCCTGTCAGTAGACTCGTGAAGTAGTCGGCGAAGACTTTCTTCAGTCGTTCGCGTGTCGATGATTGTTTCGCAATCGTTGCCATCTCTGGATTTAAGAGAAGGTGATCGAGAACTTGTTCAAGGACCTCATCTAAAATCCCTTGAACGACAGGTGCCATCGATTTGAGCGTCTGTAGCTGTTCTTCTGTATATCCCATGTATACGAGACGGGATGTGAGATCAGGATCTGCCGTCTTTGTGATGAGACGGGAATCAGGAAAGCCGATGGTAGCTTGATAAGCCGCAGTAGTCTTACTTTTAAAAGGGTTACGCACGTAGTTGCCTCCAATACTCAAGATGTGAATAAAATGATGTCTGTCTTTTATCGGTTCATCTTGACGAAGCGATACTGATTTTCGAAAAAAAGACGAGAATATTGAAAAACATTGACCGGAAACAAAAAAACTCATGGCAAGCGCCATGAGGAGAATAGAAAAAGAACAGGATTAGACTGGTTGGTCTTCCTGAAATGCTTTTTTGGCGTCCACGATGGAGCGCATTCGTTGAACGCAAGCTTGAACGAATTGAATGTCAATGGAGGTGAAACGGGTGACAGGTCCACGAGCTGACTCGGCACTGAATGTGAAGGTTCCGAGATTCCAAAGTTCGATTTTAAATCGTTTTCCTTTGTTGTCGTCGAAGTGTTCTACGAATTCGATTTTCGGTACCATACGAACCCCTCCTTACTCCGTACATTCCCGCTTTTCAAAAAATAAAAAAGCCAAACTGCGTGTTAGAAGCAGTTTGGCATGAAAATTTAAGCAGTCGGTACATCGTAGCCAATCTCTTCGATCGCATCGACGAGACGTTCACGAGGTACATCCTCGTGCTGGACTGTAACCTGGTTTTGTTCGAGTGAGACAGTTGCCTGTTGCACACCTTCGACTTCAGATAGAGCGGATTCGACACTCGCTTTACAGTGATTGCATGTCATGCCGATAACAGATAATGTTGTTTCTTTCATGATGATGTTCCTCCTTCAGATAGTGGGGTACGTTTTAATCGTAACGCATTCGTCACGACAGAGACAGAGCTGAATGCCATCGCGGCACCCGCAAGCCATGGGGCAAGCAGACCGAGAAAAGCGACCGGAATGCCAATCGTATTGTAGCCAAGTGCGAAGACGAGATTTTGACGAATGTTTTTCATCGTCTGCTCACTCAGCTCGATCGCAAGTAAAACTTGTTTCAAATCGTGTCCAAGCAACGTCACGTCGGCTGCTTCAAGAGCGACATCCGTTCCGCTACCGAGCGCGATGCCGACATCCGCTGTTACGAGAGCAGGGGCATCATTGATACCGTCTCCGACCATCGCGACACGTTTCGTTTGTTGAAGTGACTGAATGACATCTGCCTTTTCAATCGGCAAAACGTCAGCAAAGACGAACGCTGGATCCAGTCCCAGTTCTGTTGCTAAATGATTGGCGACTTCCCGGCGGTCACCGGTCAAGAGATATACTTCTTTTGTCTGGCGCAAACGCTGGATCGTTTCTTTCGCTGAATCTTTTAGCGCGTCACGGATGGCGTATCCGGCCGCGACTTCTCCATCAACAGCGACGTATACGAGAGTCGCTCCAGGTGATGTCCAATCAGGAAGAACGATGTTTCGTTCCTGCATCATTCGCGCCGATCCGACGATGAGATCATGTCCCATGATTTGTCCCGTAATCCCACGTCCTGATTCGACGTGGAACCGTTCGATATCAAAGACGACATCCCGTTCTGCTGTGATGGCGCGAGCAAGAGGGTGTTCCGATTGCCGTTCAAGCGCAGCAGCGAAATCGAGCGCTGTCTCCGTACCGAACGTTTCGACGACGACAGGGCGACCGACTGTCAGTGTTCCGGTCTTATCAAAGACGACAGCATCGACGTGTTGAAGATTCTCGAGTTGAGCGCCCCCTTTAAAGAGAATCCCTCGTTCAGCCCCTTTTCCGGTTCCGACCATGATCGAAGTCGGTGTCGCAAGTCCGAGTGCACATGGACAAGCGATGACGAGCACCGCGATGGCAGGACGAATCGCTTCCGCAAAGGATCCACTGATCATCCACCAAGCGGCTAACGTCAGAAGCGCGATGGCAACGACGATCGGCACGAACACACCAGAAATTCGATCGGCTTGTCGTTGAATCGGTGCCTTTTCAGTTTGCGCTTGTTCGACGACGCGAATTATTTGTGCGAGAACCGTCGCTTGTCCGATCTTTGTCGCTTCGACTTGTAAAGATCCATTCGTATTCAGCGTACCACCAATGACGGATGCTCCAACCGTTTTATGAATAGGCGCAGATTCACCGGTCAACATCGACTCATCGAGATACGCGTCGCCTGCACGAATGACACCATCTGTCGGAATTTTATTTCCAGGTTTTACGAGTAAGATCATCCCAGTTTGAATTGCATCGATGGAGACCGTTCGTTCCTGTCCGTTCTCTAAGACGACGGCTTCTTTTGCTTGTAGGGAGAGCAGACTTTTAATCGCTCCCGTCGTCTGTTGTTTCGCACGATCTTCGAGGACTTTCCCGAGTAAGACGAGTGTAATCAGAATCGCACTCGTCTCAAAGTAGAGATGCGGCATATCAGAAACGAGTAGCATTTCAGCAACGGAATAAAAGTAGGCTGCCGATGTTCCGAGTGCAACGAGGACATCCATGTTGGCACTCCCACTCCGTAAACTTTTATAAGCCCCACTATAGAAGGGCGCTCCGATGATGAATTGCACCGGTGTCGCTAAAGCAAACTGTAGCCACGGATTCATTAAGAATGGAAGGTGGAACGGACTGTTCGGAATATGCGTCAGCATGCTCGCGAGCAACGGTAACGATAGAATAGCCGCGATGATAAAGCGATACAGCATCCGGCGATTTGATTTTGTTGCGTGTGGTGCTTGTTTGACCGTTGCCCCGTAGCCGATTTTTCGGATTTTTTCGATGATTGCTTGATCGTCATAGGCATCAGAAATCGAGACACGAGCGGTTTCAAGCGGCAAGTTGACCGTGGCTTCGACCCCGTCCATCCGGTTGAGGACTTTTTCAATCCGGGCGGAGCAGGCGGCACACGTCATGCCTTCAATATCAAACTCAATCGTTTTTGACATCAGAAAACCCTCCTTACTTTTTCAATCGAGCGATGACCGCCATCAATTCATCGACGTAAGCGTCCGTACTATCTTTACGGGTGGCGACTTCATGCATGCACATCTTGACATGGCGTTCGATGATTTGTAGTTCGACTTGCCGCAAAGCTGCTTGAATCGATGCCGTTTGCGTTAAGATATCGATGCAATACCGATCTTCAGATACCATATTGGCAATCCCGCGGACTTGCCCTTCGATGCGCTTTAGTCGTTTCATCAACGCATCTTGTTCTTCGTTCGTTCGTGGAACGACGGGGTGATCGTGTGTCATAGCCGTACCTCCTTTAGTGATCTTGTTGTTATCTTTACTGTAACATATAGGTATGGGGGGTACCAGTATTTAGCTTAAGAAATAAAAAACAGTCGCGAGAGGCGACTGCTTTTGTACTTATTGATTGGAAACTTGTGGTTTGACGATCGTTTCGTTTAATGAACGTTGATCGCTAATGATGTCTTCAGCTTGTGTCGCCCGTTTAATGAAGAAAGCAAGGACGAATGCTAGACCAGCAATGAACGTCGAGATGAAGAACGCATAGTTGATTCCGTCAAGCGTCGCTTGCATTGTGATCTGTTGTTTCAGAGCAGCAGCCGCTTCAGCTGTCGGTTGACTCGTCATGTTCTTCGCCGCTTCAGACGCGAGTTCTGTTCCACGTGTCTTCGCATGCGTCGACATGATCGTTACAAGCAACGCGGTTCCGATCGCACCGGATACTTGTTGCAGCGTATTGTTCATCGCTGTTCCGTGTGGATAGTAGCGCGTTGGTAACTGGTTTAAACCGTTCGTCGAGACTGGCATCATGACCATTGACATCCCGAACATCCGTAACGAATACAGGACGATCAGATGTGTATACGTCGTATCCATCTCAAGCTGACTGAAGTAGTAGCTGGTAACGACTGTGATGAACAAACCAGTCAACGCAAGAGGACGTCCACCGATCTTATCAAACAGTTTCCCGTTGATTGGTGACATGACGGCCATCAAGATGGCACCCGGTAATAGCATGAGACCCGCATCAAGTGGTGAGATACCGCGAATCGTCTGGACATAGATCGGAAGCAATAACATGCCCGAGAACATCGCCATCGTGACGACCATCGAGATGGCAGAAGACAAGGCAAACATCGGGTAACGATAAATCTTGAAGTTGAGCATCGGACGTTCCATATGGAGCTGACGGTAAATGAATGTTACGAGTGCGATGACTCCGACGATCAGCGCACCGTAGACGTGGAAGCTGTCCCAACCTTTAGAGCCGGCAGAACTGAATCCATACAGTAAGCCACCGAAACCAAGTGACGAAAGTGCCACGGAAGCGAGATCGATCCGAGTGGCAGACCGTTCCTTGACGTCACGAAGTAAGAAGAAACCAGCGACGAGTACGATCAAGGCGATTGGTGTGATGAAGTGGAATAACATCCGCCAATCGTAGTGCTCGATGATCCAACCAGACAACGTCGGTCCGATCGCTGGGGCACCCATCATGATTAATCCGAAGAATCCCATTGCGGTTCCGCGTTTTTCAATCGGGAAACTGACGAGCATGACGTTCATCAGTAACGGCATCATGATCGCAGAACCAGATGCTTGAATCATCCGTCCTGCAAGCAAGACAGGGAAGACTTCTGCGAAGCCGGCAAGAATCGTTCCAGCCGAGAAGAGAGTCATCGCGAGTAAGAAGAGGCGACGAACCGAATATTTTTGAATCAAGAACGCAGATGTCGGAATCAAGACACCGTTGACGAGCATGAAACCAGTCGACAGCCATTGAGCAGTCGATGGTTCAATCACAAGATCCTTCATGATCGAAGGAAGGGCGATGTTGAGCAATGTATTATTTAAGAAAGCAATGAATGCCCCGATCATCAAAACGGCGAGAATGCCGTAAGGAGCTCGAGCTGTGTGAGTTGCACTTTGTTGCATAAGTATCCTCCTAACTAAACTAACGGTACATATTTCTATACGGTCGTTCTATCTGTAGTTTATCTTAATCCGATTTAGTTCGAATTACAAATAATAATAGCTAAGAAAGATAATTTTATTTTTTATGTAAGATTGAAAGCGTTTTTCTAGTAGGCTAAACGAGGAGAGAAGCATTTTGTACACTCGAAATCGCTTCCTAGGATAACGATTCAAGGTAAACAAAAAAGCACAATCCTTCTCGTTAAAGAAAAATTGCGCTTTGTCTTCAGTATGAAACAGCCGGAGGCTTGTTTCATAGCTAGCATTACTGGACGTTCGTTTCGAGTGCATCTTTCGTGATGTCGTAATGAGAGGCTGTCCAGACCGATTTACCGTCTTGAATGAACAAGACTTGTGGTGACTCGTGTCGAACGCTGTAATGTTCGGCGATGTGATTCGATAACGTTCGAGCTTCTTGGACGAAAAGATACGCCGTTGGAACAGACGTTTCATCCGCGAACTTCGTATACTCCGAGAATCCTGCGGCACTGATCGGGCATGTCGTGCTGTGTTTGCAAATCACGAACGCGGTATGTTCGGACGCAAATTGATCAAAATCAGAAATAGATTGCAGTTTACGTGGTTGTGTCATGTATATCACCCTCCATACGTCCGGAGACGTTCACTTAACTTTAGATTTTCCCGGTAATCGACCGGACAGTCAATCAAAACGGGTCCATCACTTGCAAATGCTTGGTCAAGACAATGTGCGAGGGAGCCATGTTCACCGACACGGAGACCGAGTGCGCCGAAAGCATGAGCCAGTTGAACGAGGTCTGGATTGTCAAACGTGATGTAGGACGACCGCCCATACGCTTGTTGTTGTTTCCATTCAATCAGTCCATAGGTACCGTCACGCCAAATCAACACGACAAGTGGAAGCTTCAAACGAACGGCGGTCTCGAGATCCTGACCATTCATCAAAAAGGCACCATCTCCAGCGGCACAGACGATTCGCCGGTCCGGATACAATAGTTTGGCTGCGAGCGCACTCGATAAACCATAGCCCATCGAAGCAAATCCGTTGGAAATGAATAACTGATCCGGACGTGTCGTTTGATAATGGCGTGCGAGCCAGACTTTGTGTGCACCGACGTCCGAGAAGACCATGCCATCCTCCCCGACGGTTCGTTCGAGTTCACGAACGATACTTTGAGGATGTAAAGGCAAGGCAAGCGAGTACGTTTCTTGAATCTCGTTGCGTAATTTATCGCGATCTTGTTGCCAGTCGTTCCACGCACGCTCGGGCAGTAAAGGAGTCAATACAGTCAGCATATCGACGAGTGGTCCGACTACGTTCGCGACGACCGGATAATAGGCATCGATTTCGTGAGGATTTGTATCCAAATGGACGATCGGTGTCTTTTTTGGGTTCCATTTTTGTGGAGGTAACTCCGTAATATCGTAGCCCACCGTAATGATGAGGTCACTCGCATCGAGAATCCGCTGGTTGTAATCGACGTCTGGTAAACCGATCGTGTGTGCAGCGAGCGGATGGTGTGAAGAAATCGCTCCTTTTCCCATCATCGTCTCGACGACGGGAGCTTGGAGCTTTTCGACGAATGCTCGAAACGCATCGAGTGCTTGCTGCCGGTGGATGCCAAATCCAGCAATGATGACCGGACGTTTTGCTCGTTCGATCAGACGTAAGGCATCGGGATCATCAATCGTCAGGGAATGGAGATGTGTTGGCGTGCTATCTTGTTGCAAGGGTGTCGCTGCTTGATCACGTTCTTGTTTTGCGATGTCTTCTGGAAAAGAGATATGGGTTGCCCCTGGTTTTTCGCTTTTTGCTGTCGCAAAGGCACGTCGAACGATTTCTGGAATGACCTCCGCTGACAGAACGGACGTACTGGACTTCGTGACCGGACGATAGAGGTCTACGAGATCAAACATTTGATGCGATGCTTTGTGTTGCCGTGCTGTCGCTCCTTGACCAGTGATCGCGACGACAGGGGAATGATCCATCGTCGCACTTGCAATACCGGTCATCATATTGGTCGCACCGGGACCAAGTGTCGATAGGCAGACACCCGGTCGTCCACTCAGGCGACCGAACATCGCTGCCATGAAAGCGGCGTTCGTTTCGTGACGCGTCGTGATGAAGGTGATCGACGAACGACTGAATGATTCGAGTAATGTGATGTTTTCCTCACCGGGAACACCAAAGATATGCGTGACGCCCTCTGCCTCTAAACATTGGACGAACCAATCCGCCGCGTTCACGCTAGTCCACCGATTGAAATGTACTTCGTCTCGAGATACGCTTCGAGTCCTTCACTACCACCTTCGCGTCCGAGACCGGATTGTTTCATTCCACCAAATGGTGCTTGCGCAGCAGAAGGAACGCCATCATTCCAGCCGACGATTCCATAATCAAGCCCCTCGATTGCACGAATGGCACGCGCGTAATCCTTTGTAAAGACGTACGAAGCGAGACCGAATGGTGTCTGGTTGGCGTAACGAACCGCTTCCTCATCAGAACTGACACGCTGGACGGGAGCAACAGGTCCGAACGTCTCCTCGTTCATGATCAGCATGCCGGGTTTTACGTCCGCGAGAACGGTTGCTTCATAATAATAGACATCGTTCTCCTCATCCGTCGTTCCTGTTCCGCCCGTGACGACTCGTGCACCAGCGGATGTCGCATCATCGACATGTTTTTTGACTTTATCGTAACCCGCTTTATTGATCATCGGTCCAATCTTCGTCTCAGCATCAAGACCATTTCCGGTCTTCAGCTTCGCTGTCTCTTGCCCGAGTTTTTCAACGAACGCGTCATAGATCGAGTCGGATACGTAAATCCGGTTTCCGCAGACGCACGTTTGACCGCCATTACGGAATTTCGACTTAATCGTCTCAGCGACAGCTAAATCAAGGTCACAGTCATCAAAGACGAGAATCGGTGCATGTCCGCCGAGTTCAAGCGACATCGCCTTGATCGTCTCTGCTCCCTGAGCCATCAGCGTCCGTCCGACTTCGGTTGAACCAGTGAAGGTGATCTTATCGACATGCGGATGTGTCGCGAGTGATTCACCGAGTGCTTTCCCGCTCCCTGTAACGGCATTGACGACGCCTTCTGGAATCCCGACTTCCTGACAGAGTTCAAGAAGACGAAGCGCGGTAAGCGGAGTCGCTGTTGGTGGTTTGATGACGAACGTACATCCGGCGACGAGTGCCGGAGCAAGCTTTCGGGTAATCATGGCAGCCGGGAAGTTCCATGGTGTGATCGCAGCAACGACACCGACCGGCTGTTTGATGACTTGAAGTCGTTTAGAAGCATCATGTGTTGGAATGACACGTCCATAAGCGCGTTTTCCTTCCTCTGCAAACCATTTGACGAAGTTTGCGGCATACTGCACTTCACCTTCTGACTCAGCGAGCGGTTTCCCCATTTCAAGCGTCATCAGGCGAGCCAGTTCATCTTTTTTCTCAATCATCTTCGCATATAACTTCTCGAGAAGTTCGGCACGTTCGTAGACTGTCCGTTTCGACCAATCAGGAAATGCCTTCCGTGCTGCTTCTACTGCGTCGTTGACGTCTGATTTTGTTCCGTTTGGTACACTACCGACGACTTCTCCAGTAGCTGGATTCGTAACATCCGTCCGTTCTCGTCCATGATCTAGCCATTGTCCACCAATAAAGAATTGTCCCTTCATCTTGAAAATCCCCCTTTTTTACATGCATTGGTAAGGGTATACCCGAACGAAGAAAAAAAGATTCACTTTCGGAAGGAAAGGTTATGCAAAAGGGTAGAAATCGACCGATAAACAGTGTAGGATAATTCAGTAAATGTAATGTAAAACAACCTGAAATATTCAGTGTGAACGAAGAGTGACAACCGTTGATGTGAAATGGTGGAATCACCCCCGAAACATTGACTTTAAAAGTGGATTTGATAAGATGAAGGTAGAGGAATTGCGCAATCGGTTGCGCTATGTGTATAGAAGTTCAATAACTGATGAAAACAACACCCCAAAGACTGACCTACGAGAGGATTCACGACACATGACACAAATGATACCGCGCCCTGAAACGGCCCAACAAACAATTACACGAGCTTGGTGGAAAGAAGCAGTTGCTTACCAAATCTATCCACGCAGCTTTTACGATGCAAACAACGATGGAATCGGCGATATTCCGGGTATCATCGCAAAATTGGATTATTTGAAGGATCTTGGCGTCGACGTTCTTTGGATTTGCCCGATGTTCAAGTCACCGAACGACGATAACGGATATGACATTAGTGATTATGAAGACATCATGGATGAGTTCGGTACGATGACGGACTTCGATCTCTTGATGGAAGAAGCGCATAAGCGCGACATCAAGGTCTTGCTTGATCTCGTCGTTAACCACACATCGGATGAACACCCGTGGTTCCTTGAATCACGTTCGTCGAAAGACAATGAGAAACGCGATTGGTACATCTGGAAAGATGCGGTCAATGGTGGAGAACCGAACAACTGGGAAAGTATTTTCGGTGGATCAGCATGGGAATATGATGAAAAGACAGAGCAGTACTTCCTGCACGTCTTCTCTCGTCGTCAACCAGACTTGAACTGGCAAAACCGCGACATGCGTCAAGCGGTCTATACGATGATCAACTGGTGGCTCGATAAAGGTATCGACGGTTTCCGAATCGATGCGATCAGTCACATCAACAAGGATCAATCATTCGCTGATCTCCCGAATCCGCTCGGTATGCCGTATGTCCCTTCATTCGATATGCATATGAACGTCGAAGGCATCCATGCGTATCTCGAAGAGTTGAAGGATGAGACGTTCTCGAAATACGATATCATGACAGTCGGAGAAGCAAACGGCGTCACACCGGAAGAAGCGGATCTCTGGGTCGGGGAAGAGAACGGTAAGATGAACATGGTCTTCCAGTTCGAGCACATGGATCTCTGGCGTGCCGATGCGGAAAAAGGCGTCGACGTCGTCAAACTGAAACAAGTGCTGACGAAATGGCAAAAAGGACTTGAAGCAACAGGTTGGAATGCCTTGTACCTCGAAAACCATGATAAGGTTCGTTCGGTCTCTCTTTGGGGTGACGAGGAACAGTACTGGAAAGAGAGCGCGAAGTCGCTTGCGATGATGTATTTCTTCATGCAAGGCACACCGTTCATCTATCAAGGACAAGAGATCGGGATGACGAACGTTCAATTCCCGGACATCTCGGATTATGATGATGTCGCGACGAAAAACATGTACGACATGCAACTTGCTTCTGGGAAAACACATGAGGAAATCATGGAAGTCATCTGGAACTCGTCCCGTGATAACTCACGCACACCAATGCAGTGGACAAATGAGCAAAACGGTGGCTTCTCGAATCAATCTCCATGGTTTGGTGTCAACCCGAACTACGCGGATATCAACGTCGCGTCGCAAGAACAAGATGAAGATTCGATCTTGAACTTCTACAAACGAATGATCCAAATCCGCAAGATGGAAGAGACGTTGATTTACGGCGCGTACGATCTCATCTTACCGGAAGACACGAAAGTCTACGCGTATACACGGACGCTTGGTGACGAACAATTCTTGATCGTTACGAACTTAAAAGGCGAAACAGCAGAAATCGATACGGACATCATCTTGCACTCGGACAATATGTTGCTTGGCAACTATCCGACGATGCACCACGAAGGAACAGAACTCGTCCTTCGTCCATTCGAAGCTCGTCTGTACCGTGTGCGCTAATATGTTTTGAACGGATTCGAAGTACATCGAATCCGTTTGAGACTGAAGATAAGTGCAATTGTTCTCTAACGAGAAGGATTGCGCTTTTTTTTGTTCGTCTCGCATCGTTTTCCTGGGACAAGCATCGCGCCGCTTCGATTCGCTGCAGGGTCGCTCTTGCTTGTTTTTCCCTAGGAAGCGATGTCGAGTGAACAAAACGCTTTTCTGATTCTCCTTCCGGGTATAAAGAAAATGACACGTTACACGCCACTCCTACAGGAAAAAGCGCAATTTTGCGCTGTCAGAGACAAACAAGACCCGTTTTCCTGCTCGAATGGAGCGGGAAAACGGGCTTGTGTCTCGCCTGAGGAAAGGGCGTGAAAAGGTGCGTCATTTTTTGAGTCAGTCCATTTGTCTACAATCTGGAACGGATTCGACGTACATCGGATCCGTTTTTTTCCTGCATGTAAGCAGAAGGTGCATCAGACGAAAAAATCGTGTACGCTAAACGATGAGGTGATAGAAGTGAAACCAGTAAAGTACCCGGTGTCATTACGACAGGTGACGACGATCGAAGATGGTCCGATGCATGAATCGGTCGAACTTGAGGCAGACGGCACGTTGTTCGAAACAAAAGACGGTTTTGCCGTGAAGTTCGTTCAGCCGGATGAACAACCGATCGATACGACGATCAAATGGTCAAAAGACCAGATCGCTTTGAATCGCAAAGGTCCTGTTGCGATGCATCACGTCTTCATTTTAGGAGAGACGACCAAAAGCCAGTATGGTAGTCAATTCGGTCAGATGTTGATGGAAACGGACACGGAGACGATTGATATGAAACGGCAGCAGATGCAGTTTCGCTATACATTAAAGATGAATGGACAAGCAGTCGGTACGTATACGATTGATTTAACTTGGGAACGGAGTGAGACGAATGGCATTTGAACAAACAGTACGTCAAATGGAGCAGATGTTGGAAGAGGAATGGTTTGAGTGGCTCGAGAATGATGAGCCGCGCTACAACGAATGGCGCGATCAACTCGAAGGACTCGCAGAACAGGTCATCACGGAATACAATCCGAAGGTCGATCCAGAGTCCATCGATACGTTACTTTTAATCAATGAAGAATTACCGGTCTTATACGGCGAAGATACCGTCATGCTGTATACAGCGCTCTTGAAAGCACGTCAGGAAGACGATCAAGTATACGAGCGTTACTTGACGATCCTTGGTGCGTTCGCGGACGAACAGCACCCAGCAATCCGTGAAGTCGAAAAATTAGTCGCGAAAAAGGACTATAAAAATGCCTTCGCACGTGCAGTTCGTCTGCCACAATCGCTCGGTTTAGAATAAACAATCAGGGGACCATCTTGTTCTAGGCAAGGTGGTCTTTTTAGGAGGAAACGTCATGTATCCACTCTATCGAATCATCGTCGCGATCATCCGCAAGGGCGATCAACTGCTCATCGTCAATAATCAATCGGGTCAGGAGAAACGCTGGAGCTTACCCGGTGGACAGATTGAATCTGGAGAGACACTCGAGCAAGCACTTCGTCGCGAGGTGGAAGAAGAAACCGGTTTGACGATCACATCGTCATCGTTTGCTTTCTTAACGGAGAACTTCATGCCGACCTATCAAGCGCACAGCTTCGTGACGTATTTTGATTGCGAAGTGAGTGGTGTACTTGATCCAAATGATCCCGATGAAGAAATCATTGAGACGAAGTGGATCGATCAAACGGAGTTAGCGGAGTACATCACGAGTGAAGACGTCCGTCTTCCGTTATCGGCATATTTAGAAGAACAGCATAAAGGCTATTACATGTTTGAAGAGATGAAGTGGTAACTCGGCTGTCATCGTTTCTTTACATTCTTTAAAGCCGTCTCCATCGTTCATTTACATTCGCTCGGTATGATGAAACCATCATCGTGAACAGGGAGGAAACACAAATGAACAAGAAATGGATGGCGACAGGTATTCTCGGTACAGTGCTTATGACAGGAGTTGCGGGCTATACATATGAATCGGCTCAACCGGTCGAGGCCAAACAAAACACGAAACAAGCGAAGGTTAAAAATGTCATCTTCATGATTCCGGACGGTTATTCGGCTGCCTATGCAACGAATTATCGCTGGTATCAAGGAGGCGAGGAGACGGAACTCGACGGTCACTTAAAAGGAATGATGCGGACGTATTCGGCAAACACGAAAGTGACCGATTCAGCAGCTGCCGGAACGGCGATGGCAACAGGAACAAAAACAAACAACGGAACAATCGGTATGGATCCAAGTGGAAAAGAAGTAGCGTCTATTCTTGATCGAGCGGATCAGGCCGGCAAAGCAACAGGACTTGTCTCGACATCAGCCATCACCCATGCGACACCAGCTGTTTTTGCATCGCACGTCGCAACGCGTGCGAATGAAGCGGACATCGCGAAACAATACATGGATGAAATGAAAGTCGACGTCTTACTGGGTGGCGGTCAGAAGTTCTTTTTTGATCAAAAGAATGGTGGCGTTCAAGAGGCTGGTAATCTAGTGAAGAAAGCAGAACGAGCAGGATACCAGTATGCGGATTCACTCGAAAGTCTGAATGAGACGGATGGTCGTAAAGTTCTTGGATTGTTTGCAGAAGAAGGAATGGCACCAGAACTGGACCGGGAAAACACGAATCAACCGAGTCTTGCGACGATGACGTCGAAAGCCTTGCAAACATTGAAGAAAGATCGCGATGGCTTCTTCTTGATGGTAGAAGGAAGTCAGATCGACTGGGCGGGTCATGCGCATGATGCTGCTTGGGCGATGAAGGATGCAGAAGCGTTCCACCAGGCAGTCGAAAAAGTGCTTCGTTTTGCAGCAAAAGATAAACACACATTGGTCGTCGTCGCCGGTGACCATGATACAGGTGGTATGTCCGTCGGTGGATACGATGAGTACGTAGCGAAACCAGAAGTCTTGAAAAACGTCAAGGCGACGGGGGATGAGATGGTTCGTCAGTTCAACGACGACTTATCGAACATCGCAACTGTCGTCAAACGAGAAACGACGTTTGATTTGACGGCTGAAGAAATTCAGACGTTGCAAAAAGTAGATGCGAAGAAACGCGTCATGACATTGAATGAGATGATCAGTAAACGAGCGTATGTCGGCTGGACGACTGCCGTGCATACAGGTGTTGACGTTCCGCTCTACGCGTACGGTCCACAAAGCGAACAGTTCAGTGGGTTGCATGAAAATACGGACATCCCTGGTCTGATGGCCAATGCAATGAAATTAAAAAAATGACGTATTGGACGTGATTAAATCAAGCGGTGGATCATCCACCGCTTGATTTTTTTTTGAGTACGTATCTGCTTGTGTGACGCAGTAAAAACTAAATGAAAAAAATGAATGAATAGCCATTCATTATATGCTATACTCATTTCAACACAACTGCTTTAGGGGGAAAGGGGTTTGTTCGAACATGAATACGTTTTTACTCATTAACTGGATTGCCTTCCTACTCGTCATCGGCTATGCAGGCTATCTGTTCACGTCACTCGTCAAAAGTCGTTATGCCGCTATTAAACGGGGGAAAAAGGCGGAATGGACACTGACGAACAAAGAACGACTAGACGCAGTCTTAGTCAATGTCTTCGGTCAAAAGAAATTATTAAAGGACAAGAAAAGTGGCGCCATCCACGTCATGATGTTCTATGGCTTCTTACTCGTTCAATTCGGAGCGATCGATTTTATCTGGAAAGGACTCGCCGTCGGTCAGCGTTTCCCGCACGTCCCACTCGGTCCGCTCTATCCGATTTTTACATTCTTCCAAGAAATCGTCATGCTCGTCATCTTGATTGCCGTCGTTTGGGGATTTTATCGCCGGTACGTCGAGAAACTCGTTCGTTTGAAACGAAACTTCATGGCAGGTCTTGCGTTGATCTTCATCGGTGGTTTGATGGTCGCCGTCCTGTTCGGAAATGGATTCTTCCTTGTCTATGAGAATCATTCGACGCTCGGTGAACCGGTTGCTTCAAGCATCGCGTTCTTATTCAGTTGGGTGCCGGAGTCAATTGCGTTCGGACTATTCGTTTTCTTCTGGTGGGCGCATTTACTGTTCTTACTTAGCTTCATGGTCTATATCCCGCAAGGTAAACATGCGCACTTGATTGCCGGCACAGCAAACGTCTGGCTCGGTCGAACATCGAAAGTCGGGCGTTTGGCACCGATCGATCTATCGGTCATGGAAGAGGCAGAAGACGACGAAGCGGAATTTAGCTTCGGGGTCAACCGAATCGAAGATTTCAATCAGAAACAGCTCGTTGATCTATATGCCTGCGTCGAGTGTGGACGCTGTACGAACATGTGCCCAGCGAGTGGAACGGGAAAGATGTTGTCGCCGATGGATTTGATCGTTAAATTACGGGACCATCTCAACATGAAAACGGCAGCCATCACACAGCGCTCGCCATGGGCACCTGCCTTTGCGTTCGAAGGATCGCAAGGCAACCAAATCGCTTCACTGGCAGCAGCCGGACAGATGGATATCGTTCCAGATTCATTGATTGGGAACGTCATTACAGAAGAAGAGATCTGGGCGTGTACGACGTGTCGGAACTGTGAAGATCAGTGTCCGGTCATGAACGAACATGTCGATAAGATCATCGACCTCCGTCGTCATCTCGTCATGATGGAAGGCAAGATGGATCCGGAGATGCAACGGACGATGGCAAACATCGAACGTCAAGGTAATCCATGGGGGATGAACCGGAAAGAACGCGAAAACTGGCGGAAAAACCGTGATGAACTCGTCGTTCCGACAGCAAAGGAGAAGAAAAAAGCGGGCGAAGACTTCGAGTATCTGTTCTGGGTTGGTGCGATGGGATCGTACGATAACCGAAGTCAAAAAATCGCGATGGCGTTTGCACGTATTCTAAATGAGGCAGACATCTCGTTTGCGATTCTCGGAAACGATGAGAAAAACTCAGGGGATACACCGCGCCGGATCGGGAACGAAGTCTTGTTCCAGGAACTCGCGGAAGCCAACATCAAATCATTTGAGAAATACGGCGTTAAAAAGATCGTCACGATTGATCCGCACGCCTACAATACATTTAAAAACGAGTATCCTGACTTCGGACTGAGTCCGGACGTTGAAGTCTATCACCATACCGAATTGCTCGCACGACTGATTGACGAAAAACGGATCATACCGCTCCATGAAGTCAAGGAGCGTGTCGTCTATCACGATTCATGTTATCTTGGTCGCTACAATGATATTTACGACGCACCACGCTATATTCTTGAGAAGATTCCAGGAATCACGCTCGTCGAGACGGAACGCAACCGGGAAAAAGGGATGTGTTGCGGTGCTGGTGGCGGGATGATGTGGCAAGAAGAAAAAGTCGGCGCACGCGTCAACGTCGCACGGACGGAACAATTGTTGACGGTCCAACCGTCTGTCATTGGGTCAGCATGTCCGTACTGTCTGACGATGCTCAGTGACGGCACAAAGGCGAAGGAAGTCGACGAGGCGGTTGCTACGTACGATGTCGTCGAATTACTGGAACGCTCGATTGTCGGTGTACCAGTCGAAGAACCTGTCGTAACCGTATGAAAAAGTGGGATGAAACGATTATTCTCGTGCGAACGAGAGTAGTCGTTTTTTTCTCTGAAAAAGCGCGACGTTTTACTGTATGGTTTTGACGTGATAAGATAAAAGAACTAGCTATGGAAAGGAGGTGAGAATCTTTTGGGAAGGCGTTACTTCGAATCGGTCAGGTCGCGGAGACCACCGGCTTATCAAAACGAACGATCGATTACTACACATCACTCGGTCTATTAACACCAGAGCGCACCGCGTCTGGCTACCGTCTGTATGACGAATCGGTCATTCATCAAATCGAAAAGATTGAATATTTGAAGTCTCAACGGCTTTCCCTGCAAGAGATTCTTGCTTCTTTTACGGAACGGGAACAAAAAACAGGGGAGACGATTTATCAGGAAGTGAAACAACTTCAGGCGACGGTTGAAGGACTCGAGCAGCGTTTGTTGTATTCGACGGACGTCGAAAAACAAGCGATCCGCTTAGAACTGTCCCGGCGTCTAACATTGATTGCTTCCTTGATTGCACAGCTTTAATACAAAACAATGGAGGTGACCCCTGTTTAGGGGATTTTGGATACTATATTATTCATCAATTTATTTTTAGTGGTCTTGTTGATTGCGTTGACGGCGTTTTTCGTCGGATCGGAATTTGCTGTCGTTAAGGTTCGCATGTCGCGTTTGGATCAAATGATTCAAGAAGGGAACAAAAGTGCCGTCCTTGCGAAAAAAATCGCGGGCGATCTCGATTACTACTTGTCTGCCTGTCAGCTTGGTATCACGGTCACGGCACTTGGTCTTGGGGCACTTGGTGAACCAACCGTCGAAAAGATCTTGCACCCTGTCTTCGACGACTTCGGGATCTCTGCTGCTGTTTCGACACTCTTGTCGTTTGGTATCGCATTCGTATCCGTAACGTTCTTACACGTCGTCATCGGTGAACTCGCTCCGAAGACGCTTGCGATTCAGTATGCAGAACGCATGACATTGTTGTTCGCCCGTCCACTTTATGTGTTCGGTAAAATCATGTACCCATTCATTTGGTTACTCAACGGTTCAGCGCGCTTATTCCTCGGTCTGTTCGGTGTCAAACCAGCAGGGCACGAACAAGCCCACTCGGAAGATGAATTGAAAATCATCATGGCGCAAAGTTTCCAAAGTGGTGAGATCAACCAAACGGAACTTGCCCTCATGCAAAATGTTTTTGCGTTTGATGAACACATCGTCAAAGACTTGATGGTACCGCGAATGCGGATGGAGACGATCTCGGAACGTTTGACGAAGGATGAACTGATGGAAATCTTCATGGATAATCCGTACACGCGTTATCCGGTTACAGAAGAAAATGATAAAGACCGGATTCTCGGATACGTCAACGTCAAGGAAGTCTTGACGGATTATGCGAACGGAAATGAGCATCCGGTGACACATTATCTGAAGGATTTACCGGTTGTTTCGGAAGTAACGTCGCTTCAAGAGACACTTCGCAAGATGAAACGGACCCGGACCCATCTCGTTCTCGTCGTCGACGAATACGGTGGAACGGCAGGTCTCGTCTCGATGGAAGACTTACTCGAAGAAATCGTCGGTGAAATCCGTGATGAATTCGACGCAGATGAAGTCGAAGAAATCGAACAGGTCAAATCGGACGAGTTCCTACTCGACGGTACAGTCTTGCTCGCTGACTTGGAAGAACGATTCAATATTCGTTTTACGAATGTCGAAGATGTTGATACGATCGGTGGCTGGATTCAGATGCATAACATTGATCTTCAGCCAGGTGAGCATATCGACACACCAGACTTCTCCGTCGAAGTGATGGAGATGGAAAACTATCAAATCAACCGCGTCAAGATTTGGTTGCATCCAGCTGAACAAGCAGAAGCATAAGATGGTCGGTTCCTCATGGAGGAACCGGCTTTTTTTTCATCGCATCAGTCAAAAAATCAAGAATGGACGGATTGTGCGAACTTTCGGTAGTCGTGATAGGAAAATGCAGAGAGGAGCGGGAATGTAATCTAATACGACTTTATTGTTGATTCGCGTCCTATGAAACGAGGAGGTATTCCGTGCTCGAGCAGATCCCATTCTTACTGAGTCGTTTAGGTATGTTAGCACTGTTAGCCTTTTTATTGTCCCAGTGGCGCATTTCCCGATACATATTCAAGATGGACCGCGGAATGAATCTTCCACTGCTCTTTGCATTCGTATCATCCGGTATTTTGATGAACTACGCAGGAATTGAACTTTCGCAAGATACGACGATTGATCCGTTACTCGGATTAGCTGTCGAAAAGGATGCCTTGTTGCTCGATACCCGACTCGCTGTCATCGTGACGAGCGGATTGATTGGTGGACCAGTGATCGGCGGCATTACGGGATGTTTGGTTGGTTTACACCGCTACGTACTCGGTTCGTTAGGGGCAGAAGCCGGTTGGATCATCGCCATGCTCGCTGGACTTGCGAGCGGCTGGTATCGAAAACGCTGGCGCTTGCATGATGGTTATGCGCTCGTTCCACCAATCGGTATCGTATTGACGGCATTATTGTTCGAAAGTGGGATTACATTATTACTTGCCCCTGATACAGCGGAGGCACTGGATTTGATGAGTCGTGCCGCTTTTCCGTTACTGTTCGCAAATATATGTGGGGTCGTACTATTCATCATGATCTTACGGACACAACTTCGACTCGAAGGAGCACTCTTCGTCCGCCAAACCGAGCGTTCCGATCGTCTACTGCAAGCATTACAACCCTTACGAAAGCAAGGATTGACTTCGGAAGTCGCGCGGCAAATCGGAGCGACGTTATTGAAGGAGACGAAGATGCAACGGATCGTCGTGCTCGGTGCGACAGAGGTCGTCATCGATATGACGGACCAGCAACCAGCAGTCTGTGGCGAGCAACCGAGACGTGAGGAACAACGATGGATCGAAGCAGAAGAACCCGTCCGACAGGAAGACGAGCAGACGGGACAAATTCTAAGTTTTCATCCGATGCGCATTAACGGTCAAAAAGCAGGTGTCATCTGTTACTTTTCGAAAGACCTATTTGACGACACCGTCGAGCGAATGACGGAACAACTCGTCCGTTTATTAGCACGAGAGCTGCATATGCATCGAGAAGATCAGTTGCTCCGGTTAAACGGAAGAAAGATGAAACCGATGTTACACGTCAGCTATCTGAAAGGGATCATCGAAGAAATCCAGCGGACAGCTGATCCGGGAACTCCTGTGAAACATCAACTGAATGCGCTGCTTCAACTGTTGACGACAGCGACGCGGCATGATGAACATCCACTACGCGAGGAACTGGCGACCTTGAAGGCCTATTTATCACTAGAAGGAACACGACGTCGCCCGAATCAACTGACCTCCGCTGATATCACGGTTGATCTTGATATCGAGACCGCTGTTGAAGAATACTTCGTGTTTCCATTCCTTGTGACACAGCTCGTCGATAATGCACTACGTCATGCATTCGTAAAGGCAGGACGACATCATCGGATTGATGTCCGTGCCTTCAAGACGACGACAGACTGGGTCATCGAAGTCACGGATAATGGACAGGGGATGCCGCTTGCCGTGATGCAACAACTGAATCAACAGGAAACGGGGGATTCGAATCTGTTCCTGATTCGACGCGCATTAGACGTGACATACGGTCCGACTGCAACATTACACGTCCACTCGATCATCCATCAAGGGGCTCGGATCGAAGTGCGATTACCACTTCCGTCTCTGTAACAACAATGGTCTTTTGCCATTGTTGTTTTTTTGTCTCGTTCCGAGGGTAAATACGAAAACAGGAAAATGTATCGTACAGGAGGAAACAGATGATGATTACGACAACAGAAGTAGGGCAACTAGGTGATCAGTCCTTGTTACGATTCACGTTAGAGAATATGCATGGACATAGTATCGATATCTTGAACCGAGGCGCAAAAATTCTTGCCATCCGAGTTCCGGATCAATATGGAATGATCGAAAATGTCGTACTCGCGTTTGACGATCTATCAGAATACCAAGATGATCCGCATCACTTAGGCGCAACGATCGGGCGGGTCGGAGGGCGAATCGCAAACGGCGCGTTTGCGCTAGAAGGAATGACGTATGTACTCGAACAAAATGAGGGCGAGCATCACCTCCATGGAGGAAGCGAAAACTGGGCGAACCGGATGTTCACGCACGAAATCAACGATGACAGACTCGTCCTGCGCTTAGATAGTCCAAGCGGTGAGAACGGGTATCCCGGTCACTTGTCGTTCACACTGACCTTCGAATGGACTGACGAGAACGTCCTGCATATCCATTATGAAGCGGAGACGACAGCTTCGACACCATTCAGTCCGACGAATCATACGTACTTTAATTTGACGGGTGAGGCAAAAACGACGATCGAACAGCATCTGTTACGAATGGATGCACCTTTTTATGTTCCGTTGACAAAAGATGCGGTACCGACCGGTGATATTCTCCCTGTGGCAGGAACTGTCTTTGATTTTTCGGAAGCGCGTTCGCTACACGAAGTGACACACGCACCAGACGAACAACTCCGGCAAGCAGGTAGTGGGGTTGATCATCCCTTCCTGCTCAGAGATGGTGGGGAAATCGTTCTCGACGAACCAATCAGTGGTCGACGATTACGGGTCGTGACCGATCAACCGGGAGTCGTCGTCTATACCGCCAATCACTTGTCAGGCGAGTTTACGATTTGTGGAAGACGAGCAACCCCATACCTCGGAATCTGTTTTGAGACACAGGGATTACCAGATGCGATCAACCAACCGAATTTTCCTTCCGTCGTCTTGCATGCCGACGAGCACTATCATAAGCGTACATCGTTTCATTTTCAGATGATGTCATGACGTTTCTTGCGATTTCCACTTCTGTATATGGTAGGATAAAGCGAGAAGAATCTAACGGAGGCTAAGGAAAATGACTAAAATAGCATGGGTGACCGATAGTATGGCCTATTTCACGAAGGAAGAGGCAGAAGCGATCGGCGTCAATGTCGTACCGATTCAAATCTTACTCGGTGATACGGCGTATCAAGAGAATGCGATCACGGTCGAGCGACTATTCCGTGCGCTTGATGCGGATAAGAAACTGATTGCCAAAACATCACAACCAATCTTTGGGGAGTTCGTTGGAACATATGAACGTCTGAAAGAAGAAGGTTATGACTGTGCCATTGCAGTGCACTGTACGAATGGGCTCTCAAGTACCGTCCAAAGTTCAGCATCAGCAGCGGAAGCAGCCAGTTTCCCGGTTCATATCATCGACTCGCATACAGCGTTTGAGAACCAACAAGAGTTCATTCGTTACGGGATGGAGCTCGCGGCACAGGGGAAATCCGTCGAGGAAATCGTCGCAGCCTTACAAGCGTTGACGAAAAAGACCCATTTCTATATGATCGTCGGTAATATGGAAACGATGCGCCGGGGTGGACGTGTCTCATCCGGTGACTTGTTCCTTGCGAACCTACTCAGCATCAAACCAATCATCACGACGGATGAAGCAGGAAAAATCGTACCATTCAAAAAAGCACGTTCTTTAAAGAAAGCTTACATCGAAATGGTTAAACAAATCGATGAATCGATGCGTCAGCACACGTTCTATAAGAACCGGATTTATGTCGCGACGACGATGGCACCGGAAATGGCAGCGGAACTGCGGCAGCAAGTCGCAGCGAAGTTCCCGGATTTGACGATTCTCGAGGGCACGTTCGGACCAGCAATCGGGACGCATGCCGGAGCAGAGACGGTTGGTCTATTCTGGATGAATGATTAAACTGAAACGGATACGACAAGAGGCGACGGATTTTCCGTCGCCTCTTGTTTCGTTCAAGCTGTAAGTGTGATTCCAAGGAAAGCTGCAAGAATTCCGAAACCGTAGCTTGAGATGAGATAGAGGGTAAGTACTTTACGATTTCCGTCCTGAAATAACTGCAACGTCTCGATTTTGAACGTCGAGAACGTTGTAAATGATCCGAGGAAGCCGGTACCTAACAGTAACGTCCATGTCGTATCGAGATGCGCCCCGATGACGAGTCCAAGTAAAAATGAACCGAGTACGTTAATCAGGAACGTCGCCAGTGGAAATTCACGTTTCCAAACCGTCTTCATCCATTGACTGACGGCAAACCGACTGATGGCGCCGCAAAAAGCACCGATGGCAAGAGCAAGTAGCGTCATTCACTCACGTCCTTTCGTCACGTGACGAAGTCGTCGTGTTCCGAGCGCGTAACCAAGATAAGATAGGAACAAACCGCCGAATAGACTGACGAGTACGTAGAGGAACGCGTCCGCTAAATGATGTTCGTTGAGTAAGGTCACGGTCTCGACGCTAAATGTCGAAAACGTCGTAAATGAGCCGATGAAACCCGTGCCGATGGCTGTGATCGCATATTGATGTAAGAGTTTCGTTCGAAATAAAAAATGTGTCGCATAGCCAAGGAGAAAGCTCCCGATCAAGTTGATGACAAGCGTCGGCCACGGGAACGGACCAGTCGTCAAGTCGCCAATCAGCAGTCCGAGTCCATACCGTGCCGAGGCACCGAGAACACCTGCGAGACCTACGAGTACATACAGCATAGAAATCCTCTTTTCTGAAAAAGTCTACGTTAACCGTACTCCCGCTTTCAAGAAAGCGTCAAGAAAAAAAAGTCACTGGAGAGACTTAACGAATGAATTCTTTCTGCCGATGAACAACTGTATGACTTTAATAAGGTGAAGGAGTTTGAACAAGATGGTATCTGCCCTCGAGCAACAAAGTACAAAGATTTTGTCCCGCCTGATTGCAACGTTAATTACGATCGCGCATCCATTGATTTTCTTATTTGCGCAAATGAATTACGTCCCAATCAGTGTGTTTTATCAGTTTTTAGTCGGTGGTTTGATCTTGACGGTCGCGTTGCTTGTGGGCAACCGCCTACTTGGACATCGTCCGAGCGGGAAGTACGTCCAAGTGACGTTAACGTATTTCGTCCTCGCTCTCGTTTTGATGACCTTGCCGTCGCCGAGCATTTGGACGATCGCCTATCTCTACTTGACGATTTCAATCGTCTATTTGATTCCGCGTTTGGTCATTCTCGCCGGAATCCTTGGACTCGTTGAAATGGCTGTATTCACAATGCTTGGAACGATTGTCTTTACGAATGCATTCGATTTGATCGTCGCCTATGTCATCTATTTGATGATTTTCTCAGCGGCGGTTTTCGTCGCTGTCTTTGGACGAAACGTCATGCTAGCCGTCCGCCAAGAACAAGAACGGTCGGAAGCCTACGCGGCAACGTCGCAAATTGCCCTCGAGCAAACGGCAGCAACCGCAACGGAAGTAACGACATTCACGGAAGAGATGAGTGAAACGGTCGACGCAGCGAAGGATTCCTTTAGTCAGGTTGATCTGGCGATGCAACAGCTGGCAGATGATGCAGCAGGTAGCGTCCAAGCGATTCGTGAAATCCGTCAATTGAATGAACAGCAAGTTAACCGGATGGAGGAAGTGACCGTTTCAGTCGACCACGCACTCGAGCGCAGTTCATCCTCGCGAACGACAGCCGAAAAGAGCAGACAGACGATTGGTCTTGCCGGACAATCCCTGCAACAATTGACGACGAGCATGGATGAGTCGGTCACGTCGTTCGGACAACTCGCCGGACGGTTCCAGGAAATCGTCGCCATCACGTCGAGCATCAATGCGATTGCGGCGCAAACGAACTTGCTCAGTCTTAACGCATCGATCGAAGCAGCTCGTGCGGGTGAGTTCGGAAAAGGTTTTACGGTCGTTGCGCAAGAAATTCGTAATCTATCAGCACAGACGGCAGAAGCGTCGAAAGAAATCAATGCGATCATCGAACGTGTTGATCAGGACGTCACGCAAACCGGCAACTCGATTCATGCCAGTACGACATTGCTACGTGAGCAGGAAGAGCGGATGGCAGAGAGTCAGTTAGCACTACAGACGATCGAGATGGATGCGACGGAAGTCGTCGGTTCGATCCAGTCGGCGCAGACTCAGTTCGCGACGATGACGAGCAGTCTTACTGCTATCACGACAGCAACCGGTCAACTCGACACGTTCATGAATGCCTTGCTCGCACAAAGTGAGTCGTTATCTGGTCTGACACGTCATCAAGTCGGTCAGGTCATGGAACTGCAGCAGGCGATTCATGGCTTGAACGAGACGGCATCAACCCTTCAACAAACGAATGCTTAACGAAACAGCTCCTCATCGATCGATGGGGAGCTGTTGTGTATCTTCAGACTGTTTGTCGGTGGAACGGACGGGGAAGAAGATAGGGAACGAATATTGAAGGAGGAGTCAACGGATGAAGGCAGCTTACATTGAACAGTATGGTGGATCGGAACAATTCAAGGTCGGAGAACTGGAAAAGCCGGTCATCGGACCAGATGATGTCTTAATCGAAGTCTATGCCGCGAGTGTGAATCCGGTCGATTGGAAACTACGCGAAGGCTACTTGCGTCAGATGTTGAGCTACGAAATGCCGCTCGTCATCGGTTGGGACGTTGCTGGTGTGATTCAGGAAGTCGGAGCGAATGTCTCGGATCTTCAAGTCGGAGACGCCGTCTTCAGCCGTCCGGAAATCGCTCGTCAAGGAACGTATGCAGAGTATGTCGCAGTCGATGCGCATCTCGTCGTCAAAAAACCAGAATCACTCAGTTTTGCTGAAGCAGCGTCTCTGCCACTCGTCTCACATACAGCATGGCAAGTCATGTTCGAAGTGATGGATGCGAAGCCGGGTGACCGGATCTTTATTGGTGCCGGATCAGGAGGCGTCGGAACGGTTGCGATTCAACTTGCGAAAGCGAACGGTTTGTACGTCATCACGTCAACAAGTACGAAAAACGTCGACTGGGTAAAAGCACTTGGAGCCGACGAAGTCATTGACTACAAACAGGAAAATCCGGCCGATCGTGTTCGCGACGTCGATTTTGTATTTGATACGATGGGTGGCGACAAGCAAGGAGAACTGTATCAGATGCTGAAACCAAATGGCATGCTCGTCTCGATTTCTACGCCACCGGATGAAGAGCAAGCGAAAGAGCATAATGCGCGATCTGCATATGTCTTCATGCAACCGACGGGTGAGCGTTTACAGAATATCGCTAAAGCCGTCGAACGTGGCGAGCTACAACCTGTCGTTGATCGGATTTTTGATCTGGATCAAATCAAGGAAGCACATGATTATGGCGAAGAAGGGCACGCAAAAGGCAAAATCGTCATCCGAGTCAAAGGAGAATAAGAAGAGGAGGGCGCTGAAATCAGCGTTCTCCTTTATTTTTTTGTCACTCTTTTTCTTGAACCATAAACAAAAAATAACCAGGTTAAAAAAGTGTAAAGGATAAGGGGTTGCTTCTTCCTATACTAGGGCTATCAGACGTGAGTCAGCCATATCAAAAGGAGGAAGTATCATGAAAAAAGGATTGAAGTGGGCAGGAATCATCGTGATCGGAGCAGTCATTTTAGGAAACCTAGGAGATGACGAAGAACAGGCAGCACCGGAGAAAAAAGTAGCAGTCGAACAAGAAACAGTCAAATCAGAAGCAAAACCAGTGAAGGCAAAAGCAGCTGCAAAACCGGTCAAGAAAACGTACGGGGTGAATGATCAGGTAAAGGTCGGGAAACTGACGTACGTCGTCAACGACGTCAAGATGGTCGATACGTTGTCGAACGTTCTCGGCGAAAAGAAAACATCAGGACAATTCTTAGTCATCGGTCTGACGATTCTAAACGGAGATAAGGAAGAGCGATTCGTCGACAGCAACATGTTTAAAGTCAATGTCGGCGATACGGAATACTCAGCCGATACGGAGCTCGATCTCTATGCGAATGAAGACGGGATGGGCTTCTTCTTGGAGACGATCAACCCGAATATCGAGAAAACCGGCAACATCGTCTTTGAATTACCGAAACAGGTGAAAAATCCGATGCTTGAAGTCTCGTCTGGCTTTGGCTGGGCAGGTGGACAATCAAAAGAGATTCAATTGACACAGTAATGAGTGACCATAGAAGAGACTCAATAAAAGAATGACGCGTCTTTTCACGCCCTTTCCTCAGGCGAGACACAAGCCAGTTTTCCTGCTTCATTTAAGCAGGAAAGCGGATCTTGTTTGTCTCTGACAGCGCATAAATGCGCTTTTCCTGTAGGAGTGGCGTGAAACGCATCATTCTTTTTGTTACGAGATAAGGGTGGCAGATCATCATTCTACCACCCTTATCTTTGTGGAAACTGACTTTTGAGTCAGCCCCTTCTTGTTACCGTCCTGATTGTTGGATCGAGAGTTCAGGCGTTAATCGATCGAGTAAAGCGAGCGTCTCTGGATGAGTGGCGAGCGTCTGGTCGAGCGCGTTCCGTTCAGTCTCTAGACATGCTAGATAACGTTGAGCCGCTTCAGCGTGCGTTGCAGGTGTCAGGACGTCGTAGATTGCTTCAAGAGCAAGGCGTGGATGGTCTGGCAATGTCGTCGGAATCGTCTTTAATCCGAGTTGCGCTCGTTCAGGAGTATGATGATGGAGTAAGACTTTTGCGAACTTGATGAAGGCACTACGGAGCATCTCGACTGCCCATAAGTCATTTCCCCGTGCTGCTGCTTTTTTATATTGGAACAAGAACCAGACAGCATCGATTGCTTCATCGGTCGCTTCTTGAGCAGAAAGCGTTAAGTCACATGTATCGGTAAAGTCCGTCAACTGTTCTTGTGGATCATATAAGACACGCAATTGATCCTTATGGTTCAGCGAATCAAGCGTCACCGTGAATAAATCAATATGTAGCAGATCATCATAGACGACGATCATTTGAGGGGCGATGATATCGATCTCATCTTTCCAGATGATTGAACGATAAGCAGAAAGGTGGGACAAACGACGCGATAAGAATTTTGTTTGACGTTCTTCCGAGACGAGGCAGTACAGATCGATGTCTGAATGGACATCTTCTTCTCCCCGTCCAAAAGATCCTTTCAAGAAGATAGCTTCGACTGCAGGATCTTGTTTGAGTCGAGCAACCAGTTGCTCGATCGCATGAAGTTGATGCATGAGGACTCATTCCTTTCCGAAAACAGAAGTCTATTACGTCAGTATACGTGATAATAGACAGGTTTTTCCATAAAAAATGAGAAATCACATCGAAATGGATTCCTCATTGGGAAGCGGAAGCAAGTTTTTCTTTCTGTTCAAGATGGAGGACATGCTGTTCCCCCCATGCATTGATGGCGTCAAGAACCGGGATAAGCGTCCGACCATAATCCGTCAGCGAGTACTCGACGCGGGGTGGAACTTCCTGATAAATCTCGCGATGAACGATATCGTTCAGTTCGAGTTCGCGTAGTTGAGCCGTCAGCATCTTTTGCGTAATGTTCGGCAATTGTCGTTTCAATTCACTGAAGCGGAGCGTTCCGTGTGTGATCAAGACGAGTAAAATCGACGGCTTCCATTTTCCGGTCAAGATTTCGAGCGCTGTCTCGACCCGACAGCTTGGTGTCTCTTCCATCGGTCTTCCTCCTTCATGGTATCGTTTAGGATACTATACCACTTATTCGTGCCTACTTCCGCTTCGATCGCTTCCGCGTAATAATAGGGATACGAGCTATTTCATTGAAGGAGGAAACACCATGTCGATTCATCCACAAATCACACTCGGTCCTGTTCGCTTGCGAATCACGGACCTCGATCGTTCGATTTCATTTTATACAACGTCACTTGGATTACGCGTGCTGACGCAAACGGATCAGCTAACGGTACTTGGTGCACAAGATACACCACTCGTTGAACTTGAAGTCCATCCGAATGCCCGCCGTTTTCCACCGAACTCGGTCGCCGGGTTATACCATTTTGCGATTTTGCTACCGAGCCGAAAAGAACTTGGTTTCGTCATCCGGAATTTGATCGAACAAGGAATCGAGATTGGTCAAGGTGACCATCTCGTCAGTGAAGCCTTTTATCTGTCGGATCCAGACGGGAACGGGATCGAGATTTATGCCGATCGTCCACGTGAGACATGGACGTATGAAGCGAATGGCGACGTTAAGATGACGACGGATCCCGTCGATTGGCAAAGCATGCTCGTCGAAGCGGGAGAAGAAGATTGGTATGGAATGCCGAGCGAGACGGTCATGGGACATGTCCATTTCCACGTCAAGACACTCGAAGCAGCGCGGTCATTTTATGTCGAGACGCTCGGCTTTGACGTTGCCGCTGACGCTTCGCGAATGCGTGCGTTGTTCGTTGCTGCCGGTGGCTATCACCATCACATCGGTCTGAACGTCTGGTCTGGTGTCAACGCACCGACGAATCCGGAAGATGCGGTCGGACTCGTCTACTGGACACTACGTTATCCGGATCAAGCGACGCTCCAAGCAGCGATCGAGGCGTTGAAGTCTTCCGCTTATACCGTTACGGATCAAGCAGGCGATGTCTATGTCACCGATGATGCCGGAATTACCGCTCGATTGACAACGTAACCGAAAAAAATCCCCTTACCGTGAAAACACGGTAAGGGGATTTTTGGTTTACCGTGAAGACGACGTCGCGTTACCGTCGTACCGGCTGATCAGTTCATACGGTCTGACTTTATATAAGGCATGCGGGAAGTAATGGGGATCCATCGCATCAAGCGTCCGCAACTGGAAGTGTTCCCGTTTGATATACTCACTCAGCGAGTCACGTGTCAGCGGGAAGAAGCCGACGTCCGTCGTCTCGCCTTCTTGTGTTGCGAGTTCACCACCGACCGCTTTCCCACGGAAGCAGACGCACAGGACATGACTTGAGACATTTTGATAGATACCGGTGATGCCATCGATCGTGACATCAACACCGGTTTCTTCTTTGACTTCCCGTTTGATGGCGTCAAGAATTGACTCATGATTTTCGACTTGTCCACCCGGCATCTCATACGTATCACCCCGGTGTAGGTTGCGGACGAGGAGGACTTCACCGGCATCGTTCGTGATATACGCGGTCACGCTGACGATCGCGCGAGGGGGAGCATACGTACCAGTCGACGTCATGAAATCTTCATAGGATTTGATATAGAGGTTTTTGCCGAGTCGGGCGCGCTTCTTCATCGCTTCGCGACGTAAGGCACTGTTGCGGACATCACGATCGACTTGTTCGTAATGTTCACGGTCGCGGTATTCCCAGATAGCGATGACTTCATCTTCTGCCTCCGTCACCCAGCGCCCAACAAGACGGGCCCCATGACTGACTTGAAGCGGGTACAAATAGGTATGGAAAAACTCAGTGAATTCTTCTAGGCGTTCGGGACGAATCGTATAGGTCTTCCGGCGATGTAGCATGGAAATTCCTCCTATCAGATGAGCGTTCAGATGTACGTTGTACCCCTTCTCGAACGGATGGAGGAAACCCTTTTTCTCGATGTGGGAAAAGGATGTTTTATTAAACGATTGCGTATACATGTCATCCGGTCTAAGTGACTTTAAATCATCGATGATGATCTCTTTTGATCAGAAAAGTATAACTAAAGAAGAACTTAAGAAATGGATAGGGCTCAACTTCAGAAAAATCGGGGATACTGAATATAGAGAGAAACAGAAAGTAGGGATACGTGATGGATATCATGGCACTCGTCCGCCTGGCTGGCGGAATCATGTTCACCCCATTGTCGGACGATGTCTTGATGATGAGTTTTGCAGCACTTCGATTACGAGAGGGGATGTACCCGGTCGTCATCTGGCTGACCGCTTGGCCGGTCTTCTTCATCGCCTTTACGTGGTTTTATCTACTTGCTCGGTTCTTCCGTGAGATTCCGCTCGTCAAACGCTGGATGAAATCACGTTTCTTAGAACGAGCAGAAACGATCATTGAACGACGGGGATTATGGGCAATCGGACTATCGTTCTTCTTACCCGGCGTCAGACACCCGATTCATTATGTCGCCGGACTCCTCGGTTATCCGTTACCGCGCTATTTAGTAATGACATTCTTAGCAGCAGGCGTGTATACAGGACTCTGGACTTTTTTGATCGTCCGAATCGGAGAAGCCGTGACGTGGTCGGAGCTATGGAACTGGCTCCAGGTGAATCCAGGGATCGTCGGCTCTGTCGTGATCATTGTGATCGGGATTGCCGTCATCGGTATCGTGCATCATCGCCGTCAAAAGGATTCCGTCGAGGAAAGTTCTTCAATATAAAAACATCACACGAGCAAGCGAATCCAGATCAGGATTCGCTTTTTTAGATGAAGTTTGGTTTTATGAATAAGGATAGTTTTTTGAAATAAGAAGTAATCTACAAGAAAAGTGAAATCATTGTCAAAAAAAGACGTTTTTCACTTCTTAAAAGCTACCTGATTTACACACTGTATTGGCAATTTATCGTCACAAGCAAGTGGCTGAAATTGGATTGTAAACGCTTATACTAGGAGGTGTTCACAGAGTGGACATATTTATTGCTAGAGGAGGATACATATGAATCTCATGCAGACGGAAGAGACGGTCAAAAAAGCACCAACTTCTTCTGCTTACCGGACGATTTGGCGGTGGCACTTTTATGCTGGTATCATTTTTGCACCGTTCCTCGTCATGCTTGCTGTGACAGGATCCATTTATCTTTTTAAGCCACAAATCGAAAACGTCCTGTATCAATCGTATTATGAAGTTACACCACAAGCAGATCGCATCACTGCGACGGAACAGATTGATCGCGTTAAAGCGAAGTATCCCGATGCACTTGTCACGTCGTACCGACCGGGTGAATCTGACGATCGATCAAGTGAAGTGAAGGTCTCGTCACCAGACATGTCGGCGACGGTCTTCGTCAATCCGTATTCTGGTAAGATCATCGGAACATTATCAGACGATGACCGGATCATGAATAAAATCGAAGAGATCCACGGGGAACTGATGGCGGGAACGACTGGCGACCGGATCGTTGAACTCGTCGCCTGTTGGGCAATCGTCTTGATCGTGACGGGACTGTTCCTGTGGTTCCCACGTAAACAAAAGGGACTGTCAGGTGTCTTGTTCCCACGTCTTCGTCAAGGCAAGAAGTTATTCCGTCGTGACCTCCACGCTGTTCCAGCATTCTGGATCACAGCAGGGATGCTGTTCCTGATCTTGACTGGCTTACCGTGGTCCGGTTTCTGGGGAACGAACTTCCAGTCACTCGTCACCAACCAAGGGCTGGGTTATCCACCGTCCATCTGGGGTGGGGAGGCACCGACGTCGACGCTTCAGACGAAGGATATCGCGGAGGTTCCGTGGGCTGCTGAAACACTTGATGTCCCGCAGTCAAAAGTCGAAGGTGCTGTTCCGGCTTCGATCGATGATATCGTTGCGATCGGTAAACAACAAGGGATGGACCCAAGCTTTAAGATCAGCATCCCGAGTGATCCGAGTGGAGTCTATACGCTGTCTGCGTATCCAGCGAAAGCACAGGATGAAGCAACGATTCATCTCGATCAATATTCTGGTGCCGTGCTCGCCGACTACCGTTATGACAACTATGGTGTCGTCGGGAAAATTGTTGCGACCGGAATCACGCTCCACAAAGGAACGGAATTCGGCTGGTTCAACCAATTGATCAGTCTCTTGATTTGTCTTGGGATCATTCTCGTGGCAGTCAGTGGTTTCTATCTTTGGCTGAAGCGGAAACCAAATAAAGGGATGGGGGCGCCAAAAGGTCCGAAAGCATTCATGTTAAAAGGATTCCTTGTGGTACTCGTCGTGCTCGGTATTTTGTTCCCGCTTGTTGGACTCTCATTACTCATCGTCTGGCTACTCGATTTTATTATCATCCGTCGTATTCCGAGTGTAAGGAGGTTCTTCAATGCGTAAATCGATGCAAGCACTCGTGCTCGGCGGACTGCTCGTCACGACGACGGGCCTTGCCGGGTGTGCGGTCGATTCCGATGCAGCAGAACAGTATGCCGTAGCTAAGCCGTTATCGATCAAAATGAATATCCCAAAGGACTTACAACCGGACGCCAAGAAAAAGCAGACGTTTGAAGCAACGGTCTGGCGTGAAGCCAAACCGGTTCAAAAAGTCGATTATGTCCACTTCGAAATCTGGAAAGCGGATGGAACAGTGCGCTATAGTATGGAACCGGCAGAGGAGACGAAGCCAGGTGTCTATACGATTGCGAAGGCGCTACCGAAATCCGGCTTGTATTATGTTAAAGCACATGCAAGCAGTGAAGGCGCGATGATCATGCCAACGCGGCAGTTCATCGTCGGTGAGTTATCGAAAGAAGATTTAAAGATTTTACAAGGTGGAGCCAAACCAGCTGGTGGGAGTAGCGGTCACCATCATTGAAGAAATAGGAAATAAAAAATGAGAGGACGGAATACTATTCCATCCTCTCATTTTTCGTATAGACGATTAATCGTCATCACCATGATCTCCGTGATCATCCCCGTCATCGTCTCCATGATCGTCTGAATCATCATCTTGATCATCATCTTCTGAGTCATCCGAAGAATCATCGTCATCCGAGTGTTCATCTTCCGATTCGAGTTCCTGTCCATTGTAGAACTTGACTTGGACGTGTAGTGTTTTAATGTTTGGCAATCGAAGTGCCTGTGCGACTAACGTTAATACTTCTTCTTCCGTCATCGATGGCGTGACGAGAAGGCGGTCTTTTAACGTCGCGACATCAGTAATACCGATTTCGTCTTTAAAGCGCAGTTCTTTCCGTTGATGTTCATTGCTGTAACGCCACTCGAATTTTTTCTTATTCGTATCCGTCACTTTGATCATGATCCGTTTGAGTTCTTGGTTATTTTGAACGCCATCTTGATCCGTATCTTCCTGATCATCTCGTGTTCCGTCCTGATCACTGTCGGCTTTTGTTGGATTAGAACCGAGTTCAAATTCATCTTCGTTGATAAGCGTATCCCGATCCCGGTCTTCTTCATTGTCTTTGATGCCATCACGGTCTGAATCCTTTTTCAGTGGTTGCGTACCGACGATGAACTCTTCGCGTGTCGTCAATCGATCCTGATCTTGGTCTTCTTTATCATCAGAAATACCATCTTGATCAGAATCCTTCTTCAATGGATTGAGACGTATACTGTATTCTTGCGTGTTTGTTAGTGAATCGCGGTCCGAATCCTCTTTCCCATCCTTGATCCCGTCACGATCCGAATCCGATTTAGTGGGGTTGAGACGAAGCTGATACTCTTGTACATTCATCAAACCGTCGCGATCGTGATCTTTTGTTGCGACTTGTTTTCCATATCCCAAATGATATTGTTTTTGCCAAGCATCCGGAATCCCGTTATTGTCTCGATCGACTTGCACGACAGGTTTCTTTTTCGATTTACTTTTTGCTTCGACAGGTCCAACTGTTTGCGAGACGACGAGCAAAGCAAGTACTGCGCCAATGATAATCCGTTTCATGAGTTCACTCCTGTTCTATAAAAGATAAAAGATGGGGTTATAAGAAGATTCTAATGAATTGATTAGAAAATAAGTTGGCTGTTTCGCGAAATGAGTAAATAAAAACTAAAAAATAATGAAAGTGCTGCATAGGTTTATTTCATCACAAAAAATATTTTAAATAAAAAATGTAAAAAGATAAAACCATTCGTGAACTCCTTACGTTATCTATGTGAAGTCCAAAAAATCAAAGGGGTGTTCATAAGATGAAGATGAAAAAGTCGTATCTCGCTGTTCCGCTTAGTGCCGCATTGTTGATTCCAGCAGCAGGTGTCAGTGCCCATGGTCATGAGGACCATAGTAAGATGTCCCACAGTTCAGGAAAAGTCTCACTGGATGTCTCATCTCCAGCATCGGATTTACGAGCGACACTCGATCAAATTCTATCTGAACATGCATATCTCGCAGTCGTTGCAATGCAAAAAGGGATCGATGGTAAAGAAGATTTTGAGCAAGCAGCTGGTGCCTTGAATCAAAACACGGATGATTTAGCGGCAGCTGTTGGTTCCGTCTACGGGGAAGAAGCAGGCGCTGCCTTCAAAGAAATCTGGGCGAGCCATATCGGTTACTTCGTCGATTACGTCAAAGCAACGGGTGCTAAGGACGAAGATGCGAAACAAAAAGCATTAAAAGAGCTTGATGAGTACCGCGTCGAACAGGCTGCGTTCCTCGATAAAGCAACGGAAGGACGTCTAAAGGCAGCGGATCTCGAAGCTGGACTTAAAGTCCATATCACACAACTGTTAACGTCGTTTGATAGCTATGTAGCGGGTGATTATGATGCTGCCTACAGTAATCTACGCAAAGCTATCGAGCATATGTATATGGTAGGAGAAGGGTTATCTGGTGCGATCGTCGATCAGTACCCAGATAAATTCAAAAATACGAAAGTGGATACACCAGCAGCTGATCTTCGTGCCGGACTGAACCGAAACTTCTCGGAACACGCGGCGCTTGCAGTGCTCGCAATGCAAAAAGGGATTGACGGAGCAAAAGACTTTGATGCTGCAGCCGGTGCCTTGAATCAAAATACGGATGACCTGACTGCTTCGATTGGTTCTGTGTATGGTAGCGAAGCAGCGCAACAATTCAAGAAAATCTGGTCGAGCCACATCGGCTACTTCGTCGACTATGTCAAAGCAACAGGTGCGAAAGATGATCAAGCACGCGACATGGCCGTGAAGGAACTTGATGAGTACCGTGTCGAACAGGCAGCATTCCTCGATGCAGCAACGGAAGGACGCTTAAAAGCGAAAGATTTGGAAGAAGGATTGAAGGTTCATATTGACCAACTCTTGCTTGCCTTCAATAGCTACAATGAAAAAGATTACGACAAAGCGTACCCAGCGATTCGCGAAGCGTACGCGCATATGTACGGTGTAGGGGAAGGGACTGCGACAGCAATCGTCGATCAGTTCCCAGATAAATTCAAAGGTGCGCCTGGAATGCCGAACACAGGTCTCGGTGGTATGCAAGAAAAAGCATCGACGACAGGTATCGTTTGGTCATTGCTTGGTATCACAGCAGCATCGATCCTTGGATTCTTCGCACTCCGTCGTCGCCCGCAACAATAAAGGACGACCCGCTGGCAACAGCGGGTTTTCTTGTACACATCAAGCAGAAAGGAGGTAAACGACATGCGTATCATCCGAATTGTACTTCTATTCGTCATTTGTCTGTTGCCCATCTCCGTCGAAGCACACACGAGTTTAAAAAGCTCGAATCCGGCAGAGGGATCGGCATTATCTGAACCCGTCGATCGGATCCGGTTGACGTTCAGTGAGGCTGTTGAAAAAACAAGTACCTTACGTGTAGTAGACGCGAATGGCGTCGAACAGCCTCTCGCAAAACCACTGATCATTGGAAATGAACTCAGTGCCGTCGTCTCAGAGCCTTTAACGGAAGGAAAATACACGATCAAGTGGGCGTCGATTTCAGATGATGGTCATCCTGTGAAAGGAACGATTCGTTTTACGGTACTAGGTGCAGCAAAAGCTGAAACAAGCACTGTAGAAAAGGCTGAGCCGATGGAAACAAAAGCAGCAGTCGTTCCTGAAGCGGAGCCAGTTTCAAAAGGACTTGTTCCGACACTGCTTCCTTGGATCGTCGGGGGACTGTTAATCAGTATCGTCATCCTTCTCTTGTTACGTCGTCGTTCGACATGAGTACGTTTCTAGGCGAACTACTTGTCTACATGGGTGGAGCGCTTTGGATGGGCTATTTGGTATTATGCTTCATCCCAAGGAAACGGAAACCGCCATTGATGGGCGGTACGTCGTGGGCGGTAGCGGGACTCGGGATGCTTGTTCTTGGAACAAGCATCCCGGTCTTTGGTGCCGTTCGTTTTCTACTTTCGACGCAAACGATAACGGAAGCTCTACGAACGGGGATACTGGAGTTGCATATCGGTCGGATGTTTCTTGTCGTTTACTTCTCTGCTTTACTCCTATTGATCGTATTCGCATGGCAAAAACAACGCTCCATCCTACTTGCACTCTTGACGATCCCGTTATGGATTGGTATCGCAGGAACGAGTCACGCGGCGACCAAATACGGTGCGCTCGGATGGACACTCCAATTTAGCCACTTCTTATGTGTGACGGCTTGGATCGGCGTCGTGTTTTGGTTAGCCATCGGTGCTCGCTCGACCGCTCATTGGTCTGCCTTTTTAAGTTGGTTCAGTCCGTTTGCCCGGATCGCCTTTACCGGTGTCATCCTGTCAGGGCTGTTACTGATGCAACTGGCGATTCCGCTTGAACGTTATCCGAATCTCTGGGGTATGCCATACGGTCAAGCGTTGTTGCTGAAGCACCTCCTGCTGTTGCCACTTTTATTCTATGCCTTCTGTAATGGCACGCTTGTCCGGCGTCGGTTGCGTTTTGACTCAACGTACGATCCGCGGCCACTACTCCGGATGGAGAGTATCATTTTAGTATTGCTGTTCATGGCGAGCGCTTCACTCAGTCGTCTGGAACAACCGACGCTAGGGCAACTACCGGTCAGTGGTCCAGCAGGGGACAGGTGGGTCTTGATGATGGGAATCGCCACGCTACCATTGCTTTTACTCGGATATCGTCGGCATGCAGTGGGTGTCTTACTGAGTTTATTCAGCGTCAGTTTGATCTATCTTGGGCTGCTAGCGACAGGGTGAGTACAAAAAAACAAGGTAGCGGATCGTTCCGCTACCTTGTTTGACGTGGTTTTATTTCGTTGAAACAGCGCAATTCGTCGCTTTCGCAAGAATCTTCGAATAGGCACGTGCACCCTTGATATTCAAATGAACACCATCCGCTTCGAAGTAAGATGGATGTTTGACGGCAACGGCATGCCAGTCAATCAGTTCGACTCGTTTCCGCTTTGATGCCTCGCGTAACATCTGATTGACTTCCGCTTCCCACGGACGCGGGACGCGTGCAGTGACCAGATAGATGTGATCGGCATTTGCGAATTGATCAAGCAAACTGTTCAACTGATCCTTCCGGAAGCTACCGTTCGTTCCGAGATGAAGGATGACTTGTCGTCCATGCTGGTTATATGCGGCGTATTGTTGACTCAATGGAATCGCCTCCCGGAGCTGGCGACCGAGTTTCGCATCGATCGTCAATTGCTTGAGTGTACTACCGAGATAATCTTCGACACCAAGCAGGACCGAGTCCCCGATCGCAAGCGTCGGTCGACAGATTTTTCGCTGATCGGATGTTGCTTTCGGTGTCGTCGGTTTCAGGACCGGCTTCGGTTTTTCTTTTGGCGCTGCTATCTTTTCGAAAGCAGGTTCTGGCTTTGGCGTATCGGAGACAGCAAGAATCGATAAGTTACCGATGAAGCTGACGATAAGAATCGTCAACATGGCAACACTCGTCCACTGCATCGTTGAAAACTGACGTAACTGTTGCGGATGTAACGATAGACGTTTTAAGTAACCGGACAGTCCGTGCTGACGAATCGGACGCTCGATGAAGCGATACGATCCTTCAGTTAAGGCGACAAGCACGACGACGATCAATACGGTCCGGAGCAACGAGAACGTGCCGATCTGTTCGACCGGTGTCAGCAGCGTGATGACGGGAAAATGCCATAGATACAGACCGTACGATCGTTTACCGATCGCAACGAGTGCTGGATGTGCAAACCAGCGACTCCAGATCGACGCCGGGTGAGCAATCGTAGCAATCATTAGTGCAGCAAGGACGGCGACAAGGAAAAAACCACCCCGGTATAAGAAGCTTCCGAACTCACTTGTGACGATCATTAATATAAGCAAGAGTGGCAAAGTAACGGCACCTGTTTGATTCAGTAACCGGACACCACGTTTTGGGATATCGAGCTTAAAGCGGGTCGGTTGCCACGCGAAAGCGAGCAGACTCCCAATCAATAGGGCGAATAAGCGAGTATCCGTGCCATAGTAGACACGACTTGGATCTTCACCAGATGTGAACTGAATCGCCATCGCGAGCACGGATGCACCGATCGCAACACCGATCAATTGCAAAAATAAGCGACGATTTTTCATTCCGAACCAAAGTAAGATCGGGAATAGCAGGTAGAACTGCTCCTCGATTGCGAGCGACCAAAGATTTTGAATCGGTGATGGTTTGCCGAACGAATCGAAATAGGAGACGTCATGGAAGATATACCACCAGTTCGTCCCGTAAATGAGCGCAAAGGCACTATCTTGGCGAACCGTATGCAACAGTTCGCGTTCAAAGATGGTCACGTACCCGAGAACGAGTAACAGCATGACGAATAGGGCTGGGAACAGGCGACGGAAGCGGTGAATCCAAAACCGTTTCAAGTCGAGGCGTCCGCTCGTTTGCCACTCGCGCAACAAGAGACCGGTAATCAGGTAACCGGATAGGACGAAAAAGAGATCAACACCGAGGAAACCACCGGAGAAGAATGAAACGGATAAGTGGTAGATAATGACAGATAGGACAGCGAAGGCACGCAAGCCATCAAGCCCTGGCATATATGTAATCGAACGAGACGAGGATTTCATAAAACACGAACAACTCCTTTAAAACGACAACTAATTTCTAACAGTCTTTAGTGTATCGAATTCCAATTTCAAAGAAGTGTCTAAGAAGTAACAACCTGACTAAAAAAGCACCCGACGAAAGCGTCGGATGCAGGCTTACGAAACATGTGGAAAACGACAGGTCACGATGAAGCGGTTGTCTTGTGAAGTCAACGCGACGCTCCCCCCATGACGCGCCATGATTTGTTGAACGATTGACAGACCGATACCGGAGCCACCAGACGAGCGGGAAGCATCGGACGTCCCGAACGGTGTTAGCCATTCGTTTAGTTCTTCTAGCGTATAAGTCGCTTCAATCGCATTCGAACAGATCAGCTGGATGCCTTCTGCTTCTTCTTTGATCGTAATTCGAAGATCCCCCGTCCCGTGAAGCGTTGCATTGCGAATCAAATTCTCAAGCAAGCGCCGTAAGAGCATCGGATCGGCGAAGAGAGTCGCGTGTGCAGGACCATTGACAGTAGCGGAAGTGCCAGGAAACAGTTCCAGGACTTGTTCCGTTAAGGTTACGAGATCGAGTGAGATCGGTTCGACCGGATAATCGGTGTTCGATAATTTAGCGAGCGTGAACAGTTCATCGATCCGGGCAGCGAGCGTTTCCGATTGGCGGGTGACGATCGCTAGAAGCTCCGTGCGTTCTGTCGCAGATAACGTCTCGTGTTTTTCCGTCAGCCACTGAATGAAGCCTTGGATTGAGGTCAAGGGTGTCCGTAAGTCATGCGATAGACTGGTAATCAACCGCAACTGTTGAACGAACCGCTCCTGATCACGCATCCGTAACGTTCGGAGTTCCTGTTCGATTCGTTCGATCGATTGAGCGAACAATTTGAACTCCTTCGGTCCTTTGACGGGAGGTAACGGTTCTGTTGGCGCTGGTTCGACCGTCAACCGCTCAAGCCGTCGCTCGAGTTCCCGGAACAATCCGGCAATCCACCGCGTTAACAGTAGTAAAAAGAGGATGAACAGCGTCAATTGTAGGAGGAAAAAAGTACTTGAATTCCCAATCTGATATTCGTTCAGTTTAGGCTTTTCTGATTGTACAGTTAAAAAATACCCGGGTTCGTTCTCTGATAAATCAATCGCTTCGATATGATGAAGAGTCCGAATCTTTCCGGTGTCGGACGGGTCCCTTTCGGTGGGAGTTTGAGCAGCGAGCAACCGACTTGGTGTTAAATCTTCCGGATACTTATCAGAAGCGTCGATGCGACGATTATCCGCATCGTAGATAGCCCATTCATAAGGACCATTGGGCGACTGTCCATTTTCGTAGCGGGTGATATCACGCTTCACATCTTGAACGACTTCTTGCTCTGTCGTGTAGTAATAACGAGGAAGTGTCTTTGTACCAATCGGCAACTGACTGGCAAATAACCAGGCAAGCGCTGTGCTCAAGAAAGCCGCGAGTAGCAACAAGACAAGCATCCAAATCGTCAGTTTGATCCGTCTCATAGCTCGACCTTATAACCGACGCCCCAGACCGTCTGGAGGTAGCGTGGTTCTTTTGGGACGTCCTCGATCTTGTCACGGAGCTTATGGATCAGGACCATGACAGCGTTCGACGCGGAACCGAGTGCTTCCTCCTGCCAAACCCGTTCATAGAGGTCGTCAGCCGAGAAGACACGACGGGGATGATTCAAGAACAGCGCCAGGCAATCAAATTCACGGCGGGTCAGGGCAAGTGGCACATCATATTTAAAGATGACGCGTTCGTCTTCTTTGAGCGTGAATGGTCCCACCTGGACTGCTGAAGCCGTAGTTGGGACATGATACTGGCTGACGCGGCGTAACAGTGCCTTGACGCGGGCGACGACCTCAAGCGGATTGAACGGTTTACCGATGTAATCGTCCGCCCCGAAGGTCAAACCTTGAATCTTATCCATGTCTTCGCGTTTCGCCGTCAGCATCAAGACGGGTAACGTATGTCCGGCAGCGCGTGCTGCCTGAACGGTCGAGAAACCATCGCGGACGGGCATCATCACGTCGAGCAACATCGCATCGACTGGACGCGAAGCGAGGATCGCTAACGCCTCCTCGCCATTGTCGGCTTCAATGATTTCGTGGCCCTCATTTGTTAAATACAGTCGAAGCAATTGACGGATGTCGGCTTCGTCATCAACGATTAAGAGCGTGGGCATGTGTAGATTCCTCCTGTTGTACCCCTTCGAAAACGTAAGCCGGGGGCAGATTATAAAGCGTATGCGAATAACTGTGTTCTTGAAAATAATCCCGGAACATCTTGAACTGGAATCGGGTGTATTGAAAGGCGATGAAGTGACCGCCTGGTCGTAATAACGTTTGGAACTGTGCCAATAATTCATGCCGTAACGCTGCCGAGAACGACGCGAATGGGAGACCACTGACGATGATGTCGATTTGTCCGCTCCATGAATCGGATAATCCTTGAACGTCACCAATCAAGAGAGTGACATTCGTTTCGTCAGCAAGCAACTGCTCGAGTGCAGGGCGAAACGTTTCGCTCCGTTCGCAAATCAAGAGATGTGTCTCCGGTGAACGAGCGGCTAGCAAAGCTTTTGTGATGGCCCCGTCACCCGCTCCGACTTCGAGAATCTGATGCGGACGATCGGCGACGGCGCGGCGCGCCATCATTTCGGCAAGACGTGGACTGCTCGGTGCGACCGCTCCGACACGCAGTGGTGCGTGAAGTGCTTCTTTTAAGAAATCAAACATGAAAACCCTACTTTCCGTTGAGTATATCATGTAGTATGCACATCGTCCCTTTCGAAAACAGGACGATGTTTCTTAAGTGAATCTTAAATATATCGATGCCTGATTTTCGGCGACATCGTGACCGAACAAGCCGGTATACTAGAGACAAAGGAGGGGGAAGGCGATGGAACATCACACGTATTATGAAGCGCTCGTTCGCCGAGACGCGACGTATGAAGGAACGTTTTTCGTAGGCGTCAAGACGACCGGCATCTTTTGCCGTCCGACGTGTCCGGCACGAAAACCAAAAGCGGAGAACTGTGAGTTTTTCGAGACGGCGCAAGAGGCATTGCTTGCCTCTTATCGACCGTGCCGTCGTTGTCATCCGCTCGCTTATCCCGGGGATCATGGTACGATTCAGCGCTTGATCGAAGCGGTCGAGGCAGAACCGGACAAACGGTTCAAGGAAGCCGATTTTAGAGCACTTGGTCTCGACGAATCAACGGCACGTCGTCAGTTCAAGAAACGCTTCGGGATGACGTTCGTCGCGTATGCCCGAGCACGGAGGATGGGGCTTGCGATGAAGGAGATTCGGACCGGTAAGCCGATCATCGAAGGGCAGTTGGCCGGAGGCTATGAATCCAGTAGCGGTTTTCGGGAGGCGTCAGCACGGATTCTCGGACAGGCACCGTCGCGCTTTGACGGACAGGTCTTACGCGCGAAATGGCTCGATACACCACTCGGTTCGATGCTGGCGATTGCCGACGATCAACTCTTACATCTGCTCGAGTTCGTCGACCGACGCGGGTTGGAGCGAGAAATTGAACAATTGCGTCTAAAAGCGCGCGCTGTCATCGTTCCCGGGGAATCACCGGTCTTTGGACAGATTGAAGCGGAGCTTCGTCGTTACTTCAAAGGAGAGTCGGTATCGTTTCAGACGCCACTGATGCGGTACGGGACGCCATTTCAACGTCGCGTCTGGGAAGAACTCGAACGGATTCCGAGTGGGGAGACGATCTCCTATCAAGAACTGGCGATCCGGATCGGTCAGCCGACTGCCGTTCGCGCCGTTGCACGAGCGAATGGAGCGAACCAACTGGCAATCGTCATTCCGTGCCACCGGGTCATTCGGACGAATGGCGATTTAGGTGGATACGCGGGTGGACTCGCACGCAAGGAAACATTGCTCAAACTGGAGCGCACACAGAGGGGACTGGATGAAGGATGAGTTTGATTAAAGATGTGTTTTCACCGAGTTGGCTCGACCGCTTAGGAGTAGCGGTCGACGTACCGGATTTTCGAAGACGAGTCGAACAGAGGGACTGGGAAGAACTCGCGTTTAAGCAACGTGTCCGTCGTGTGGCGGAGACACTCGAGACAATCTTGCCGCCGTTTCCGGACGCAGCGGGAGAACTAGAGCGGCTCGCACCGCAGTTTACCGGGCTACCGGGAATTGTTTTTCCAGAGTATGTCGAACGGACGGCAGACCTTGCTGATTGGACGCTTGCGTTAGCGACACTTGCCAAGTTGACGCCGCATTCGACGTCGGAGTTCGCCGTTCGCCGCTTTTTACTTGCTGATCAGGAACGTTTCCTCGAGCAGGCACTTAAATGGACAAGATCAGACGATGAACACGTCCGTCGTTTAGCGTCCGAAGGGACACGACCACGTTTACCATGGGGACAAGCGATCCCGCGTCTGATTGCTGATCCGCGTCCAGCGTTACCAATTCTTGACGCCTTATTACAGGATCCGTCCCTCTATGTCCGAAAAAGTGTCGCCAATCATTTGAATGATATTTCAAAGACACATCCGGAATACTTGATCGAACGAATTAGACGTCACTTAGGAACAGGTCCGAACACGGACTGGATTTTACGTCACGCTTCCCGGACGTTACTGAAGCGTGGGAACCCAGACGTGTTGCAGTTATTCGGGCATGTCACGCAAGGTGAGGTCGAGGTAACGGATTTAGTCGTCTCATCGGTGACGATTGGTCAGGAGTTACAGTTTTCGTTTCAAGTGCACAGTTCCGTTGAACAACGTCTGCGTCTTGAATACGCGATCGATTACGTCAAACAACGTGGAACGAGTCGAAAGGTGTTTCAACTGCGGGAGCGGGAAGTCAAAGGTGTCTTACAAGTCGAACGACGCCAATCGTTTCGGAACATGACGACGCGTGTCCATTATCCTGGTACACATACATTGACGATTTTGATTAACGGAGAGGCTTACGCGACAGCAACGTTTGAGGTCGAGGAGGAGAGCTGAATGAAAGGACGACATCCGGATTTTACGACGTCACGACTGTTTGTCGAAGCAACGGATGACGAATCGGGTTGTAAGTGGACACTGCATGCGTTGCGTGAGAAAACGATCGTCGGGACGATTACCTTCACATGGAATGGATCGACCGGAAACTTACGTTACACGACGACGGATGAGGACGATCAGCGCGGGTACATCAGGGAAGCACTGACATCGATTCTATCGTATCTCGCACGGACTTTATTACTGACGCATGTCTACGGCGAAGCAGGCAGTACGGCGGTCTGGCGTCGAAACGGATTTCAGTTGCAGTCGAATCGGTATGAACGCGAACTCCATCACTAAAGCCCCGCCTGCTTGAGCAGGACGGGGCTTAGTTGTGATTAGACCGTTGCTTTGGACCAGTTGAAATGGTCGCAAATCGCTTCAGCGCTTTCACGTGCGCTTAACTGTTCCGTATCGAGGAAGAGATAGTTGACGTCCGGCAATTCACCCGGCAGCGAGCGTGTCCGGTATCCGTCCGCCGTCTCGCGTAAGTCCTGTTCAGAAGCAGCGAGGTCACGCTTCGTTACTTTGTGCGTTAATCGGTTTTCGGTCGTGTTCCGGTGCAGACGGGTTGCGACCGGCGCATCGAGTTCAACGATATAGACGTCAGCACCCGCTTGTTCGAATAATTCGACTGTCTCTTCAATGAACTCGAGACCACCGCCTTCGACGCCGAATAGACAGAGGAATGTAAACAGAACACCTTCGAGCGAGCTGTTCGCCATTTCCTTGAACATCTCGCGGCGGATCGTATCCTTTAAGCGGTGGTGTGCGGGTTCAGAGAAATCAAAATAAGGCAATAACAGGTCGATCGTCTGGTGGTTATGGAAGACTTTCATCTCCGTCAACCGTTCGATTTCCTGACCGATCGTCATCTTTCCGACCGCTTGCGGACCAAGTAACAAGACAAATTTCATGGACGAACCTCATTTCCTTTTTCTGCTAAGAATAGCACATTCCGACGAGTGACATCGCTAGAACGTTTGTTCGTGATTTGATATAATTCAAGTATGAAGTCCCGTCGTGTCCTTGTCTGAAGGAGGACAACCATGCAAGAACAATGGAAAGCCGTCATCGGCTATGTAGGTATATATGAAGTCTCATCACTTGGTCGCGTAAGGTCGCTCGACCGGACGATCGTGACGTGTCGCGGTGTCCAGCAACGACGAAAAGGTGTCATGCTCCGTCCACGGCTCAATCGGGAAGGATACCGCAAAGTCACGCTCTACCAACGTGGTCGAGGAGAGCGGGTGCAGGTCGGTCTACTCGTCGCACAAGCTTTTCTGACGGCGGATGTCACGGAAGCGCGACTCGTCCGGCGCAACGGCAAACGGGCTGACGATCAGTTGTCGAACTTAGAGGTTCTGCCTTCGATCGATCAGCAGTATACTGAACTACTTGGTGAGTTTGATCTCTTGTTAGGTCAACGTGTGACGCTGTCACCTTTTCAGATTCGAACGATTCGCGCGCAGTACGAAAAAGGGAAAACAACCCGTCAATTGGCAGAGCAGTATCAGGTGACGGAGAACCGGATTCGCAACATCATCGATAAGAAGGAAGCACGTTATATCGGCTGAGAACAGAGGAAAAGAGCGCTTGCCAAGAATGGCAGGCGCTCTTTTGGTTAGGATGGCGATTCACTCGAACGAACGGTCTGTTGCAACGAACTGATCCGTGACTCGAGTACCTCGCTATGTGTCTTCAGTTCTGTTTGCTGGGTTACATGGTGTTGCATCTGTTCCCCGAGCACCTGGCTGTAGGATGAGAGCTCCGACATCAATTGCTGAACCGACTGTAGATGTTCCTGCATGTTCGACTGAACATCTGCGACGATCTGTCGTTGGTGTTCCACGGTACCCAGTGTCGTCTCAATCGTCGTCGCTTCGGTTAGCATCTGTTTTAAATGCTCCGTTGCCGTCTCGAGCTGTTGTGACGTCGAGAGAAACCGTTCCGTCATCTGCGAGAGCGCTTGTTCGACTTGATCGAGTCCTGTCGTCCACGTCTGATTGACCTGCCGGATATGGTCCGTACTCGTTCGGATATCGATCGCTAGTTTTTCGACCTCCTTAGCGACGACTGTGAAGCCGCGACCAGCTTCTCCGGCACGGGTTGCCTCAATTAACGCGTTCAGCGACAAGCGGCGCGTCTCTTCAGCAACGCGCTGGATATGCGAAATCGAGGTTTCCATCTGTTGCTGTAGGTGTGAGGTCTGTTGCAAAATCTGCTCTGTCGTCGCGGATTGTTCCTTCAGTAACTGGCTTTCCTCTTGTAAGGTCTCGAGTGTCGTGTGATTCGTCTGAACAGTATGTTGAAAACGGGTTACGGCATGTTGACTGTTCAGAAGTGTCGTTTGCATTTCGCTTAACGCATCGTGTCCTTGGGCAGTCAAACGTGTCGAGGCGACGATCGTCTGATCCATCTGCGTCGATTGCGCAAGTAAGGAACTGGCGACTTCATCGACGGCTTGGACCGATTGATCCATCGCGGATAAGCGCGAAGAGAAGTGGGGCTGGACGGCTTCAAGTTCCTGACTGGCTTGTTGCATCTCCGTCGTTAAGTCATTAATTTGTTGCATCAACTGATTGTATTGAAACGTCAGCTGTTGTAACTCAAAGGTCGTCGTCTTGAGCGTTAATGGACGATACGATCGCTTCGCATGCGCTTCTTCAATCTGTAAGGCGAGTTTCGATAACGGTGCCAGTTGGCGTTGAATCCGCCAGCGAATCAACAGGCTGATGCTGACAAGTGTGACTACGCTCACCCAGACGAGTGTCCAAGCTAAATCTCGAGCAGGGGCGATTAATTTATCACGGTCGGTCGTCAGTAAGATGACGTCATCGAGTTCTGGAATCGTCATCGCGACAAGAAATTGGTCTTGATACGAAAAGGCATATGTACGTGCATTCTTTAAGTGCTGTAGTAGTTGTTTTCGTTTTGCCGGTTCGAGTGTCAACGGTCGGAACGCCTCACTCGTGTTCAGGCTTTGGAAGCGAACCGTGTAGTCGTCACGTGATAAGTCGGTTCGCTGTTGCTGTTGCAATCGTTTGATGGCACGCGAGCGGTCTTTCGCGTCCTCCGGATACGCGAGAAACGTTGCCCGGACGTTCGCGTCGAACATCGTTAACTCACGCATTAGTCGCTCCTCAGTCGCTGCGACGGATTGTTGATACGATGCGTAAACGCTTAGTCCACTGATCATGATCAATCCGATGGCAACAATCGGAATCAACCACCCATTTAGTTGTTGTGCTAGTAATCGTTTTTTCGTAAGCATAAAAAACATCTCCTCCCGTGTACCTATCGGAAGGAGAAGAAACAACATGTATGAAGGTGTTGTACGGCTTGTGTAAAGGTCTTGTGAATCTAATTCACGTAAATCGGAAGGACAGTTGCAAGATGGGTCATAAGTGCTTGTGTCTCTTCTTTTGGTTCAGATGTGACGTAAATGATCAACGCAGCAGCAACAATGACGAAGATAGCGATGACAAGAATGATGAAGAATGGCATCTTACTTTTTCGTTTTTCGGCTTGACGGTCCATGAAAGATTCCCCCTTAATGATGTAGACGATAGACATATTTGTTTGATTCCCTCTCCTCTTGTTTGAAAACCTTGGAAAAAGAGGGGAATGTGTAATCTGACGGGAATAGAGTAACTATCTGAAATGGAATGAGGAGGATGTCGTCGTGCTTACGTTGCTTAATTCATTGTTGTTGAACTTCTCACTGTTGATTGCGACATTGCTGTTTGCGTTTTTACCACTAAGACGGATCGAGCGCATCTCGCCTAACTCTTCCTTACAAGTCCGACTCGCGATCGGTTGTATCGCCGGTGTGATTGGTGCACTGTTGATTTTCAACAGTATCTCCTATGACGTTGCAAAGATTGATTTGCGTCTTGTTGCACTCGTCACAGCGTACTTTTATGGGGGATTAGTTAGCGGGAGCATCACGATGCTGTTCATCATCGGTGCCCGATTCGCGGTGACACCAGCTGGCGAATACCAAGGACTGATTCTGACGACCTTGATCTGTGTCGCGTTACTCGTAACAGCGACGATTTATCGCCGGTTTGCTGCTCAACGGATGAAAGATTATCTCGTGTTGCTTGGAATAGGTATCGCATATAGCTTACCGGCGCTCTATTTATTGACGAACACGTTCGAGCGGTTTTTAGAGATTGCGCTCGTCTATATTATTGTCATCATGATTGGTGGTTACGTCACCTATCGTTTCTTACAGGAACTAAGAAAGCATTTTTTATTCGTCCACACGCAACAAGAATTGGCTTTAACGGATGGGCTGACGCAACTGGGAAACCGCCGGAAGCTAGATGAAACGTTAGCCGAGTATGCTCAGAACGGAACGGTCTTTTCCGTCCTGATTCTTGATCTCGATCATTTTAAATCAATCAATGATACATACGGACACGAAGGGGGTGACGTCGTTTTACGGCAACTCAGCCATCTCTTGCAATCGTATTGTCCAGAACAGGGCGTCGTCGGTCGGTACGGTGGTGAAGAGTTTGTCTTACTGTTGCCGGACGTACCACTCCGACAAGCGGAAAGACTCGGGGAGCGGATTCGTTCTGCATGCGCCGATCAACACTTCGTTTATAAGGAGCATCCCGTCTTTCATGTCACATTATCGCTAGGTGCTGCTTCATCTGATCAGGCATCAACCGTATTTGAGACCGTCCAGAAAGCGGACTTAGCATTGTATGAAGCCAAACAAACCGGACGAAATCGCGTCGTCTGTTACCGAGATCCCTTACTGTAAATAAAAACTGCCCCGTTCGACCAAATGGTCAGACGGGGCAGTTGTGTTTAGCGATGCAGTAACGAAAATACATCATGGCGTTCAAAATCAGCCAAAATATTTGGTGCAATCAACTGACGAATCGTTTCTTCGTCCGCCCAGAGATAAGCGTCGTGTTCTTCTGATAACTGAACGTCCGTTTGATGCGTCGAACAGACGTACATCAAGAGAACGATTTGCCGATCGGGATGCGTCAGGAAGCTCGAGGCATAGAGTAGACGCTCCGGCGTCACCGTCAATTGTGTCTCTTCTTCAATCTCGCGAACAAGACTGTCGACTGGCAATTCACCGAAGTCGATCTTGCCACCCGGACATTCCCATGTTCCGCCACCGAAGTCAGCAGCAGCCCGGCGGACGATCAGGAGACATTGCTCGTGAATGATGATGCCTTTGACGGCAGGAACGATCGCCGTCATCTGACGAGACTCCGCGATAATACGACAGGGTCGGTTCCTTCTGTTTCGACGAGGTACTGATCGCGTAGATAGATCCCACTCTCGTCAGCTAGTCCGAAGGCACGGTCTGTGCTTTCTTCCGTAAAGGATTGCGTGAGATGAGCAGCTTCGCCCCACGTCTCATAATGGACACAGACGACCGCGTCTTTCAGTAAGGCAAGACCAGGTAAGCGAAGGCGTCGATTGTCGCGTTGGTCGATCTCCGGAATCACACACCGTTCGGGCGAAACGAGGGCACCGGCTGAAAAGCCGGCGACCGGAACACCATCTGCGAAACGCGACTGAATGATGTCACCGATCGGTGTAGCGACCAAGTATTGCTGATACAATTCGGTCTCGCCACCGGAGATGATGATGCCCTGACACTGCTGTAGTTGTGCAAGTTGTTCGTCCGTTGGTGCGTCAGACAGTGGCAGATGGACGAACGACGAGATGCCATCTTCCTCTAACGGCTTCGTATAGATTGAGGCGTAGCTCGTCCAGTCCTTACCGGTCCGCGGAACGTATAGAATCGCGACCGGTCCACCATTCGTTAATGCGGCAAATCGTGTTCGTAAGTTCGGTCTAAAAGGAGGACCGCCTCCAAAGAGGAATAAGTGAGTCGGCATGAGGCATGTCTCCTTTCAAGTTTAATCGAGTGTATAGCGGTTGATTGTCTCGTGCAACTCACGTGAGAGCGTATAAATCTCTTCCGTCAGCGTATGCACGACATCCATTCGTTCGCTGAAAGCGAGCGATTGCTCGGATGCGTGTTGGTTGTCTTGGGCGCTGGCAATGATTCCGGCGCGTAACTGTTCGGCTTGCGCGACGAGGTGCGAAGCGGTCGATAAGACATCCCGGTTCGTTTCCGAAAGGGCCGACATATCAACGGTGACACCTTTGGACTGGGTGACGATTGAATCAAACGACTGCGTTGCTTCCGTGACACGAACGACACCGTCCTGAACAGCGATGGTTCCGCGTGCCATCGCGTCTTCGAGTTGTTTTGTCTCGCGTTGGATCGAATCGATCGTCTCCTGGACACGTCCCATCGATTGTTTTGATTGATTGGCAAGGTTCTGAATCTCACGCGCGACGACGACGAATCCTTTACCTTGTTCCCCAGCACGTGCCGCTTCGATCGAAGCATTCAACGAGAGGAGGTTCGTTTCGTTAGCGATCGATTCGATGATGCTGATGATTTCTAAGATATTTTGAGAAGCGGTTTGAACGCGGCGTGATTTATCGGCTGCTTCGTCAATCGCATTTTGAATCGATTGCATCTGTTCTGTGACCGCATGTAAATCCGAACGTCCGGTTGTCGCAAGACTTTCCGAACGGCTGGCGCTATCGACGACGAGAGCCGATGTCTGCGCGGTCTGCTCGATTGTTGCCGTCAAGGATTGTAAGGACGCTGTATGTCCATCGAACGCACCAGATTGGTGCTGGGCGGTCGCGGCGATGCCGGTCATCGCGTGTGCCATCTCTTTTGTTCCATGTCCTGTTTCTTCGGCTTCAACAACAAGTTCTGCGAGAGAGTCATCAATCGTCCGTGACATCGTATCGACCCGTTTCACGAGATCAATCAAAGATAGGCGCATCGTCTCGAATAAACGGGAGAGCTGTCCAATCTCATCACGTGACGTCGCAACGACGGGCTGTGATAAATCGTGTTCGGCAATCGCACCCGCACTGTGCAGTAACGCGCGGATTGGTCGGACGAGTGTGCGTGTAAAGAGGATCGCAGCAAGTGCAACGAGAGCAATTAACGCCACTAATGCAATCAATAGCTTTTGGACGAAATCAGATAAAGAAGCAAACACTTCTTCCGTATGGACTTCTGTGATCAATCCCCAGTTAACACCAGCGATTTTTAGGGGTGTGAAGGACGTCACGACTTCGTGACCATCTGTGTCCGTCAATTCTGTCGTTTTCGTCTGACCGGCAATGACTTGTTTGACCGTCGTCGATTGGATGCGTTTTTCACCGACTTCCGTCTGTTTTGTCGCTCGGAAATCAGAGCGTAAGCGTTGGTCAGAGCCGACGAGATAGGATTCGCCGGTCTTACCGAGACCAGCTGTTGTTTTCATGATTTGATTGATTTGATTTCCGTCGAGCTGGAGCGCGAGAACTCCGCGCGGTTGCTTCGTCTTTGGATCAACATAGGGGATCGCAAAGAAGGCTGCTGGAGCTTGTGACGGTTCGTAATACGCATAATCGGCGATGACGCCTTTTTGTTGTGTTAAGGCATTCTGATAGGCTTTTCCGAGCCCAGACGATTTTAAATCACCCGTGACAACATTCTGACCGAGGTCCGGTTCCTTGAATGCTGTGTAGACGACATTTCCGTCTGGATCAATGAAGAAGACATCATAGAAGCCAAACTGTTCGATGTACTGATTGAAATACGTATCGAATTTCTTTGCTTCTTGTTTGTAGGCGTCGTTCGCAAGTCCACCGTCTGCAAACTGTTTCGTCAAGGGGGCGAATGCTTGCTGAACTTGTTCGTTCTCAGCTAACGCTTCGAGATTCAAGAACTTCTCATCGATATGTTGCGTGACCGTTGCTTTTTTAGCATCACGAATCGCCTCGAGCTTTGAATAGGCTTCGTCCGTTAAGGCACCTTTTGTTTCGACATACAAGAACGAGCCGATCAAGACGATCGGTACAATTGCAAGACCGAGAAAAGCGAGTAACATTTTCGGATACAGACCCCACTTCATCCGCACACACTCCGTTCATATTAGATTTCTTTTAGTGTACGAAAGGAAACAGGGGGAAAGTACTACATTACCATATATTTTAAATTACTTTATTTTCCTTATGTGCTTTAGAATTCGAGTCAATGAGCCGATAGAAACGTTGCTGTCTGAACCACTGGGTATGTTGTTTTACTTCCTGATAAAGAACAAACAGGACGAAAGCGAAAACGAGTCCGCGTCCGATCCATGGTAAAACGAGAAGACCGTAGTTCATCGCAGCAAATAGCTGGAGCAAGAAGCGACGCTTACTCGAATCCCGCAGATACGTGATCAGTGGAAGTTGCTGGTGCGTCTGTTTGAATAATCGCAGATGAAGGAACGGACGCTTTCGGTGAGACGGCTTCGGTAAGGCACCGTTCAATTCAAGGACGGTCGCCGATAAACTCGACTGTCGTTTCATCGACAACAGGATATCCTCCGTTAATCCGTCCTCACGCCGTGACCAGTGCCGGACATGAAGGAATCCGAGCAGCACCACACACAGTGCGACGACGAAGAGGACAGGATACGGTTGAAGCCAAAGCAGGAGCAACAGAGTGATGCGTCCTGTTGCCAGGACGAGATGACCGCTCCATTTCCGCAAGAATCGTTGTCCAGATAACCGATATGTCCAAAAGCTAAAGAACGGTTGGAGCAAAGAGAGCACGAGACTAATCAGCAGTACTGTGATACTAGATTGGTCAAACCGGATGCTATGTAACGGAAAACAGAGTAGATGTAATCCGGCAGTCATTAGAAAAATCCGCAAAAAGTGATACCGAACGGAATACCACTTCATTCGAACGATCGCTCCAGGAACCGGTTTGAAGAAGAGGCGATCTGCTGGTTCGAACCAGGCGTAAAAGGCGGGCAGGAATCCATACAGAATCCATCCGAGTAAAATCCAAGCGACCGGAACCGTTTGAACCCAGTCCGCTTGACCGTTTAAGATCTGAACCGTCTCATAGATGATGAACAGACCAACTGGAATGACGAGATACAGCAAAATCGTCCAATCAAAAATTTCTCGAAAGAAGCGACGCTGTTCCGCATGCCGTCGACGGATCCGTTGCTTCAAAAAGGTTTTAATCATGCTCGAGCACCATCGCTTCCATGATGTCGAACAAGCGAGCGCCTGGCTGACCGGAGGCTTCACCGATTTGAGCGAGTGTTCCTTGATGTTTGATGCGCCCCTGATCAATCCAGACGAAGTCGTCACACAGACGTTCCGCGGAATCAAGGACATGAGTGACGAGCAGAATCGCTACGCCACGCGTTCGTTCTAATTCGAGTAAATGCAACAACCGAATCGTCGCGACCGCGTCGAGACCAACGAACGGTTCATCGATGATCAGGCAGTCTGCGCGTTGCATCAAGGCACAGACGAGCATCACCTTCTGTTTCATTCCTTTAGAGAAAGAAGATACATAGTCACTCGTGACAGCATGCAGTTCGAACGTCTTTAAGAGTCGTTCGGTATAGGCATGATCCGTCTCGTGGAGCGAGGCGACCAGCTCAAGGTGCTCGGCGAGCGTCAAATATTCATAATAGGTTGGCTGTTCCGGAATATAGGCAAGTGAGACCGGTAAATCGATCTCTCCTTCGACCCAAGGTAGCGTACCGAACATCGCTTGAATCGTCGTACTTTTTCCCGCACCGTTTGTACCGATCAAACCGGTGATGGATCCAGGGTATAAGGTAAACGCAATCTCTTGTAAGACAGGTTGACCGACGTCATAACCGGCTTGTTGAATGGATACATGCATGTGAAACATCTCCTTTCACTACATCTACTGATAGAAGAAGAAAAATGTTTCACAGGAACAGAAGTCAGCAGAACCATAGTAAAAAATGTAACAGGTTAAAAATAACAAATGGGCTATAATGGAAATATCAATTTTAGAGGATGATCATGATGCAAACAGTCGAACGAATTTATTTCCGTGAGTCCGGTATGGGAAGAGGACAGACGTTTTGGTGGGACCGTGCAAGTCGGACGGTTCGTGCGGAAGATGAGGAAAGACGATTATTCGGATGGTGGTTTCAAGAACTAAATTTACCAGAGGAATTGAATCCGTTACTGATAGAACTGACAGAAGAGGACATCTACTTAATCGACATGTGGTCGGATCGGTTCGATGCAGAAGTTTGGCGAAACTATCCGTATCCTGAAGGCGTTATGATTTGTGACGGCACGGATTGGGAAATTCATGTGACGACAGAAAATGGTACAGAGAAACTTTCAGGATCAAATATCTATCCACCTGGATGGTGGATGATTCGAGAACTGCTATACGGTTATTATGACGCGGGGAGTAATCGAGAAGATGAAGAATGGGAGGATGAACAATGAAAAGAGCACTATTGTATCTGATTCCGTTTGCGTGGCTAGGACCTTACCTCGATTGGAAAACGGGTTCGATATTAGGGTATGCCTTATTTTTGTTTGGACTTGGTGTTCTATCATATTCACTTGCACGGAGTGGAAAACCGAAATACATCGTCATCGGCAACATGGTCTCGTTTGCGATTTCGTATGGGATCGCACTTAGTGTAGGGGAAGGATATGGAGAAGGATACTTCAAACCATTGACAGCCAGTCAACTGGTTCTTGGAGTCAGCGTCTTGAATCTGGTCGTACAAATACCAATTGTGATGAATGCGATTCAAAACAAAGTGATGAAAAAGGAGTTAGAAGGACATGACGGATGAGAGCCAGCAGTTACTTGATGTAATTCAGCGAATCCTCGAACGACAATCGCCACTCGACTTAATTGATATCTACCAGCGTGTCAGACAAACAGAGCATTTGGATTTATCACGCTTTACATCAGAAGCAGGACTCGAGGCACGCATTCGAAAATTGATTTACCTGCATGCGAATGAGTGTGAATTGTACCAGGGAGAGCAGGACCTTTTTTACAGTGAGACCGGAAAAGGAACAGGACGCTGGGGACTACGATAAAAAAACGCTACGCAACGAGTGCGTAGCGTTCAGATCACACGAGTCCTAAGATCTCGACTTCAACTAATGCACCTTTTGGTAGTTCCTTCACAGCGATACAAGACCGAGCTGGGAAGTGATTGTGCGGTGCGAAGTAATCGGAGTAAATCGTATTAAAAGAAGCGAAGTGTTCCATGCTCGTTAAGTAGCATGTCGTCTTGACGACGCGGTCAGGTGTCAGTCCTGCCTCTTTCAGGATGGCATCGACGTTTCGCATGACTTGTTCTGTCTGCTCGGTGATGCCACCTGGTACGAGTTCACCCGTTGCCGGATCAATCGGGATTTGACCGGAAGCATAGAGTGTCCCGTTCGCGATAAAGCCTTGTGAGTAAGGACCGATCGCAGCAGGGGCGTTCGTTGTGTCGATTTGTTTGAATGTAGACATGAAAAGAACCTCCTCTTATAAAATACATATGTACGACACCGAGTGATTCGACTCGGATATCCCTCAACCCTTCAAAGGAGTGAATTGATATGCCACTTTATCATAAATTAGTTCGAGACGCGATTCCAAACATCATAGACCAAAACGGGAAAAGAGCGACGTTCCGCACGTTGGACGAAAATGAATTCCTAGTGGAAGCGAAAAAGAAATTACATGAAGAACTAGCTGAATATGAGGAAGCGACGACAGACATAGATGCTGTCGAGGAATTAGCTGATTTACTGGAGCTGATTCAAGCGTTAGCGAAGACACATGGCGTGACAGTCAAGGAACTGGAAGCTGTCCGGGCGAAGAAACAGCAACAACGCGGTGGATTCGAAGAACGCCTCTACCTGATTGAGGTCGAGGATTGATCCCGGAAGCGAAGCTGACGACGCATCACTTATATGACTCACTCGTTGAGGCCATTGATCAGGCGGAGGAAGTCTATATCGTCGCAGCGTTTGCCCAGAAGTCAGGCGTCGCCTTGCTCGTTCCAGCGTTTCGTCGCGCCTTGCAACGAGGAGCCGAGATTCGGATGTTGATTGGCGACTATCTACACATCACGGATCCAGAAGCATTGGCGCAGTTGCTTGCACTTGATGGGTTATCAGTTCGCTTTTATCGGTCAGGCGGACGCTCGTTCCATCCGAAAGCATACCTGTTTCGAAACGCAGAGACTGGCTTATCAATCGTCGGGTCGTCAAACATCTCGAACAGTGCGCTTCGGTCCGGTATCGAATGGAACGTTCATCTACCACAAGCTGTCGCTCCACAGATTCTTGATGATGCGATTGATGCCTTCATGGACCTTTACCTCAGTGAATCGGCAGAAGAACTGAATCCAGTGGTCTTAGACGCTTACCGTCAAGAGTACGCGGCGCGCCAATATGTCGCGGAACCGGAAGTCGAGTATGACGAAGGAACGGTCGTCGTCGCACCAGAGATCCTGCCGCACCGGGTTCAGGAAGAAGCGCTCCATGCGTTACGGGAAACGATGGAAGAAGGACGGACACGTGCGTTGGCAGTGCTTGCGACTGGACTAGGGAAGACCTATCTCAGTGCGTTCTTTGCGGGAGATTTTACACGAGTCCTGTTCCTGGCACATCAAAAAGAATTATTACTGCAGGCCGAGCGTTCGTTTAAAAAAGTCAATCCGGCGTGGCAGACTGGTTTCTACATCGGCAGTGACCGGACCGTCACGGAGACGACAGAGATCGTCTTCGCTTCCGTCCAGACGTTGGCGCAAAAGCGTCACTTGGACCGTTTTGCAACTGATCAGTTTGATCTCATTATTGTTGACGAGTTCCATCACGCGGCAGCAACGAGTTACCGAAAAATCATTGATCATTTCACGCCTCGTTTCTTACTTGGTCTGACGGCGACACCAGACCGCATGGACGGTGCGGATGTCTATGCGATCTGTCACCATAACGTTGCTTTCCAGATGCATTTCACGGCAGCGATTGCTGAAGGATTTTTGACGCCGTTTCATTATTACGGTATTCATGACACGATCGACTATTCCCAGATTCGAAGAATTGGTCGAACGTATGATGCATCGGAACTTGAGCATCGACAACTTGATCGTGAGGTCGCGGATAATATCTATCATTCATGGGAGAAGCATCGGCAAACGAAGACGATCGGCTTTTGTTCGTCGATCAAGCAGGCGGAATATTTGGCGCAAGTATTCCGGGACAAAGGAACGACGACGTTTGCACTGACAGGGCAGACGACGAATCGTGCAAAGTACATGCAAGCATTCGAGCAAGGCGAGATTGACGTTCTCTTTACCGTCGATCTGTTCAACGAAGGTGTCGATATTCCAAAAGTCGATACACTGCTGTTCTGTCGACCGACTGAATCGATCGCCATCTATACACAACAAATCGGACGTGGCTTACGTTTAGCGCAAGATAAATCGCATTGCGTCATCATTGATTTGATCGGGAACTATCGTAACGTCGAGACGAAACTAAAACTACTCGGGACGATGAAAGAATCGTTCAAGCGAGGGGAGACAGAACCGATTATGCCACCGCCCGGCTGTGTGATTGAGTTCGATACGCGGGCACTGGAATTGATTCATCGACTCCGGCAACCAAGTCAGCGGAAGTTACGACTGATTGAACAATATGAGCAAATCAAATACGAACTCGGTCGTAGACCATCCTATGTTGAGATTGGAGAATACGCAGCTGTTCCGCAAGGCTATAAACAAGAATGGGGTTCTTACGTTGGTTTCTTGAAGGAGCATAGGGAGTTATCACACGAAGAAATCGAGGCATACGATGCAAATCGCGAATTGATCGAGCAGGTCGAAAAGACGATCATGAATCGGAGTTATAAGATGGTTGTTCTGTTAGCGATGCTTGAGCGGGGAGAAGAGCGTTGGATGGAGCCGATTACGGCCGAAGAAGTAGCACCATTCTTTTATGAGTATCTGCATGCGGAGAAGTATCGGGAATTGAAGGATGCACAAGGTAAAGTATTTGAGAATGGATACAATGAATCAAAAATAGTGACATTATTGAAGCAACAACCTTTTTCTAAAATGGGAGATTCATTTAAAACACCCAAAAACTTTGGAAGTTTATTTTTAAAGATACCTTCTAAAAAGTGTAGTATGACTGTACTAAAAAAAATACTAAATGATATTGTTAATTTAAGGATATACTTATATTTCAGTTAAAAATAGATAAAAATGGATGTGATATAATGAATTTAGATGAAATAAAATATAAAAATGGAGAGAACGAATATACTATTTTAGAAGATTGGATGAAGTTTAGTATTGAATTAGCAAATTTTATGAAAAAATCAAAAAAAAAGCTAAGCATATATATATCTGTACCTTCTAATTTACTTTTTTCATATTTTTATGTTTTAGGATCTGTAAATTTTGACTTTGATAATATTTCTAATGAAGTACTGCTAGAAGAATATTTAAACTTAAAGAAGGGGCAGCGTATTTTATATAAAGTTGGGGAGGAATGGATATCCTTCTCTGTAATTAAAGTTACAAAAATGCCTATTAATGATAAAAGAGCTATAGTAATTAAAGATCGCTCCAATTCAAAAACATACATTCCTGAAGAAAGATGGATTAAATATGTAAGGATTCAAAATAATGAAATTTTCGAATTAAAAAGGATGAGAAAGTTTAACGAAGTGAAAAATATATCCGAAAACATTAAACTAAAAAATATATATGGTAAAGAAAACTTACAATTAGCAATGATACGAAATACTCCAAATACTTATTTATTTACTAATAAGAAAGAATGGAAGAACAATCTAAATATTTTGGAGTTTAATATAAATCAAGAACATCTGTATCTTAGTGATTTATTATTTGATGGTACAACACATGATTTTAAAAATATGTCATTTATTGAAAGAAATCAGAATATAAATTTGCCTACAGAATCGGTAATTATTTTTATTGGGAGTAGTAGAACAATAAAAAAAATGGATGAATTTATGGGTAATAAACGTATTTTCATTATTAACCAACATGATTCTATTGAAAAAATTGAAGAATTGAAATTCAAAATAGAACAAGATTTTTTAATGGGAAATAGTAAAATTTATAATAAAGAAATTATTAAATACATGAAAGATAACAAGATTTTAATACCAAAGGGGGTTAAGTTATTTGCATGGTTCAGTTGTAAGAAATAATCTAAATTTAACAAATAAACTTTACTCTTCAAAAGTAGAAGTAGAATTTATAAAAATTCAGGAAGAGCAGATTGAAACCTTAATGAAAGGGTTAAGTGAATTAAAAAAAGAAATTATTATATACTACGAAAATGATTATCACTTAATAGAAGAAACTGAAAAGATTATGGGAGTTTTCAGAAAGATTTTAGGAACTGAAAAAATGTATAGTTCCTACTTAAAAGAAAATAATGAAGTAATAGTAAATTATTTTAGCTTTATGAAACAAAAGAAGTATACAGATCTATTTAAAAATAAGATAGTACCTATAATTACATCTTTGAAAATCATTAGAAAAAATGAATCTAATTCGTATATAAAAACTTTAGAAAAAATGGTAAAAGAAAAAAAATTTGATTTAGATAGTACGTACGTTTTGATTAAACATAAACTTGAAAGTGGTTTTCTGAATATTGATAAAAATTACATAAAAACAATTAATGCTAACGAATTTTTAAAGAAAGGTATTTTTGTTGAAAATATAATATTTTTAGGTACGCCTAATTATTTTGATGAAAAATTCAGTAAAGTTTTCTATGCGGAAAATATTTATTTCCTAGGATATTCTTGTTTTGAGAATAGAATAAAGCTTAAAAATACGTTTCCAGATTTAATTAATGAAAATGAGATTATAAATACTACATATGAAAATGTTACTTTTAATAATAATTTTTCTGGAGGGATTTTTGAAGGTTCGGGTAATTTAAATATCCAAAAAGATATTAGCAGCATTATTAATAATATTAGTGAAAAAAAATATAATTCTAATCATAAAAGAATAGAAACTAAATTAGTAACCGTTTCGAATGGGAATTATATATTTTTACCCTTAATACATGATGTAAATATAATAGATAGAGAAATACTTAAAGTTATTAATATAAGTGTTAATAATCTTCAAAATAAAGACTTGTTAGTTTTTCGAAATCAAAATGCGATAAAGTTAGTTCAGGAAGTTGCTGATAAAATTATTGGAGATCGTGCAAGTGAATATAGAAACAAACTTGAGAAATGGAAAAAAAGACTAAGATATAATGTTAAGAAGAAAGGTTTATCCAAGGTTTCAAGTATTTTTATTTCTAAATATAATATTTTAATCGCAAAAGAAAACAATATCAAAAACTGGATGAACGACTACTCGATCAAACCTTCCTGTTTAGAAGAACTACTATTTGCACTTAAATTTGATTCGAAAGATAGAAGTGAAATACTAAAGGCTGCTGAAATAATTGTTGGAGCACACATATCAGCTGGTAGACACATCTCTCAGTCACTGATAGAAAGTATAGATGAAAATCTAGAAAGTATAATTGATGAAAATGGATATTATATATTTAAATCAAAAGAATTTGAAGGTGCATCGTTTAACGTTGAAGAAATAAAGAGTATTTCAAGTAATAATTATTTTATCTCAGAAGAAAATATATTAAAGATTATCAAAAGAACGGAGGGATTTAATGAATAATATATTGAAAAAATCTTTAATGAATAGAGAAAGTATTATTAATGCAATAGAACAAGAAATTGTAGGACCAGGAGATATTAATAACTGCGAAAAACTGCTAAATGTTACAGAAAAAATAAACTTTAATAGCTATAATGAGTTAAATATAAATTATTATTGGAATACGGCTACGCTCAAAGAAGAAATACTTCAAAGAGAACCTCCTTCTCGTAGATATGCAGCAGGGATGTTATATCCTAAAGCAATTATGGATTCAGAATCCGAATTAGAGGAATTATTAAGTGATACAATTTATGGTATAGAAACAGAAACTATCTTAAATCAGATTGATGAAGTAGATAGAGAGGAAGTATATGATTCTTCCGAATATGTGAGTGCATTATCAGAACTTCGACAAAGAGATTCGATACCATCAAGCATGGGAATTACGTTCTGTCTATCTAAAAAAACTAACACTTTTAAGATTCAATTTGAGGGCGGAATTTATGAAAAACGTAAAATTTATAAAGATATTGAAAAAACATCAACAAAAGAAGATTGGTGGTTTCGAACATCTATATATGCATCAAAAGAAATAAAGTTATCAGATTTTACAGATAATAAAGAAGGTATTGTAAAAGTATTTGCGTTACAAGTATACGATAAAGAAAATTCCAGAATTGATAAAATTAAATTAGACGTACATATTCAACTTCGTTATAAAGAAGAGTTTAGTCTTTTAACAGTGACAATATTAAACACAACAAAAATACCTTCAAATGGTAATTTAGATGAATTTACAGTTTTTCAATCATGTTTGAAGATAATAAATGAAGATGTTGGTTTTTTGAATTATCCTAAAAATCTCCAAAGAAATTTAGAACTATCAAAAGATGAGTGGAATAATGAGCTGTTGTTTAAAAATAAAGTTAATTATGCTTTTGGTCATGGATGTTCTGTTTTTTGGAATCAACATCAAAGTAATATCGTAGAAATCAAATCAACTTTTATCCCAAGGTATGAAACCGAAAGCATGACTCCGGATATCAATTTAAATGTGAATGGAATAAACAAAAATTTAAAAATTGAAATGAAAATGTTAATGGATGTACAAAATCACGAGGAATTGTCTGATATTTTAATTCCTATGATAAAAGGATATGAAGAGTGGATCAAAACTCGTGAAAAAGAAATTCAAAGCCTAAGGGTAGAATTAAAAGAAGCGGCAATCAAAAATTTAGAATTATGCACAGAAAGCTTAAATAGAATTCAAAAAGGCTTACTATTATTAAAAAAACCAAAAGTTTTAAAAGCTTTTAAAATGGCAAATAGAGCTATTTTATTACAACAAATTAATGGTAAGACCCATCGTAATGCTTACTATAACAAAACTGAGCATGGAATAAATTTAGTTTTTGAAAAGACATTCTCAGAAGTCATTAATAAAAATAATTTAAACTCTTACGATAATAGTTGGAGAGCCTTTCAAATTGCATTTTTTTTATTGTCTATTCAATCTTTAGTTGAAAAAGAATCTTTTGATCGAGAAACCATTGATTTAATTTGGTTTCCTACAGGTGGAGGGAAAACTGAGGCTTATCTTGGAGTAGCAGCCTTTCAAATGTTTTATAGAAGATTATTAGATTCTAATGATGTCGGTGTAGATATAATGATGCGTTATACATTACGTTTACTTACAGCAGATCAATTTCAGAGAGCATCAAGGCTGATTTGTTCAATGGAATATATTAGGCGCGATTATAGTGATGAACTAGGAGATACGCCATATTCTATTGGAATTTGGGTTGGTTCATCAACGTCACCAAATAATAATAAAGAAGCTTTAAGAAAATTGAATGAAATGAGCAAATCAAAAGGATCTGATAACTTAATTGTAACAAAATGCCCATGGTGTGGTTGTCAGATAGGGAAAGTTGATATTAAAGATAAGAAAACAAGACAAAAAGATAATAAGGTAATTGGTTTTAAAAATAAAAATGATCAGCTATTAGTAGCATGTCCTGATAGTGAATGTGATTTCCATGAAGAAATACCAGTTTATTTTGTTGATGAGACTATCTATGAAAAGAAACCTACTTTTTTAATCGGAACTATAGATAAGTTCGTTCAATTATCTTGGAAACCAGATGCTCGAACCTTGTTTGGTATAAATAAACAAGGTATGCGAATTGTATCTCCACCTCAAATAATTATTCAAGATGAATTACACTTAATATCCGGTCCATTAGGTACACTAGCTGGTTTGTATGAAGTATTAATTGAAGAGCTATGTATTGATGATCGTGGTAAAGTGCCTATAAAACCTAAGATTATTTCCGCTACAGCTACAATTAAAGAATTCGAGGAACAAGCAAAGTGCCTATTTGGAAGGGAAAGTTCTAGGCTGTTTCCTAGTCCAGGAATTGATATTGATGATTCATTTTTTTCTAAAGTAGCAGTTGATGAGTTAGGCACGAACTTACCAGGAAGAAAATATATTGGAGTATTTACATCAAAAGTAAAAGTTTTAATGGCACAAGTAATGACTTATTCAGCGATTTTACAAAATGTAGAAAATTTTCAAGAGGATGAACGTGATCCCTATTGGACTTTATTATCTTTTTACAATAGTTTAAGAGATTTAGGAGCTGGATTAAGTTTATTTAATAGTGATATTCCAACTTATATAGATTCAGTTTTTAAAAGGGAAAGATTAAAAAGTAAAAGATTTTTAAATACACCATTAGAATTGACTTCACGAAAGCAAAGTAACGAAATTTCTAAAACAATCGATGACCTAAATATTTCTTATGATACTAAAGATAATAAAAATAGAACTAAGGCATTAACTTCATGTTTAGCATCTAATATTATTGAAGTTGGTATTGATATTGATAGGTTATCTCTAATGGGGATTGTCGGACAACCCAAACAGACTGCTCAATATATTCAAGTGAGTGGTCGAGTAGGAAGAAAGCCACAGGAAAGACCCGGATTGATTGTAACTGTGTACTCTAATCAAAATTCTCGCGATAAGTCTCATTTTGAGCACTTTAATGAGTATCATCAAAGACTTTATGCCCAAGTTGAAACAACAAGCTTAACGCCATTTTCTACCTCTTCTTTAGAGCGTGGATTAACTGCTGTAATAATTGGATTTATACGTCAAAGAATAGATATGCAGGTATCAACATACCCAACAAATGAAAATATAAAAAAGGTTATAAATGACGAAATATTTAAGAGTTTTCAAAAGAGATTTAATGATCGTATAAAGTTAATAGATCCTACTCAATTAAGTATATTTAGAAATAATTTCAAAATTTTTATTGATAGACTATTACAAAACAGATACGAGAGTTGGATGGTTTCTGATACGTCAAGAGGATTAATGTATCAAGCAGGAAATTTAATTGATGGAGAAAAATATTATGAAAGTATCCCGGTGATTAATTCTTTAAGAAGTGTTGATGCTGAAAGTAGAGGATCAATTGTTTTATTTAAAGAAGAAGATGAGTTTACTTGGGAGGACGATGAATAAATGAGACAATTACCGATGAGGCGTTCTAAGTTGGTTGGAACAGAAGGTCCTGGATCGTTAGTTATAAGTCCAGAAGGAGAAACTGCAGTTGTTGGGGCCTTAGATCTTTGGTTTAGAGATTATAAAGGTATTCGTTCAAAAAGTATTGAAGAATTTGAGGTACATGAACCTCGTTTAAAAGCAATATTAAAAGTAGATAAGTTTTATAAACCTCCAGAATTTAGAAAGAGTGGTATAGATAGTATAGATAGCATTCCTAATAGTAATTTAGTGATACCGTTGATGCGCTTTCCTAGATGGCATTTTTGTAGTTCATGTATGTCTCTCAAGAAATTAGAGCTAGATCAAACCTCGGTATATCTAGATTGCTCAATTTGTATGACTAAAAAATACTTCAAACAAGTTCCTTTTGTAGTTATTTGTGAACAAGGTCATTTATCTGATTTTCCTTGGAATAAGTGGGTCCATAAAAATCAAAATTCTGAGTGTAGGGGTAATTTGAGAATTCGTATGATTGGTGGTACTACACTTGAATCTTGGAGAGTAGAATGTGATGAATGTGGCATTAATCGAAAATTAAAAGGAATCACTTCAAGCAACGAAGAGACTAAAACAAGTTTTCTTGGAGATAACTTGAATAAAAAATCTCTTGAAAAATATACTTGTGAAGGAGAACGACCGTGGTGTGGCGATGAGAGAGACGAATGCTTTGCAGCACCAGTTGCAGTTTTAAGAAATTCGATTAGCGTGTATATGTCTAAAAATGTCAGTTCTCTTGCAATTCCCGGAGATTATAATGAAAATATCGATCTTGTTATATCGAAAATTCAATCTCCAAATAAAAATTTATTAAGAACAATGTTACTTTCTTATAATAGCAAACAAATAAAGGAGAAGATTAATTGCGTTAGACAACATCTTAGATTTGATATTAACCAAAATATTTTAGACCAAGAAATTGAGGATGCATTAATGTATCTAGAATCTGGAGACGATTATAAATTTACTGAAGAGGAGATGGAGAATCCTGAAAGATTAATAAAACAGAAGGAATTTGAAAAGCTTATATCAAGAGTAAATTCTCAAGAACTTAAAGTTGAACCTGAGTGGATTTACGAAAAAGATAAAAATTATGAAAATCATTATTACAAATCCTATCTAGAAAGAATATCTAGAGTAGTAAGGTTAAAAGAAACAACGGCTTTATACGGATTCGATCGAAAAAATTACAATATTGATACTGAATTTAGTAAATATTATCCCTTACTTTATAAAAATTATGATGATTGTAAAGAACGTTGGCTACCCGTAAGTGAAGTGTATGGGGAAGGGATATTTTTGCAATTGAATGTTGAGAAAGTTGACCAATGGGAAAATTCTGTTCCTGTAAAAGAATATTTTCAGAAATATTTAGATCGAGTAAATCATATTGAAAAGCAAAATCTTATTGAGTTAAATCCAAGAAATATTATGTTGCACACTTTGTCACACTTCTTGATTGATGAATTTGCAAATAAATGTGGTTATAACCGTTCATCTATTAAAGAACGATTGTATTTAGAAAATAATCAAATAGGAGTCCTACTTTATATATCTGATGGGGATTCGGAAGGTACATTAGGCGGACTTGTAAGATTAGGAATAGAGGATAAGTTTTTCTCCATATTAGACAAAGCAAAAAATAATGCTGAATGGTGTAGTTCTGATCCAGTATGTACCGAAATTGGACAAACACAAGGACAAGGTGTAAATAGATTAAATGGTTCTTCTTGTTACAACTGTTCTTATATTCCTGAAACTTCATGTGAAATTTGGAATTTATATTTAGACAGAAGTTTACTGATAGATGAAAAAATAGGATACTTTAAATTTTAATCAGAAAACCGAGTATTTAATAAAGACAGAAAAATTAATTCACTACCTACCTTAAAAAACGTTTTTAAATTAGTAAAAAGTACATACTTGTAATCAATTTGATTGTACATTCAACCTCCTTAGAAAGTAACTAAGTAAAAGGACGTTTTCTATTATGAACTGCCCTATAAAAGTTGGACATAAAACTCTAACTTTTGTGGGGTGTTTTTTATGGTCAAACATACGAAGACATTTACGATCAAGGGCGCTGAACGTTACCTGACGGGCGAAGACAAGTATACGGAGGTGAAGGAAGCCATTCATACCCTATTCCACGAATACTAGGGACGATGTGGCTATCGTCGCATCCACGCACTTCTCGAACGCCAGGGCTTCCGGCACGATCCTAAAACTAAACGAGCTCGGTCTCAAATGTCTCGTCAGCATGAAGCGATACCGCTCCTATAAAAGAAGGATCGGAGAGATCGCACCGAATCTTCTTCGACGTGACTTCATGGCCACTGGTCTGAACTATAAATGGGTGACTGACGTCACTGAGTTTCGCCTGTTCGGGGAGATGCTCAATGATGGACGTGGGAAATTGTGAGATTATTGCCTATACCATATTGGACTGCCCTACATATTGATTCGTTGGCAAAATGTTGGACCAGGCAATCGGGAAGCTCGACGGAAAAGCCCAACCGATTCTGCATTCCGACCGAGATTGGCATTATGAGTATCGAGCGTTCGTCGGTACGTTCCACGAGAACGGTATTACGCAAAACATGTACCGTAAGAGCAACTGCTTCGACAACGCAGCCATCGAAAGCTTCTTCGCCGTGCTCAAGTCAGAGCTCTTGTACCTCAATGAGTTCAATGACATGGACGACTTCAAATGTGAGCTCAAGCGTTACATTGAGTACTATAACCATCGTCGTATCAAGAGACGACTAAAAAACCTGAGCCCGGTGGAATACTGGACTCAGGTCCTCAAGGTTGCCTGAAAAATTATTTATTATCTAATTTTTTTTGGTTCAGTTCATTACGAAATCGCCTTTTACTTAACATATAAAATCTGTTGTTACACCGACACTTCACTCACTACATGATTGACTTGCCACTGGACACCAAACGCATCTTCGACGATTCCGTATGCTTCACTCCAGAATGTCTTTTGGATCGGCATGATGACGTTACCGTCTTTTGCGAGTTGATCAAATGTCTTCTGTAACACATCCACGTCAGATAAGTGGAGCGCCAAGGTAACATTCTGACCGATCGTGACCGGATCATGTGGCATTGCGTCTGAGAACATTAAGCGGGTACCATGAACGATCAGTTCAGCATGTAGAACAAGCGACTGCATCTCTTCTGGGTAGGGCTGACCGTCAGGACCGGGACCTGGTCCGAACTCCATGATGTCCGGTAGTTCTTGACCGAAAACGTGTGCATAGAACGTGATTGCCTCGCGCGTGTTGCCGTTGAAGACAAGATACGGATTGATTGGCATGGGAAAGCTCCTCTCTAAAAAAGGCGAAGTGTGTTTTTTTAAGTATACCAAACATTTGTTCGTATTAAAAGAAAAATCGATTTCTTTTTGTATTGAATCCAGTATAAATGATAACGTTTTCAATTTATCTGATTTTTCATTAAAAAATAGGTTGCAACTTCCAGAGAGACTTCGTATACTAAATTTATCGAAAGCGCTTTCGGTGAAATGGAGTGAGTAGCATGGGAACAATTTATGATTTAGCGAAGATGACCGGTTTTTCGATTACAACGGTCTCAAAAGCCTTAAATAATTATTCGGATGTCAGCGAAAAGACGAAAGCAAAAATCGTCCAGGCAGCAGCCGAGATGGGATACTTACCGAACGCGCACGCCCAGTCGCTCTCGACGAAACGTTCGTGGACGATCGGTGTCATGTTCTCGGAAGCACATGGCGTCGGAATGATGCATCCGTTCTTCAACGCGATCATTGAGAGTTTCCGAAAAGCAACAGAACAACAAGGGTATGACCTCATCTTCGCATCGCGGAACTTACGCAATCGCGATATGAGTTACCTCGAGCATTTCCGGCACCGAGCAGTCGACGGCATTGTCGTCATCTGTTCCGATCAGATGGACCAGCACGTCCAGGAGTTGATTCAAAGTACGATTCCAATCGTCGTCGTCGACATGGACAGTGCCGATTGTAGTGTCGTCTACTCGGATAACATCACCGGTGGCACGCTCGCCGTCAATCATTTGCACGAACTCGGTCATCGGTTGATCGCCCACATTGCGGGAGATACGTCGACAGATGCGGGAAGAGCGCGGATTGAAGGCTATCAGCAAGCGATGGAACAACTTGATTTACCGATTCTGGACGGTTATCTCGTTAACGGGGGATTCTTTTCCGGGGAAGAAGGCAAGCGGGCAATGAACGAGTTGCTGGCACTACCTGAACGACCGACAGCAGTCTTTGTTGCTGGGGATGAAATGGCAATCGGTGCGATTGAGGCGATTCATGAAGCCGGGTTACGGATTCCGGAAGACATCTCAGTCGTTGGGTACGATGATATCTACATGTCGCAGTACATCACACCGAAACTGACGACAGTCCGGCAAGATACGGAAACGATCGGTCAGCAAGCAGCATCAGTCTTGATTGAACAAATCGTCAATAAAAAACGGGTCACGACACGTGATGTCATCCCGGTTAACTTGATGGTTCGTCAATCGACAGGTCCAGTACTTGAATAACACAATGGTTGTTTCGGAATCGCTCTCGCTCGTTGTCAGTGAGGAAAAGCGAGAGCGATTTCGAAATCATTTTTTATCACTTTTTCCGAAAGGGCTTTCGGGAATTTTCTTTAAAGCCTTTTCGAAAGCGCTTTCGATATTTTTGAATAACAAATTGAAACCGCTTACCTATGAGCGGAATACTTAACAAAAGGATGAGATGAGATGAAGAAGCAATTAGTTAGCGTGTTAACAGTCGGTGCGTTAACAGCAAGTGTCCTTGCTGGATGTTCAGGGAGCAGCGAAGAAAAGACGAGCGGCGGCAAAGACGTCCTAAAAATCTGGTCGTTCACGGATGAGTTAAAAGAGCCTATCAAAAAGTTCGAAGAGAAAAACGGTGTCAAAGTCGAATTGACGATCGTACCGATCGCTGACTACCCGACGAAATTGAAACCAGCCCTTGAAAGTGGCGTCGGAGCACCGGATATCTTCACAGGCGAGATCGCGTTCCTCAAACAATGGGTTGATGCCGGCTACTGGGCGAACCTCTCTGAAAAACCGTTTAACGCAGACGAAGTCAAAGATGACTATATCCCGTACGTCTATGACATGGGAAAAGATAAAGACGGCAACGTGCGTGCGCTGTCATGGCAAACGACACCAGGTGGCGTCTACTACAAACGCAGCATCGCGAAAAAAGTCCTCGGTACAGATGATCCAAAAGAAATCGGTGGCATGATGGACTCGATGGACGGCGTCTTCGAAGTCGCTGAAAAAATGAAGAGCAAAGGCTACAAGATGTTCCCGGATGAAGGATCGATCCGTTGGTTCGCACAAGGAAACGACCCACAACCTTGGGTCAACGATAAGCAAGAGCTCGTCTTGACGCAAGACAAGAAAGATTACATGGATTACGCAAAAGAGCTTCGGACGAAACAATACACAGCACTTGCACCAGAATGGTCACCATCATGGTTCGCAGGCATGGATAAACCGGTCAAAGTTAAAGAAAACGGTAAAGAGACGGAAACAGAAGTCTTCTCTTACGTTCTCCCGACATGGGGTCTTCACAGTGTCCTCAAAGAAAACGCGAAAAAATCAGCGGGTGACTGGGCGGTCACAAGCGGACCGAGCCCATACTTCTGGGGCGGTACATGGTTAGGTGTCTACAAAGATTCGAAGAAACAAAAGCTTGCGTATGATTTCGTCAAGATGATGACACAAGACGAAGCGTTCTTAACAGATTGGGCAAAAGAAACAGGTGACGTGTTAGCGTACAAACCAGTTACTGAAAAAATCAAGACCGACTTCAAAGATGAGTTCCTCGGCGGACAGAACAACTATGAGTTCTTCCTTGATCAAGCAGATAAGATCACACCAGGGATCGTCACGAAATATGACCAACAGCTCGATACATTGTACGGTGCATCGGTCATGGAATACGTCCAAGGTAAAAAATCAAAAGACGAAGCACTTGCTGAGTTCTATAAAAAAGTCAAAAACGCGTATCCGGACGTAAAAGTACCGGAATAAGGAGAGTAGGTGGGGCGATCCTCGCCTCACCTCTTCTTGTTTAAGAAAGGGGTTTGACCTGTGAAAAAACTCGATCGCCATGGGTATCTGTTCATCGCACCGTTTTGGATCGTCTTCTTGATCTTCAGTATCTATCCGGTTGCCTTGACTTTCTATTACAGCTTCACGAACTACACGGGCGCTGAAGGCGAACAACTCGTCGGACTCGCGAACTATACGCGGTTACTCGGGGATACGTACTTCATCGAAGCGTTCTTTAACACGCTGAAGATTTGGGGTCTTAACTTCATCCTTCAGATTGGCGGCGCGTTATTACTCGCCTTATTGTTCTCGGATCTCCAATTGAAATTAAAAGGGCTTGCCTTCTTCCGGGCGACGTTCTACTTACCGAACTTGATCACGATCAGCTCGGTCGCCTTATTGTTCGGTATCTTGCTCGACTGGCAGCATGGTTCACTGAACATGATGTTGATGAAAATCGGAATCATCTCGGAGCCGATCAACTGGTTGACGCAACCGGTGACGGCACAAATTTCCGTCTCGCTCATCCTGACATGGATGTGGCTCGGGCACTCGTTCATCGTTGTCATGGCAGGCGTATCTGGGATCTCGAAGGATTACTTCGAAGCAGCCTTGATTGACGGAGCGACACGTTGGCAAATCTTCTCACGCATTACATTGCCACTCTTAAAACCGATTTTGCTCTACATCATGATCACGTCGTTGATCGGTGGTCTGCAATTGTTCGACCTGCCGATGTTGATCACGGATGGTGTCGGTGCGCCAGATGGTGCCTTGAACACGATGGTGCTCTATCTCTATAACCAAGCTTTCAAATACAACAACTATGGCTACGCCGCTGCTGTCGCATACGGACTGTTTGCCATCACGCTCGTCTTTTCAATCATCGTCTTCAAAGGGATGTTCCGAAAAGAACGTTCACCGAAAGGAGCCTGACCGATGGAACGAAATGCAGAAGCACGTCGGATCGTGCCACAAACGGAGGAACAACCGGAGCGTTCCGAACGCCCGCTCAAGTTGACGCCACCACCGAAACAAAAGAAATCCTGGTTCGGTAAAAGTGTCATCTATATTGGTCTCGTCGTCTTGACGATCGCCTGTATCATCCCGTTTTTGATGATGATCATCAACGCGACGCGCTCGAACGAAGAAGTCTTGTCCGGGTTCTCGTTGATTCCGGGGAACTCGCTTGCTGAGAACTACGCCGCACTCAGTTCGTACGTCAACATCTGGTCCGGTTTCAAGAACAGCTTGATCATCGCCGTTCTCGTTACCGTCCTATCAGGGTATTTCTCAGCGTTGACAGCATTCGGATTCGCATTCTATCAGTTCAAAGGGAAGAATGCGATGTTCGTCTTCATGCTCGTCATGATGATGGTTCCGGGTCAACTCGGTTTGATCGGGTTCTATGAACTAAGTAAGAATCTCGGCTTGCTTGATAGCTATATCCCATTGATTGTTCCGGCGATCGCGAGTCCGTTCACGGTCTTCTTCGTCCGACAGTATGTTCAGACGGTCTTGCACCCGAGTTTGATCGAGGCAGCACGGATGGACGGAGCGAGTGAGTTCCGGATCTTCCATACGATTGCTTTGCCGATGATGATGCCAGCGATCGCGACGATGTCGATCTTTACATTCATCGGTTCATGGAACAACTACATCATGCCGCTCGTCTTACTCTTCTCCCCAGAGAAGTATACGTTACCGGTCTTGATGGGCTTCTTGAAAGGGTCGCAAGTCGCAGAGAATTTAGGCTCGCTCTATCTCGGGATCGCGATTTCCGTCGTACCGATCATGATCGCCTTCTTGTTCCTTTCAAAATATATCGTCAGCAGTATCTCGGCAGGTGCCGTTAAAGAATAAGTAGCTTAAAGGAGATTACACATATGAAATTTGCACCGAACTTCGTATTCGGAACGGCGACGTCGTCGTATCAGATCGAAGGAGCCCACAACGAAGGCGGACGTACGCCTTCGATCTGGGATGCCTTCTGTGAGGAGGACGGAAAAGTCTTCGAAAAACATAACGGGGATGTCGCTTGTGACCATTACCACCGTTATGAAGAAGACATTCAGCACATTAAACGTCTTGGCGTCGACACGTACCGCTTCTCGATTGCCTGGCCACGGATCTTCCCACAAAAAGGGGTCTACAATCCGGAAGGCATGGCGTTCTATAAGAAACTCGCGACACGTCTGCGGGCAGAAGGCATCAAGCCAGCCGTGACGCTGTACCACTGGGACTTACCACTTTGGGCACATGAAGAAGGCGGCTGGGTCAACCGAGCATCGGTCGACTGGTTCCTCGACTTCGCCCGCGCGTGTTTCACGGAGCTCGACGGGATCGTCGACTCGTGGATCACACACAATGAACCGTGGTGTGCCGGGTTCCTCAGCTACCATCTCGGACAACATGCACCAGGTCATACGGACATGAATGAAGCCGTTCGTGCCGTGCACCACTTGTTGTTATCGCACGGAAAAGCAGTCGAACTGTTGAAGGGTGAATTCAAATCGGTCACACCGATCGGTATCACGTTGAACTTGGCACCGAAGTATGCGAAGACGGATTCCGTCAACGATCAGCTGGCCATGAACAATGCAGACGGATACGCGAATCGGTGGTTCCTCGACCCAGTCTTCAAAGGTCAGTATCCGGTCGATATGATGAACCTGTTCTCGAAATACGTCCATTCGTACGCATTCATCGAGGAAGGCGACATGGAGACGATCTCCGTCCCGTGTGATTTCTTCGGTATCAACTTCTATAGCCGCAACCTCGTCGAGTTCAGTGCTGCGAACGATTTCCTGCAGAAGGATGCGTACTCGGATTATGACAAAACAGGCATGGGCTGGGATATCGCCCCGAGCGAATTCAAGGACTTGATTCGTCGCTTGCGCGCCGAGTATACGGATTTACCGATCTATATCACAGAAAACGGTGCGGCATTCGACGATGAATTAGTCGATGGTCGCGTCGCTGACCAGAACCGGATCGATTACGTCGCACAACACTTGCAAGCCGTGTCTGATTTAAACGAAGAAGGGATGAACATCCAAGGCTATTATCTTTGGTCACTGCTCGACAACTTCGAGTGGAGCTTCGGCTACGATAAGCGCTTCGGGATTCTCTACGTCGATTTCGAGACACAGGAACGGATTTGGAAAGACAGCGCTCACTGGTATGCGGGCGTCATCGAGCAGCATAAGGCAACGATTCCGCAAGAAGCGTGACAAAGGAGGCAAGGTCGAACATTCGTCCTTGCCTCTTTTTGACTAAGAGGAGGAAACAGATATGAAGACATGGGTAGCACTGGCGGTCGGGACGGGTTTATTGCTGAGCGGTCAAGCGGTCGACGCGAAGGCAGACAAAAAAGAGACGAAGTGGAAGCTCGTCTGGTCGGATGAGTTTCAGGCGAAACAACTCGACCGGACGAAATGGACATATGATACGGGGAACTGGATCAAGGATGCGAACGGACAACCGGTCTCACCAGGTTGGGGCAACAATGAAAAACAATACTACACGACGAAGCAGGACAACTCTTTTATTCGCAACGGGAAACTCGTCATCAAGGCAAAGCAGGAAAAGACGACGGATGATCTCGGTACATACGATTACACGTCAGCGAAGCTGAAGACGAAAGGGTTGTTCAGTAAGACGTACGGTCGTTATGAAATCAAAGCGAAGCTCCCGACCGGAAAGGGGCTTTGGCCTGCATTCTGGATGTTACCGGAGCAAGATAAATACGGGGCATGGGCAGCGTCCGGTGAGATTGACGTCATGGAGTCTTGGGGCAGTCAGCCGGACAAGGTCGCCGGAACGATTCACTACGGAGAAAACTGGCCGAACAATAAATATACGGGGAAAGACTATCACTTCCCAGACGGACAACGAATCGACCAATGGCATACGTATGCGGTCGAGTGGGAGCCGGGCGAACTCCGTTGGTACGTTGACGGCAACCTCTATCAAACACAAAACGATTGGTACAGCAAAGGCTTGAACGCAGCAACGAACTATAGTTATCCGGCACCGTTCGACCAAAACTTCTATCTCGTCATGAACCTCGCGGTCGGCGGTTGGTTCGATGGAGAAGTCGATGCGACGACGAAGTTCCCAGCCGAGATGGAAGTCGACTACGTCCGTGTCTATGATTTAAAAAACCGAGCGTACCGTGAACCGGTCGAACCGACCTACGAAAACGTGACGTTACCGGACGGAGCCAAGCAACCGATTGAGGGGAACCTCGTCTATGATGCAGCATTTGAAAAACCGGTCACGATGATCACCGGGAATCAGTCGTTTGATCCACTGTACTGGAACTACGTCACGCTCCCGGACTTCGGTGGCAAAGGAAGTCTTGCGATCATTGAAAAAGAGGGGCAACGGATGGCGGACGTCACGATTGATCAGCCTGGTTCACAGACGTATTCTCATCAACTGATTCAAAACGTAGCACTCGCGCAAGGTGGACGTTACCAAGTCAGCTTTGACGCGAGCAGCACAGCAGACCGGAAGATGATGGTCAAAGTCGGCGGTGGAGCAGAGCGTGGCTATACGAAATATTCAAATGAACAGTCGATTGCTCTGACACCAAGCGTCAAACGGCATACGTTCACGTTTGATATGGCAGCAGAGACGGATCTCGCGGCACGTCTTGAGTTCAACCTCGGACTTGAGAAAGCCAACGTTCAGATCGGGAACGTCCGTGTCGAGCAGATTCCACGCGGTGTCATCGATGAAGATACAACAAAACCGGCACTCGCGGACGGGAACCTCGTCTATAACGGGACGTTCGATCAAGGGGCGATGGATCGTTTGACGTATTGGCATTTCGACGGTAGCAAACGGACGACGGGATCTGTTGATCCCGAGTCACGTCATTTCCGTTATGAAGGACATGGACAAAAAACGACGGCGCGCTTAACACAAAAGGGACTTCAACTGGAAGCCGGGCATGCGTATCAACTGCGGTTCACGGCAGGTGCGAAAAAAGCGAAGTCACTTCAGGTGAAAATCACTGGGGCACAAGAGCAATTGAAACAGACGACTGTACCGTTGACGAAACAAGCAACGACTGTCGACATTCCGTTTACGGCTACACAAACGGCAGACGACAATCAGCTTGTGTTTGACTTCAGTGGACAAGCTGGGAAAATCTCGCTCGATGATGTGGAGTTGATCGATGTCACACCAGTGCCGGTCGATCCGTCACCACTGAAGAACGGTTCGTTTGCGAACGGATTGACGTCGTGGTCGTCATACGTCCACTATGATGCACAAGCCGCTATCGAAGCTGTCAATGAAGCCGCACGCATCCAAATCGGAGCGGAAGGACAAGAACCATGGAGTGTCTTGCTCGAGCAAGGAAACTTGTCACTCGCGAAAGGCAAAACATATGAGCTAAGCTTCACGGCATCGTCGACCGTACCGCGTCCGATCGAAGTAACGATCGAAAATTCTTCGTATACGCGTTACTTCAGCCAAGTCGAGCCGATCACGACAACGCCGAAGACGTACAGCTACACCTTCACGATGGGACAAGCCGATACAGGGGCGTTGAAGTTCTTAATGGGACGCGCGGAAGGTTCGCCATTCGCCGCGCATGACGTGACGATTGATGATGTGAATCTTAAAGTGAAGGAATGACCGAAACAAGGGTTTGACTCAAAAAAGAATGACTCATCTTTGCACGCTCTTTCCACAGGCGAGACACAAGCCAGTTTTCCTGCTTCATCCAAGCAGGAAAGCGGGTCTTGTTTGTCTCTGACAGCGCAAAAATGCGCTTCTTCCTGTAGGAGTGGCGTGCAACGCGTCATTCTTTTTTACGAGATAAGGGTGGCAGATCATCATTCTGCCACCCTTATCTTTTGTATAGACTGACTGATGAGTTAGCCCTTGTTGTAGTGTCATCAGCTTAAACAAAAAAGCCGAACTATTTTTCGTGATGAAAAAGGAATAAAACCCATCATATGGAATATACAACGTAGAAGTGACATCTATTCGTTTTCAGAGGAGGAAACGTCATGCGTCAAAGGTACATACCGTATCGGCTCATCTTCATCGTAGGTTTACTTGGCATGATCGGCATCAATGGATGGTCCGCCATGCTCTATCCGGACGGCACGATTAACGGATGGCAAAGCATCGCCTCCGTCGTCTGGCTCGTTATTCTAGTCGGGTCGCTGTTCTATATGAAGGAAGAAAAGGCGCTTCGCCTCGTGGTCTGGTATATCCGGATTGGTCTCGCTGCAGCGTTATTCATTTATGGTGTTTCGTTACTCGAAGGCGCATTTTCTGAAACGATTTGGTTTGATGCATTGGCGAGTGTTCAGTTCGTGTTCTATTTTCTCTTCGTTGTCCCATTGTTTGGATTAAATGCCTGGACCGATGTATTGTTTGGTGAGTTTTCGTTATACATGAGTGTCTTGTACGGTATCGCCTTGATTACGCTCCACGTAAAGGTCTGGAATGATACATCACGGCATTTGCATTATTAAGTAGAAAAGGTGAATGGTATGTTGAGTCCCGTGAATGAGCGCGAAGAACGGACGGGGAAACGTGAACGCCGAAAACAACGGAAAATCGATGTGGGATGCGTCACGATCGTCGGCATTCCATTACTTTTCATCGTTCCGTTTCTGTTGATCATTCTTATCTTAATGAAGTCTGCTCCATGAAAAGGTGACCTGGTGTCACCTTTTTTTGTTGTGTCGTCAACTTTTTTCTCGACTCGCCCGTCTTAATGATGTATACACAGAACGATATCGAAAAAAGGAGCCGCGGCCTATGACCTCTCGTCAAATGAGAAAACGGGAAAAAGCATTCGTCCGTTTTTTAAAGCAATACAAACCGAATCTCTACTGGTTAGCCTACAGTTATATGAAAAATGAACAGGATAGCCTGGATGTCATTCAGGATAGCATCCAAAAAGCGTTACAGTCGCTCGATCGACTCGAGGATGAGGAACGGATGAAAGCCTGGTTCTATCAGATTTTGACACGAACAGCGATTGATGCAATCCGGAAGCGTCAGCATAGTATCAGTTACGACACGGATCGACTGATCGAACTCGTCGCGACGAAAGAAGATACATACCCGGATTCCGATTTACGACAGGCGCTTGAGGAGCTACCGGTCATGTACCGGGAAGTCGTCATCTTACACTATTTCGAGGACTTGATCTTAAAAGACGTCGCGACGATTTTAGAGCTGAATTTAAGTACGACCAAGTCCCGGCTGTATAAAGGATTGACCTTACTGAAAATGAAATTGAATGGAGATGATTTAGATGTCGAACAAACTTGATGATCTGAAGCAGGCATACCAACAACCACCAGTTCCAAAAGAACTCGATGAAATGATTGCCCGAGTCGAGCACCGGACGCGTCCTTCGCGGACGAAACGATCCGTATTGATTACAGCCGCCGCGATCACGTTATTCGTTGGTGGATTAAATAGTAATACATCATTTGCGGACGCGATGGCGAAGGTGCCGGTCTTTGGTCAACTGACCGAGATCGTGACGATTGACTGGAAAGAGACGAAGACACAGCAGGCGGCTGATATTAAAGCCCCTCAAGTGACGTTACCGGACAAAGCACTCGAGCAACAATTGAACGAAAAATATATCGCGGAAGGACAAGCGCTCTACGAAAAGTTCAAACAGGAGACGAACGGACAGGAAGGGGCATTTGCCGTCGATAGCCGCTATGACGTCAAGACGGATACGGACGACTTGTTGTCGATCGGGCGGACTGTCACTGAAACACGGGCAAGTGCATCGGAAAGCGTCCAGTACGATACGATCGACAAAAAACAACAGCTGGTCCTGACGTTACCGTCCTTGTTCAAGGATGACGGATACATCACGACGATCAGTGATTATCTAAAAGAAGAGATGCGTCGTCAAATGAAAGCCGATGAAGGAAAGGTCTACTTCGTCGAAGGAACATCAGATGTGCCAGAGGACGAACAGTTCAAGCACATTTCAGCGAAGCAAAACTTCTATATTACGGCAGATCACAAATTAGTTTTGTCGTTTGATGAGTACAGCATCGCTCCAGGATATATGGGCATCGTCGAATTCAAGATCCCGACGTCGATCTTAAAAGACGATCTCGTCAGTTCGACCTATATTCGTTGATTGTCAGATTTTAAAAAACATTGATGTAAAAATGAAAAAAGGAAACAATTTCTAAAAATGACCTCTTATAATCAAAAGACGAATCGTTGTTTTTTGAAAAAAGGAGGAAGCCTTATGAAAAAATGGAGTCGGCTCGTACTAGCGGGTGTCGTCAGTCTCGCCTTGATCCATGTTCCAGCAGCCAGTGAAGCGGCAACGAAAGCGAAAGCCTTTAAGAACTGTACGGAAATGCAAAAGACATACAAAGGCGGTGTCGCCAAAAAAGCGGGTCTAAAAAATCGGACAGGGTATGACAAGAACGGAAAACCGATCTATAAAGCAACGAAGTACAAGGCGTACGTGAGCCTTGCGACGTATAACTTAAACACGAAGAGCGACCGGGATAAAGACGGCATCGCGTGTGAACGTTAAAAAAATAACCTGACGCTGCGGCGTCAGGTTATTTTTGCTTAGTTGAAGTTTTGCTTTAAGAAGGCTGTAACTTCTTCTGGTGTTTTAGCATTTGCACTGTGCAAGTGCGCCAGTTTTTCATTGTTTTTGAAGACGAGCAAGCTTGGGATTCCCATGACATCATGGTTCGATGCGATTTCAGGGAACTCATCCTTGTCGATCGTGTGGATTGGTAAGTGGTCGAATTGTGACTCGACGTCCGGCATGAAGTAATCCATCCGTTTGCAGTCTGGGCACCAGTCTGCTTCGAACTTAATGATGACCGGTGCATCACTTGAAATCAATTCCTTGAATGTTTCTTCACTCTTAATGAATTCTGCCATTGTGAGAACTCCTCCTCTTGGTGTTGTATCTTTAGTCTACCGATTCCCTTCAGAACTTGCACGAATTATGTTTGTTAAAGAGTCTGACAAGTCAAAAAAGTTGGTTGCTCTTTAAGGTAATGTTGCTGATTTTCTTCAAAAACGCCACATGGCTCTATTGAACCTGTTTTGGTGTAGGGAAACATTATTGTGCTTTTGTTAATTACCTAGTTCGAAACAAAATGATTTCTCTAGACCCACTCGATTTCTGACTGGTACGATGAGGTTTGCTAATCGCAGAGAAAGTGGGGGCGACGAGAATGGAACAACAAAAATACGATAATCTAAAACGCGGCGAACGCGGTGCGATGATCAGTATCGCAGCTTATATCTTGTTATCATCTTTAAAATTAATCATTGGGTATACAGCAGATTCTGCCGCACTCCGGGCGGACGGTTTGAACAACGCGACGGACATCATCGCGTCGATCGCTGTCTTGATCGGCTTACGGATTTCGCAACGTCCGGCAGATGACGATCACAAGTACGGACACTGGAAAAGTGAGACGATTGCCTCGCTCGTAGCTTCCTTCATCATGATGGCAGTCGGTCTTCAAGTCTTGATCGATACAATCTCGACGTTGTTCGAAGGCAAACAGGAGTCACCGGATATCCTCGCAGCATACGTCGGAATCGGTTCAGCCCTCGTGATGTACTTCGTGTACCGCTACAATAAGAAATTATCCGAGGAGATTGATAGTAAAGCCGTCATGGCAGCAGCGAAAGATAATTTATCCGATGCGTGGGTCAGTGTCGGGACGACAATCGGGATCGTCGGTTCACAGTTCGGTATGCCATGGCTCGATGTCGTGACCGCGATCATCGTCGGCTTCTTGATCTGTAAGACAGCATGGGACATCTTTACGGAAGCGTCACACGAACTGACGGATGGCTTCGATGAGAAGAAGCTGAAGATGTATGAAGATGTCATCTTCGATCTCGAAGGTGTCAAAGGGATCAAGTCAATTAAAGGACGTAACTACGGCAACAATGAAGTCGTCGATGTTGTTATCCTCGTCAACTCCACATTGAATATCCATCAGGCGCACGATATTGCGACACGTGTCGAGGATACGCTGACGGAAGAATATGGTGTCTACGATATCCATGTTCACGTCGAACCGGAATGAATCGAAAAAACGTCTTTTCTACTGTAAGCGTAGAAAAGACGTTTTTTTATGGTTCTAATGTGATCGTCAGAGCCAGTGCCCCGTACTGTTGCTCGGCTTCTTTTGAATAGATCGAGTAAGTTGACGTTACGAGTTCGTCGAGCGACCAACCGATACAGTCGATAGCTTCGTTTGGAATCTGTTCATAAAGCGCTCGGAAATCAGGAAAGACTTGTCGTTTTGTTACACGAACAAGTAGTGTCTCGCTCGTTTCCGTATGCGTGAACCGAATCTGATCACCGACTTTTACCTGTTGTCGTTTTAAATCATTTAGTCGAATCTCGACGGTCTTTCGTCCTTGTTCAATCGAACGAAACGGTTCTTCAAATAATCCCATTTCATGTCTCATCTATGCTCACTCCTTGTGTTCCTTGAGCATAGCAAAAACTATGTGATTTTTCACATTGCCTTTTCGTTGACAATCAAAAATAATCGGCGTAATTTAATTCATATAAGTAATTGTTCCTTTTGGAACGATTTGAAATGGAACAAGGAGGCGAAACAAGATGGATCAAACGGAAACGACCCGTTCGACTGCGATGATGCAGTCGTTTTGGAATGTCCAGCGCCATCTGGTCCGAGCAGCGCATCAGACGGCACAGGAAAACGGACTCAGTTTACCGCAATTTCATAGCTTGATGACGATTGCACCGCGTGGACCGATCTCGCAAAAAGAGCTCGCCGCACATACGCACTTACCGAAAAGTACCCTCAGTCAGTCGATTGAAGGTCTCGTCCAATCGGGCTGGGTCATTCGGGAGACGAATCCCGACAATCGACGGGAAGTCGTCTTAAAGCTTAGTGATCAAGGGCAGCAATTCGTCACTGACATCAAGGAACAAGAGAAGGGGATGCAACGTCAACTGGAGCAAGTGCTTGCGACGATTGACCCGGACGTATTCGAACAGATGCTTGAAACACACGCAGTGATTGCTGAGGGAATCGGTCAGATTTTACGTCCAGATCTGAAAGGAGGATGTTCGGATGATTAAGTTACTCAAACGGTTGACGGTCTATAAATGGGCGGTCCTTGCTGTGCTCGTCTTGGTTTTTGCGCAGTCGATGTCCGATTTGTATTTACCGACACTGATGGCGGACATCATCGATAAAGGCGTCGTTACCGGCGATACCGCGTATATCTGGAAAATTGGTGCCGTCATGCTCGGGATAACCGGTGTCGGGGCGTTAGCTGCCGTTGCCGCCAGTTATTATTCATCGAAGGCGTCGATGGGACTCGGACGGGATATCCGTCGCCAAGTCTTCAACCATGTTGAACGGTTCTCCCTGCAAGAGTTCGACCAAGTCGGAACGGCGTCATTGATCACACGGACGACGAACGACATCACGCAAGTCCAACAAGTCGTCATCATGATGTTACGGATGGTCGTCAGTGCGCCGATCATGTTCATCGGTGGATTGATCATGGCTGTCTCAAAAGATGCCAAACTATCACTTGTCATCGTCGCGGCGATGCCGGTCCTTGTGATTTCAATCCTGTTGATCCTGTGGAAAGGGGTTCCGTTGTTTGGGAAAGTCCAAAAACGACTCGACCGTCTGAACCTCGTCCTGCGGGAGAACTTGACGGGGATCCGTGTCATCCGTGCCTTTAACCGGGAACGTGATGAACAAGTACGATTGACAAAAGCGAACGCGGATTTGACAGAAGTCTCGATCAAGGTCAATAAAATCATGGCGTTCTTGATGCCAGTGATGATGCTCGTCATGAACTTGACGGTCGTCGGTGTCATTTGGTTCGGGGGCATTCGGATCGATAATGGCGGCATGCAAATCGGGGATTTGATGGCATTCATCCAGTACGTCATGCAAATCATGTTCGCGCTCGTCATGGCGTCGGTCATGTTCGTCATGATTCCGCGAGCAGCTGTCTCGGCGAAACGGATCAATGAAGTTCTCGAGATGACACCAACGATGACAGATGAGGGGACACAAACCGCTGACCGTGAAAAAGGAACGCTCGTCTTTGATCGTGTCACGTTCCGTTACCCAGGTGCTGAGTCACCCGTCTTATCCGACATCAGCTTTGCGGCACGACCAGGTGAAGTGACGGCTGTGATCGGTGGAACGGGTTCCGGTAAATCAACACTCGTCAATTTGATTCCCCGTTTTTATGACGTGACGGAAGGGAGTATCCGGGTTAACGGTGTCGATAGCCAGGATGTACCGCAAGAAGAACTGCGGTCGAAAATCGGCTTCGTTCCTCAAAAGGCATTACTGTTCACGGGTACGATCGCAGAAAACATTCGTTTCGGGAAAGAAGATGCGACAGACGAAGAGGTCGCGCATGCAGCGCAAATCGCACAAGCGACCGATTTCATCGAACGGATGCCGGACGGTTACGATGCGCGGATCGAACAAGGCGGATCAAACGTCTCCGGTGGACAGAAACAACGGTTGTCGATTGCGCGGGCCCTCGTTCGTCGACCAGATTTATATGTCTTTGATGACAGTTTTTCAGCGCTCGACTTTAAAACTGATGCGGCACTTCGGAAAGCGTTACGGGAAGAAACACGCGAAGCAACCGTCTTGATCGTCGCTCAACGTGTCAGCACCGTCATCGATGCCGATCAAATCATCGTCCTTGATGAAGGAAAAGTCGCTGGAATCGGGACGCACGATGAATTGTTTGCTGACAATGCCGTTTATCAGGAAATCGTTAAGTCACAACTATCAGAGGAGGAAATCGCATGAGTGAGAAAAAACGACCTGCCGGCGGTCCTCCGCCTGGTGGTCCCGGTGGCGGAAATATGATGATGCTCGGAGAAAAACCAAAGGATTTCAAAGCAACGTTCCGTCGTCTGCTTCGGTATCTGCGTCCGCGTCGGACAGCACTCGTTGGTGTTTTCCTTGCAGCCATCCTCAGTACGGTCTTCATGATTGCCGGTCCGAAAATCATGGGAACAGCGATCACGGAATTGTTTGAAGGGGCATATGCGAAGTTCCAAGGTGTGCCGGGAGCGGCGATCGACTTCACAAAAATCGGACAAATCCTGCTCTGGCTCGCTGGACTGTATATCATCAGTAGTCTGTTCAATTACTTGCAACAGTATTTGATGTCAGGTATCGCTCAAAAAACAGTCTACGATTTACGCGAAGACGTCAATCATAAACTCGAACGCCTGCCGTTGAAATACTACGATGGTCGTCCGAACGGGGAGACACTCAGCCGCGTGACGAACGATATCGATACGATCGGCAGTACGTTACAACAAAGTGTGACATCGTTCATCACCTCAATCGTGACAATCGTCGGGATTCTGATCATGATGTTGACGATCAGTCCGCTGTTAACACTGATTTCGCTCGTTTCGTTACCGGTTTCGATCTTTGCGATCCGACCGATTTTGAAACGTTCTCAAAAGTATTTTGCTGACCAACAACGGACACTTGGCCAATTGAACGGACACGTCGAAGAGATGTATACCGGACACTCAGTCGTCAAAGCGTTCGGACATGAACGCAAAGCGGTCGAGCAGTTTGATGCCGTCAATGAAGAGTTGTATGAAGCAGGACGTAAAGCACAGTTCATCTCCGGGATCATCATGCCGATGATGATGTTCATCGGAAATATCAGTTACGTCCTGATCAGTATCGTCGGCGGGATTCTCGTCACGCAACGGGCGATCTCGATCGGGGATATCCAAGCGTTCATCACCTATACACGCCAGTTCACGCAACCGATCACACAGACGGCGAACATCGCGAACATCGTTCAATCGACGGTTGCGGCAGCAGAACGTGTCTTTGAATTACTAGACGAAGAAGAAGAAATCAAGGAAGTGACGACACATCGTCTCGCGCAGGCTGAAGGAGCGGTCGCGTTCGAACACGTTGATTTTGGTTACGGAACCGATCTCTTGATCAAGGATATGAACATCGATGTCGCACCGGGACAAACGGTCGCGATCGTTGGACCAACGGGTGCCGGTAAGACGACGATGATCAATCTATTGATGCGCTTTTATGAGTTGAACGGGGGGACGATCCGGATTGACGGCATCGATACCCGCGAGATGTCACGCGAAGACTTACGGACGACGTTCGGGATGGTCTTACAAGATACGTGGCTTTTCAACGGTACGATCCGAGATAATCTTGCTTACGGTAAGAGTGGAGCGACCGAGGAGGAAATCATCGCTGCAGCCAAAACGGCACACGCTGATCACTTCATCCGGACGTTGCCGGACGGGTATGATACGGTCTTGAACGAGGAAGCCTCGAACATCTCGCAAGGTCAAAAACAGTTGTTGACGATCGCGCGGGCCGTTCTTGCCGATCCGCCGATCATGATTCTCGATGAAGCGACCTCTAGTGTAGATACACGGACGGAAGTCTTCATCCAGCAAGCGATGCGTCGCTTGATGGAAGGGCGGACGAGCTTCGTCATTGCCCATCGTCTCTCGACGATCAAGGATGCCGATCTGATTCTCGTCATGAATCAAGGAAGTGTCATCGAACAGGGCACACATGAAGAATTACTCGAGGCAGACGGGTTTTATGCAGATCTGTACAACAGTCAGTTCTCTGAAAAAGAAGTCGTTTGATATAAGGCAGTGTCGTCATTTAGACGATACTGCTTTTTTCCGAAATGATTGTTGTAGCAGTGTATCCTCACATATAGCAAACATCCCATTTTTTGTATTGAAAACAAAAAACGCCACATTCTGGTACGGACACGGGTTTAATAAATCCTTTAGCTGGGGAAATTAAAGAAGTGTCAGAAATATATAATTTTATTTAGGTGAAGGAGTGTGGCAGGATGAATAACATTTGGAACGGAACGTCGTTGAACTTGAACGGCATTCTCGGATCACTCGGCAACTTGCTTGGAGCGATCATCATTTTCTTGATTGGATGGCTCATTGCCAAGCTGATCGCGAACGGAGTTCAAAAAGCGTTAGAGAAGTCTGGGGTCGTCAACAAGTTGTCACCTCAAAAAGAGGGTACGCCACCAAAGAAGAAAAAGTGGACACCTGAAAAAATCATCGGGACCGTCGTCTTTTGGGTGCTCATGGTCTTCGTTCTTATCTTGGTCTTCAACATCCTTGATCTGAACATCATTGCTGGACCACTTGCGGATACGATGAGTACATTACTCGCGGCAATCCCGAATATCTTGAAAGCAGCCCTCATTCTTCTCTTGGCGTACGTCATTGCGGTCGTTCTCCGCATGATCATCGTCAAAGCAGGAACGAAGTTGATGGCGAACGACAAAGTGCGTTCGAACAAGATGCTTCAAGGTCAGACGGATCTTTCAGCTTATCCAAAAGTAGCAGGGGAGATCGTCTTCTACCTCGTCTTGCTTCTGTTCCTACCGGGTGTACTCGGTGCGTTGAACATTGAGAGTGTCTCACAACCGTTCAGCCAATTGTTATCGTCATTCCTTGGATTCATTCCACGCTTGATTGCTGCGGCAGCCATCTTCTTCGTCGGCTTCCTCGTAGCGAAAATCGTCCGCGATATCGTGACGAATTTCCTTCATGCTGTTGGAACGGATAAATTTGCAGCTCGCTTCAACCTTGGATCAACGGATCAAAAAGATGCGAAATCACTTTCGTCGATTCTCGGAACAGTCGTCTTCATCTTGATTCTGATTCCAATCACGATTTCAGCACTTGATCAATTGAACATTAAAGGAATCACAGGACCAGCGATCAACATGTTGAACGATGTCCTTGGTATGATTCCGAACATCATCGTTGGTGTCGTTCTAATTCTTGTCGGTCTTTACGTCGGACGTTTCATCAAGAAATTCGTTACGGATCTCTTATCACGTCTTGGATTCAACAACCTGACACGTCACTTGAAGATCGGTTCATGGGATGCGAACCAAGCTTCTACATCACCAGCTTCAATCGTAGGTGCACTCGTTGAGATCGTCATCGTCGTTCTCTTCGTCGTCGAAGCATTCAACTTGATTGGTCTTGACTTCATGGTCGACCTCGGTCGTGCCGTCCTTGCGTTCTTACCGAGCGTCTTGACAGCGATCATCATTCTCGCAATCGGGATCATCGTCAGCAACCTCGTCAAACGTACGATGGACAGCCTGTTCGGCAACTCTGAACTAAAAGTCCTCTCAAACGTTGCGAAGTATGCGATTCTTGCACTTGCTGTCTTCATGGCACTTGATCAATTGGGTGTTGCTGATACGATTGTCAACTCAGCCTTCATCTTGATCCTTGGAGCACTTGCGCTTGCTTTCGGTCTTGCCTTTGGTCTTGGTGGACGTGATAATGCATCGCGTTACCTCGATCGTCTGCAAAAGAAAGCAGAGAACACGGAAGTCGACACATCGAACCTTCCAAGTAAGTCAGCATCGACTTCTTCATCACCGAGCTTGAAAGATGCAGCAAAAGGTGCAGCTTCACAAGCAGCAGATGATGTCACACCAGATCGTGCACCACGTTCAGCGCGCTCTTCTTCAACAGATGAGACGACACATGGTACACCAAAAGGTGCATTGCCAGAAAACGATTTAGCACAGCAAGATGATTACCCGATCGATCCAGATGATCATAAAGGTCCTAACCTCGATCATCCAAACGATCGTCCGTAATACGAGTACATCCTTTCCTCTCATTTTGAGGAAAGGGTGTTTTTGCGTTGACGCATCAAAGCGTTGTCGCATTTTCACAAAAGTGGTTTGACCACTTTGTGAAAAAATACAGAAAAAAAGACTTATCGAACCTGACATCGTTTGTTATGATAAGAAAGTCAATTACCTCAATGATTTGAATATTCAGAAAAAAGAGAAAAGTTCGGAGGATGAAACATGAGTTTGCTTCGCAAGAAAGATGTCAGTGTGATGATGGACATGAAACAACATTCCAAACTGGCACGTCACTTATCAGGGTTTGACCTTATTTTACTTGGAATCGGTGCCATCATCGGTACCGGGATTTTCGTTCTGACAGGAACGGGCGCTCTTTATGCAGGACCTGCTTTACCGATCTCATTTATTATTTCCGCTATCGTCTGTGCGCTCGCAGCCCTTTGTTATGCTGAATTCTCGTCGATGATTCCCGTCTCAGGTAGTGTATATACGTATACATACGCAACGATTGGGGAAGTCGTGGCTTGGATCATCGGCTGGTGTCTCATTTTAGAATACGGACTCGCTTCGAGTGCCGTTGCGACTGGCTGGTCAGGGTACTTCCAGTCACTGTTAGCAGGTTTTGGTCTCCATTTACCGACAGCCTTAACCGCTGCTCCAGGTGCTGTACCAGGAAGCGAGACGTTCTTTAACTTACCAGCATTCTTGATTCTGATGGTCATTACGCTCTTGCTTTCGCTTGGGATTAAAGAGACAAAACGCGTCAACAACATCATGGTACTCGTCAAAGTTGCCGTCGTCGTCTTGTTCATCGTCGTTGGGATCTGGTATATCGAACCAGGCAACTACAAACCGTTTGCGCCGTTCGGTATGAGCGGTGTCTTGCAAGCATCAGCGATTGCCTTCTTCGCTTACCTTGGATTCGATGCCGTTACATCGGCAGCAGAAGAAGTCAAAAACCCGGGACGTAACTTACCGATTGGGATTCTAGGATCGCTTGCGATCGTTACCGTTTTGTACGTCGTGGTCTCTGCTATCATGGTCGGAATCGTTCCATTCAAACAGTTTGAAGGTGTTGATAGCCCAGTATCCCTTGCCTTAAAAGTGGCTGGCCAAGACTGGGTCGCTGGATTCGTTGACTTAGGAGCCATCGTTGGTATGACGACGGTCATCCTCGTCATGACATTTGGTCTCGTCCGTCTCTTGTTCGCGATGAGCCGTGACGGATTATTACCGAAAGTCTTCTCAGACGTCAATGAAAAGTCACACACACCAGTTAAAGCGACTTGGATTCTCGGAACGACTGCTGGTTTAATCGCTGGATTCGTGCCGCTTGGTACACTTGCTGAATTGATCAACATCGGAACACTGGCAGCCTTCTCGCTCATCTCGATCGCGGTCATCGTCCTACGCCGGACGCGTCCCGATTTGAAGCGCGCCTTTAAAGTTCCATTTGTCCCAGTCTTACCGATTTTGTCAGTCCTTGCTTGTATCATGCTCATGTTCAACTTACAACCATTCACGTGGATTGCCTTCTTTGTCTGGACAGCCATTGGATTACTGTTGTACTTCGGATATGGACGCAAGCGTTCGAAACTCCATCAATGAATCGACTAACATCCTTGGCGACAAGGGTGTTTTTGTATGCAGGAAATGAGGCGAACGAAAGCGAAACAGCTCAGTGGAAAAGGAGGTTTTTCGATGATTCATATTCAACGCGCACCTGGCGTAAAAACGGCGTACAAAGCGATGCAGGATGGATTCCAAGATTATTTGATTCCACTGCACTTATCGGAAGCAGAATTCCAAGAGCGCATCATCGAACGAGACGGGAACCAATTGGAGCATTCATTCGTTGCCTATCATGGAGAAATACCAGTCGGTCTCTGGCTGAACGGTTGGAAGGAGATTGAGGGTCAACGCATCATGCGGTGTGGGGGACTGGGGATTTCACCACAGTATCGTCGTCTTGGGATCGCGAAAGCCTTGTATCAAGCACAACTGAGCCATGCTAAAGAAATCGGAATGGATGGTCTGATGCTTGAAGTCATTCAAGGGAACGACCCAGCGATTCGCTTGTATGAATCGCTTCACTACACGATTGTTGGAGAAATTGGTTATTTTCATTTAACAGATGAACGTCAAGAGGTCGCTCTGCCGACGATCGAAGAAGTGGAGTTTTTAAAACAATACCATGGACAAGGAGAATACATCTGGCAGCAAGATCCTCATGTCATGCAGCAATTACAAACGGATTATTACCAATTAGAAGCAAGTGTAGTGGCAGTAGCCGGATCATCTCTCTTGTCAGTCGTAGGTCCAGCAGAACAAAAAGCACGACATGCGACAGAAGTCGTCCGTCGTTTACCGGGAACGACCTACCATTATCAATCAACAGATGTGCAGATCTGGGAGGCGTTACGTTCTGAAGGGTGGACTCAGCGGGATTTGAAGCAATACATCATGCGTCAGTCGTTAAAATAAGAAGTGACTGATTTTGACTATAAAAGCCCTTATATTTTTATGTATGCCAATAGAGTGCATAAAAATATAAGGGCTTCCTTATTACATAGGCTAGCGTTACTTTACGAAATAGCTCGTCTTAGAACTGTAGGCGTTCCACTCTTGGACTCCTTTTTTATACGTTTTGCTATTAAAACTGGAAGATAAGAATGAATGTTCTTTGCCTTTTACCCATTTTCCTTTAGATAATTTTTTATCTTGGAACAAAAAGCCGACTTCGTCTCCAGCGTTCGAGTAGATTGGAACTTGTAACAAGTCACTTTTCATCTTTGGTCGCATACCGTAAGACATGAATGTTCCTGGATGACGAATTAATTTTCCATTCTGAATCGAGAATGTAGTTAAACTCATGTAAGAAGATGTTTCGCGGAAAGAAAGTGAAAAGACGGTCGGATTGCTGGACACATTTTTCAATTTCCCGCTCGTGCGAAAATCGTGAGTGGCGATCACATACGGACGATCCTTCGAGAACGTATAGTGGTAAGCTGTCGATTTGTTGTTTAAGTACAAAGAAAACTTTCCAGTGCACAACGTGTCTTTTCCTTTCATCCACCAAAAATCGTCTGCCGTCGCTTTGCGACAAGTTGCTGCTTTGGATTGGACAGAAATGGTGTACTTTTTGTTTTTTGCATCGACAATCGTATACGTCTGTTTGACGGATTTAGGAGCAGCAGCTTCTGCCGAAGAGATCAATGAAAGACTGAGGAGGGTGGACATGACTGCAATTACAAGTGGTTTCATCGGAAAGCTCCTTTCTAATAATGAATTAATTCCATTTTATAACAAATGAAAAACCGCCGCTATAGTTCAGCAGCGGTTTTTGTAGTCTTCAATCATTCGAGCGTGAGAACCGACCAAATGATCAGGTAAGTCATCAAGCGGTACGAACTGGAGCTTGATACTCTCATCACTTTGTTTTAACATTCCAATCGGATGTTCACCGATATAGGCGAGGGTGACGCTTTGAAAGACGTCTCCGTTCGCTAACGTCGTCACGTATTGCGGACCGGAATAGACATCGAGTAACGTTAATCGTTTTACCTCTAAGCCAGTCTCTTCTTTAAGCTCTCGACGCGCGGTCTCTTCCGGTGATTCCGCCCATTCCATCAATCCTCCTGGTAAACCAAAGCGGGCTTGTGCTTCGTTCCATTGTTCGAGCAAAATGTGTTCATTTTGTACGACGAGGACGACAGAACCGACGAGAATGACTGGGTCATGACCGATTTTTTGACGTAACTGTTCGACATAATTCATTTCAATGCTCCTTGGTGAAACGGACAGCCGGTCACAGGTGCCGTCTGTGTTGATTTTGGAAAGAAGTTCGGTCGTTTGATTTCTGGGTCGTAATCCTTATGGAACATATGCGTCGTTGCCCCACTCATCGGTGGCACGAGCCAGGACCATTCCCCGGTGACATCACGACCACACGCGGCTTCATTTTTTTCAAAACGAGCGAACTGTTTGGCAGCCGTATGGTGATCGACGATCGTAACACCGGCTCGTTCGAACGATTCGAGTACGGCAACGTTCAGTTCGACGAGCGCTCGGTCTTTCCAAAGCGATCGTTCACGTGAGGTATTCAGACTGAGTTGTGTCGCGACGAGCGGTAACAGATCGTAACGATCCGTATCAGCGAGGTTACGGGCACCGATTTCTGTTCCCATGTACCATCCGTTGAACGGAGCACACGGATAGACGATGCCACCGATCTCAAGCTGCATGTCGGCAATCATCGGCACGGCATACCAGCGGACTTCGCGACCACCGAACAGATCATAGTCAGGATGTGTGATGCTGACTTCGAGCACGAGCTCATCTGGAATCGGATGCAGGCTGACTTGTCCATCAAGTTCAATCAAGAGGGGCAGGATATCAAAGGGTGTACGCGCTCCGGTCCAGCCAAGTGCTTCACATTGTCGCGTCAGTTGGATAGAAGCCGGATCACCGATGATTCCTGTTGCGGTTTCATAACCAGCGTAGCGGATCAGTTGGTGATTATGCAGCCGGACACGTGTCGGATGGAAAATCGTGATCGTCGAGCGAATTCGTCCCTCGTTCGTCGCGAACCGGATATGCTCAAATAACGCGTCGCGGACCGTTTCAACGGTCAACGCATCCCGCGCGTCAAAGACATGGAGTTGTTCCCAAAAGAGACGTCCGACACATCGGTTACTGTTCCGCCAAGCGAGCTTGGCACCGAACGCTAGCTCGGAAGCCGTCTGTTCGTACGTTCCTGTTGTTTCAATCGAACGGATGACTTCTTGCTGACGTCCGGCCATTTCGGGGTATTGCTCTATATAAGAAGTAAAGAAGCGTTCTGCTTCGGTTTGAATGAGTGAGTACACGAATCGAAATCCTTTCTAAAAAACAAGCACGATACAATCTCTGTTCCTAGTGTACCCCGCGCAGAACCGAAGCGCCAAACTTGAATGATGTATAAGGTTGTTATAAGTTCAAAAGACTTCCAAAAGTTTAAAGGAGGTATGAAATGGGGGATAGTGTAGAGAATTAGTTGAAAGTGAGGAAATTTGTATGTCTTTAATCAAACCTGTATTTGCCCGTTTTTTTGGTGAAGCCTTTTTTGATAAATCGGCTCAGCTCGCCTATTATCTGATGTTGTCCTTATTCCCGTTCTTATTATTCGTAGTTGGGATCGTCTCGTTCTTACCGTTTACGTCCGATAACGTGCTGGATTTAATTCGACCGTTTGCTCCGGCAGAAACGTATGATTTGATTCAGCGGAACGTCGTTGGAATCTTTGATCAAGGCGGCTTTAAACTTGCCTCGATCAGTTTTCTCGCCGCCTTTTGGCTTGCTTCGATGTCGGTCCAGTCACTTGTCCGCTCGCTAAACGATGCGCTCGAAGTGACACGAAAAGCGCCATTCTGGCGCGGACTGTTGCAAGACTTCGCTTTTACGATCGGGATGATGATCATCTTACCGATTTCATTGATTGTTCCGATTTCAGAAAAGTTAACACGGCGTTTCATCAACCACTTTGCAATCGTCGCTGATTTCGTGACGAACTATTCGTGGATCTGGTTCTTATTCCGCTGGGGACTCGGGACGTTGTTCTTACTTGTCTTTTTCATCTTATTGTATCGGATTTTACCGAGTGTCCGACTAACGGTTCGTCAAGTACTCCCTGGAGCCATTTTTGCGACGATCGCTTGGCAAGTCGTTTCGGAATTCTTCTCTTACTATGCTGAGTTCGGGAGTTACGATCGTCTTTACGGTCAGCTTGCCGGAATCATCGTCTTGATGACGTGGTTCTATTTGTCCGCTGTCGTCCTGATGTTAGGGGGATTGATGAATGCGGAACGCATGCGTCAGAAAAAAGAGGCAAAAATCATGAAACCACAAAAAATCAAAGAAGAAAGCGTGCGTTAATCATTGAGCACGCACAAAAGCAGCTGACGATGTGTCAGCTGCTTTTTCATTTAGGCCGTTTTAAGAATCCGGTAACCGAAGACGCTCAACAGGCTGAGTGTGAATAAAGCGAGTAAGACGAGTGACAGATAAGGAAGACCGAATACTTTGACGATGACGCTTAAGGCGACGACACCATAAAAGATTCCTAACGTCTTTTGAACGAACGGTTCATTGAAGCGATGCAAGAGTGAAGCACCGAGTGGTGAGCCGATGAACGCACCGACGATTAAAGCAATCCCGAGTGATAACGGAGCACTGGTTCCGGAAGCAACATAACTCGTCACGCCTCCAAGAACAATCAATGTCGCAGAGGCGATGCTCGTTCCGATTGCTTGTTTGAGCGGGAAGCGAACCCAGGCGAGCAAGAGCGGCGTCAACAAGAATCCACCGCTGACACCCATCAACGACGAGAGGATTCCGGCAGCAAGTCCGATGACGGCGAGCTTTACGACGGAAGCATGATGGACCGGAAAAGACGGACGTTCCTTTGAACGGGGACGAAGGAACTGAATCGAAAAACCAATCAGTAAGACAATGTAGAGACTTGATAAGACGACATCAGCACCAGCATGACGCTCGAGCCAAAAGACGACTGGTGTGATCAACGCAGAACCGATGATGCCAGACAGACCAATGATCCCGGCATCACGAAAACGGAATGTTTTTAATCGAAGATGCGAGAGCGTGCCGGTCACAGTCGATCCGAGTGTCAGCAACAGACTGAGGACGATCGCGGTGCTGGCTTCATAGCCGAGAATCAATAAAAGTGGGGTCAGGATGATGCCGCCACCGATTCCGAAAAAGCCGGAGAGTATGCCGATGGTTGCTCCTAATAACATAAATGAGATATACATCATGAAACTGTCCTTCTTTCTAATACGTGATACCTTGAGTATGAAAGAGGAATACAAGATTATAAAAATGAATTAATTACATACAAATGATTATGAAATGTAATGAGGAGGGGTATTGTTGAAATTAACTGAACTGAGAACGTTCGTCACACTTGTTGAAACACGTCATTTTACGAAAACAGCGGAACAGTTATTTCTATCGCAACCGACGGTCAGTGTTCACGTCAAACGACTAGAAGAAGAGATCGGACATTCATTATTAATACGTGATTCATTCGCAATAGGGGTCGAGGTATCGGAAATGGGCTGGATTGTCTATCGCCACGCAAAAGAAGTTCTTTTCCAGCTCGAACAGATGCAGTCCCAGCTGGATGAATCGGAAGGTGTCTTCCGCGGAACCTTACGGATTGGAGCAACGCATACGATTCACGAAATGTTGCTCGATGACATGATTCATCTGTTTTCGAGCGCTCATCCCGAGGTATCACTAGATATCCAATTAATGAATCACGATCAAGTGGCAGCAGCCTTAAGACATCGTGAGATTGATCTCGGGATGATCGAAGGAGAACTGACACTTGATGGGATCAAACAAATCGTCTTTGCGAAAGATCAACTGCACATCATTGGTGCGGCTCACCTTTCGTTAAACGATGCAACGTGGATCGTTCGCGAAGAAGGATCTGCATCCCGCTATGCGCTCGATCGTTGGCTAGATGCTTCGTCGATCGTTCCCGCACGAACGATTACAGTCGATGCCAACTATTTAGTGCGTCAACTTGTTTTTAATGGGAGTGGCATTGCAGCCTTGTCGGAACGACTCGTCACGTCTTTCCCGTCCGAGTCCTTTGCGCTTCATGCGAAAGGGATTTCTAAACGAACGTTTCGCTACCTGTTACCAGAGAAGATGCCGACTCGCCTTGCAGAACATTGGATCACTTTTTTACAGGCGAATTGGAAAGGTTAAATGTAAAAAGATTTCCGGACGTTCTACAATGGCGATAAAATCGGAAATCTTTTTCGTTGACTTATACCCCTGTAGGTATTATTGTATGAAATGTACCAACGAGGTATGACGCATGTCACATTTAAAAAAGGAGATGGACTTCATATGGAAAACGGTTATGAAGATCGCATCATTCATCGGATGAATCGGATTGAAGGACAAATCCACGGAATCGTTCGAATGATGAAAGAAGAGGCGTCTTGTAAGGATGTCGTCACACAACTGAGCGCTACACGTAGTGCAATCGATCGCGTCATCGGTCTCGTCGTCAGTGAGAACTTGATCGACTGTGTTCGTCAGGATGATGCGACGGAAAATCATGAACAAGCCGTTGCAGAGGCTGTTCAACTCTTAATGAAAAGCAGATAAATTTTTTTATGAATTAATATACCCCTTAGGGTAAAAACTTGGAGGAATTACGTTCATGTCAGATACAAAAAAAACAACCATCGTTTTATTTAGTGGAGAGTACGACAAAGTCATGGCAGCTTATATCATTGCCAACGGTGCAGCCGCATACGATCACGAAGTCACGATTTTTCATACCTTCTGGGGTTTGAATGCGATGCGTAAAGATGAACCGATCCAGCCGGATAAAACATTCCTTGAGAAGATGTTCGGTAAGTTCATGCCACGCGGTGCTGATAAGATGCCACTCTCGAAAATGAACTTCGGTGGTGCAGGTCAAAAAATGATTAAAAACGTCATGAAGAAGCACAATGCGATGCCGCTTCCGGACTTAATCGAATTAGCGAAAGAGCAGGATGTCAAACTCGTCGCCTGTACGATGACGATGGATTTACTCGGTTTGAAACAGGAAGAATTACACGACGGGATTGAGTATGCAGGTGTTGCCGCCTACCTCGCCGATGCGGAGAACGGAAACGTCAATCTATTCATCTAATGATCTGAAGGAGGAATGACGCATGGATGTACTATCGATTATCTTGTTGCTCGTCGTCGGCTATCTCGCTTATAAGATGTTCGCCCCAACAAAAGGCGTCAAGCAAGTGTCGACCACGGAACTGAAGCCGTTACTAAACGACCGCAAACGATTTTATCTCGATGTTCGGACACCGGCAGAATTCAAAGGCAATCACATCAAAGGATTTAAGAACATTCCGTTACAAACGCTAAACAGTCAACTGAATCAAATCCCGAAAGACAAAGAAGTGCTCGTCATCTGTCAAAGCGGGATGCGAAGCAAACAAGCCGTCAAAGTACTAAAAAAAGCCGGTTATTCAAATGTCACGGAAGTCCGTGGCGGAATGAATGCCTGGCGCTAAATCGAATCAAGAGGAGGAATTGAACATGAAACGCATGACAGCAACAGAAGTACAGGAAAAAATCGAACGTGGTGAACAACTGAACGTCATTGATGTCCGGGAAGTCGATGAAGTCAAAGAAGGAATGATTCCGGGAGCGATCCATATTCCACTCGGATTGATTGAATTCAAGATGAACGAACTCGACAAGAAAAAAGAGTATGTCATGGTATGCCGTTCTGGTGCGCGCAGTGGTCGCGCAACGACATATCTCGAAGGACAAGGATATGACGTGACGAACATGGATGGCGGCATGATGTCGTACGAAGGCGAAACGAAATAATACCCCACACCGTAAAGGAGCGAATTGTATGACTAGGATTAAATCAGATATCGTATTGGACGCCAAAGGTCTCGCTTGTCCGATGCCGATCGTTCGGACGAAAAAAACGATCAAGACGTTAGAACCAGGACAAGTCATCGAAGTCCAGGCGACGGATAAAGGATCAACTGCAGATCTCCGTGCCTGGGCAAACAGCACCGGCAATCATTATTTAGGCACGATTGAAGAAGGCGAAGTGCTCCGTCATTACGTTCGGAAATCAACAGGTGATGTCACGGAACCAGCAGCATTCGCTCAAACCGTCGACAACGCAACAGTCGAAGCAGCACGCCAAGACGATTCGATCACGGTGCTTGATGTTCGTGAACAAGCAGAATATGCCTTCGCCCATGTACCGGGAGCCATCAATATTCCGTTAGGCGAACTGGAGACACGCCATGCAGAACTGGATTCAAATCAGACGATTTATGTCATCTGCCGGACAGGTAGCCGAAGTGACATGGCATGCCGACAGCTCAGTGACAAGGGGTATACGGTCCACAATGTCGTACCGGGTATGCAGGAATGGGCGTCTGAGACGACGACACTCGTTTCAGCGAAATAATACAACAGCGTAAAGTAGAGGAGGAACGAGTAGATATGGCACAAGCAATGACAGCCGCACAAGTTACAAAAAAAATCATTGGACGTGAGTCTCTGTTCATCTTAGATGTCCGGAATGAGGATGCGTTTCAAGATTGGAAAATCGAAGGAGAGAACTTCAAGTACCTCAACATTCCGTATTTTGAATTGTTGGATGGTGTCGAGGAGATTCTCGATCAGCTTCCGACGGATCAGGATGTTCTCGTCGTTTGCGCAAAAGAAGGTTCATCGATTTTCGTCGCCGATATGCTAGAAGAAGCAGGACGAGACGTATCGTATCTGTCAGGCGGTATGAAAGCATGGAGTGAACATCTAGAACCGATTTCACTCGGAACGCTGAACGAAACAGGAACTGATCAAGGCGAAGTCGTTCAGTTCGTTCGAATCGGTAAAGGTTGTCTCTCGTATATGGTCATCTCAGAAGGAGAGGCCGTACTCATCGACGCGACACGAATGACAGATGTGTATTTGGATTATGCCGCATCACGCAACGTCACGATTAAGCATGTGTTTGATACACATCTTCATGCGGATCATATTTCTGGAGGACGCGACATCGCCGAAAAAACAGGCGCGACATACTGGTTGCCGCCAAAAGATGCGACGGATGTCACATTCGATTATGCACCACTTGAAGACGGTAGTACGGTTCAAGTAGGGGATACAGCGATTGAAGTACGCGCTCTTTATTCCCCAGGACATACGATTGGATCGACTTCATTCATCGTCGATCAGCGTTATTTATTGACGGGTGATATCTTGTTCATCGACTCGATTGGTCGTCCGGATTTAGCCGGTCTCGCGGAAGACTGGGTTGGTGACTTACGCGATTCGCTCTACAACACGTATCGTGATCTTTCACCAGAACTCATCGTCTTACCGGCACATTTCATGATCATTGAAGAATTGAACACGGATGGTAGTGTAGCGGAAAAATTAAGCATCTTGCTTGCGAACAATCATGGTCTCAACATCGACGATGAAGCAACATTCCGGAAAATGGTCACAGAGAACCTGCCGCCACAACCGAACGCGTATCAAGATATCCGTGAAACAAACATGGGGAAACAGACACCCGATCTTGAAACACAACGGGAAATGGAAGTCGGACCGAACCGCTGTGCGGTACGCTAAGCCGATGCATAACGAACATCAAATCATTCAGGAGGAATACAACATGAAATCAGAACTCGTACTCGACGCAAAAGGACTTGCTTGTCCGATGCCAATCGTAAAAACAAAAAAAGCCATCGCTGGACTCGAATCAGGTCAAATCCTTGAAGTCCATGCAACGGATAAAGGGGCAAAAAACGATCTTCAGGCGTGGGCGACATCAGGTGGTCATGAACTCGTCAAACATGAAGAAGAAGCAAGCGTCCTCAAATTCTGGATTCAAAAAGGTTAATTTCGAAAAGAGAGCTGATTTACGGCTCTCTTTTTTAAGGAGTGATAAACGATGGAATTCGGTTTTATCGTGACGATTTTCTTAATCGGATTTGTCGGATCCTACATTTCAGGAATGTTAGGAATTGGCGGTTCAATCATTAAATATCCGATGTTATTGTACATCCCGCCGCTACTCGGCTTTGCAGCATTTTCTGCCCATGAGGTTGCTGGAATCAGTGCGATTCAAGTCTTTTTTGCGACGATTGGTGGCGTCTGGGCTTACCGAAAAGGCGGTTATTTGAATAAATCATTGATCGTCTACATGGGGGGATCGATTTTAATCGGTAGCTTCATCGGTGCGTATGGTTCAAATATCCTGGCTGAAGACACAATCAACATCGTCTATGGTGTTCTTGCGTTAACGGCAGCGATCATGATGTTCGTTCCGAAAAAGGGAATCGACGACATTCCACTTGATCAGGTCCAGTTCAACAAAACTATTGCGGCGGTATCGGCATTCATCGTAGGTGTCGGAGCCGGAATCGTCGGTGCGGCAGGTGCCTTTTTACTCGTCCCGATTATGCTCGTCCTCTTGAAAATCCCGACACGGATGACGATTGCTTCGTCATTAGCGATCACGTTCATTTCGTCGATCGGCGCAACGGTTGGTAAAATCACGACCGGACAAGTCGACTGGGGTCCTGCGGCAATCATGGTCGTTGCTAGTTTAATTGCAGCACCACTTGGCGCAATCGCCGGGAAGAAGATGAACACGAAGATTCTCCAAGTCATTCTTGCTGTCCTGATTTTAGCGACAGCCGTGAAGATTTGGATCGACATCCTGTGAACGAAAGAACGCTCTACTTGTATGATGTTTCCTTTACGAAACAATGTACAGGTAGAGCGTTTTGTTATTGTGTAGCTTGATCGATTACGTGTCGTAACGTATGTTCGACTTCTTTGGCGACAGTTTGAAGTGCTGCCTCGTCTGCTAAGTCCATCAAGGCAGTTGGTTTTGGCATTCCGACTTTCGTTTGTCCTTTTTCGGTATAGACGACGATTTTACATGGAAGAAAGTAACCGGCCCGTAAGTCATGAGAAACGACGCGGTGCGCCTCTTTGGGTTGGCATACCTCTAAAATATGATAACTTTCATTAAAAGAGAGCTCTTTTTCTTCGAATTTGTTTGCTAAATCAAACTCCCATAAGACACCGAACGATGCCTCTGAGAGAGCTTGCTTCAGTTGAGACATGACGTGATCCAAATCGTGATGTGACGTTACAGTGTAATCAAACATAAATACCCCTCCTGGTGTTTTTTGATATATAGTCTATTCCCTGATTGAACTTCTTTAATCCGGAAGGTCCAATGTGCTCCGTTTGAGCACATGCTACGACAAGACGGCATGAGCGCGGTACAGTTAAATAAAAGAACATCCAATAGACGTCATGCGACGTAAGCTAAATAAAGGAGGCGAAGGGAGATGAAGAAACGAATGTGGACGATTGTATCAGTCATCGGTCTCATCGTCATCATGGTCGGGGGATACTTCGTGTTCCAGCAACAGCAGGCAAAATCAAGCGGCAGTAAAAAATTAAGTTATCAACCGGAAGAAACAGCGATTTTAGCTGGCGGATGCTTCTGGTGTATGGAACCCCCGTTCGAAGAGTTAAAAGGAGTCAAGTCCGTCATTTCTGGTTATACAGGCGGTGATGTTGAAAATCCGACGTATAACCAAGTGTCAGCGGAGACGACAGGTCATCGGGAAGCTGTATTGATCACATTTGATCCGAACGTCATCTCGTACAAGCAATTGTTAGATGTCTACTGGCGCCAGATTGATCCGACGGATGCAGATGGTCAATTCGTCGACCGTGGTGAGTCTTATACGACGGCGATTTTCTATACGAATGAGAAACAAAAAGAAATCGCAGCGCAATCGAAACAAGATTTAGAGAAGCAACAAGTCTTCGATGATAACATCGTCACACCGTTGATTGCGGCAGGTCCTTTTTATGAAGCGGAAGCGTATCATCAAGACTACTATTTGAAGAGTGAGAAGAAATATAAATTTTACCGAGCAGCTTCTGGACGCGACGACTTCATCAACCGTTACTGGAACGATCAACCCAAACTTGATCTTCCAACCTATCCAAAATTATCAGACGCAGAAATCAAAAAGAAATTAACCGACATCCAGTACAAGGTGACACAAGAAGATGGGACGGAGCCGGCGTTTGATAATCCGTATCACGATTTGAAAGCAGATGGTATCTATGTCGATCTGATTTCTGGCGAACCATTGTTTTCATCAAACGATAAATATGATTCGAAGACAGGATGGCCAAGTTTCACGAAACCACTTGAGCCAGGTAATATCATTGAGAAAAGTGATTTTTCAATCGGCATGAAACGGATGGAAGTCCGGAGTCGACATGGAAATGCCCATCTTGGACATGTCTTCTCGGATGGTCCAGAGCCAACGGGGCTTCGGTATTGTATGAACTCAGCCGCTTTACGTTTTATTCCGAAAGAGGACTTGAAACAAGAAGGATACGGTGAATATCTAGCAGATTTTAAATAATCATTAAAAGGCATCCGATGCTCATATGCATAGGATGCCTTTCCTTTCAAAATTGTAAGATACATCCATAAAATAAATATCCATTTTATCCATATCCTGTTTATAATCAAGATAAAGTACATCCATCTTGAAGGAGGAACATGTGTGAAGAAACTGATGATTTGGGTCATGCTGAGCTGTCTGATTTTGACGCTTGGAGTAGGACCTACGACAGCAAAGGCGGAAACAGCCCTTGCTAAAGCAACGCTCTTGAAAGTAGGACAAGAGACGACGCTTGAAACGGGAACGGAAGAAAAAAATACATATTGGTACCGCGTCAATCATGAAGCGGGTGTAGAGAAGAACGCGTCTCACTTCGAACTATCGATCGATACGGATCAACCTGTTCAAGTAACAGCGTATCCGAGTGAAGCGATGGCTGCGGAAGACGATACGTTTGATCGTTACCGGACAGAAGCGGAGCCAGATGAAAAAAATCTGACGAAATTAGCTGTTCCATATGCATGGGATGGACCGTATTATGTCAAAGTCGAATATTACCCGAACATCGAAGAAGGTAAGACGACGAAAGCCGCTCATGTCAAATTGACGTATAACAATGTCAAACTACCTGTCGAGTACGAGCCGATCAATGACATCAGCTGTATGGCAGAAGAAGCACTCAAGCAAACAAAAGAAGAAAAGCCGATGCTTGCACTCATGCACTCGATCCAAAAGCAAGTGTTGAGCCAATCGGATGCAGGACGTGCTTTGACATCGCTTTACTACAAAGCGTCTCCTTACGTCGTCAAAACGCTTTTATTCAATAAAGAGAAGCGTCAACAAGCATATGAAGATTTAAAAACATTGAAGCCAGCGATGGAATCACTCGTACGTGGAACATCGTACACGTTGACGAAAGCCGATCAACAAGCTGTCGATCGTCTCTACAAATTATCACGTGACGCATCTCCTGCTGTGATTGCGGAAGAGATTGATGGATATGCCAACAAAATGGATGTCTCTACATTAAGTGGTAGTTCGTTAAGCGAGACATTCAAGTCAATGGGTATGAACATTCAATCAAAAGAAGCGACACGTTACATCGTTAAATTAAAACCAGGTAAAATGAATCGTTCGATGAAGATTGCGGGTGTTCAGGCAACGGACGTGGAACGTTTATCTCTTGGTAATGCAGGAGACTTCGTCATCGTAACAGAAGATCCGACTGTCAAAGGACAATCGGCAACCGCGTTAAAACAATCACTCAACCGTTCGTCAGCTGTCGAGTATGTTGAAAAAGTTCAGACGTACCGCGCAACGAAGGACATCAACTTTGATTATCAATGGGCCGTCAACAAAAAGACTGTCTTTGAGCAATTTGATAACGTTGGAATCGGTTTTGAAGCGTTCCAACAACGTTTCGGTTCGAAGAAGTTAGCGCCTGTGAAGATTGCAGTCATCGATACAGGTGTCGATTATCGCTTAAAGGACTTACAAGGAAAAGTTGATATCGCAAATGAAAAGAACTACGTTTCTGTTAATGGAGACGGGGATGCGATCGATGATAACGGTCACGGAACACACGTGGCAGGCGTCATCGCAGCAACGATGAACAACGATTACGGGATCCAAGGGATTCATCAATCAGCACAAATCCTACCGGTTAAAGTCTTGAATGCAAACGGCGAAGGAGAAACAGACGCGATCGCACTCGGGATTAAATATGCAGTCGATCATGGCGCCAAAGTCATCAACATGAGTCTTGGTGGTGGTGAGAGCCGGACGATGGCGTATATGATGAAATATGCAGCAGATCATGGTGTTACGGTCGTTGCGGCTTCAGGAAACGACTATGACATGATGGTCGGTTACCCAGCGAACTCGGAATATGCGATTTCTGTTGGAGCGACGAACCCACTCGGAATGGTCGCTGATTATTCGAACTATGGTGTTGGACTTGATGTCGTAGCACCAGGATCGAAAGTCGCTAGTTTGATTCCAGACGGTAACACGGTATACATGGATGGAACAAGTATGGCTTCACCACACGTTGCAGCAGTAGCGGGAATCTTGAAGTCACTGAACCCGAAACTGACACCAACACAAATCGAACAGATCTTGCGTAAGAGTGCAGAGCCGCTTGCGTTTGAAAATCCAAACGACTGGTTCGACTTTGAAGAAGATGAAGACGGGGAAAAGATGGAACCTGAATTCCCAGCTTACGTCAGCCCAGTCTCTGGATACGGAAAAGTCAGTATTCCACGCGCGATTTCTCAGTTGAACTTGAACGGGAATGTCAATGACGTCTATGATAACCAATTGTTTGTCTCTGGAACAGTCAAGACAGGAACGAAAGTTGAAGTGTGGGCAGCACTCGTAACGAAAGATAAGAATGGTAAAGAAACGACGACGAATAAAAAGCTAGCTACGACAACGGCTCAAGCAGGAAAATACAGCGTCAAGATTCCGCGGCAAAACCAAAAGACGGTCTTGACGGTTCGCTATGCGAATGGACTAGACGTCACGTCGGAACGGACAGAAGTCCTTCCTGGAAAAGCACCAAAAGCACCGAAGGTCAAACCGGTTCTTGCTGGTGCGACAAAAATGACAGGTACAGCTCTCGCTGGCGGTACGATTACTGTCAAAGATGCGAAACAAAAGAAAGTCGCCACAGCAAAAGTTGATGCAAAAGGTCATTTCAGTGCGAAATTACCAAAACAAGTCGGTGGTTCAAGCTTGATCGTCACAGTGACGGATATTGCCAAACGCACAAGTAAACCGACGATCGTAAAAGTCCTACCAGCACCAACAGCACCCAAAGTGAAATCAGTCTATGCCGGACAAACGAAAGTAACCGGGACAGCTGAAAAGAAATTGAGTGTTTATGTAAAAGATGCGAAGAAAAAAGTCATCGGAAAAGGAACAGTTTCTGCAAAAGGCAACTATTCTGTCAAAATTCCGAAGCAAAAAGCAAAAGCGAAGCTTTCCGTCTACGTTAAGAATACACGTGGTCAAGTGAGCCCTGTGACTTCTGTGACCGTGAAGAAAGCAAAAAAATAAGCGGATAAAAAGACCTTTTTTCGGGTACATTCCGAGAAAAGGTCTTTTTTTGTATATCCTAGCTGTTGCTTCGAAAGCGTTTCTATTATATTTAAAGAAACAAATGAAAAAGCATCATTCGATGAATGATGAGGAGGATACATTCATGGTGAATTGGATTCGGCGACGAATCGGTCGGCAGTTGCTGACTGTTTTTTATGCGGTACTGATCGTAGTATCGATTACTTCGTTCTTTGTCTATGACTATATGGAAGGACGAATCGAAACATCAAAACAGAATCTCGAGACGATCAGTGAACAAAATCGCCGGGCCAATGATTTGTGGGACAATTGGCAAACCGTCCAGTTTGGATTGCGAGGATTCGTCATTTTTGGTAACCAAGAACGGTTTGATGAGATTCAGGCGCTCCGAACAGATATCAAAAGTGAGACGGATTGGTTCATGCGAAACGCAAAAACAGATGAAGAAGAAGAATTCGCAGCGCAAATGACGAATTTATATGAGTTATACTATGATGCCTTGTTCCCGTTGACCCAGTCTTACGTCAATGAAAAAAAGGCGAATCGGATCAATGAGGACTTCTTACAGGGGGATAGTCTGTTTTCTTTGCCGATTGCCGAGCGTCTTGTTGATCAAGGGCGATTAAAGCCAACTGCCGATGGTTCGATTGATATTACGCCAGATATTGAAAAAGCATCTGCAGCACTTGAGGAATACCGGACGAATCTCAGCCAACAACAAGAAACGGCTGTCGGTGAACTTCGGAGTGAGGTCGCAAAATCACAATGGATTTGGATCTCCAGTATTGTTGTGCTCATTGCCTTCATCCTCTTATTCGTGCACCCGTTCCTTCGCCGGATGACACGACAATTACTACGCTTAATCGATGATAATCAGAAGCTCGCTCGGAAAGAACCGATTAAGATTGATAAAGCTGCCGAGCAGCGACCAGACGAAATCGGATTGTTGCGCGCAGCCTTTAATCGAATGGTCGTGACGACAAATGCCCATACGGATGCGATGCAAGGCAAAAACGAAGAGTTGCAGGCGCAAAGTGAAGAGTTGCTCGCGCAACAAGAAGAACTGCAAGCGCAACAAGAAGAACTCGAAGAAGCGTATCAAACAACGAAAAAGAATGAGGAAAAGCTCCGATTGCGTAGCGAATTGACCGAGGCGCTTGCTGTTCGTGAAACCGTCGAATCGTACCCGGCAATCGTTCAAAAGATGATCGATATCACCTCTTCGGAGTACGGTGCCCTATTGCTCTATGAAGAAGGACAGTTCATGGGTGCGACGACGAATGGGATGACGATGGATTATTTAAAAGTTCTTTTGAAAGATGAGATGTCCGTCATCAATCGATCGGTTCGGGAGATGGAATTCGTCCAATCGGAAAAACGGGTGACGCGTCAAAAAGACTATCCATATTCATTTAGCACGTATGAAGTGACGATTCCTATCGAAGATCCAGAAACGCATGAATTGATTGCAGCCATCTATCTGGTTCGTTATAAATCTGCCTATAAAGGACAGCAGTTAACGGATATTCGCGAGTTCGCGCAACAGATGACGTTATCGCTCCTACGAACGCGTTCTTACGAAGGGATGCGTCAAGAAAAAGAAAAGACCGAGCAAGTGTTGGACTCGATCCGAGAAGCAATCATTTATCTTGAGGATGGAAATGGAGAATTATACGTCAACCGTCCGTTGTTTGAGTTGATTCCAGAACTACAATCGGAATTTACGGTAGATCGAACGTTACCGTCGAGTGAGTACGTCATCAATGTAATGCGTCAGTTGGTGGATGACGTCGAAGCCTTTAATACGTATCTAGATTTGATTCGTTCCGGTGAGATTTCACCGGACAAGGTCCGATTTGATATTCGAAACAACACCGCTCATCTCGAAGTCTACGCGGAACGTATTGATGTTGTCGGAGGATGGAAGGGAATCATCCTCGTCTTACGGGATATTACCCGGGAAACAGAAGCCGATCGTCTCAAAACAGAACTCGTCTCGACCGTATCGCATGAGTTACGAACACCACTCTCATCTATTTATGGTTTTACAGAGTTGATGCTGAATCGAAAGATCGATGACTCAAAACAGCAGAAATATCTAGCGACGATCCATAACGAGACGGAACGGTTATCGAACCTCGTCACGGACTTCTTAGACGTTCAGCGAATGCAGTCAGGTGGACAGTTGTACCAAATGGCACATCTCGATTTGTTTACCCTAACTGAACAAGTGATGTCCTTGTATGACGCTTCAAGTGAACAGCACGATCTCCATTTGCAGTTGCTCAGCCCGGATCGTCCATTCATTTTAGGAGATGAAGACCGGATTAAACAATTAATGAGTAACTTGATCAACAATGCGATCAAGTATTCTCCAGATGGTGGGCGCATAGATGTCTGGATTGATACGAAAGACGATCAAGCCATCATTGAAGTGAAGGATGAAGGAATTGGGATTCCGCATCATGCCTTTGCTCACTTGTTTGATAAATTCTATCGTGTCGATAACTCGGATACACGTCGAATCGGTGGAACGGGACTCGGTTTATCGATTTGTAAGGAAATCGTCAAAGAACACGAAGGCATCATCCATGTCGAATCTGAAGTCGGCAAAGGTAGTCGATTCATCATCGTGTTACCGCTCAGTCTAAGTGAATCCATTGAGTCGACAGAAAAGAATCGACGTTCTAGTTAAAGAAAACGTGATACGTTCCAGTTAAACCGTGTTCAGACCGCTTAGGTGTGAACACGGTTTTTGGTTGTTTTTAAAATGAGTAATCGTGCGAAAAAAAGATTTCAATAAAATAAAAAAAGAGTGAATAAACAGCAATCCTGAACCGATATACCTATAGGACAAACGAACTATGGTTAAAAAAGGAAAGGGGGAATCGTCATGTATGAGAAATGGCTGGGAATCGTTATAGGCTGGTTACTGTTTCATATCGGCTGGGTGACGTATGTGGGCACGGATACGGCAATTGGACAAGTCGTTAACAGCCTGTTCACGATCGGTGGTGTAACGATCTCCCTCTATTTGATTTGGCGGGCACAGCGACGCCAGGCAAGACGCCCTTTTACTTACCGCTTATTTCTTCTATTATTATTCGCTAATGCGATGCTTGGTATCGGCGAATATGGACAGCTCCTATACTTCCTGCAAGGACGTACACGAACGGAACCGTTTGATTGGATCGACTTCATCTTCAGTCTTCAAATCTTGATCTATATCATTGCTTTCGGTTATTTCCTGCGTAATCGACGACAAGAAGTCAATTTGCGGGTCTTTTTGTTCGATGAGTTCATCATTTTAGTCGTTGCAGGATCTCTTTCGTGGCACTACTTAGTGACGCCTTATTTAGAAGCAAATGCCTTGTTGACGATTGAAACGCTTTTATGGCTTCGTTATCCGATCGGTGATTTATTGTTGCTCGGCGGAATGATTGTCTTATTCTTTGGTTTGATGAAGCGTGGCAATGGCGGCTCGTTATTATTGATTCTACTCGCATTTCATTTTCAGTTACTCGCTGATCTATTATACGTGGTACTCGAACGATTTGATTATCCATTTCCTTCGAGTTGGCTCGATCCGTTATGGTTAGCGACTGTCCTGATTGTCGGGCTTGCCGCGTATCGCTTTGATGCTGAAGAAGCGCTCGTTCCTCTTGACGTCACACGGAGATGGATCGATGTCTTACGTTTGATCACTCCTTACTTATTCTTATTGATTCTATTCGTGACGATGGCACGACAAACGATTAGTTGGAACGGTTTGACGATTGGGTTAATGATTGCGATTCCGTTGTTGATTTCCCGTCAAATCCGGATTGTTGTTGACAATCAACGGTTGCGCGAAAATCTCGAAGCGAAGGTGGAAGAGCGAACGGAAGCATTAGCAACTGCCATGGAGGAGATGCGACACATGGCATATCACGATGCCTTAACAGGGTTACCGAATCGATATCTGTTTGCGCGACTGTTCCAAGACGCCTTGTACCGAGCGGAAGCGACTGACGGGCAGGTTGGGTTGTTCTTTATTGACATCGATCACTTCAAAGAGATTAACGATACGTATGGACATCGTGTCGGAGATCAACTCATCGTCGATGTCACGACACGCTTACAAAAGAAACTGCCGCCCAATACAGTCATTTCAAGACAAGGCGGAGATGAGTTCGTCGTCTTATTGTTTGACGTTGAACAAGAAGCAGAAGTGGTGCAGTGTGGAGAACATCTCGTTTCCTTGTTCCAACAGCCGTTTCACCATGGCATCATTCCACTTCCCGTAACAGCGAGCATTGGTGGAGCGATCTATCCTGCGCATGCAGCCTCTCGATCAGACTTGATCGAGCAAGCAGACCTAGCGATGTATGAGGCAAAACGTCGCGGGAAGAATCAATTTTGCTTACATGATCCAGCGATAACGAACACCTGAACGCCGTCACATGCAAAAACACGCTCGTATACTGAACCTCATCGGATCAGTCATACGAACGTGTTTTTTTGATGCCGATCATTTCTTTTGCGTGCGTGCTAAGAACGTTTCAATGACTTCTGGATTCGTCACAGCTTGATTACATGCATCGCTGTCGATACACATATGATGACCAATCGTCTGATGCTGTTCAGCTGAACGACGTGTCGTTGCGGTTACGAGCGTGATGTCACTATACGTATGGCAAATCGCACAGATCCCTTTTTGGATCGATGGCAGATAGGTTCCCTCGACGCCGATCCATTGACCGTCCAAAGGATAGACGAAGTATTTTTTTCGATTTCCGGTATCGTTCCAGCTTAAAAACGTCGTGTGAACCCATTCAAAGGAGTGAAGTGGCGGAACATGTAACTTTTTCGTTTTTTTGAAGAGCTGACGGATGCGTGATTCAGAAATGCTCGGAAACGGTTGGACGAATGGTTCGACGTGTGCTAAATACGCGAGGAGATCTTGTTCGGATTCAGCGTCACGAATGTTCGTCAACAGCGCTTCCTGTTCTGGTGTAAGTACGGGCAATAGATCGAATATTTTTTCAGCAGCACTATACCGGACAGCATCACGAACATCGGGATCATGAACGGCAGCGAATTGATGTTGCAGTAGGTCGACTTGATTCCGAATGAAGTTGTATTGATAGGGCAATAAAAATGCGTCCATTCGCGTTCCTCCTTTTCTTTTCATCGTACCGGAATTTGGCAACAGAACAAAGCGACATTTTTGTTTTTCTGCCTCTTGCAAGGGGAATTGAATAACAGAATGAACGAGGAGGTGAAGAGGGACGTGCAGTATTTAACATTTTTACGCCTCATGAATATAGGAGCATTCCTCTTTGCATTGCTAGCGCGCGTCGTTTGGTCAAATCCGGTCACCCTTCCTGCGTTGCCTCTTGTTCCAGCACCTTTTTTTGATGCGATTACAGGTGTCGTGTTCACGACGTTGTTAATTTGGTGTATTCGACCGGTTCGAGCTTTTCCAGCGGATCGAGAACTGATTGAAGACATCGGGGGATGGCTCGCGTTATCGCTCCTGACACTTGGCGTCAGTAGTATGACCGGACCACCTTGGGAACTCGTCTGGACTACGATTTCATTCATCAGTCTTTGTTTAGTCTATATGAAAATTCAGTATCATCCTCGGCGCTCGCCTTGGATGCGCTCCCCATTTTCAGTATTACTTGCCTGGATGAGCACGATGCTGTTAATTTTACCATTTCGGATCTTATCGGATTTTCAGTTCACTTCGCTATTTGGTCTTTCCGAACAGCAATGGAGTACGATTGCACTCATCGTAGCGATTATCGGAGGACTATTGTTTGTCGTCATTCATTCCGATTGGGTATTCGGTCTCGCGCTCGTCTGGTATTTGATTGGATTGTACTTTAACGATCGCCTCTTTCTTCTGCAACAAATCGTAACAGGGGTCGGAATCGTATGTGTTTTACTCTTGTGCTATTACGTCTTCTATAAACGGCAACGTCTTTTTCGACAGCAATCGCCGAAGTCTTCTTCATCCTAGTCATGTTTTAGATGAATTTGGGGTATATCTCATATAGTTGCTATAAAAGGGGGAGACGTGTGTCATGGGAAAAAAACAATGGATTGGTGTCTATCAAAATGAGACGGATTTGATTCGAAAAATTGAGGATCTACACTTTGCTGGTTATCTAGAAGAAGATTTGTATGTCGTGTTGCAAGACAAAACCGATATGGCGATGTTACGCGGGCAATCAGCAGCGCAACTCGTCTCTGGAAAACGGACGCTATTTGAGCGATTTACAGGCAAACCGGCTTCGACTGAGGAAATTCAAACCGCCTTCACGGAACTCGGATTACCGGAGTCGGATATTCGTCAACATGTCTTACGTGTCCAGCAAGGTGAGTATGTCCTGTTAGCAGACGAAGCAGGAGCAGCACGTCCTGCACCGGAACCAAAAAGTATTTTGGAGACAGAACCAGAAGGGATCGAGGCAGAACGAAAACTCGATCACGAAAACCGCGCCCTCGAAAATGAAAATGACCGGATGCTGTAAGAGAGTCGTGCAGAAAGGATGATTCTTGATGGAGAGCCAGTATCATACGATTTTAGTGGCAGTCGATGGATCAAAGACGGCAGATCTTGCCTTTGAAAAGGCAGTGAAATTCGCCAAACTCGATCATGCCAAACTCGTCATCGCCCATGTCATCGATATTCAGACATTTGCTAATGTACGTGCCAATAAGCGTTTCATTGATCAAAACGTCACGGAATATGCACAAGGACTGCTCGATCGTTACGAGAAGCGGGCACGAGAAGCAGGCGTCGAGACAGTTGAACTGGTCATCGAAAATGGCTCTCCAAAAACATTGATTCCGAAGGTCATCGCACCACGTGTCGGTGCTGGGTTGATCGTCTGTGGGGCGGTCGGGATGAATGCGATGGAACGCATCATGATCGGGAGTGTCTCTGAAAACATCTCCCGTTATGCAAAATGCGATATCTATATCGTCCGTCCGAAAACCTTGAAGTGATATAAAACAGCACACATCGGTTGATGTGTGCTGTTTTATGTCATGTTAAAAAATAATAGAAGATGCCTAATAAAATCAAAATGATCGGAAGAAAAATGAAATACATCCAAGACATGTTTTTGGCCGAAGTTTTGTGGTCATACTTTTCTTCTGCTGGTTGCTTGGCAATCCGTAACGTAAAGACAAGACCTACTAGACAGATAACTAACGCAATCCAAAACAAAGTCAACATAAGCATGCTCCTCTCTTCCTTTATCATACAGAAATTGGTCATGTTCTGCATCGGTAAGTTGTGACAGTTTAGAGTTGACAAACTTCTAGTTGAGGGGCTAAACTAACTTCATAAGTTTAGGGGGTAAACTAAAAATGAAAGACAATTTACGTGAAGCAGTCCTCCTGTTTGAAGAAGTCATGATCCACGGAACAGAACGCGTGTTGAAGTCGGTCGAAGCACCCGTTTGGCAAATGTATTCACCGGAACAACTTCATGTGTTGAAGCTCGTCGGAAAATATGGACCGATTTCGTCTGGGCGTCTCGCGGCAGTGCAGGGTGTTCACAAAAGTGCCATATCGAATCGGCTGAAAAAGTTGACGGAAAAAGGTCTCGTCATCGTCGAACGACGAGAAGACGACCACCGGACGAAGTATATCTCACTGACGGAATCAGGTCGGTTAGTGGCAACTGAAGCGGAGCAAGAAATCTATACGTATCTTGAAAATTTGATTGAAGGAAAGGTCGAGGAAGAAGAAATCATCCAGTTCATCGAAACCTTTAAGAAGATCAAAGAGATTTTGCAGTTGAACGACTAAAGACAGAATCGAAGGAAGAGGAGAATCGGATATGCGACAAATCGTCAAATGGCGTTGGGCAATTCTTGCGTTATTGCTCATTGTCACAGTAGGGTTACTGTTTACGGCACCAAACTTAGCTAAACAAGCAGAAGAAGCAGGTGCGATTCAGCTTGCAAATGATGCCGATTCACAACGGGCAGCTGATATTTTAGAAAAAGCGGGGGCAAGTGAAGAAACAATTTCTCTTGTCATTCCGCTCAAAGACAAAGTCAGCGATGCCGATCGAACATCAATCGGGCAAATCGTTCAGGATTTAGAAGCACTCGATCGTCCGGTCACGGATGTGCTCGATCCGTTTGAAAACAAGGAGACGGAAGGACAGCTCGTCTCAAAAGATAAAAAGACGGTCCTCGTACCAATCACAGTCGACGGTTCGCAAGAAGAAATCGTCAAACTGGCAAAACAAATCCGGACGGATCTCTTACCAAAGGATCAAACGATCTATCTAACGGGTGAAGCGTTAATCAACGATGACGTCAATACGAGCTCACAAGAAGGATTGAAGCGGACGGAACTGATTACCGTCGGATTGATTTTCGGACTGCTTCTGCTCGTCTTCCGTTCAGTCGTCACACCGTTCGTCCCACTCGTTGCGGTTGGGTTTACGTACCTGATCAGCCAATCACTCGTCGCCTTTTTCGTCGATTGGTTCGGCTTCCCGGTATCGAACTATACGCAAATCTTCCTTGTTGCCATCCTGTTCGGGATTGGGACGGACTATTGTATTTTGCTACTGAGCCGGTACAAGGAAGAGTTGACGGCAGGACACGACGTTGAGACAGCAATCGTCAACACGTATAAGACAGCAGGGCGTACGTTACTCATCAGTGGTCTCGCTGTTCTCGTCGGCTTCTCGGCGATTGGATTTGCGGACTTCCCGATTTTTAAATCGTCGGTCGCCGTTGCAGTCGGGATTGCCGTGCTCTTGCTCGTCTTGTTCACACTCGTCCCATTCTTCATGGCAACACTAAAAGAAAAGCTATTCTGGCCATCGAAGAAGGCGGCGAGTCACCAAGACAGTAAACTGTGGGCACAGTATGGTGGATTATCGATTCGTCGTCCGTTGCTTGCGATGATCATCGTTGCGATCATCACGGTCCCGACACTCTTTACGTATGATGATGACCTCTCGTTTAATACCGTCGATGAGATTGGTGCAAAGTATGAGACGGTCAAAGGACTCAATGCGATCTCGGATGGATTTGGTGCAGGTGAGTCGCTCCCGGTCAACGTCATCCTGAAGAGTGACGATGATTTGATTACTGAAAAAACAGTTCCTTATGCAGAACAACTCAGTCGTGAACTGGTGAAGATTGACGGAGTCAAATCGGTTCGTTCGATTTCTCGTCCGACAGGCGAAGTCATCAATGATTTCTACGTCGATCGTCAATTAAAACAAGTTGCTGATGGTATGAAGAAAGCTACCGCCGGCCTCACGGATGTTCAGTCTGGTCTGACGACGGTGGAAGATAATTTGAATGGGATTACAGGACAGCTACCAGCAGGAGACGCGGCTTCAGCAGGTGCAAGTCAGTTGCAACAAGCAGCAGACGGACTTGGGCAAATTAACCAACAGTTGACGCTCGTCGGTCAAGGTCTACAGTCGACCCAAAACATCCCACAAACCGTCGGAACGTTGAATGCTTTGTCTGGTCAATTGAGTCAAGTTCAAGCTGGCATCAGTCAAGCAGCAAGTGGTATCGCGTCTCAAGGTGCGCAAGCGGGTCAACTTGGAAGTGGGTTGACGCAACTCGCGGACGGTGTCGGTCAAGCGAACGCAGGATTGACGAAAATTGAAAGTGGTCTTGAAGACATTTCTGATCTTCTGACCGAGATGGGACAAGCGACATCGATTCGGGGGACAGGTGTGTTCGTTCCAAAAGATACGCTGTCGGATAAAGCCTTTAAACCAGCAATTGATCGTTACGCGATCGATCAACAGACGGGATTGAAGTTCGAAGTCATCCTCGAAGATGATCCGTATTCTCCGGAAGCGATTCAAACTGTCGCTGCAATCAAAGAGACGACAGCGAAGACAATCAAAGGTACACCGTTTGAAGACAGCAGTGTTGCATACGGTGGTATCTCAAGCGTCAACAGTGATTTAAACGATACGTCGAAAGCCGATTTCAAACGAACAGTGACGGTCATGCTGATCAGTCTCTTCGTGATTCTAGCAATCATGTTCCGTTCGTTGATCATGCCGTTGTTCATGATCGGTTCGTTATTGCTGACGTATTATACGTCGATGTCGATCGCAGAGCTGATCTTCGTCAACGGACTCGGATATGACGGTATCAGTTGGGCCGTTCCGTTCTTCGGATTCGTTATGTTGATTGCCCTTGGTATCGACTACTCGATTTTCCTACTCGACCGTTTCCGGGAAGAGACGATCAAGGGACTCGATACGAAGGAAGCGATGTTCCTGTCGATGAAAAAGATGGGGTCTGTCATCATCACGGCAGCGATCATCCTCGCAGGAACCTTCGGAGCGATGATGCCGTCTGGTGTCTTGAGTCTCGTTCAAATCGCGACGATCGTCATCACAGGTCTACTCTTGTATGGTTTGATCGTCTTACCACTCTTGATTCCAGCGATCACGGTATCGTTTGGCAAAGGGGTCTGGTGGCCGTTTCGACCAAACGCTAAAAAATAATAACTAACCAGACCGGGTTCGTCTTCTAGATGAACCCGGTTTTGTCATGACGTATACTAAAAGCAGATGATAAGGAGGTAGAGCATGCAACACTTCAAACAACTAACTTCACGGATTTGGTATCAGACACCGGTCAGCGAGACGGACCGCCCGATTCTCGCCGTCGTACGTGGGGAAAATCATCAATTGATGATCGATGCGGGAAACTCGTCAGTTCATGCAGCACTATTCTTAGAAGAAATGAAGAAACACAATCTTGGATCACCTGATTTATTGGCATTGACCCACTGGCACTGGGATCATATTTTTGGGATGAAACATCTCGGTCTGCCGTCAATCGCGACCAAGCAAACGATCGAACGAATGAAGGAGATGCAACCATACGCTTGGACAGATGGAGCGTTACAAGAACGAATGGATCAAGGCATCGAGATTCCGTTTTGTGCGGACGCGATCAAGCTCGAGTTCGGTTCGACACGTGATATCGAAGTCGTTTTACCGACGATCGGCTTTGAAGGAAAACTGGATCTTGATTTGGGCGGGGTACACTGTCAGTTGATTGAAGTCGAAAACGATCATTCCCCGGGAAGTCTACTCGTCTACATTCCGGAAGAACGTGTCGTGTTCTTAGGCGACGCGATGTATGCCGATATCTTTTCACCGAAGTGGAATTATACGGTCGAACGGACGACGCGTTTACTAACGACACTCGATCGTTTAGATGCCGACTATTATATCTGGTCGCATGGAGAAGCGATGCCGAAGTCAGAATTTGAAAAAGAGGTTCAGATATTGCGTCGAGCCATTCGCGTAACGGAAGCGACCGGAGGACGACTGAAAGATATGCGGACTTTGTATGCCGAAGAGACAGAACGGTCGTTGACAGAAGATGAGACCGAAACATTGATTTATTTTGCAAATGGAATGAAATGACAGGTCATAACAAGGGATTGGATACGAGACGTCGAAAAAGAGAAGTACTACGAGCTTGTTAAAGGGAGCGGTACTATATGACGAAGCAAAGATTCGAACGAGATGAAACCGTCGATCGCGTCTTTTTTGGGAAAACGGGCATCTTCTCATTTTTAATCATCGTCGGAGGCATTCTATATCTACTATATGATTTGTACCTACAATGACCGGGACGCATGCGTTCCGGTTTTTTGAATTCAGGGGAGTGCACAAAAACCAGATATTGGGTAATAACTTGCGTGAGGCTGTTCGAGAAGGTGAGAGGAGATGTCGGATGAAACGAATTCAAATTGCGGATTTTGATCGACGCATGCCATCGATTGAACTGGTCGAAAAGGATGATCACTATGAAGCGATGCTTGTTCCGAGTTATGACCATACGTATCCTTCGACACAAATCCGGACGATCCGCTTAGCGGATATCTCCGTCAATCTGATTGTGACTCCGCAAGAAACACTGCTTGTTTCTGCGCTTTTTCATAAACCGGTTCAAGTGACGGATATTGTGTCCTGGATGCAGCTGTATACGATTAGTTTTGCCCAGTCGGATGAGACTGGTTATTTCGTCGAACAAGCAGATGAAATTTTAGAAGTCGTCTTGTATCAGAAACATCCGATCGTCATCGCGACACGTGGTCAGGATCGATTGTATTACGATACGACGGGTGCGATCGAGGTCCGACGGGCAATGAATGAATCGGTCGGCGAGCGTCCGTTGCTTTATTTGAATGGGGAAGCCTGGTACGGTGTGCCACGTCTGACGTTTAATCGCATGAAGGATGAGTTGCACGTCAACGGCACATTTTTATATGCGGACTATATGGATGCACACCACGGAAAAATCGGTTTCTTTCGCGAGAATGATCCGTCTCAACCGATCGTTTTGCTGGTCGGTCAAGCCATCGTCGAAATCGAACTGACCGAGAATCCGGACGGTTCACGTGTCTTGATCTTGGAACAACCATATGACGAAGCATGAAAGTGCACAAAAACCGTTCAGCAGATGAACGGTTTTTGTGTGAGACCGTGAAATCCCTTACAAAATATGCGAAGATAGTAAAGAGACAGACTAAAGGGGTTGAGGGGGACATGGCGAAAGAAACACCGCGTAATTCTAAATGGATGCGTTCTTATAATCGAGCACTCGTCTTGCGGCTGATCCGGATGCATCAACCGATTTCGCGGGTCGAGTTAGCACAACGGACGAACTTGACGAAGCCGACGGTATCAAACATCGTCAGTGAATTGATTGCAGAACAACTCGTGACGGAGCGAGAGCTTGGGGTATCAAATGGGGGACGAAAACCGATCATGCTCGAACTCGTCGCAACAGAGCAGTACGTCATCGGCATCGATGCAACAAGTCACCAATTCATCGGTGTCGTTGCGGATTTAAGTGGGAACACGATTCATGAGTCCGAAGCCGTGGGACGCTTTGAGACGAATGAAGAACTGATTGAAGCAATCGGTCGCTTATGCGAAATCTTGATTGCACAGACAGAAGGACGGGGAACGATTCACGGAATCGGGATCTCCGTCCACGGGATGGTCAATCCGGAGACAGGTGTCATTCTTTTTGCTCCACGATTCCATCTGCATGACGTTGAGTTGAAGGTACAACTCGAAGCACGTTTTGACTATCCTGTCTTCATCGAAAATGATGTCCGGGCACTCGCTTCGTTTGAGTTATTGTTCGGTGAAGGCGTCGGGGTCGAACAATTCTTCTATCTCTATGCTGGGGAAGGGATCGGGGGTGCTTATGTGCTCGACGGACAGCTTGTCGACGGACAACATCATATTACGGGAGAGGTCGGACATATGCGCCTTGATCTCGATGGTCCGATTTGCTCGTGTGGGAACCGAGGATGTCTTGAAGCGTTGGCAGGCGAAAAAGCATTGTTACGGGATTATGCTGTCGTTGATCCACAAGTCTCGACGCTTGCTGATTTGCGCAAGCGGCTGAACGAGGGAGACGAGCAGGCGGTTCGTGCGTATGAACGGGCGGGGGAATATATCGGAATCGGGGTCTTGAATACGATTCATCTTTTGAATCCACGCCGGATTTTACTTGGGGGACCGATGTTCGAGCTCGCACCTACGATCGTTGATCAAATCAAGGAACGGGTCGAGCACACGGCGTTGACCGCTGCTTCACGTGAAACCGATGTCAAGATGGTCCCGTGGGGTGAAAAACAGGGAGCGCTCAGTGCTGCGGCCCTTGCAACGAACAGTTTATTTCAAACGATTTAATGAGCCGATTCCGTGTCTTGCGAACCAGCAGGAGATGGAATCGGTTTTGTTATTCAAAAATAATTTAATGAAACCGTTTACAAATGAAAAAGTGATGTGCTATAGTCGATGTAAAGTTAGATAATAAATTTAATTTACTAAGTTCATGGTCAACTAAGTGGAGGTGGATGCAGGTTAGCAGGGGCTAATCAAGCTGAAGCAGGAAAGGGAGGCATCGCGCAATGGAACCATACGATCCATGGGTTTCGTACCGTGAAGCTTTCGGGCGTTACGGAGCAATCCGCGGTTTTTATTTTCATCGGTCGACGCAACAGATGACAGAACAGGGTCCAGGCGATGTCCCGACAGACGAGCAGGATATTGTGCTCGTCCGACCACGACGTGACGGTGTGTTTCAATTCCGGATGTCATCGGTACAAGGGGTCCTGACGATCCGTTCATCCGAGCTACACATTCGAAAAAATGAGAGCGGATACATTGAATTACGCGCACTCATGCAACACATGCGCTCTGCCGGTTGTTTGACGCTCGGTGGGGAGTTATATCTCTTCGTCCGACCGGACGTCGATACGCTGGCGTACCGTCTTCGATTGATTGCCCGCGTATTGATTCAGCTACAGGGAATGCCGATTCAGACGAAAGTGATCGAAGAATGGTGCAAACAAGCACAAATTGAAGGGGAACACGCTAGACGATACGCTTGACTACTTACACATAAAAGGGGAGCTCTTACATGAAATTCAAAAAAACGAAACTCGTTGCTGCAGCATCTGTCCTGACATTATCCGCATTCCTTGCTGCTTGTGGTGGAGAAGATGAGCAACAAACGAAAACGAAAGACGGTAAGACGATCGTCACATGGTGGGGCTGGGCGCCACAACCTGAAGCGGGGAAAGCAGTCGTTGATGCGTTCAACGAATCGCAAGACAAATACGTCGTTCAATTCAAACGCTACAGTGAAGACTATGAAAAACAATTACAAGTCGCGATGTTGTCAGGTAAGGGTCCAGACATCATCGGTCTAAAAGAACCGATGATCCAACAGTACAAGGATCGTGTCGTACCGGTTGATTCGTACATGGATAAAGCAGCCGGCAAAGGCTGGAAAGATAAGTTCGTCGAGCTTGGAATTGAACAGACGACACTCGACGGTAAACAATACGCGGTCCCAATCGGTTTCACAGGTCAAGCGTACTTGATGTACAACAAGACGATGCTCGACAAATATGGCGTGACACCACCGAAGAACTACAAAGAAACAGTCAGCGCAGTCAAGAAGATCAAAGACTCAGGCGATAAAGTCATCCCACTCATGCTCGGAGCAAAAGATGCGTGGATCGATATCGACGTCTACAACGTCCTCAGTCACCAAGTGGCGCCAGGTTACATCCAAAAAGTTCTTTCGGGTGAAGCGAAGTGGACAGACGACGAGATGGTCAAAACAGCACAAATCTGGCAAGACCTCTTTAAAGATAAAGTCTTCCAAGAAGGTGCACTTGGTCTAGCGACATACAATGACGGGATGAACCAGTTCTTCGATAAAAAAGCAGCGATGTGGGTCATCGGTTCATGGGAAGCGCACTCGATGACGACGAAAGAGAAAAAAGAAAAATGGAAAATCGATGATGAGCTCGGATTCGTTCCACTCCCGAACTTAGCAGGCGGAACAGAGCAACCCGTCATCGCATCGATCGACATGGCACTTGGTGTCAACAAAGAGTCAAAACAACAAGAAGGTGCAGCGGAGTTCATCGCCTTCATGAGCCAAGGAAAAGGACAAGAAGTCTACATGGGTGAGTTCGAGATGGCACCTGGCATCAAGGACGTCAAAGTCGATTCAGATGCTGCCTTCACATCTGAAGGTGAAAAAGAGTCGTACAAGATGTTGAACGACACATTAGCAAAAGCGGTTGCTAGCCGTGGTATCCGGGATACAAAATTAAACGATATCCTCGGTAAGGAACTTCAAAACATCGCGACAGGACAAGATCCGAAAGAAGCATTACAACGCGTTCAAGACGCAGCGGATCAATCAGCGAAATAAGACTCGACAGTGAAGTGGTACGCCTGCGTGCCACTTCCTGATTTTTGGACTTGAGGAAAGTGGGGAATCCATATGCAGACAGAGCGACAGGAATTGCCGATTAAACCAAAAGCAGAACCGCTCCAGCCGGTAGCGACACGTACGCCTGCGCCAAAGAAGAAAAAGAACATGAAGCGGAACATGGTCGGATGGGCTTTCGTTGCCCCGATCGTCTTGTTCGTTGTCAGCTTCATCTATTATGGGATCTTCTATAACGCCTATAACTCGTTCTTCTCGTGGGATGGAATCTCGTTTGACAAAGCGTTCGTCGGACTCGACAACTATGCTGAGATGTTCCAAGATCCAGACTTCTATCTCTCGCTGAAGAATACGTTCATCTTCACGATTTTAACAGTCACGATCCAAGCCGGTATCGGTCTTGTCTTGGCGTACTTCCTGCATACACCGGGACCAATGCGGACGGCAATGAAGTCAGTCTTCTTCTTCCCGGTCGTCTTGAGCCCTGTTGTACTCGGTGCGGCATTCTCACAAATCTATGATTTCCAGTTTGGTTACATCAATGAGTTCCTCCGTGCAATTGGTCTCGGTAGCCTCGAACAGAACTGGCTCGGTGACCCGGATATCGCGCTTTATTCCGTCATTGCAATCAACATCTTCCAGTGGACGGGTTCTTCAATGGTCATGTACTACATGGCGATGTTGACGATTGAGAAGGAAATCTTCGAAGCAGCAAAAATCGATGGAGCTGGATTCTTCCGGACACTGTGGAGCATCGTCTTCCCGAACTTGAAAGGAACGACGTTCACACTTTCGATCCTCGGTGTCATCGGTGGTCTGAAGACGTTTGACTTAGTCTGGATCACGACAGCCGGCGGACCAGGATCGTCGACGGAGTTCATTTCGACTTATCTATTCCGGAAATCGATGTTGCAACAGGAAGTCGGTTACTCGAGTGCTGTTGCCATCATCCTGTTGACGATTGCCTTGCTCATCACGTACTTCCAATTGCGCGTACAAAAGAAAATGGATAACTAAGGAGGAACGACCCATGGATGTAGAATCTAAAAAAAGCCGCTGGATGATCAACCTTGTATTGGTACTGGCATCAATCGTCTGGTTATTCCCGATTTTCGTCATGTTCAAAGAGAGTCTCCGAATCAATGGATTCGACAACTATATCGCGACATTACAAAACCCGAACTTCCCAACGTTCGTCTTCAACAGTTTCTTCGTTGCCTTCTTCATGATCATCATCTCGATCACGATTCTGGCATTCGCGGCGTTCGCCTTCTCGAAACTTGAGTTTGCTGGAAAACGCCTTTTGTTCAACATGGTCTTAGCAGGTCTGATGTTACCCGTCGCTTCGATGATCGTTCCATTGTTCTTCACGCTCCGTTCGTTTGACGGACTGAACAACCACTGGGGACTGATCGGAGCGGAAGTCGCATTCTTCTTACCATTCGGTCTGATGCTCATCAAAGGGTACTTCGATGAACTACCAAACGAACTGATGGAAGCGGCGTATATCGATGGGGCGACGATTCTTGAAGTCTTCTTCAAAGTCATGCTACCACTCGCAAAACCAGCGCTCGCAACAGCTTTAATCTATGCGTTCCTTAACTCATGGAACGAATACTTGATGGTTCTTACGTTCATGACGGATCCTGCCTATCAGACAGTGACGATGGCACCAAGTTTCTTCAAAGATGCGCTCGGTGGGGATCCAGGAAAAATCTACGCGTCACTTGTTTTGATCAGTTTACCGACGATGATCTTCTATATATTCTTCCAACGTTTCTTCCAAAAAGGAATGACGGCGGGTGCAGTAAAATAATTGTTTTTGCGTAAGGGGGAGCACAATGTATTTAGGAGTCGATTATTATCCAGAACAAACACCACGAGCACTATGGGAGGAAGACTTCCGACTGATGAAGGAACTTGGCGTCAACGTCGTTCGTCTCGCGGAATTCGCTTGGTCAATGATGGAGCCGGAAGAAGGCGTCTATGACTTCAGCTTTTGGGATGACGTCATCGAACGCTTGAGTGCGGAAGGATTCGATATCGTACTCGGAACACCTACTGCGACACCACCGGCTTGGTTATGTACGAAGTATCCAGAAATCTTACCGGTCGATGAGAATGGTGTGACGATCAGCTTTGGTGCTCGTCGCCATTATACGGTCCACAGCGAAACGTACCAGCGTCTATCCGTCAAGATCACGGAAGAGATGGCGAAACGCTACGGCCAACATCCTCGTGTCATCGGGTGGCAAACGGATAATGAATACGGGCATGAGAAATCGGATCGTTCTTACGGCGATGTCGACCGCGCTGCTTTTCAGCGTTGGCTAGCGAACCGTTACGGAACGCTCGATGCCTTGAACGAAACATGGGGAACCGTCTTCTGGAGTCAGACGTACACGGCGTGGGAGCAAATCCCGGTACCGCGTAAAGTCTATCAGGAACACAACCCATCCTTGCTCGTCGACTTCGATCGCTTCTGTGCCGACGGCTATACGTACTACAACAAATTACAAGTTGATGTCTTACGTCGCTACATTCCAGAGCACGTCTTCATCACGCACAATCTGGTCTACAGTGACATGGCGGTCAATCAACAACAAATGGCGCAAGACCTCGATTACGTGGCGTTCGATAACTACCCAGTCTGGGGTGGACTACCGGAGCCGAACCGGTTCGAGAAGATGGCGAGTGATCACGATCTGTGCCGTTCTTCGAAGCAAGGAAAAGGGTTCTGGGTCATGGAACAGTTGAGTGGCGCACAAGGCTGGAGCAAAATCGGTTACTTGCCACGACCAGGACATATTCGCCTCTGGACGTACCAAGCGGTCGCGCGGGGAGCGGAAGCAATCGTCTACTTCCGCTTCCGGGCTGCTCATTTCGGAACAGAGGAGTTCTGTCACGGCATCATCGATCATGACGGCAAACCGAAGCGGAAATTCGAAGAAGTCAAACAGATCATGACGGAACTGAATACGTACGGCGATGAGATTAACGCGAGCCGTTACGACGCGAAGGTCGGTGTCTATTTCGATCAAGAAAACGTCTGGGCGTGGACACACCAGCCACACAGTGATGCGTTTGATTTCCGGACGGAGTTCGTCCGCTTCTATGGTGGAGCGGTTCGTCAACAAGTCGCAACCGACATCGTCTTCCCGGGTGATGATCTCTCTCGTTACAAACTGATCATCGTTCCACTCTATTTCTTAACGAATCCAACGTTCGATGATGCCTTGATCGCGTACATGGAACAAGGCGGTCACGTCATCTTCACGTACCGGACAGGCGTCAAGGATGCACGGAACCATGTCGTACCGACGACGTTACCAGGTAAGTTCGCGCCGTATGCGGGCATCGAGATCGACGAATACGAGTCACTCCAATCCGTTCAGCAACATCAGGTGACAGGCATCGGCGAGATGGCAGGACAATCCTCAACAGCCCGCCTCTGGTGTGACCTCATTACACCAACGACAGCAGAGACGCTCGCTGTCTATAAAGATACGTTCTACGAGGGTGTAGCGGCTGTGACGCGCAATGCCTATAAAGGAATGATTACCTACATCGGCTCATCGATTGATGACGCGATGATCGATACGATTTACCGTCAAGCGTTCACTGAGGCCGGCATCGAGATGATCGAGGCGCCGGATCAAGTCGAAATCGTGCGTCGTCACGGCGAAAAACGTGATTTCCTCTTCTTGATGAACCATGACACGAAAGAAACGCGGGACGTCACGTTAGACGGAACATACAAAGCATTGACAAAAGATGAGACATATCGTGGAACGGTCCAGCTCGCACCACTTGAGACACTGATTCTGACGACGTAAGGAGGAAGAGAACCATGGCAATCTTTGAAGTAGCAGGACGTCGTTTCGTCATCGAAGGGAAACGGGTCGCTCACGTCGTCACGATTGGTGCGAACGGTAAGCTGATTCACACGTATTTCGGTGCCAAGTTACCATATCGAGATGATTATGAAGCATTACCGAGTCCGATCGTCGCACACAGTTCATTTGAATCACCAGATGGCGTCGCGACGTACGATTTCGTACCATTCGGCGAGATGTTGTACACGGAGCCAACTTTGAAATCGGAACGAGAGGACGGACAACGGATTCACCAGTTCCAGTTTGAACGCTCCGAGCAGACCGAAACGAAATTGACGCTCTGGCTGTTTGATCCCTTGCAGGAGATGCGTGTCGGAGTGCAGTACGAAGTGTTCGCTGATTATGACATCATCGGTCGTTCGATCGTCGTCGAAAACACAGGCCGATTACCTGTTCGTTTGACAGCAGTCCAGTCCTTCACGATGGGACGCTGGCATCAACCGCATTTAAAACTGCATCATTTCGCTGGGATGTGGACAGGTGAGTTCAAGAAACAGATCACACCAGTGACACCAGGGCGCCAGACGATTGAAAGTCGACGTGGGGTGACGAGTCACCAAGCGAATCCTTGGTTCGCACTTGAACAGGATGCGACAGAAGACAGCGGTGAAGTCGTCTACGGACATTTTGCTTATTCCGGCAACTGGGCGATTCACGTCGAACAAGATGCGTTCGGTTTTGTCCAACTATCAGGTGGCATGAATCCGTTTGACTTCAGTTGGAAACTATCACATCAACAACAGTTGACGACACCAACGTTCTACATCGGCTATGCGGACGGTTTCGCGGATATGAGCGCTCATGCGCATGCGTTCCAGCGTGACGTCATCATGCCACGTGCGACCGATCGTCCTGTTCTTTATAACTCATGGGAAGCGACGTATTTCGATGTCACGGAATCTGGTCAACGTGAACTCGTTGATCTGGCAGCAGGAATCGGTTGTGAGCTGTTCGTCGTCGATGACGGTTGGTTCGGTGAACGCCATTCCGATCAAGCGGGACTCGGGGACTGGCACGTTAATCGGGAAAAATTCCCGAACGGTCTAGAGCCTTTGATCTCGTATGTGAAACAACAAGGGTTACAATTCGGTCTGTGGGTCGAACCGGAGATGGTCAATCCGGATTCTGATCTATACCGGGCGCATCCAGACTGGATTTACCATGCGCGCGATGCAGTCCGGACGACGTCACGGAATCAATACGTCTTGAATCTTGGATTACCAGAAGTCGAGCAGTTCATTCTCGAGATGATGGATGATTTGCTGACGCGTCATGCGATCGACTACATCAAATGGGATATGAACCGTGCCTTCTCGGAACCAGGCGTTCCAAAAGACCAGACGGATCGACAGCAAGAACTGTGGAAACGTCACGTCGATGCATTGTACCGGATCTTTGATGAATTGCGTCGCTTGCATCCGACGGTCGACTTCGAAGCCTGTGCCGGTGGTGGCGGACGGATCGACCTTGGAATCCTCTCACGGACAGAACAAGTCTGGACGAGTGATAACACCGATCCACTCGATCGCTTACAAATTCAGCATGACTTCTCGTATGCCTACAATGCGAAAATGATGAGTTGCTGGGTGACGGACGGACCGAACTGGTTAAATGGACGCAACGTACCACTTGCGACACGCTTCGTCTCCTCGATGCAAGGCACACTCGGCATCGGTGGTAACTTAAGCGAGTGGTCAACGGGTGAACTTGCGGAAGCAAAAGGCTGGATCGAGACATATCAAGCGATTCGTCCGACGATCCAACGCGGCATCCAGTATCGCCTATCTGCTTTTACACAACAGACGCCAAGCGTCATGCAGTATACATCAGAAGAAGAAATAGTTTTGCTTGCGATCGCGCCACTTCGACAATACGGAACACACCAGTATCACTTCAAGCTAAAAGGACTCGAGCCAGCAATGCGTTATCAAGTCGAGGACCGGACGTTAAGCGGCGCTTACTTGATGCAGCAAGGCTTGACGTTCTCATACACGACGGACTATGAAGCCCGCTGCTTGCGGATTCAGCCAGTCCACCGTGCGCTCTCACTACTCGAATCAAAGGAGACGATCGTATGACAGACCAGACGTTAGAAGAACAATTTGAACAGCGGTTTGGCTCACCGTCGACGCATCGCTTCTTTGCACCAGGACGGATCAATTTAATCGGCGAGCATACGGATTACAATGGTGGTCACGTCTTTCCGTGCGCGTTGACGTTCGGTACACATGCGATCGCACGAAAACGAGACGATCAACGCTTCCGCTTCTACTCGTTGAATTTCGAGCAGGATGGCATCATCGAAGTCACGCTCGACGAACTCGCGTATGACGCGATGCACAGTTGGGCGAACTATGCGAAGGGTATGATTACAGTCTTACAGGAAGCAGGGTACCGAATCGATTCAGGATGTGACATCCTGATTCAAGGTGACATCCCGAATGGAGCTGGTCTTTCATCATCGGCTTCGCTTGAACTCGTCATCGGTGTCTTGCTCGATCGATTATATGGATTAGAGATTCCACGTCTTGATCTCGTCCGGTTCGGTCAACAAGTCGAAAACCGTTATATTGGCGTCAACAGTGGTATCATGGATCAGTTTGCGATCGGCATGGGAAAAGCGGGAGCGGGATTGTTGCTCGATTGTGAGACGCTCGATTATACGTATGCTCCACTCGATTTGACAGGGTATACGATCATCATCATGAATACGAACAAACGCCGTGAACTGGCGGATTCGAAATACAATGAACGCCGGGCGGAATGTGAGGCAGCACTCGCTTATCTCAATCAATTCACGCCACGGGAAGCACTCGGACAATGGACGACGTCAGAATTTGCAAAAGTCGCATGGGAAGACGAACGTTTGATGCGTCGCGCACGCCATGCGATTTCAGAGAATGAACGAACGCTTCAGGCACTAGCAGCACTTGAAGCGGGAGAACTGACGACGTTCGGTCAGTTGATGAACGCGTCACACGTCTCGTTACGGGAAGATTATGAAGTGACAGGGATTGAACTCGATACACTCGTCGAAGCGGCTTGGGAACAACCGGGCGTGCTCGGCGCACGGATGACAGGTGCTGGTTTTGGTGGCTGTGCGATTGCGATCGTTGAAGACGAGGCAGTCGACGCCTTCAAACAAGCTGTCGGCGAACATTATGAAGCACGGATCGGATACCCGGCGACGTTCTATACGGCGACGGTCGGTAACGGAGCACGTGAAATCGAACGGGAGGTCATCTAAATGGCAACGTTAGTCGTAGGTGGAGCTGGTTATATCGGCTCCCATGCCGTCTATCAATTGATTGATGCCGGAAAGGATGTCGTCGTCATCGACCATCTGCAATCCGGACACCGTGAAGCGGTTCATCCGCAAGCACGTTTATATGAAGGAGATATTCGCGATCGTGCTTTTCTCGATCGCGTCTTTACGGAAGAGACGATTGAACAAGTCGTTCATTTCGCTGCTTTTTCACTCGTCGGCGAGTCGATGACGGAACCATTACGTTACTTTGATAACAACGTTTACGGGACACAAGTGTTGCTTGAAGCGATGATCGCGCACGACATCAAACAGATCGTCTTCTCTTCGACGGCAGCGACATACGGTGAACAGGAACAGATGCCGATTCTCGAGACAGCGGAAACGCGTCCGACGAATGCATATGGCGAGACGAAGTTGATGATGGAGAAGATGATGCGATGGTCTGAACAAGCATATGGTTTACGTTACGTCGCGTTACGTTACTTCAATGTCGCCGGTGCACGAGCAACAGGTGAGATCGGAGAAGACCATACACCGGAAACACATTTGATTCCGCTCGTCCTTGAAGTCGCCAACCGACAACGGGCAGAAATTTCGATCTATGGCGATGATTATCCAACGCCGGATGGCACGTGCATTCGCGATTACATCCATGTTGAAGACTTGATCGATGCCCATGTACGCGCACTCGATTATTTAGCGGACGGCAACGACAGCACAGTCTTTAACCTCGGTTCAAGCCAAGGGTTTTCCGTGCGAGAAATCATCGAAGCAGCCCGCCGCGTGACGGGACATCCGATTCCAGAACGCATCATTGAACGTCGTGCAGGGGATCCGAGTATCTTGATCGCCGGATCCGCCAAAGCAAAGGAAGTTCTCGGCTGGACACCACAACGCACCGACATCGAAACGATCATCCGTGATGCTTGGAATTGGCATGCGCACAATCCAGAAGGGTACCGGACGAGCGTTCGTTAAAGAGAGAGAGAATGAGGAGAGTGACGGCGATGAATGAACTCATCCAACAGTTAGTAGCGCAAGCAATCCAGGAACGCTTGATTGAACCGGAAGATGCGATCTACGCCCGGAACCGGATTCTAGCGCGAATCGGTCAAGCCGATTTTGAAGAACAGGCAGACGTACCATCTCGCCCGATTCCCGATATTTTGGATGACATGATTGAAGTGTTGATCGTAAGTGGACAGTTACCGGCGCGTCTTGAAGACAAAGAGCAGTTCGCAGCAGATGTGATGGATATCTTCGTCGCCCGTCCGTCTGACGTGACAGCGACGTTCCGTCGTCTGTACGCTGAATCACCGGTAGCGGCGACGGATTACTTTTATCAGCTCAGTCAAGCGAGCAATTACATCCAAACGAAACGGATCGCTAAGAATAAACGCTATCAAGCGGATACGGCTTACGGGACGATCGATGTCACGATCAACCTATCGAAGCCGGAAAAAGATCCACGTGAAATCGCAGCAGCTCGGACGGAGGCACCGACGACATCGAACTATCCAACCTGTCTGTTGTGCGTCGAAAACGTCGGTTACGCGGGCCGTGCGAATCATCCAGCCCGAGCAAATCACCGAATCGTTCCACTGACACTGCTGGAAGAACCGTGGGCATTACAATACTCACCGTACGTCTATTACAACGAACATAGCATCATCTTGTCACAGGAACATCGTGACATGGTCATCAATCGGGATGCGTTTGCGCGCCTGCTCGCCTTCGTCGAGCAGTTCCCACATTACTTTGCTGGTTCGAACGCTGACCTGCCGATCGTCGGCGGATCAATCCTGACGCATGATCATTATCAGGGCGGTCGCTATACGTTTGCGATGGACCGGGCAAACGCTTTAACATCCTTTACGTTCCCGGATCAGCCGACAGTCACTGGCGAAACCTTACACTGGCCACTGAGTGTGTTGCGTCTGAAGAGTGAGGATGCGTCGGCACTACTCGATGCTGCGACGACCGTCTATGAGACGTGGTTGACGTATACGGATGAGAGTCAAAAAATCCGTTCACATACCGGTGAGACGCGACACAATACAGTGACGCCGATTGCCCGTCAACGTGATGGACAATTCGAGCTCGATCTCGTCTTACGGAACAACCGGACGTCAGCAGAACATCCGGACGGTATTTTCCATACGCATGCCGATATTCACCACATCAAGCGGGAAAATATCGGCTTGATCGAAGTGATGGGACTGGCAGTTTTACCGGCACGCCTGCTCCAAGAATTGCAACAGGTCGAACAGTTCATCACAGGTGAAGTCGACGAAGTAGCTGTCGCTCATGCTGACTGGGCGCAAGAACTAAAACAAGCGTATGACGGTCAAGATGTCACGATGTACGTCGAGCAAGCGGTCGCTGCGAAATTCGTACGTGGTCTCGAAGACTGTGGCGTCTTTAAACAGACGGAAGAAGGTCAGGCGGCGTTCGGGCGATTCGTTCAACTCGTGACGCGCCAACCGGTGGAGGAACAACGATGACACAACTACTTGAGAAAGAGTTGATCCGACATACGTTACGTCAGGAAGGCATCGAAGTGACACTCTGGAACTACGGCGGCATCATCCAAGATATCCGGACGACCGATCGGGATGGTCATTTGGAAAGTGTCGTCTTAGGTCTTGAGACAGTGAACGATTATCAACAGCACTCACCTTACTTCGGGGCAATCGTCGGACGCGTCGCTGGTCGAATCGGACAGGCGCGCTTCGAAGTAGCGGGACAGGTCTATCCGCTTGTCGCAAACGACGGTGCGAATCATCTGCATGGTGGGATTCACGGATTCAATCAAGCATGGTTCGATGTCATTGAAGCGACGGATACATTGTTCCATTTGCGCTTGAACAGTCCGGATGGAGAAGAAGGTTATCCGGGAACGGTCACACTCGACGTGTATTATCGATTAGAGGGAACGACACTGACGCTTGAGATGACGGCCGTGACGGATCAGACGACACCACTCAATCTGACTAATCATACGTACTTCAACTTATCGGGGAATGCGAAGCGGGATGTGTTAGATCATGTCTTGACGTTACCAAGCGACTGCTACTTACCGGTCCAGCCAGACGGCTTACCGACAGGGGAACAGCGGGATGTCTCCGGAACCCCGTTCGATTTCCGGAACGGTCAGTCGATTCGTGACGGGATTACGCTGGAGCATCCCGAGACGATTGCTGTTGGAAACGGCTATGATCATCCCTTCGTGTTGCGGGATGACAAACTTCGACTTGAAGATCCGGTGTCCGGTCGTTTCGTCGACGTGACAACGAATCAGCCGGCGGTCGTGCTCTATACGGGAACGCAACTGCTGACAGATTATACGATTCATGGTGTTCCGGCTCGACCATCACTTGGTTTATGCCTTGAAGCACAAGTCCATCCGAATGCAGTCCATGAATCTGATTTTCCATCAATCTTGTTGTCACCCGGTGAAACCTATCACTGGAAAACAACTTATCGCTTTGATGTAGTTTCTTGAAAAAAGCCCCACTTTCCATGTCCGGTTGGACAAGAAAGTGGGGCTTTTTGTGTATAGAAGGAAATCGGGAAGAAAAGTGCGAAAGATGATACTAAAGCATAATGAAAGGAGGGCTTTTCATGCAGTATGCCGCTACTCCTTGTCTCGTTTTTTCGGGACAAGCCAAGCAGGCGATCGTGTACTACGAAAACGTATTTGCGATGACACGTCGGCGTATCATAATGGATGAAGCAGGAGATACCGTCTACCACGCGCATTTATCCAATGGCGCGTTTGAATTGATGCTCTGGGATGAGAGTGCCGCACCGAATACCTCTTCTTCGCTCCATCTGTTGTTGACTTTTACGTCGCTTGAAGAGCTCGAGCAAGTGTATCTGCGATTAACGACAGACGGTCAAATCGTCACACCCCTTGCGGTAGCAGACTTTGGAGGTTGGTATGCGCAAGTCCGCGACCCGTTCGGGATTCTGTTCGCTCTATCGTTCAGCGAAGAGGGACGAGAATCAGAGGCGTTGCTCGAGCGCGAGTAGTGTCCGCTTCATATTCAGACCGCCATGATAGCCGAGCAGATCGCCTTTTTTGCCAATGATCCGGTGACACGGAATCGCAAGCAGTAATCGATTTTTCCCAATTGCCGTGCCAATCGCGCGAGTCGCGTTCGGCCGGAAGAGACGTTCCGCGATATCGGAGTAGGTGGCGGTTTGACCGTACGGTACCGCGCGTAAAGCATTCCAGACTTCAAGTTGAAACGGGGTACCGACTGGTGCGATTGGAAAGGACAGTGTCGTCGACTGCTGATTTAGATAAGCCAGTAGCTGCTCCGTATACGGAGCAAGCGCGGTATCAGAAGCAATCCGATCGGATCGGGGGAAGTGTTTCCGCGACCAGTCGTCGAATAACTCCTCCGGTTCATCCCAAGCGCCGACATAACAGAGACCATCTGCTGTAGCAGCGACCGGAAATGTATGCGTATTCCAGTGCAAACGAGTGAAGTACAGTTCCATGACATGTTTTCCTTTCTACACGAAATGAAGTGATGAATCCAAAAGAGGTGCTTCTGACGCAGAGGCACCTCTTTTGGATTACGCGCGCGAACCGACTTGTTGCCGCGGTGGAAGATGGATCGATTGACCAAATAAGGCTTCCATCGATTCCGTCAAGGCTTCGCTTCGACTCGGATGGGCCATGACAGGGAAGAGAAGATCCTCCCGTTTTGCTGTCAGTTCCAGCGCTTGGGTGAATTGTCCGACGAGACGATGAGCATCGTCCCCGATCATGTGAATACCAAGGATCAGTGATGTTTGCTCATCAGCGATGACCTTGACGAACCCACTGCCACCTTCAATCGTCGTCGCTCCGTTTGCATTCAGTGGGAATTGTCCGCTCTGAACAGCATGTCCGGCTTCGACTGCTTCTTGTTCTGTCATCCCGACCGAAGCGATCGGTGGGAAGGTCCGTAGAACTGTCGGATAATACGGTGTCGTTGAATCGACGTCTTGACCGGACAGATGCGCTGCCGTCCGCTTCGCTTCATGAATCGCACGGATGGCGAGCTGTGGACCCGGTGTGACATCACCGATTGCGTAAATGTGGGGTTGATTCGTTCGTCCAGTTGCGTCAACTGAAATCGTTCCGTCTTCTGCAAGCGTCACACCAATCCGTTCGAGACCGAGTGTCAAACTGTTCGGGATCCGGGAAAGGGACTGGAACAGATAGGCACCCTGATAGGCGACTTCTTCTCCGTTTTTCATGACGGTGACGGTCGCGTCCGATGAAGCCTCGATACGTGTCACGACATCCGACACGAGACGGATTTTTTGTTTTTTGAATGTCCGCTTCAGTTCTTTTTCAAGGCTTGGTTCGAGTGACAATTGATCCGCGAACAACGTCACCTCTGTCCCAAGTGCATGGAAACAGGCGGCCGCTTCGAGTGCTAGCGTGTCAGATCCAATAATCAATAAGCTCTCTGGTAGTTGCTCGAGTTGATAAAGCTGTTCGGCATTCAAGCGGCACGATTCCTCGTGCTGGATGCTGTGACTGCCGGTCGCAATGATGACGTCCTGGAACCGGTACGTATCGAACTGATGTCCCGACTCGACGCCGATCCGGTCCTCTGATAGGAAGGAGGCTGCACCAGAGATATGCTCAATCTGGTTCGCCTGACAGAGGGCGACCACTCCTTGACGTAATTGTTGCACGACACGATTCCGGTAAGCATTCAGTTTACTGAAATCATGGACAGCAGAAGTGTTGAATCCAAGGTCTTCAAGATGCGGCAAGCGTAACATCTCTTCTGCCGCATGCGTATAGACCTTGGACGGGATACAGCCTCGGTTCAGACAAAGTCCACCGAGTTCAGCTTGTTCAATCAATGTAACGTTTCGACCGCCTTGTGCAGCACGGATCGCTGCCGTATAACCTGCGGGACCTCCACCGATGATCAGAAGATCCCGTTCTTGTGTAAGTTCGCCAACAACCATGTTAGATCAACTCCAGAAGTAGGGTAGTCGGATGTTCAATCAGTGACACGAATCGGTTCGTAAAGGCAACAGCCGTTGCCCCGTCTGCGACACGATGATCGAACGACATCGACAAATTCATCATCGAGCGAACGACGATTTGATCGTTCTCATCGACACAGGCTCGTTTTTTCGTCTTATGGAAGGCAATCAGTGCTGTCTCCGGATAGTTGATGATCGGTGTTGCTCCCGTACTGCCGAGCGGACCCACATTACTCATCGTAAAAGTGCTTGTTTTTAAGTCCGCTGCGCGCAAGGCACCGTTTTGAGCACGTTGTTGCAACGCGACCAATTGTTCATGCAGTTCCGTCAGTGAGAGCTGATCGGCATGACGGATGACCGGAACCATCAACCCGTCCGGTGTTTCGGTTGCCATGCCAAAGTGGAAATCCTGCTCTAATCGAATACATGCATTTGCTTCATCGAGTTTGGCATGAAAGACAGGATACTCTTTTAAGGCAACAATCAAGGCTTTAATGAAGAAGGCGTTGACGTTGATGTTTCGTCCAGCTGCTTTCCATTCGGCACGTAGTGCAAGCAAACGCGTCATATCGACTTCTTCGAAGTGAGTGACATGGGGAATCGTGTACAGCGACTGGGTCATTTTTTTCGCGATTTGCTTGCGAATGCCGCGGAACGGAATCGTTTCCGGTGAGGTCTCTTGGTACGTGACCTCTTCAATGATCGGCGCAACTGATTCTTGTGGAGCAGTAGCAGTCTGGACGAAGCGAAGCACATCGTCCTCCGAGACTCGACCTGATGGATCGGAAGCCGTGACAGTTTCGATATCAATCCCGTGATCACGAGCGATTTTTCGTGTATATGGTGTCGCAAGAACCCGTTTTGCTGGAGAAACTTGAACAGGTGGGGCGGTGACAGTAACCGATGCTGGTTCAGGAGCGGGCGACGCTTCAGGTGTTACCGCGACCGGCATGTCGGAAGCGTTACTTGCTTCGATGTGCAATAACGTCGTACCGACTTGCACCGTCTGACCGACCGGGATGATGATTTCCTTGACGATTCCGGAGACGGGAGCCGGTAGTTCGGCGACCATCTTATCGGTCGCGACCTCGACGACCGGTTGATCCGTCGTGACATGGTCTCCGACTTGAACGAGATAATGGGCGATTTCACCTTCTGTCATTCCTTCACCGACATCATGCAATTTAACTTCGATCATGGCATTCAGCTCCTTAAAACTCGACCGTACGCTGAATCGTCGCAAGGACACGTTCTGGCGTCGGAATGTAATGGTCTTCGAGGGCGAACAGTGGAACCGGAACATCAAAACCGGTCACGCGGGCAATCGGTGCCCGTAAATAAAGAAACGCCGTATCATTAATCAACGTCACGAGATCATTACCGAGACCACCCATTGCTGCGGCTTCATGAACGATGACGGCACGACCCGTCTTTTGAACGGAAGCAGCGATAGTTTCCCGGTCGAGCGGATAAAGCGTTCGTAAGTCGAGGACTTCGCAAGAAATCCCGCGTTCCTGAGCAGCCGTTGCTGCCTTTTGGGCTACTTGAACCATTGCTCCCCAGGCGATCAACGTCACGTCCGTCCCTTCGCTGACGCAGCGCGCTTTTCCAATCTCAACGGTATACGATTCGCTCGGTACGACTTCCTTAAATGAGCGGTAACTGCGCATCGACTCAAGGAACAACACGGGATCTGGATCTTCAATCGCAGCAATCAATAACCCTTTTGCATCGTATGGCGTCGCCGGGCAGACGACCTTGAGACCAGGCATCGATGTAAAGAGCGCTTCTGTGCTGTCGGAATGGATTTCCGGGGCCCGGATGCCGGCACCATAAGGCGCACGGATGACCATCGGCACACTGTACCGTCCCATCGTTCGCATCCGGATCCGGGAGACGTGCGCCATGATTTGTTCATAGGCAGGGTAGATGAAGCCGAGAAATTGAATCTCGACGATCGGTTTAAAGCCATTGATGGCAAGACCGATCGACGTACCGACGATGCCGGCTTCACTGAGCGGTGTATCGACGATCCGGTCTTCCCCGAACTCTTCCTGTAAGCCGTCTGTCGCTCGGAAGACACCACCGTTTTTTCCGACGTCTTCTCCAAGGACGAGGGTTGTCTCATCCTCCGACAATTTTGTCCGCAGGGCATCCGTGACAGCTTGAACGAGTGTCATCTCTGTTTGACGATTGATTGGTGTTGCCATCTCATTTCCCCCTTGCTAGCAGATACGCTTCTTTTTGTTGCTGGACATCAACCGGTAAGGTCGCGTACGTATGGTCGAACAGATCATTGACGTCTGGTGCCTTGAATTGCTCCATCGCAGTTACTGCCGCTTCGATTTCTGCCTGGTGCCGTTCCTGCAGCTGTTGCATCCAGGTTTCGTCAAAGTAGCCTTGATGTTTTAAGAACTGTTCAAGTCGATCGAGCGGATCGACCCGGTCACGCGAGCGAGCTTGATCACGGTATTTCGTTGGATCATCTGCTGTCGTATGCGCACCAAATCGCCATGTGACGGCTTCAATCAATGTTGGTCCACCGCCAGAACGGGCACGCGCAACGGCTGCTTGCATCGTGAAATAGACGGCAAATGCATCGTTCCCATCGATTCGGACGCTTGGCATCCCGTAGGCGATCGCTTTTTGTGCGATCGTTTCGGAATGCATCTGTTTTTCGATCGGAACAGAAATCGCGAATTGATTGTTTTGGTTGAACAGAATGACTGGTGCTTGGAAGACACTCGCGAAGTTCATCCCTTCGTGGAAGTCGCCTTCAGACGTCGCCCCGTCACCAAAGTAGGCGACCGCGACGTTCGTCGTACCTTTTCGTTTTTCCGCCCACGCGGCACCGACGGCATGCGGAATTTGCGTCGCAATCGGTACGGCAGGAGGGAAGATGTGTTTCTCAGATGGCACGCAACCTTCGACACGACCGTTCCAGTAGAGAAGCGTCCGCACCATGTCGGCACCGAACGTCAACGTCGCACCGTGATCTCGGTACGTCGGGAATAACCAGTCCTGCTCTGACAACGCCAGTGCACTACCGACTTGCGCCGCCTCTTGTCCTTCGAACGGTGCATAAGTGCCGAGGCGCCCTTGGCGTTGTAAGTTGATCGCCTTCCGGTCGAACGTCTGGATCCGGTGCATCTGTTCATATAGGGTGAGGGCGAGCTCTTTCGTCAGATCGTGTTCTTTTGAGGCGTCGATGATACGACCTTCTTCATCGATGATGCGTTGAATCGGAAAATGTTGCTCCATGTCAGTCCCTCCTTCAGTGGTTACGGATATCCCATTTTGGCTTTGTCGTATTCGTGAAGATGTTGTTGTGTTTCGCCCGGATCTGCATCCGTTTTTCACACATCCGGTTCGCTGCTTCGACCGTCGTGATGTTTTCTGCTTGCGACTCCTTGAAGACTTCGAGCACGGCGTCATAGATGTGACGCGTCTTCAGAAGAACCCGTTCATGATTTGCTCCGTACAGTTCGTCAGCAACTTGGATCAACCCACCACCGTTGACGATATAGTCTGGTGCATACAAGATGCCGCGATCCATCAAGACGTGAGCGAGCTGTTCATCTGCAAGTTGATTGTTCGCCGAACCACAGATGGCTTTGCACGGTAAGAGCGCGATGTTTTGAGCGTGAATGACACCGCCGTATGCACATGGAACGAAAATATCAGCGTCTGTTAAATGGATTTCGTGAGGCGAGACGACGCGCACCGTGCCAGGTGCCATTTCGGCTTGGGTCACGATTGCTGCGAGCGCTGCTTCGTTGACGTCTGAAACATAAATCGTCGCACCGGCGAGTAACAGTTGTTCTGCAACCTTGAAGCCGACCTTTCCAAGTCCTTGAATCGCATAAGTCGCGCGACTTAAGTCGTCCGAACCGAATAACATCTCGATCGTCGCCCGCAGTCCGTAGACGACGCCTTCAGCCGTCGGAATCGATGAATCACCACTCCCGCCAAAGGCTTCCGGAATGCCGACGATCCGTGACGTTTCTCGGCTAGCGTGAACGAAATCATCCATCGTCGTGCCCATGTCGGTTCCGGTGTAAAAACGTCCACCGAGCGAATCAACGAAACGACCGAAGGCGCGGAAAAGCTCTGGTGATTTATCCGTTGCCGGATTGCCGATAATGACGGCTTTACCGCCACCAAAATCAACATCAGCGGCAGCGCATTTATACGTCATGCCACGCGACAGGCGGAGGACATCGTCAAGTGCCTCATCGACAGAAGCGTAAGGCGCCATGCGGCAACCACCGAGAGCGGGGCCGAGCGTCGTATCGTGGATGGCGATGATCGCTTGTAACCCTGAGACAGGATCGTTGCAAAAGACGACTTGTTCGTGACCCGCGATTTTTTCCATGATCGAGAGCGTTGGATTCGTAGATGGGTTTAACATGTTCATAGTAGAGTCCTCCTCTATCAAATATAAGTAAGCGCTTTCATTTTGTTGGAGCATTCACTTGCAATTTTTCTTGAATCCGGCTTTTTTCTAAAATGAATTGTGTCACTTCTCCTGTTCCAATGACCGCTTGTCCATCTCGGACTTCGATGTCAGCGTCAACGCGACGTGCTGTGACGCGTGTTACTGTAGCGGTCACGATCAATCGTGCGCCTTCAGCTGCCATGCCAAGATGCTTCAACGAAACCGCGCCCCCGACACCTTCTTCGCCTGCCTCTAGGTAAGGCAGGATGAGTTGACGTGCTGCCCATTCCATATGGTAGACCATCGACACGGTCGAGTATGCGGGATGAACCAATTGACCTTCGAACCGTGCAAACATATCTTGCGAGACGACCGCTTGAATCTCTGCTGTATCCCCGACAGCTAAACCTGGCTTCATCGTGATCCCCCTTCACTACAACGAATCCTCATTCAATCAAGTGGTCTTACCAAAAATAGTATAACACTTGTCACACGATATTTTATCAACCCGTTACAAAATGAGCAAATCATTTCAGAAATATTTTCCAAAAAAAGACTCTCAATCATGGAAAATAGCTTTATAAACCAATTGATTTACTGATAAAGTGCGTTGAAGTGATAAAGTGAGAATCGTTTGGGAGCATTTAACAAAACAAGATTGACAACATTGTGAACGTATCGTACGTTAAACATATAACTAAAAATAAACGACCGTTTAATTATTGTATACATGATGAGGAGGTACAGGTATGTACGATCAACATCACGAAACGATGAATGCGCAAACGCGGGAGCAGCTACAGATGGAGCAATTACGTCAAACGATGGAACACGTCACGCGCGTCCCGTTCTATCAAGAACGTCTGCAGACATTGCAGATGACGGCACATGATTTTCAAACGATCGAAGATCTACGAAAATTTCCCTTCACACGCAAGCAAGATTTACGCGATCATTATCCGTTCGAGCTATTTGCCGTCGAACGAGAACAGGTCACCCGAATTCACGCCTCGTCTGGTACGAGTGGTAAACCGACTGTCGTCGGGTATACGCAAGAAGATTTAGACGACTGGGCAGATGCCGTAGCACGGAGCTTAGTCTTAGCCGGTGGTTCACCAGCTGACTTGTTGCACAATGCATACGGCTACGGACTGTTCACAGGTGGACTCGGTCTTCATGCAGGTGCTGAAAAACTAGGCATGACAATCTTGCCGATTTCCGGTGGCAACACGGATCGCCAAATCACGTTAATCGAGGATTTCCGACCAGATGGCATCTGTGGGACACCTTCTTATATCTTGCGATTAGCAGAACGCATGATCGAACGGGGGATCGATCCACGCAAGACAAGCATGCGTTACGGCATCTTCGGAGCTGAACCCTGGTCGGAAGAGATGCGGCAGACACTCGAACAGACCTTTGATCTACAGGCATTTGATATTTATGGACTCAGTGAAATCATGGGACCAGGTGTCGCGATGGAATGTCAGGAGCAGGCAGGTCTGCATATCATGGATGACTTATTCATTACGGAAGTCGTCGATCCCGTTACGGGGGAACCGGTACCAGATGGCATGGTCGGGGAACTCGTTTTTACAAGCTTGAAAAAGAAAGCGCTTCCAATCATTCGTTACCGGACAGGTGACTTAGCATCGATCACGCACGAAGCGTGTGCTTGTGGTCGGACGACGACACGGATGTCACGTGTCAAAGGGCGAACGGACGACATGCTGATTATCCGAGGGGTCAACGTCTTCCCGTCAGAAATCGAGCGGGTCTTACTCCAACAGCCGGACGTGACGCCGCATTATCAAATTCATCTCGTGCGTAAAGCAGGACTCGATGCCGTTGAGCTACATATCGAATTCGAAAACATCTCGGAGCGACAAATGCGTTCGATATGTGACGCCATCAAGTCGGAATGCCTCATTTCCATTGATCTCGTCTGTCACCCGCACCAAGGGTTACCACGATCGGAAGGGAAAGCCGTTCGGATCGTTGATCGACGCTCGACATCACTCGTCTGATTCAAAGGAGGAACTAGCATGTATGATGCAACACAACTGTTCGAACCCGTCCAACTGACGGAAGAAGAAAAATTAGCTCGCTTCAAGGAACGAATCGAGCAAGGTGAAAAGATCGAAGCCGATGACTGGATGCCTGATTTTTACAGGGACACGCTAATTAAATTGATTTCGATGCACGGTATCAGTGAAATCATGGGTGCGCTTCCGGAAAAAGAATGGGTTCCAAAAGCACCATCACTTCGCCGGAAGCTCGGCATCATGGCGAAGGTTCAGGATGAGATGGGGCATGGACAACTGTTACTTCGTGTCGTCGAGGATTTGATGAAGCCATATGGCAAGACACGCGGGGATTTGATGGATGATTTGTTTACGGGACGATTGAAGTTCCACAACGTCTTCCACATGCCGACGCGGTCATGGGCCGATGCCGGGATGATCGGTTGGCTCGTCGATGGCGCGGCGATCATCACGCAGACGAACATGCTCGGGGCTTCGTACGGTCCTTACGCACGGGCTTTGCAACGAATCTGTGCGGAAGAGGTCTTCCATGCGCAACACGGAGAGTCGATCATCATGGCACTCGCGGAAGGAACACAGGAACAGCGGGCGATGATTCAGGAATCACTGGATGAGTGGTGGGAATCCTTGTTGATGTTCTTTGGACCAGCCTCGAAAGAGACAACCGGGACATCAAAACAGGACGTGACGATCGCCTATAAGATTCGGACGAAAACGAATGAAGAGCTCCGACAAAACTTCTTTACGAAGTACGTGCCACGGATTCGTTCACTCGGACTCGTCATTCCAGACCCGACGTTACGTTTTGATGAAGAGACAGGGCAATGGGAATATGCGCAGCCAGACTGGACAAAATTCAAGACAATCATCCAAGGGGGAGGACCACGTTCGAAAGAGCGACTGGATCTGCGCCGGACATCTTACGAAAATAACGCCTGGGTACGGGATGCACTCGCTGAAACGAAGGCATGAGAGGGGAAAGCACGATGAACGAGACGTTTTATCACGAATTCGAAGTCTTTAGCAAACGGACGCCGAACGCGGCGTTCACCCATCAATTCAGCTTGCTCGCTCCGAACAAGGAGATGGCACTGTTGATGGCGCAAGAAAACTTCATGCGCCGGGAACCGGTCGTCGACATCTGGGTCGTCAAACGCGAAGATATCCGTGGTTTATCACCCGATGAGAAGCAGATGCTCCAACGCCTCGATAATAAGGACTATCGGACAACGAAAGGATACGGCTACTTGAAAAAAAAATGGCGTCATTACGAGCAACAGATGCTCGATGAAAAAGAGATCATGTCTTGGCAAGGAGGCGATTCCAAATGACGGAACAAGAACGGACGGCACTCGCCTCCTTACTCTATCAACTCGCGGATGATGATTTCCTTTACGCGTATCGTGGTTCGGAATGGCTCGGACTCGCACCGCATATCGAAGAGGACGTCGCTTCGTCGTCGATTGCGCAAGATTCGATGGGACACGCGGCGATGTATTACCAACTCCTCGAAGAACTCGGCGAAGGAAATGCTGATGCATTAGCTCATGTCCGACTGGCGCATGAACGAAAGAATTCGATTCTCGTCGAACGTGTCAACGGACCTGGCTACTACATGGAGAAGCCTGAATATGACTGGGCATTCGCCGTCGTACGGAACTATTGCTACACGGTCGCGAAAAAGATCCGGATTGATGCTTTGAAGTCGAGCAGTTATGAGCCACTCGCTACGGCTGCCATCAAGATCAACATGGAGCTGTACTATCATTTGCTACACTGGCAAACGTGGTTTACCCAGCTTTATCAATCGACGGAGACGGCGCGACAGAAGATGGATGCAGCCTTAGAAAAAGTCCTCTATGACTTCGGTGACATGTTCGATTATGGCGAACACGGTCAATTGATCGAAGAGATGCGGTTGATCGAAGGGCAAGGCATTTTACTCGATCGTTGGTATCAGACGATCACACCGTTACTCGTCGAATTGAACGTGACGCTTCCAGAAATGCAGATGACGCGTAACGGGCGGAACGGCGATCATACGGAAGATTTGAATGACGCGCTTGCGACACTCGGAGAAGTTTACTTGATTGATCAGACGGCGACGTGGTGAAAGGAGAGGGAAGCATGACGACGACACTCCAAGATGCAATCCGGGAAGCCCTGAACGGGGTGAAGGATCCGGAAATTGATAGCGTCAGTATTTTAGATCTTGGCATGGTCGAGACGATGGACGCGGAAGCGACGGAGCATGGTTACCTGGTGCGCGTCACGCTTCTCCCGACGTTCCTCGGTTGCCCGGCGCTTGAAATCATTAAAAAAAACACCGAATCTGCCTTGCAGGTGATTCCAAATGTCGAACAGGTCGACGTCCAGTTCCGGTTTGATCCACCATGGACATCGGACCGAATCACGGAACAAGGCATGCAAGGATTGAAAGCATTCGGTATCGCTCCTCCTCGGTTTGAGCAAGGGAAGTGGGAGATTGACTGTCCGTATTGTGGATCGACGTATGTGACGATGGAAAACTTATTCGGACCGACAGCATGTCGAAGTATTCTCTACTGTAAATCGTGTAAAAATCCATTCGAGGCGATGAAACCCGTCTCTACTCTCATGTGAAGGAAGGTAATCAAGATGGCAAAATTAATCGCACTGTACAAACACCCAGAAAACAAGGAAGCATTCGATCAGCACTATTTTGAGGTCCATGGTCCATTGACAGCAAAAATTCCAGGACTGCAAGAAATGAATGTCACGAAAATCGTCGGCTCACCAATGGGCGGAGACGGAAAGTATTACTTGATGTGCGAGATGGTCTATGAAAGTCAGGAAGCGATGCAAGCAGGCATGCGTTCGCTCGAAGGAAAAGCATCCGGGAAAGACTTGATGAGCTTTGCGGGGGATCTCGTCACATTGATGATTGGTGAAGATGTCCATGCCGACACAACAGTACGTTAAGACGGAAATGGTCGATCGGATTGGTCGGATTCGACTCGACCGAACGGCACGATACAATGCGCTGAACCGGACGATGGTCCGGGAAATCGTCGAGGCGATGGAGACGTTCGACCGAGACGAACGGGTGACGGTCATCGTCTTGACTGGAAACGGAAAATCGTTCTCAGCGGGCGCCGATATCGAGGAGATGCTCGAGGCGACACCGATCTCGATGGAACTCCTCGATCCGTTCGCGGACTGGGACCGAATCAGCCGAATCAAAAAGCCGATCATCGCGGGTGTCCATGGTTTCGTCCTTGGCGGCGGCTTTGAACTGGCACTCGCTTGTGATTTAATCTACGCCGATCCTGAGACACAGTTTGGATTCCCGGAAGTTGGACTCGGCGTCATGCCGGGAGCAGGCGGGACGCAGCGCTTGACGAAATGCATCGGTCGAACGCGGGCGCTCGAGTGGCTCTTCACCGGCGACCGGATGAAGGCAGAGGAAGCGGAACGACTTGGTATCATCAACCGGGTGACGGCTGATGTCGAAGCGACGGTGCTGGCGATGGCAGAGCGGTTATCGAACCAACCGAGTATGGCGTTGCGGTTGATCAAGGACGCGGCAAACAAAGCCGTTGATTTATCGTTACAGGATGGGATGGAGCACGAACGCCGTAACTTCTATCTCTTGTTCGCGACAGCCGATCAAACAGAAGGCATGCAAGCATTTCTCGAAAAACGATCACCGATTTTCAATCAACAGGAACAGGAGTGAATACAATGTCGACAGTACATGAAAAAACACTTGAAATGAAACGGTCCGTCTATCACTTGCTCATCAACGGCGAACAAGTCGAGGGTGCAACAGGCGAGACGTTCAAAACATACAATCCGGCAACGGGCGAAGTGATCGCGGAAGTCGCAAAAGCATCGAAGGAAGACGCCGATCGCGCCGTTCAAGCGGCACGCGATGCGTTTGATCACGGGAAGTGGAAGATGTGGCCGGTCGGGCGTCGGGCACAAGTCTTGAATAAGGTTGCGAGCATCATGCGTTCCCGCTTCAACGAAATCGTCGAACTGGAGATTCTTGATACAGGGAAATCACTGGCAGCGGCGCAAGGACAAGTCACGCAAGCGATTGAAGACTTTGAGTTCTATGCGGGTGCGATCGTCGGTCACCGTGGTGTCGTCAATAACGTACCGGGACAATTCCATAACTATACGGAAAAAGAAGCGGTCGGTGTCTGTGCACAAATCATTCCGTGGAACTATCCGTTAATGATGGCAGCTTGGAAAGTCGCACCAGCAATCGCCGTCGGTTGCTCGGTCGTCGTCAAACCAGCGACATTGACACCATTGACAGCGATCATTCTCGGTGAGATTTGTCTAGAAGCTGGTGTACCAGCAGGTGTCGTTAACGTCATCCCTGGATCCGGACGCGAGATCGGCAACCATCTCGTTGAGCATCCTCACGTCGATAAAGTCGCCTTCACGGGCTCGACGCCAGTCGGTAAAGACATCATGGGACGTGCGTCCGAGACGTTAAAACGAGTCACACTCGAACTCGGTGGAAAATCACCGAACATCGTCTTTGAAGACGCGGATGTGACAGCAGCTGTTGATGGTTCATTGTTCGGAATCTTCTATAACAGTGGTCAATCGTGTGAAGCGCGCTCGCGCCTGTACGTCCACGAAGAGATCTACGAAGCGTTCATGGAGCAGTTCGTCGCGAAGACAAAACAACTCGTCCTCGGTAATCCGTTTGATAAAGGGACACACGTTGGAGCGATCATCGATCAACAACAGGTCGACGTCATCGATGGATATGTCCAGTCGGCGAAAGCGGACGGCGCAACGATCGTCACAGGAGGTCACGCGACAGCACCAGAAGGATACGAAAAAGGCTTCTGGTACGCACCGACGATCATCACGGACGTCACGCACGAGATGAAAGCGGTCAATGAAGAAATCTTCGGACCGGTCGTCGTCGTCATGCCGTTCAAAGATGAAAAAGAAGCGATTCGTTTAGCGAACGATACATCGTTTGGACTCGGCTCAGCCGTTTGGACGAAAGATGGCGCGAAAGCGACACGTGTCGCGAATCAAATCAAAGCCGGCATCGTCATGGTCAACTGTCCGTTCTCTGCCTTCCCGGGCACACCGTTTGGTGGCTACAAACAATCGGGCTTCGGTCGAGAACTCTGTATCGAGACGCTTGATCTGTACACGGAAACAAAAAGTATCTTGTCGTATTACGGCAGTCGTCCACTCAATCCGTTCGGACTATAAGCAAGAGGGAAAGCTGGAGTTCCGTCGGGAAGTCCAGCCTTTTTTAACAGCACAGGGGATAAGGGGGAATTCAGATGGTAGAACAAATCGTCGTCGTCGGATCCGGCGTCATGGGACGTGGCATTGCGTACGTTGCAGCACACCGCGGATTTCAGGTGACACTCGTTGATATTAAAGAAGAATATGTCGAAAGTGCCTATCGAGAACTCGAACGCATCGCAGAGAAAGGAATCACGCGAGGGAAGATGTCCGCGAATGAGGTCGAGGGACTGTTCGATCGACTGCATCTGTCGACCGACCTAGCTGAGGCGGCACAACAAGCGGATCTCGTCATTGAAGCAGTACCGGAACAACTCAGCATCAAACAGCAAGTCTTTGAAACGCTAGAAGCGAATGCACGTCCGGACTGTTATTTCGCGACGAACACGTCGACGATGAGTCCAACGGAAATTGCGTCCTTTACGAACCGGGCGGACCGGGTCATGGCGATGCATTTCTTCAATCCGGTCCATCTGATGCCACTGATCGAGCTCGTTCGTGGTCTTGAGACATCGGATGAGACGGTTGCAGCTCTTGAACAGGTAGCGCGTCAGATGCAGAAGGAAACAGTCGTCATCCGTGAGTTTCCTGGGTTCGTGACTTCGCGGATCAGTGCGCTCGTCGGAAACGAAGCGTTCTACATGTTACAAGAAGGACTCGGGACACCAGAAGAGATCGATAAAGCGATCAAACTCGGCTTAAACTACCCGATGGGACCATTCGAACTCGGGGACTTGGTCGGACTTGATACTCGGCTCCACAACTTAAAGTATCTGCATGAGAAGCTCGGCGAAAAATACCGTCCAGCACCACTACTCGAACAGTATGTCAAAGCGGGTCGACTCGGTCGTAAGACAGGTCGTGGTGTCTATGATTATACGAATCGCGAGGTGACATCATGAAACGGGTCGCCATCATCGATGCCGTTCGGACACCGATCGGTCGCTATAACGGCGCGTTGCGTCAGGTTCGTCCAGATGACTTAGGAGCACGCGTCATCGAAGCGTTGCTTGAGCGTAATCCACAAGTCGATCCGAAGACGATCGAGGAAGTCATTTTTGGCAATGCGAATCAGGCGGGAGAAGACAATCGCAACGTCGCCCGGATGTCGGGATTACTAGCTGGTCTACCGGTCGAAGTCGCCGGTACGACGATCAATCGCTTATGTGGATCTGGACTGGACGCCGTCATCGCGGCGGCGCGTGGGATTGCCTTAGGTGAAGGTGATATCTATATCGCTGGTGGAACGGAAAGCATGACGCGTGCACCGTTCGTTCTCGCGAAGCCGGATCAAGCCAACCCACGTGGCAACCAGACGATGTACGATACGACGATTGGTTGGCGCTTCGTCAATGATCGTTTAGCAGATCAATACGGAACGGATTCGATGCCGGAAACAGCTGAGAACGTCGCCCGTCAGTACGGAATCTCGCGCGAAGCACAGGACGACTTTGCGTTCGAAAGCCAGCAACGCGCAAAACGAGCCATCGAGGCAGAGCACTTCACGGACGAACTGGTTGCGGTCACACAAACAGACCGGAAAGGTAACGTCAGCGTCTTCGACCGCGATGAACATCCTCGTCCTGAGACGACACGTGAGAAACTGGCGACACTTCGTCCGTTATTCCCAAATGGTACCGTGACGGCGGGGAATGCTTCAGGTGTCAACGACGGTGCGTCGGCGTTGTTATTGATGAGTGAAGAAAAAGCAAACGAACTCGGTTTGACGCCGCTCGGGTATTACCGGGCGAGTGCGACGGCAGGGGTTGAACCTGCCATTATGGGAATCGGACCGATCGACGCAACGGAAAAAGTCCTCCGACGGGCAGGCTTGACGGTCGAACAGCTCGATCAAATCGAGTTGAACGAAGCGTTTGCGGCTCAAAGTCTTGCCTGTATCGAAGCACTTGGTTTACCAAGCGAAAAAGTCAACGTCAACGGCGGTGCGATCGCCTTCGGTCATCCACTCGGTGCGAGTGGGGCCCGGATTTTGACGACATTATTGCATGAGATGCGCCGGACGAACCGGACGTATGGTCTCGCGACGATGTGTGTCGGAGTCGGACAAGGGATCGCACTTGTCGTCGATCGGGAGGGACTCGTATGATTCACTTAGAACGAGAAGGCTATATTGCGATCGTCCGGATTGATCGTCCGGAACGCTTGAACTGTCTCGATTATCCGACGCTTGTCGCTTTGCAAGAACAGGTCGATGCGTTATCGGTCGACCCGGAAGCGCGGGTCGTCCTGTTTACGGGAACGGGGAAAGCATTTAGCGCCGGCGCCGATTTAAAAGAACGCGTGCATTTAAACGAAGAAGAAGTTCGGCGCAATGTCCTTGCGATCCGGAATGTCTTCACTTCGATCGCACAATTGCCGCAACCAACAATCGCAGCCGTCAACGGTCACGCGCTCGGCGGTGGGTTCGAGTGGATCCTTGCCTGTGATTTCCGTTTTCTCGTCGAGGATGCACTCGTCGGCTTGACGGAGACCAGCTTCGGAATCATTCCGGGAGCTGGTGGAACACAGCGCTTGCCACGACTGATTGGGGAGACGCGGGCAAAGGAATTGATCTTCACGGCGAAAAAAATCGATGCGATGACAGCAGAACGGTACGGACTCGCGACAGCCGTTGTTGCCCGGGAAGCGTTGATGACGACGTGCCTTGAGTTTGCTAATCAGATGTTACAGAATGGTCCGATTGCCTTGCGCCAAGCGAAGCGAGCGATTGATCAAGGGCGGGATGTCTCACTCGAAGAAGGACTACAGCTCGAAACAGAAGCTTATGAAGTCGTCATTCCGACGGCTGATCGTCAGGAAGCGCTACAAGCCTTCGCTGAAAAACGACCACCACGCTTTGAAGGAAGATGAGGATGGTCGACGTTTGAAATAACCCGTATACTAACGATACACACTATGAACGACTGAAGAGAGAGTGAATACCATGAGTGCGAACACCCAATCGATGATCTTTACGATTTACGGCGATTACATTCGCCATTACGGCAATCAAATCTGGGTCGGGAGTTTAATTCGACTCGTCAAAGAGTTCGGACATAACGAACAGGCCGTTCGGGTTGCTGTGTCCCGAATGGTTAAACAAGGCTGGCTCGTCTCCGAGAAACAAGGAAATAAAAGCTTCTATTCATTGACACCACGTGGGGTGGAACGGATGGAGGAGGCCGCACGCCGGATCTACAGATCAACACCGCACGACTGGGACGGGAAGTGGCGGACGCTGATGTACACGATTCCGGAGGATAAACGCCAGATTCGTGATGAGCTCCGCAAAGAACTGACGTGGAGTGGGTTTGGTAACTTATCGAACGGGGTTTGGATCTCACCGAACCCACTTGAAAAAGAGGCGGAACGATTGATCGCGTCGTACGAGATCGAAGAGTATGTCGATTTCTTCGTCGGTGAATACCACGGTCCGAAGCAGGATCAATCCCTCGTCGAGCGTGCGTTCCCGCTGGAAGAATTGCAGGAGCGTTACGAGACGTTCATCACGGATTACAGCCGGCAATACATCGTCCATCAAAGTCAGCTCCAACTCGGAGAAATGACGGATGAACAGTGTTTCGTCGAACGGACGATGCTCGTACATGAATACCGGAAGTTTCTATTCACGGATCCCGGATTACCGCAAGAACTGTTACCAGATGCGTGGAGCGGACATCATGCGGCGCTCTTGTTCGAACAATATTACCGATTGCTCGCACAACCAGCGAGTCGGTTCTTCGAATCGATCTTTGAAGAGACGCACGATGTGTCCCAACGCAGTGCCTCGTACGACGCGGCGGAACACCCGCTGTTTGCAGAGCGGTGAAGATTTATTCGAATGAAAAGAGCGGGACGGATCAGTTGATCCGCCCCGCATTCGTGTCATTCAGATGTGTTCTGTTCAGCGGATTCTGCGAGAATGTTTCGGAAGGCATATCCTTTATCGACATAAGAATCAATCGACTCCTGAATCATCGCAAGATCCGCTTCTGTTAGTTCACGCACGACCTTACCGGGTGAGCCGATGATCAGCGAACGGGGTGGGAAAACTTTTCCCGATGGAATTAGCGTATTCGCCCCGATGATGCATTCTTCACCAATCTCTGCGTGATCAAGAACGGTCGCACCCATTCCGACGATCGAACGACGTCCGATTTTGCAACCGTGTAAAATTGCGTTATGTCCAACCGTTACTTCATCTTCAATGACGACGGGTGCCCCTTCATAGAGATGAATCGTCGCGTTGTCCTGAATACTGCATCGTTTCCCAATTGTAATCGGTCCTTCGTCACCGCGTAAGACAGCGTTGAACCAGACGGTAGACTCGGAACCGATCGTGACGTCTCCGATCAGATAAGCACCAGGAGCGATGAATACATCGGAGGCAACGTTCGGATGAATCGATTGATACGGAATCTTCATAACAGAATGACCTCGTTTCTATAATAAGATGAACTGCTATTCATTCCATGTCAGTATAGCATGTGAGTGAAGTCGAGAACGGAGGAAAGATATGTTTCCGATTTGTGAGCTCTTTAAAATTCGATATCCTTTAATCCAAGGAGGAATGGGTAACATTAGTCATGCGGCGCTCACGGCAGCGGTGTCGAATGCCGGAGGACTCGGAACGCTCGGGTGCGGGACATTGTCGGTCGATGAAGTGTCGTCGCGGATTCACGAGACACGAATGCTGACGGATCAACCATTTGCCTTGAACATCGCGATTCGTGTGTCTCCCTATACGGAAGCACTGATTGATCTCGCGATCGCAGAAAAGATTCCGGTCGTCTCCTTGTCGGCAGGAAATCCGGCACCGTACATAGAGCGACTTCAAACTGCTGGCATCAAAACGATCGCTGTTGTCGCTTCAGTCAAACAGGCGTTAAAGGCAGAACAAGCAGGCGCTGATGTACTCGTAGCGGAGGGAGTTGAAGCGGCAGGCATCAATTCACCGCTCGAGTTGACGACGCTGACCTTGATTCCGCAACTCGTCGATCGGGTCAACATTCCGGTCCTGGCAGCGGGTGGGATTGGTGACGGGCGTGGATTGGCAGCTGTTCTGTTACTTGGTGCGGCGGGTGCCCAGCTCGGAACACGATTGATCGCGACGGAAGAGGCGAAGGTTCATTCGGCATACAAGGCGCACTTAATGGATGCGACCGATACCGATACACGCATCATCGGACGTTCCGTCGGATTCGTCCGACGTGTCCTTGATGGTCCTTACGTCGAACGACTCACAGCAGAGACACCTGCTGCTTTTCTTGATCAGACGAATGAGTCGTATCATATTACGGGCGCTCTTAAGGGTGATGAGGAGAAAGGGTATGTCAACGCTGGACTGGTTGCCGGATTGATTCATGATGTGCCGACTGTTGCGGAGTTGTTTACGCGCATGATGACGGAAGCAGAGGAACAGCTGAAGCAAACGACTACTCGTTTTACGACATGAGCATATAGTGAGGGACCCGTGATTCCACTTGTGGACAGCGGGTTTTTTCATGTTTTTTTGAAAATGGGACATTTGTCCTTTTCAAGTAGGGTACGAGTAAGGTCTACTCTAGTGTAGAGATTAAAGGAGGAGATGACGTGCAAGGAGTCGTGTTTGCTTTGATGAGCGGTCTGTTCATCGCCCTGCAAGGCATATTCAATGCGCGCCTTGCGACAGGGGTCGGACCGTGGTTGTCCGTATTGATCGTCCACTTTGTGGGTCTGATGGGTTGTTTAGTCATTTACAGTTTCGTACGAGATCGGAAAATCGGTGGCTTCCGTCAGTTACCGTGGATTTATGCGAGCGGCGGTTTGATTGGCGTGCTAGTCGTCGTAACGGAACTGACAGCAATCCAAACGCTCGGGATGACATGGGCAATGTGTTTATTACTCGTCGCACAGATTTTATGTGCTTTTGTGATTGATTTAAAGGGATGGTTCGGTGTCTTAAAAAAACAAGGAAATCGTGGTCAGTGGGTTGGTGTGGGTCTCATGCTTGCAGGAGTTGCGATTTTCTCACTTGCCTAAAGGGGGGAAATGAACATGGAAACCGTCATTCAACAGTATGGACTGGATACGATTTTGACGGAAGAGACGCGCGCTTGGTTGCGTCAAGAAACCTTCCAAAAAGGGGAACTCCTCTGTACGACAGGGGCAGCGATCGACCGGATGTACTTCATCGTCGCAGGCAAAGTTAAGATATCTGCTGCCTCGTCAGAAGGGAAACAACGGATTCTACGATTCAAGACACCACTGACAGTGATCGGTGACGCTGAGTTCATCAATGAACGGGAAGTGCTGAATACGGTCGAAGCAGTGACCGATGTCGAGGTGTTGAGCGTACCGTATGCGATTTTACGCGAGCACAATACAACGAACGTCTTTCTGCAATTCTTATTACGCACGATCACAGCGAAGTGGTATGCCGACTCGAAATCAGCGTCGCACCATGTGTTGTATACAGTTGAAGAGCGATTTGCAGGGTATTTGTTGTCGATCGCTTCTGAAGCCAGTGACAGTTTGTTTTATCAGGAGATGCGGACGTCGAACTTACATGACGTCGCCGACTGGCTTGGAACGAGTTATCGCCATCTCAATCGGATCATCACGAAATTATGTGAAGAAGAGATTCTCGTTCGACGACGCGGGAAAATCATCATCGTCGATCTGGAGCGGATTCGCGAGAAGGCGAACGGCAACAGCTATGAGTAGGGAGGAACGAACATGATAATAGGCATCGTGTGTGCCGTGTTGGCAGGGATGTTAATCAGTTTACAGACGGTATTGAATGCTCGGATGAGTGACGCGTTTGGCGCTTGGGCGACGACGACGCTGGTCTTCTTCGTTGGTTTCATCGGAGCAAGTGTCACGTATGTTCTATTTCGTGGCGGAACAATCGGACAGATTCAAAACGTATCGCCACTCTATTGGTTTGGTGGACTTGTCGGTGTCGGCGTCGTTTTTTGTGTCATGCGTGGGATTCAGTTGCTTGGTCCGTCCGTCGCAATCTCTGTCGTTCTGATTTCGCAGTTAAGCTTTGCTCTCGCTGTCGATACGTTCGGCTGGTTCGGTTTACCACAAATTGATTTATCATTCGGTCAGCTCGTCGGTCTCGCCGTCATGGTATGTGGGATCTTCGTTTTGAAACGGTATCAAGTCGTCGCGCCGGAAGAGAGGGCGAAGGATATACCGAAGCAAGTCTCTTAAAAAATCTGATACTAGTTCGATCGACTGACGAACGTTTCTGTCATCCTAGCTTTCCGCAGGCGGGAGGTAAGCCGCGTCATCCCGCATTCTATGCGATTTGCCGGGGCTTACCTGACCCTGACGAAAGCGCGACTCGCGCTTTCTTTCCCTGCAGGAGTCGAGGATGAACACTCACGTTCTAGATTGACTAAATAAAACATGCGCGTTTCCCGCTAATTCGATCGGGAGATTCGCATGTTTTTATGTGTTGTGACTTGATCTCAATCGAATAGATGAACCATTCGTCTTCTGAAGTAAAGCGAGAGAACAATAATGAGAAGACCACAGTACAACATGATTGTCGTGATCGAAACGTGAAACGACAGTAGAAACGAGAGGAGCGCGTAAGATAATGGAATGAGACCATTTGACGCGGCATTCACGACACTCATGACACGTCCCATCGTCTGTTCCGCACACTGAGACTGGATGAACGTAATGAAGCGAATATTGATGATCGAAGAAAGGACACCAAGTGATAACAGGATGATCAGGTACAACAAGATCTGCTGCGCTTGACTAAGCAGGAAGAGAAGCAGACCTAAGGCGCCAATTAATCGGACCGATGAGGTAAGCCCATTTACTTTCGTTTGCGTAAAACCACTCCAGAGCGCCCCTCCGAGCATTCCCATTTGATAAGCACCTTGCATATAACTTAAATCCATCGCATCTCCTTGGAGCACATCATGAACGAGTAAGGGGATTCCGAGTAAGAGTGGTCCAAAGAAAAAGAAATTGACACAGATGACAAGAAAAAGTGTCTGCTTGAGTTGCTGAAAGTGAAAAACGTAATGCAGCCCTTCTTTTAGTTCAAAGAGAGCTGAATGCTGAAGCAATCGCTTGATCTTAGATTCACGAATACCATACGTGAAAAGGAGCGTCAGACAGAGTGTCCCGAAAATTACGAGAAAGACGTGCGAGTAAGAAGAATAGCTGAGAATGACTCCACCAAGAATCGGACCTGAAAAGAGGGCGATTTGATTAGATGTCTGAATCAGTGAATTGGCTTTAGTGAGTTGTTCTTTCGGAACGAGCGTAGGAAGTAAGGAAGCATTCGCCGGCGAAAAGAATGCATCCACACTACCGAATAGAAAGGCGAATCCTAAAATCGTCAGCAATGTAAGCTGATCGGTATGAAGTAATGCGAGAATACAGAGAATGAAACTGATTCGTAAAGCGCTCGAGATGCGCATGATCGTCGAACGTTTATAGCGATCGGATAAGACGCCACCGAATAACATGAGAAAAATACGGGGTAACAAGGTGGCCATGAGGACGAATCCAAGATATGACGCCTGGTTTAGCGTATGGATGACATACCATTGTTCAACAAACAGATAGGTTGATAGGGAGAGGGCAGAGCACATACCGGACCCCCATAAAAATAAAAAAGATCGATTTTTAAACAGCGATTGTTGCGTATCCATTTCAATAGGCAGCATGTGGCACCTCCGGTTTAGACGTCGTCATTCTCAAATAGTGGTTCATCAATTGCAAAGGCAGTCGTCATGATATAGAAGTGTTTTTTATCTTTTTTGTCTAGTGAAGGGGACCGTGTGAACTCGTCTAATAGAGCACGATATTTTGTAGCAAACTGCCGAAAATCGGCTTCAGACATCGCCAGTTCCTTTTGAAGTGATAAGCTCATCCAGTCCTCGATGTTCGAAGATGAAGGAGAAAAAGTAGCTGTCGGAGCCGTAAGAACGCGTGTCTTTGCCCGGTCTAGTACCTCAAGATACGACTGCCGGGTCGCTTCATTCGTCTCGACGAAGTTCAGTAGATGATCGGCAGGAATGTATCCTCGAGCAATCGCTTGATAGTATTTCAATAGATTGCCGCCCTGTTCTTCCGTACGGACGAGACGAATCAAGTCATGCTTTTCAAGTTCCCGTACGTGATAGAGGACCTTCGCGCGGGATAACGTCAGCAAGTGGGCTAACTGATGTACCGTGTGTGGTTTTTCGACGAGAAACATGAGGATTTTTGTTCGTAACGGATCACTGATCACTTTTAACTGTTCATAGTTCTCTAACATGTGAATCGCTTTTTGTTCCATGCAATGATCTCCTTTTTAACCGGTTAATTTTTATTAACCGTAAAACAAAAGGCTTCTTTTGTAAACGATTACAAATTTATGTAAGGGTGTTGGTAAAGAAGACATCATTTTTTTACATACAAAAAAACTGATTCCACGACATCTCGATCATCCTCCACTTTTTACTGAAAGTAGGGTAAGAACGAGATGTTTGAAATCAGTTTCAGCTACTGTATATGGTTCGAAGTGATTAGACCGTCGTCGTATCTTTCCATTCCTGCTCGATGAAAGCATCGCGACCAGAAGCAGCACGATCTTTTTTATAGTGTTCTGGATTTTTCTTATGGAAGTCTTGATGGTACTCTTCCGCCGGATAAAATTCAGAAGCGGCATCGATCCGCGTCACGATCGGTTGTTTGAAACGATTGCTTGCAGCAAGGGCGTCACGGGAAGCGATCGCTGCTTCGTGCTGTGCATCCGTATGATAGAAGATCGCTGGTGCGTACTGCGTGCCGCGATCTTGGAATTGACCTTCTGCATCCGTCGGATCCGTTTGTGGCCAGTAGAGTTCGAGCAGACGCTCGTACGGGAACAGGCTCGGATCAAACGTGATTTGGACGACTTCGAGATGTCCCGTCGTTCCTGTTTTGACTTGCTCGTATGTCGGATTGTCGACGTGTCCGCCCATGTAACCTGATACGATTCCCTCGATTCCTGGTAATTCTTCAAACGGTGTCACCATGCACCAAAAACATCCACCTGCAAATGTTGCTTTTTCCATCTGTCTCTTCCTCTCCGTGGGAAATCCCCATTGTATGTCTGACAGCGAGAAAACGAAAACGACTCCTTCGCTTGGTTGCAAAAGGAGTCGCCGCTTTTTATCAACCAAAGCTTTCGCTTTGCTGGTCGTAGCACCTTGCTATGCGCAGGTTGCTGGGACGTCATCGATCCAGATCTCTCGGTCCACTCTTGATAAGGGTATATGAAGTTGATGTCATTCGTTATCATTGTTGTGATGATACCATTCACACAGAAATAAAGTCAATCCTTAGGTTTTAAGGCACGTAAAACCGTCGCTCCAAGTGTCTTCGCACCAATCAACAACGCCTGTTCGTTGATTTCGTACTGCGGATGATGCTGTGGATAGTTGACGCGACCGTCCGTATATCCGGAGCCAGTGAAGAAATAACTTCCCGGGACATGTGTTAGATAATGCGCGAAGTCATCCGCAGCCATCATTGGTGTGAGTGCCCGGACGGATGCTTCCGGTAAGAAAGAAGCGGCTTCCTGAACAAGTTTTGTCTCGTCCGGATGATTCCAGAGCGCCGGGTAACCCGTCGTGAAGTCGATTGAATAGGTAGCACCGATGCCGGCACATGTCGTTTTGGCGACAAGATCGACTTCTTGCCGGAGCTGATGCCGCAATGTCTCATTGAACGTCCGAATTTCACCGACGATGCGTGCTTCACCCGTGACGATGTTCGGTGCCGTTCCCGCATGGAAGGATCCGATTGCGAGAACAGCCGGCTCGAACGGATCGACCCGTCGACTGACGAGATGCTGTAAGTTACAGACGAGCTGCGCTCCAGCGACGAGCGCATCTTTTGTTTTGTGCGGTGCTTGCGCATGTCCACCTTGACCATGAACGATGATTTCGAATTCGTCGATTGCACATAATGTATGTCCTTCCCGAAACCCAATCGTACCGACTGGTAAATCATTTTCGAGATGTGTCGCAAAAATCGCATCGACATCTTCGAGGACGTCGGCTTCGATCATTTGGATGGCTCCGCCAGGAAAGACCTCTTCTCCATGCTGATGGATGATTCGAATCGTTCCTTGCAATTGATCGCGTAACGGATAGAGTGTAGCAGCCAGGGCCATCACCATCGCCGTATGTCCATCGTGTCCACATGCATGCATGACACCGGGATGGATCGACCGGAAGGCAAGCGTCGTCTCTTCTTGAAGTGGTAAAGCATCGAAATCTGCACGGACCGCAATCGTCGGACCAGGCTGTTTGCCTTCGATCGTCGCGACGACACCACGACCTCCGACGGCTGTTTGATAAGGGATGCCCTGCTCCGCGTAAAAGTTTGCAATTCGTTCTGGTGTGCGGACTTCCTGGAAAGAGAGTTCCGGATGTCGATGAAAATCACGACGTAACGCGATCATCGTCGGTTCGAATTGTTCAAGTGCTTCAAAAAGTTGAGTTTGCATCTTCAAGCTCCTTTGACGTGTGTCTTTTCGTGAAAATGGGTACAGATACAGGTAATCACGAAAGGGGATAATGAAACATGGGAGAAATCGTCGTCAACGCTGTACTTACAATCAAAGCAGGACTTGCGGATCAAGTCTTCCCGATTCTACAAACGGTCTATCATGCCTCACAAAAAGAAGAAGGGTGCTTACGTTATTCCTTACATCAATCGATCGAGGATGAGCATCAATTCATGCTGTATGAAGTGTATCGGGATGAAGAGGCACTTGAAGCGCATATCGCATCCGATCACTATAAAGCCTACCGTGAACAGATCGAGTTATACTTGATGGATCGACAAGTAACGAAATACGTCGAGATGACATTTTAACGTATTGCGATAAGAAGAGACGAACCCGTCGATTTCGACGGATTCGTCTTTTTTTGTCTTACATCGATTTAAATCCGAGGAAATGCTCTTGCCAACGCGGTTCATAAATCGAGTTGATTTGAAGTTGTGAACCGCCCGCATGGATGAAGTGTTCGCTATCGAGCATGATCCCGATATGCGATGGACCATCCGTGTAGGTATTCTGGAAGAAGACGATATCCGAGCGTTTACCACTCGAGATACTCGTCCGGCGATTCGTAAAGAAAGCACCGTACCAGTAGCCACGAACGTTCGTCCGACCACCGTATTTTCCAGCCTTGTTCGTCGCATAGTGAATCAAACCGGAACAGTCAAAACCACCGTTCACGGCATCTTGCGAACCCCATGTGTATGGTGTGCCGATATGTTGAACGGCTGCTTGGATCAGCTTTTCACCACGCGTATTATTCTTTTTAACGACCCGTTTATCGGACGTGATCGTCACAGCGGAGACCGGAAGATAAACGGGTGTCCAGCCTGACTGGATGACATAGAAGTTTCCGACTCGATGACGCGGATAAACGCGTTTGCCTTGTTCAACGAGTCCGCTACCTTTGGGACTAGTTGGACTTGCGAAGAACGACGTCGTCTGTTTGACCGTATAGATTTTCGTCCGGTCGATCGCTTTTTGTGTCAGTCCCATATCGGGTTTGCTCGTGCTGATATAAGGGTTGAGGACGTAACCGGTTTGACCATTTGCCAGGCGAACTTGCCAAAAGTCATCATCAATTGATTTTAGACCAATTAATTTCGTCCCTTTCTTCAAATAGGCAGCTGGGCGACTGTAAGCCACGTCGGCAGAGAAGAGGGGAGTCTGGTCCAGATGGACATAAAATGTCGTGCCTTTTTTTGCTTTTGCCGTCGGCTTGTTCAGTCCGATACGACTCGAATCGACGAAACCAAAGGTGTTTTTATATTTGACGCGTGTATAATAACCGCTTTTTCCGTAGATCGAAATCGAGGTCCCTTTTTTGAATGTACCGATTTTTTTACCCGAGAGTTTTGCCTGCGAACGAATGACGACATCGTCTTCCGTCACGTAGCGTTGACCAGTGACGTCATACAGATCCGGCTTTTTCGTGACGAGATCCGTCGTCTTGACGTAACCGTAGACCGATCCTTTTTTCAAGCGTGTGTAACTGCCGCTTGTGCCGTAAATCGTTAGCTTGTCAGCTCGTTTGACGGAATACATGATTTTGCTCTTCGTCGACGCAGATGTGTAGACGGACAAGTTGCGTTTCGCGTAACGTGTCCCGGTTGATGCATAGACTTTTCCAGTACCGAGATCAGCTGTCTTGACGTAAGCGTGAACTCCACGGAAGATGATCCGGCTATAGGCACCGCTTGTGCCATATACCGTCAGCAGCGTATTCGTTTGGTGTTGCTTTAAGACAGGACTTGAAGATTTGGCATCCGAATAGATTGGCGTAGCACGCTGAACATAGAGGCGTGCAGTCTTCGGATAGTATTTTAACGCGTCGAGATGTACCGTCAGCACATAGGTATACTCGTCGTTTCGTTTGATTCGTGTAAATGACCCCTCGATGCCGTACGTTTGAAGCGAAGTATTCACAGGAATCGATTGTACGACTTTTCCTTTTGTAGTCGCAGTAGCATAGACCGTCGTCTGCTGTTGGACGTAACGTAGCCCGGTTTCCGGATGGTTCACGACCGGCGCATCAGCTAAATCAGCCGTCAATACGAAGGCGTAACCCGTCTTAGTCGTAACACGCGTAAAAGTACCGATCGTACCGAACGTTTCGAATGCTTGATTTTGAGTGACAGCTGTCTTCGCGCTCGTCGTCTTCGGTTCAACGAAAAGAGAAGTCGTTCGTTTGGCATAACGCAGTCCTGTTTCCGGATAATTTTCGACCTGCGCATCAGCTAAATCAGCCGTCAATACGAAGGCGTAACCCGTTTTAGTGGCCACGCGTGTAAAAGTACCCGTCGTACCGAACGTTTCGAATGCTTGATTTTGAGTGACAGCTGACTTCGCGCTCGTCGTCTTCGGTTCAACGAAAAGAGAAGTCGCTCGTTTGGCATAACGCGTTCCAACTAATTTTGGAAGTTGCTCGAGTTGTGTCGTAGAGACGTAGACGTATTGCTCGTTCCATTTCAGACGTGTGAACGTGTCGAAAGTGCCGTATGTATCGATTCGCTGATAGGCGGGAAGTGTCGTCACGACGGTGGAATCAAATGGTGAAGCAACTAATGAGAGTGGACTTTTCGACGTCAGTGTTGCTTGTTTTTGAAAGACAGGTGCTGTTTGCGTTAACGCGTTGGTTGCGACATAAGCAGCGCCTTCTTGCCAACTGACACGGGTAAAGTCACCGTCCGTGCCGAGTGTCTTGAATGCCGTTCCTGCTGGTAGTTGTTGGATGACCGTTGCGGAATCAGCCGTTTGTAGCAACGCAGCATCCTCTTTCAAATAAGCCGTTCCGATCGTCTCGGTGACTGTTTGTGTTTCTGCCGTCGGTTGAGCAGGTGGCGATTCAGCGAAAGCGGGTGCGGGTAAAACCGAGCTCAACATTAACGTTGCGGCAAGTCCAGCAACATGAGCAGTCCATTTTTTCATCAAGAGGTTCACTCCAATTCTTAAAATTTGTCATTATGAATAGTGTAGCATGCGCTTGTTTAAAAATTGATAAAAATCAAAAAAATAGGAGATTGTCCATAAAAAAACGGTATGCCTCGGCATACCGTTTGAAGTCATATGTTAGTTATCTTCTTCGTGATCCACTTGCCATTCCCAGTCAAGCATGCCGTAAATCAAGGAATCGCGCCAGTGGTCTTCGAGATAGACCGTCTCGCGAAGCTGTCCTTCCTTCGTCATGCCGACCTTTTGCAACACGCGTTCGGAAGCGACGTTCCGTGGGTCACACGTTGCCGTGATGCGGTGTAGTTCTAGTTTTTCGAAACCGAATTGGAGAAGGAAAGAGGCGATTGACGTCGCGTATCCGTTCCCCCATTCATCAGGCGAGAGGACGTATCCGATTTCGGCGATTTTATTATCAACGTCTGTGATGACGAGTTCACCGGCACCGATGACGACGTCACTTGGAAACGTCACGGCAAAGACATAACGACGTCTTGGTGTCTCGAGTTCACTTTCAAGCGCATCGTGTAGGAATTGTTTCGTATCCGTTTCGGTATTCGGTCCCCATGATTGGAATTGACTGACGATGGGTTGTGAGGCATAGGCGTGAACCGCTTCTACATCTTCTGGTGTAAAACGACGAATCCGAAGTTGATCATTGATTTTATAACGCATGCAGCATCCTCCTCTTTCAGATGAAGTCACTTTGATTCTATTTGACAGATGGGGAACGGATTCCTGTTTGACACGGGAAAAAGGGCGTGCTAGGGTGGTTGTATCGAATGGAATAGGGAGTATCCTCTAGGGTTCCGTACGGCTGGACCGAGGGAGGAACATGGACGTTTGTCCATGCAACGGAGGGATAAAAGCCCGGGAGTAAAGCGAATCGTCTCGCTTACTCCCGGGCTTTTTCATTTGAATTTACCTATCAGGAGGCAATTACTATGGCAAAGTATTGGATTGGCATCATCGTCGCAGCGTGTTTTGAAGTCGGCTGGGTCATTGGATTAAAACATGCGGCAACACCACTTGAGTGGACTGCAACGATCGTCTGTATCATCGTTAGCTTTACCGTGCTGATCAAAGCGAGTAACCATTTACCGGTCGGAACGGTCTATGCTGTCTTCGTCGGTCTCGGAACGGCAGGGACGGTCGTGACGGACATCGTGTTATTCGATCAAGCGGCTTCCGTGATGAAATTAGCATTGATCGCTGTCTTACTGGTCGGCGTCATCGGTCTGAAGTTAGTCAGTGGAGAGGAGAAATCAGCATGAGTTGGATTTATTTAATCATTGCCGGAATCTTTGAGATGTTTGGTGTCGTCTTGATCAATACGTTCAATCAAAATAAGAATGCGAAGAATCTACTGTTGATGGGAACAGGATTCGGACTCAGTTTCCTATTCTTAACGCTTGCAATGAATGGTTTACCGATGGGAACGGCGTATGCGGTATGGACGGGAATCGGAGCGGCGGGCGGTGCGATTCTCAGCATGGTGCTCTATAACGAATCAAAAGACTGGAAGCGACTGGTTTGTATCGGTCTCGTCTTAAGTGCGACGATTGGTCTGAAACTCGTCGGCGAATGATTGTTTACATGTCAAACAGATGACGTTTTAACGGAACGCATATTTTTTGGCATATTTTAACGCAAAAGAGGAAATACTCCTTATAGAAGTCACGCATGACAAATCGTGTTAATAAGGGGAGAACATCCATGAAAACAAAACAATATATCGGAACGTTCTATTCAGAGGAAGAATTGATTTCAAAAATGGACGAACTGCATATTCAAGGACACCGGGAGGAAGACTTCTACGTCATCGTCAAGGAGAAGTCGAACATCGCACTCGTCCGTAGCCAAATGGACGCAGAAATCGCGACGACGAAACCGTCTTGGATTGATCGGATTCGTGGGAACAAAGGTCGTGATCAAGAAGTCGATGATCTGTTCGGGTCACTTGATCTATCAGACAATGAGATCGAACAACGCAAAACGGAAGTCGAAGGTGGGGGCTTCGTTCTGTTACTTGAAGTCCAAGACATCCAGTTCGATCCACATTTAAATACAGACAATACGCATCCTGATGTAAAAGTCCGTTATGGTAGTGGCGAAGAGACGCATACGTCATCAGATGCGAACTCCAATGCACAGCTCGGCTCCGGTAATCCGCTTGATGTTGATAAAGATTCGAAGGAAGAGCATGCAGAGATTGATTTGCACCGTGCCGGTACGGATAAGATGCCGCAAGACGAGCAGGCAATCGATCATTCAAAAAAACTCGACGGTAACCGGGAACCGGACATCGCGATGCGTCGGGATGACGATTTCCGCCGGCCGGAAACAGAACGCGAGGAAAAAGAACATGATGCAACGCAAGACGGCGAAGAACGTCGTCAATCGAAACATCAATCGGATGACATCGCCAAGCAAGATCATGGAAATAATTTAGACCGCTAAAATAATAGATTAGAATCACGCATCAGGGTCATCATCAAAGAAGGTACCTTCCGGATCAATTCCGAAAGGTACCTTCTTTTTGTATGGAGATTAGACGAGAATCGTCTCGTCTTATTTATGATCCGGATTTGATCCTGTACGCACGTTGGCGTTCAATTGATCAATCGCTTGCATATCAACGTCTGATAAGCTGAAGTCGAAGACATCAAGATTTTCGCGAATGCGGCTTGGCGTGACGGATTTCGGAATCGCGACGATGTCGTGTTGCAAGTGCCAACGGAGGACGACTTGAGCCGGCGTTTTCTGATGACGATCGGCGATATCGACGATGACCGGATGCGTCAACGCGTCGCGTCCTTTCATCAACGGACTCCAAGCTTCAACGACGATACCGTGCTTGCGACAAAAGTCTCGGATCGCTTCTTGGCTAAGGAACGGATGGAGTTCAATCTGATTGACGGCAGGAACGATCGATCCTTCGGCTAAAATTCGTTCCAAATGAGGAATATGGAAGTTCGAAACACCGATGGCACGCGTCTTTCCTTCTGCATAGAGATGTTCGAGCGCCCGCCATGTCTCGACATAACGATCTTCTTTTGGCATCGGCCAATGAATCAGGTACAAATCGACGTAATCGACACCAAGCTTTTGCAGACTCGTCTCGAAAGCGGCAAGTGTCTCTTCGTAGCCGTGATCGGAATTCCAGACTTTCGTCGTCAGAAAGATCTCTTCTCGGGGAATGCCCGAATCACGCAGCGCACGACCGACACCTTCTTCATTTTCGTAAATCATCGCTGTATCGATTGAACGATACCCGGCGCGGAATGCTTCGCTGACCGCTTCATATACTTCTTCTTCCGGTACTTTAAAGACACCATATCCGAGTTGGGGCATGCTGATGCCGTTGTTTAACGTGATCTGTTGCATCGATTCATCGACTCCTTTGTAGTGAACTGTTGTCTTTTCTAGTGTACGCTCTCCTTCTATGAAAATCGAATGATTGCCGAAGCAAGTTCTTTTGCGTATACTGAGCGATAACAAATATTAGGAGGCGATTCTGTGATTCGACAAGCTGTTTTACAATACATACATGAGGAAAACGCGCTCGATCAACTTAAAGAAGTGATAGGTAATCGTTCAGCAGTCCTGATTCATGGACGTCAAGCCTATGAAGCAGCTGCTTTTGCTTTACCAGCATTACCACGTCTTTTATTTGAAGGGCATTGTACGGATCAACAGGTGGAAGCTTTCAAACAAGTATGTGCTCCGTACGATGTGATTCTCGCGCTCGGAGGCGGGAGTGTCATCGATACGGCAAAACAGGTCGCGTTTCAATTGAGACGCCCGATCATCATCATTCCGACGATCGTCTCGAACTGTGCTCCGTGGACTCCGCTCAGTGTCATGTATAACGAAGAGGGACAGTATATCCGATTTGATACGTTCCCCGTCGTGATTGAAGCCCTTTTACTCGATCATCGGATCATCGCAGCGAGTCCGTATGATTATTTTGTAGCGGGGCTCGTCGATACGCTAGCGAAGTGGTATGAAGCACGTGCCTTAAGCGGATCATCGGCTGAAGATCCCGTCATCGAGATGGCGCTTCGGACAGCTGAACGTTGTAAGGATCTTATCTTGTCGACGAATATAACGGAAACGCGTTTTCGTGAGTATCCCGTTGAAATGCAACATCTCGTCGAAACCGTCATTCCGTTAGCCGGAAGCATTGGTGGTTTTGGTGACGCGGCGACGCGTGGTGCAATCGGACACGCAGTGCATAACGCGTTATCGCCTCATCCAGAAACGCATGCGTTCTTGCACGGGAGTAAGGTCGGTTACGGACTACTCGTTCAAGAGAAGTTACTCGGACATGATGATGATTATGCAGAGTTGCGTGACTATCTTCTTGCACAAGAACAGCCGACGGCACTCGCAGACTTCGCATTATCGCTCGATGTCGTCGAAACACTTGCTTTACGGACATCGAAAGAGGAATTGTGTCGTCTGTTGCGTCCGATCGTGTCAATGGAACAACTAGTGGATGCTATTACACGGAACGAGATGGTTTTCGTTTCGACGACTTAACATAAAAAGACGCACATGTGCCGAATAATCATCAAACGGTCCATGTGCGTATTTTTATTGTGCTTTCGCAAAGCGAGCATAAGGAGCAGGGCGACCGAGTAGGTATCCTTGACCAAGATCGAAGCCGAGTTCGCGGCAAAGATCGAGTTCTTCTTGCCGTTCGATGCCTTCCGCTAAGATTTGAATCCCCATTTCTCGTGTCAGATGACGGGCTTTTCGTAAAAAGGCTTCGTTTTCTGAGTTCGTATCGCAGTGATCGATGAAGGAACGATCAATTTTAATATAATCCGGTTGAAGCAAGGACAACATATCGAGTGTCGAGAAACCAGCGCCTACATCGTCCAGTGCTACTTGAATGCCTTGCTTCTTATACTGTTCGAAGACGTGTTTCAAATGGTTGACGTCTTCAATTTTTTCCGTTTCGACGACTTCGAAGACGAGCCGACTCGGATCGACTTGATAACGTTCGACGATCTCAAACGTATGGCGCAGGCAGTACTCCGGATTATAGATCGTCGAAGGGAGAAAGTTGATGAACGTTTTTGTTGTGCCACCGATATGATGCGTCGCACGGATGGCTTCTTCACGCGCCCGCTGATCAAGACGGGAATGAAGTCCCATCTTCGAGGCCGTCGAAAACAAGACACCAGGCGAGATCGGCGTGTTATCATCTGCTGCTCGCAATAAGGCTTCGTTCGCGACGAGCACGTTGCGCTGGATATCATAAATCGGTTGTAAATGGCTTGTCATGACTCCATGCTGGATGAAATCAATCGCGGATCGATGCTTCAGTTGTTCTAGAAGTGCTGAAGCTAGGATGGGTGCTGTCACATAACGCGATTGTGTGGCGCGACATGACACCGGATAATCCGCTACACGTAAGAGCGATGTTAGTAGCTGTTCGAGCTGTTCAAACGATTGATAGGAATAGATTTCTGGCGTTGGTGATTGAATATGGAGTGCTCCCGCTTCAACGAAACGGATTGATGTCGTACATTCGGCGCAAGGATGCCACATAAAGGGATGTCCACCTCTCAGTACATCAAAAAAAGATGTATTTATTAAATTGGTTAAATTCTTTACCCTAAGAGAAAAAGAAATTAAACCTGTTCTTCATAATCATTGACCTCATACAAAAAAGAGAAGGAACGACGGACACATTTCCGTACGTTCTCTTCTCTATCGGTCACATTCTTTCATTGTGAAGTGTAAACAAACCAGAAAGCGAGATGCAAGATAGCGGCTATTGGAACGAGCCATTGGAACTTCGCTTTCCGTGTCTTGTGCCGGACTGTGTACATACCGATCCAAGAACCGAGCGCACCACCGAGGAAAGCAATCGTCAATAGTGTCGCTTCGGGTGTCCGGTAAGCATGTTGTTGCGCTCGACGTTTATCCTGCCACATCGAGACAAATCCGATGAGTGTCAGGAGGAGATAATACCCTAAGATGATCCTCATGAAAAAACGACTCCTTTTCTACCGTTCGGCACCACCACCGCCGGAACTTCCGCCACCACCACGACTGCCACCATTTCCACCGCCACCACGCATGATCGCGGAGAAGATGTTCAAAATCGCGAAGAAGAACATACCACCGGTGAACTTCATATCGAGGAACAATAAGATCAGTAATCCAGCACCGATCAGAATCTTCGTCCAAAGCGGAAGTCCGTCGTCATTTTGTGTTTTCGGAGGATCCTGTGACTCAAGCGATTGATCCTTTGAGATGACACTGACGACCGCTTTATATGTTTCGGAGGCTGCTTTTCCATACTCACTGTTTTCCTTGTAAGGAACCGCATACTGATCGAGAATACGTCCGGCTGTGATGTCTGTCAAAATCCCTTCGAGTTTATAACCGACCTCGATCCGGAATTGGCGATCCTTTTCGTTCGGAGCGACGACGACAAGAACACCATTGTCTTTTCCTTCTTGACCGATGCCTTGGCGCCGGAACGTTTCATTGGCGTAAGAGCTTAAATCCTGTCCCTTTAAATCGGGAACCGTCTTGAGAACGACTTGTGCCGTCGTATATTGTTCGAGTTCCTGACCGAGTTGCGCGAGTTCGGCTTCTTCCGAAGGGGTGAGCAGCTGAGCATCATCCTGAATGAAGAAGGCTGCTCCCGTTCGTTCTGAAACGGCACTAGCTGTTGGAACGAAGAGGAAGAAGACGAGGAACGCGCTCAATAGAAGTCGCGTCCACCGCCGAATCATTTCGAATCACTGTTAAAGTCGACGGTCGGATTTTCCCGGTCGCTGTCTGAAATCTCGTAATATGGTTTTTTCTCGAATCCGAAGGCGGATGCGTAGAGTGTCGTTGGGAAACTCCGACGTTTTTTGTTGTAGAGGGTTACAGCATCATTGTAATCCTTGCGGGCGATCCCGAGACGATTTTCTGTTCCTTCCAGCGTGTCCATCAAGGATTGGAACCGTTCGCTTGATTTAAGTTCCGGGTAAGTCGTCTGCAAGGCAATCAATCCGCGAAGCGAAGACGTGACTTGTTGGTCAGCTTCAATTCGTTGCTCGGTTGACGCAGCACGTGCAAGACCAGCTTGGGCTTCTGCGACTTTACCGTAGACTTTTTCTTCTTGACCCGCGACACCTTTAACGGTTTCAACGAGGTTCGGAATCAAATCCGCACGACGTTTGATTTGGTTGTCGACTTGCGACCATTTATTCGATACATCTTCTTCTACATTGACGAGGCTATTGTATTGTCCGATTGCTAAAAAGGCAATCACGGCAACAATAACGACTCCGATGATTAATGGGAGTTTTGATGTACTCCGACTTCTGCGTGCCATGTGGCATTCACTCCTTTAATTATGTCTCATCCCTATATACCCTTAAGCGAATGAATTAGTTTCAAAAAAATGAAAAACCGTCAGCTAAAATAGCTAACGGTTTGAACTTACATGTAGACGATGACAGCTAAGATAGCTGCTAAGACAAGACGGTAGATGGCGAACGGAACGAGTTTGATCTTGTTGATCAGCTTCAAGAAGAAGCGAATCGATAAGAGGGCAAACACGAACGACGCAACGAAACCGACAGCATAGAATGCGAAGTGGTTCGGTTGAATGTTCTCCCAGTTCTTAACGAGCGAAAGGAAACTAGCACCGAACATGATCGGTACAGCCATGATGAACGTGAAGTCGGCTGCCGTCCGGTGATTCATCCCGAGGAAGACCCCTCCGGAAATCGTTGAACCTGAGCGGGAGAAGCCAGGCCAGAGTGAAATACATTGGAACAGACCGACGAGTGCTGCTTGGCGATATGTAATCTGATCAAGCGATGTCGTTTTTGGTTCCTTTGGTCCGAATTTATCGGCTGCGATCATCAAGAGGGCACCAACAGCAAGACCGATGATGACCGTTTCAATCGAGAAGAGGTTCTCATCGATGAAATCTTCGAATAACAATCCGAGAACAGCTGCTGGTAGAAGACCGATCAAGACGTGACGTAGCTTTAATTTGTGTGTCCCTGATGCGTCGTGTTCGCCTTCAATCTTATACAAACCGATCAAGCTGAAGAGGCGTTTCCAAAAGACGACGACGACCGCAAGAATCGATCCGAGCTGAATGACGATTTTAAAGGTGTTCGCCGAATATTTACCGAGAAAATCGGTCGTTTGCAACCACATGTCATCGACGATGATCATGTGACCTGTGGAAGAGACCGGTGCAAATTCCGTCATCCCTTCGACGAAACCGAGTAAGAGCGCTTTTAAAAGTTCAATGATTGTCATGATAATCTCCTTCTATATGATGTGCTAGTTAAAAACATATCATGTTTTATTCTTGTGAGATAGAACTAATTGGAATATCGGGCGCAGGTCTGAGAGACGATCGTATGTGTAAGACGCGTTGTCCGATTTAAATTCGTTTGGATAAGATAATAGATGGATTTAGGTATCATCGGATAGATCAGGAAATCCGGTCATTTTCATTCATACTAAAACGGCATGAAGGAAAAGGGAATCTTTCTGTTAGGACACAAGGTCAGAAAAACTTCAAATCGATTGGTTTCACTGGAATATGTCTGGATCTACAAACAGAAAAACGAGCAGGAGACAGTATCGTCCACTACTCGTTTTGAAACGGGATCATCCTAAAGCGACGTCAAGAATCATCATGACCGTAAACCCGACCATCAGACCAAGCGTTGCTAAATCGGATCCGTTTTCTGCTTGTGATTCCGGAATCAATTCTTCGACGACGACGAAAATCATCGCTCCGGCAGCAAACGATAACGCATACGGTAGAAGCGGTTGAACGAAGAAGACCGCGGCTGCTCCGACCATCGCGGCAATCGGTTCGACGATTGCTGACAATTGACCGTAATGAAAGGCGCGCCGACGCGACATTCCTTCACCGCGTAGTGGAATCGATAGGGCAGCTCCCTCCGGCATGTTTTGTATCCCAATACCGAGTGCGAGCGTCAAGGCACCGGCGACGGTCGCCCCGTCCATGTTTAAGGCAGCGGCGCCAAAAGCGACACCAATCGCAAGACCTTCGGGAATATTGTGCAACGTGATCGCAAGAAATAGTAACGTCGTTTTCTTGAGTCCTGTCGAAGGACCTTCCGCTGTCTCAAGTGGTGCAGATAAGTGCAAATGCGGCGTAACGAAGTCGAGGAGACGGACGAAAAATCCACCAGCGAGAAAACCGATGGCGGCAGGAATCCAGGCGATTCCTCCATCCTGCTCCGTGAACTCGATCGCAGGAGCAAGCAGCGACCAAAACGACGCGGCAATCATGACGCCGGCAGCAAAACCGAGCATCATGTTCATGACGCGTTTTTCAATCGTCGTAAAGACGAAGACGAGTGCCGCACCAAGTGCGGTTAACCCCCACGTCATCATTCCGGCAAGCAATGCTTGCACGACGACGGGGAGGGAAGTAAACCAATCCAACATGACTATTCCTTCTTTCCGGGGACGATTTAAAGCATCCATCTGTATGAGAGCTTACCCGTTTTCGATCCGGACGATTCGTGTGAAGGGAATTTCAATGACTTCACGTCCGCGCAGAAAGAGAACGGAACGTTCGGGTTCTAGTCGTTCCACGAAACCGACGACCGTCACGTAGCTACTTTCCTTATAATACGTGATTTCAAGTTCGTTTCCTTCTATTAAAGCTTCTTGAAGCAGAAAGTGCCATGATTCTTGCAACTGTTCATCAATTTCAGGCAAGTCGAGCTGATGCATCTGGACATAATATTCCCGCAACAGTTGCAAATGTTCCGGCATGAGAAAAGGAATCCATTTTAAATTTCCTCGATCACGATACGCTGTCATGAAGATCACCTCCCGGATGACCGCCGACGAAACGAAGACGACGTTTGGCGACACTCGTATCAAGAAACGAGACAGCGAGGCGAATCGTTCCTTTTCCGTAGCGGAGGTTGACGACATCCATTGCTTTTAATAACCGTCGTCGTTTCCAGAGCCGCGCATTATCCTCGAACAAAGACAACTGTAAGGTGCCTTGATCGGCAGTCAAATGCCCCACTGCGACGGATAAAAAACGAACAGGTTCTCCGTCGAGCCAATTCGGTTCGAACAATTGTAAGACGTGACGCAGAATGATTCGTTCATCGGATGTCGGATAAGGCAACCGCACTTGACGGGAGAAACCACTTCGGACGACGTTTCGAGAATAGCGGACGCCGATGTGAACGGTCCAGCCGACTTGATTCGAAAAGCGACAACGTGCGGCAACATCCTGCACGAGTTCATTGAGCACATTCCGAATGCGTTCGAACTGATAATAGTCCTGCATTAAGGTCACACCGTGTCCGATCGTCCGTTGAGGGGCTTTCTCGAACAGATGACGAGGCGCAAGAAGTGTCGGTGACGCGTCGAGTCCCCAAGCGTGGTGCCATAGTTCGGCACCGATGACACCGAATCGTTCGTGCAACTCTTCGACAGGGCGCATGGCAAGATCACCGATTGTTTCAATCCCCATCATCTGCAGATGTTGTTCCATACGGTGTCCGACCCCCCACATCTTCCGAATCGGAAAATCATGAAGACGTCGTGCGACATCAGCATATCCACATCGCGCGATGCCTTCTTTTTTCCCGATTAAATCAAGCGTCAGTTTCGCGATGACGTTATTTGGACCAATCCCGATCCGGACGTGGATGCCGGTCTGTTTCAGGATTGCTTCTTTAATTTTGAGGGCAGCTTGCAGGTCGGAACCAAATAGGCGATCGGTTCCGGTCATGTCAATGAAACTTTCGTCAATTGAATAGACGCGGATGGCTTCAGGTGGGGCGAATTGGTGCAGGACATCCAGGACACGAATCGACGTCTTCATATAAGCGAGCATACGTGGTTCGACAAGTCGAATCGTACGACGAACAGCGTATGGCAATTGCTCGATTTCATATAATCGACCGGCTGTCTTGATTCCAAGTGCTTTTAAGGCAGGGGTGGCAGCGAGAATGACGGACCCGCTTCGTTTTAAATCGGAGACGACCGCTAGGCGTGTCGTCAAGGGGGGGAGATTGCGATACTGGCATTCACAGCTGGCGTAGAAGGACACACTGTCGACGCAAAAAATCCGTTTATCTTGTGGTAAAACGACGGAAGGAAACATCTGAATCACTCCTTTACACAAAAGAACGTATGTTCTTATTTTGATTTTCCTTGACTATAGCACGGTCTCAAAGTGTCTCAAAATAAAAACTGTTGAAAAAAGGGGAATTCGAACGATTTCTCCTCATATAAAAGGAGTTTGGTACACTAAGGGAGAGAAAAAAGGGGGAACCTTCATTGAAAGAGACCGTTATCCGTTTACCAGAATTACCGAAGACGCTTCAGTCAGAGACGTTCGATCAAGTCGAAATCGATGATCCGTATCTGAAAGGAGCGCGTTATGAGAAAGAGTCGATGCCGAGTGAACTGACAGAACGCATCGATGCCTATCAAGTGTGTTTTCAAAATGTCTCGTTCGCGAATCTTACCTTTGACCGTGGTTCGTTCGAAGATATTCGTTTTGAGCAATGCGACTTAACCGGATGTCACTTCCAAGAAACTCGTTTTCACCGTGTGTCCTTCGTCGGATGCCGGATGACGGGTGTTCAGTTCGAAGATTGTACGCTGGACCATTTAACGATTCAGGAAGGGCTTGCGGATTACGTACAGTTCATTCGCAGTACGGTCCGTCATCAACACTGGAGCGAAACGACGATGAAAGAAGCACAGTTCTTCGAAGTGAAGCCGACCCAGTGGAAACTCGAAGCGGTCCGACTTACGGATAGCCAATGGATTGAAACACCGTTAAAAGGTCTTGACCTCCGGCAGACGGAACTCTCTGGTATTACGATCGATCCGCGATTTTTACCAGGTGCTGTCATTACGGAAGAGCAAGCAGTTGCCTTTGCTCGTTTGTTAGGTCTCGTCATCCCATAACAAAAAGAAGCCCTTGTTTCGATGGATATTCGAAACAAGGGCTTCTTTTTAATGAAAGTTACTGTTCTTAAAATGACATCGTTTCGCCATCCTCCGGAATCAGGAAATGGGCAGAGAGATGGAAAGCAGTTAAAAAGTCAGCAATCATATCACGTCGCAAGAGACAGTGGTTGACGGACTCGAGGTGCGAGACGATGATCGTCGCTTCCGCCGCCGCTTCATGAACCGCAAGGAGATCACGCTGTGACATCGTGATCGGCTCTCCGGTCAAGAACTGGGCGGCGCCACTGTTGACGACGATGATATCGGGCGTATGTTGTTCGATCGCATGCGCGACCTCGTCACACCAGATCGTATCACCTGCGATATAAAGTGTCGGTTCGTCCGGATGGGTGAGGACGAGCCCAGACACACGTCCCATCCGTTCGCCGATTTCACCGACACCATGCTGTCCACCTGTTCGATGGACCTGGATATCACCGATCGTTACACCGGAATCGAAGGAAGAGACGTTCGTGAAGCCGGCTTCTCGGATTTGCTGCGCGTCTTCTTCTTGCTGCGCATAGAGTGGCAAATGCTTGGGTAGAAGTTGTTTTGCAGAATCGTCGAAATGATCGGCATGCAGGTGTGTGACAAAGACAGCGTCAGGATCGAGCAGTGTGTTGACATCGACCGGTAAGTCGACGAGTGGATTGGCGACGGCATTTGGTGTTTGACCGAAGGGAGGCAAGCTGCCTTTTTCGCCGAGGAACGGATCAATTAGTAAGACTTGATTGGCATACGTGACAACGAGTGTTGCATTACGAATTTGTTGAATATCCATTAGGTTCATCCTCTCTCAATGACTCGGATTGACTATTCCCTGTCTGGCATTCAATGAATCCTATCGCAAGCGTTTCTCCATCGCCATGACGTCGACATATTCGCCGTTCAACTGTCCTTGTTCCTTAAACGTTCCGACGATCCGGAACCCGGAGCGGATATAGAGTTTTTGTCCGATTTTATTGAACGGGAAGGTAAAGAGGATCAGCTTATGCATATGATGATCACGGGCATGTTGTTCAATCGTTTCGAGCAAACGTGTGCCAATCCCTTGTCCACGATGTGTCCGAGTGATATAAACCGAAATCTCACCGACGGATGCGTAGACAGGACGCGGATTATACGGATCGAGGGAAATGAAGCCGAGGACACCTGTGTCATCTTCAGCGACATATCCAGCATATCGATCGGTGCGTTCCGCATACCACTGGGTCATGAAGGATAAGTCCTTTTGGTCGGTCTCAAGCGTTGCGATCCGATCTTCGATACCTTCGTTATAGATGGCGAGAATCGCTGGTAAGTCGTGTTCCATTACGGGACGAATATGCATGACGCTCACTTCCTCATCGCTTTTCCTTTATTATATCGGTTACGTATCAATGTAGTGATATGTTTGTGCGATAAGAAAAGCGCTGATTCCATTCATATGAAGGAAAACAGCGCTTTTATCGATCTTAAGAGACCGTTGACGTCTCATTCTCGTAAATCGGAACCCAGCCGTCTGTCGTGACGAAGATCCGAACAGCAACGACTTTACGATCGTCTTGAAGCGTAAAGTAGTGGCGTGTGTTAACAGGAACGGAGATTAAATCACCAGGATTGAGTTCGATGTTATAGTAGCCGACTTCTTCGTCTTTGATCGCGAAGACGCCATGACCGCTGACGATGAAACGAACTTCATCATCCGTGTGATGATGTTCTTTCTGGAAGTTGACGAGCAACTCATCAAGGTTCGGTGTCGTATCCGAAAGTGAGATGATATCAGCTGTCTGATACCCACGACGTTCTGATACGTCTTTGATTTCGGGAGCGAACGTATCGAGAATCGTTTGTTTGTCTGCATCCGTCAGTGTGAAGTTCTCAACGAGAGGCGCTGGAAGTTTCGAAACGTCCCACTGTTCGTAAAGAACGCCGCGTGACGCGAGGAAGTCAGTGACTTCCGTTTGATCCGTATACCGTGTGTTTGTTTCTTGGAATAAGACTGTTGCCATGAGATGATTCCTCCTTTTAATGAATGGATTGACGGCATGATTGCAACGTCAACGTGTAATTGAATAAAAACTCGAAGGCTTCGAGGTGTTTCTTTGCTTCAAAGGCGGTCGGTGCCCAGACCGTGATCCCGTGATTGCGGATCAGGACGGCACCACTGTCTGCTGTGACATGCGGTGCAAAAGCAGCGGCAAGCGTCGGGATGTCCGCATGATTCGGAATGATCGGTACCGTGACCGTCGCATCCTCTTCCCAGTGTCCGAGTGCCTTGATGATTTCTTGACCGGAAAAGGTGATACTGCCTTGATCGCCATAGAGTTCCGAAATCACATTGTTCGCAATCGTATGGACATGTAGGGAACAACCGGCGTCCGTTCGATTGAACACTTCGACATGGAGTAATGTCTCGGCGGAAGGACGCCCGGATTGCTCACCGATCAATTGACCGGTCGCATCGACATGAACGAAGTCGTCAGGAGTCGTTTGCCGTTTATCTTTTCCGCTTGCTGTCACAAGGAATTCAACCGGGACACCGGATGTCCGGATGGCGAGATTGCCACTCGTACCAGGGAACCAATCGCGCGCCGCAAGCTCTTGTTTGATGGCGCGTAGCTCTTCATACCGTCGCATGAATGTCATGTTGTCACCTCCGCTCGTGTTAAATCATGAACGATATCGTGGAACGTCTCAAACGGTGTATAGGCGATATCATTCTCTTCACACAACGTGATCAGATAATCACGGGCATAGACACGATCCGCTTGTTTTGCGAGTTCGAAGTCCGTCACCGAGTCGCCGATGACGATGATGACGTCACCGTCTTTACGTAGTGTCCGGGCAACGGACGTTTTACAACAGCCGCACCCGTTCGTACAATGGGCATCGCAGGCGTTTGGCCAATCGATATGGACGAATGGACCACTGAAATCAGCGACGTTACAGTAAATCTGTTCTTGGTCGAGGAATGGCGCTAAGATTGGTTCGACGAAAAAGTCCATTCCACCGCTGACGATCGAAAAATCGATGCCTTGACGACGACTGTACTGCAGTAACTCCGAAAATCCGTCGCGAATGACGGCACGCTCCAACAAAAAGTCAAGATAGGCTGTTTTTCCGTCAGACGGCAGAAGTGCGAACATTTGCCCGACACCACTCTGAATCGATAACGTCCGGTCGAGTACACCGTGTTTCAACGGTTCGAAGTCACTCGCTGGCGCAAATGCCTGCATGAGTGCGATGATGTTATCCTGTGTCGTCACCGTCCCGTCGAAGTCACAAAGAATCCGTACGGTCATGACTTGATCCCCCAAGCGTCGAGGGCAATTCGTAATTCTTCATGACGCGATGCTGCCGTCGATAGGGATTCATTTGCGAGTGCCGCATCGAGTGCCTGACGGAAAGCAATGACGCCAGCCGCAGCACCTTGCGGATGACCATGTACGCCGCCACCGGCGTTGATGACGGAATCGATCCCGAAGTCCCGTACGAGTTGAGCGACGAGTCCAGGATGAATACCGGCTGAAGGAACCGGGAAGATCGATTTCGTCTGCCCGAGACGGGTCGCTTCGACCGCGATGCCACGAGCGACATCCTTTGGCAAAGCGACATTGCCGTAAGGAGACGGGAATAGCGTCAAGTCTGCTCCAGCAGCACGCGGTAATGTGCCGAGTAAGACAGGGGCTGCGACTCCGTGATTCGGGCTAGCGATCAACGCACCGCTATATGCCGGATGATTGAAGATCGGAACGTTGATTTCCGGATCACTTGCCAGTTCGCGTAAGACATCGAGTCCGTATGTGAAGGTATTCAGCAAGAAAGCAGTCGCTCCAGCATCAATCAATCGCTTGGCTTGATCCTTGAGCGTAAAGACGGGACCGCTGAGTGTGATCGCATATAACGCACGTTTACCGGTCCGGTGGAAGTGAGCATCGATGACCTCACGTCCGATTCGTGCCCGGTCAATCGTCGGTGTCAACGGATTGTCGTATAGGATCTCATCGTCTTTGACGAGGTCAATCCCACCAGCGAGTTGTCCTTCGAGTTGATCACGAAGGAACGATAAATCCCGTCCGATGACTCCTTTGAAGATGCTCATTAATAATGGGCGATCTTCGACACCAATCAAGGAGCGGACCCCTTCGATCCCGAATTTCGCACCTGGAAAGTCCGACGTAAATGTATCGGGTAATAGCAATTCTGTTAGTTTGATTTCACCGTCGAGTGAGAGTTTCCCGAAGACGGTCGTCAGAATCGCAGAAAAGTCGCGCGACACGTTATGTTCCGGATAACGAATCGTGATATATCCTTTGCCATCGCGCTCTTCGGTATGTACGACTTCCCCTTTGAACGAGGCGAGTTGTTGTTGTTCGAGATGATTCAGTTCCGTCCAAGAACCGACTGTCAGACCAAGCGCGAGTTGTTCAGCGCGTTGCTCGAGTCGATCACGGGCAGTCAATTGATAAGTAGCAGTGATATAAGCCATGTCTTTCCTCCTTCAACAAAAAAATGGTCTCTCGTCAGCGACAGGAGACCATGAATAATTCGAACGTGGACTCTTATCTGTCAGCTTAGTAGCTGCAAGAATTAGCACCGTGCCAAAAGGTCGGTTGCTGCGACATCGTAGGGCTTGTCCCTCCGTCTGCTCTTGATAAGAATTGGATGAAATTGTGAAATCTAATTGCAATTTTTACATGAGAATCGCCACTTGTCAAACTATTTTTAGAAAATTTATTTTTTTGAAAATACTCTTTCTATAGATGACTTAAAAATGATGTCCGTTTCTGCTTGATTTCGATTTGACAGCGAGGAAGTCGATTGCGTAAGATTCAAATCAATATCACACACGACAACTACATACGACTCTTATCGCGAGTTGGCAGAGGGAATTGGCCCGATGACGCCGCAGCAACCGACCACTGGGCACGGTGCTACATCCAACAGACGTTTCGTCTGAGAGATAAGAGGACGCAGTGACTTTTCTGCGCCTCTTTTCGATGACGAAAAGAGGCGCTTTTTCGTGTATCACATAGGGGGAAACTAAGATGACATATAAAGCATTCACAGAACAGGACGCGATTGACCGTGTTCGGACATTAGGACTGATCGGCGATGGAGCCGTCGAAGCAGAAGAGATTGGCGACGGGAACCTCAACCTCGTCTTTCGGATTCGAGAAGGCGAACATCGCTTGATTTTAAAACAAGCATTACCATATGCGAAGGTCGTCGGGGAGAGCTGGCCGTTATCGCTCGAACGAGCGTGGATCGAACAATCCGCACTCCGTGAATTCGCACGGCATGCCGTACCGTTCGTGCCACGTGTTTTTCATGCTAGTCATGAAGAGGCGTATACGGTCATGGAAGATCTTTCACATCTGACGATCGTTCGAAGCGGTTTACTCGCAGGTGAACAGTATCCGTTGCTTGCGGAACATATCGGTTCTTATCTCGCTCGGACGTTATTCCATACATCGGACTTTGCGCTTGGTCCGGTTGAAAAGAAACGTGTCGCCCGAACGTACTACAATCCAGACTTGTGCGACATCACGGAAAAATTAATCTTCACGGATCCGTTTCATGACGCGGAGACGAACGAGATTGAAGCCGGACTCGAAGAAGAGGTGGCACGTCTATGGGCAGACGATGAGTTAAAACGCGAAGTCGCAAAACTCGAAGCGCTCTTCATCACGAAAGGAGATGCATTGCTGCACGGCGATCTACATACAGGAAGCATCTTCGCCTCGGCGACGGAAACGAAAGTCATCGATCCAGAATTCGCCTTTTATGGTCCATTCGGATTCGATGTCGGACAGTTCATTGCGCATCTATTCTTCGCGGCATATCCGGATTACCCTACACGACGTGACGCCCGAATCAAGGATATCGATACGTTCTGGCTGACGTTCGCTTCAACGTTCCGTGCATTATGGGAACGGGAAGCCGTCGAACCGTTCCAGGCATCAGGACTCGTCGATGATGTACTGAGCACGATCTTGCAGGATGCCCTTGGCTTTGCCGGTTGCGAATTGATTCGGCGGACGATTGGTCTTGCACCGGTCGCTGATTTAGAATCAATCGATTCAACGACGGAACGCTTAGAGCGGAAACGTCACGCTCTTCGTCTAGGAGCGGCGTTAATCAAACGCCGTACAGAATGCCGGACATTCGATGATTTACGAAACTTTGACGTAACGGAGGAACTCAGCCGATGACTACATTCGTCCAAAGTATTCGTTACGAAGACCGTGTCTTGACGATTCTCGATCAGACACGTCTACCGCAAGAAGAGCACTATGAAGTCATTGCTGATCTCGCGCAAGCGGTTGAGGCGATTAAACAACTACGTGTCCGGGGCGCGCCTGCGATCAGCTTATTCGGTGGATTCGTGCTCGTTCAAGAAGCGTACCGCTTTGAAGCAGAGCTACCGGTCTACAAGCAAGCCTTGCTTGAGACATCGGCGACGTTACTCGCGACACGACCGACGGCCGTCAACTTGCGAAATGTCCTCGATCAATTGAATCCAATCATTCAAGACGGGACGTCGGTAGAAGAGATTCGCGAACGGTTGGAAAAACGGACGGTCGCCTTATACGACCAGGATGCGCAGACGTCACGTCAAATCGGGATTCATGCACTGGAATTGTTCCAGTCAGGCGACCGGATCCTAACGATTTGTAATGCTGGATCGATTGCGACCGCTGCTTATGGAACGGCACTTGCGCCGTTCTACATCGCAAAAGAACGCGGCATCGAATTATCCGTTTTTGCGAGTGAGACGCGACCGTTACTGCAGGGAGCACGATTGACGACATGGGAGCTGCAACGTGCCGGCATCGATGTCACGTTAATTACGGACAACATGGTCGCCCATACGCTGAAAGAAAAACAGATCGATGCGATCATCGTCGGTGCCGACCGCATTACACGAAACGGAGATACCGCGAATAAAATCGGGACGTTCCAATTGGCATTGCTCGCGCAAGCTTTTGGTATTCCGTTTTACGTCGCAGCACCGCTCTCGACGTTCGACTTCTCGCTCGTTTCCGGAGACGCGATCGAAATCGAAGAACGTGATCCGCAGGAAGTGACGACTGTCCAAGGTATTGCGACAGCACCGGAAGGCGTCGCTGTCTTCAACCCGGCGTTTGATGTCACACCACACACATTGATCACGGGCATCATTACCGAACTTGGTGTCATCACGCAACCGAATGAAGAAACGATTGAACAATTAACAGGGCTTCAACCCCTCGGATAAGGAGATATGTCATGAAAAAACTAGCTTACGCCGTCCTAGCACCGGCACTGTTACTAGCGGCTTGTGCGAATGGAGAAGCCACGACGACGAAGGTCGTCAAGGATGTACCAAAAGGGGTTCAATCGGACGTCAAGATCGCCGTCATCCGCAACCTAGCATCGGACGACCATACGAAACAATTCCTTGATGGCGCACGAAGTGAAGGCGAAGCGCTTGGCTTTAAAGTCAGCACGTTCATTTCGGAAGGTAACGACGTCAAGTTCAAGGAGCTTGTCGCGCAAGCGATTCAGCAAGATTATGACGGGCTCATCATCTCGCACGGTAAGGAAGACTACGCCTATGACATGATTAAACCAGCGGTCGACAAAGGGCTGAAGGTCGTGACGTTCGATACGGTCACGAAGAAAAAAGGAACGGCGTTAAAAGGTGTGACGGAAACGTTCCAAAACGATCATCAACTCGCGAAGCTATCGCTTGATGAAGTGACGAAGGTGACGGACAAAAAGCCAGTCCGTGTCATCAAACTTTGGTTCGGACCAGGTTTTGCCCCGCTCGATCGTCGTCAGGAAATCTATAAGACGTACGAAGCAGACGGTAAGATCAAAACGCTTGAGACGGTTGGACCGACAAATTTCCAAGATGTCCAAGGGGATATCGCAACGAAGATGAATGCGATTCTCGCGAAATATCCGAAAGGAAGCATTGATGCGGTTTGGGGAGCGTGGGACGAAGTCGCAAAAGGGGCTTACAAATCGCTCAAGGATAATAAACGTCAAGAAATCCCGCTAATCTCGATCGATGTCTCGAATCAGGATATCAACCTGATGCGTGAAAAAGGCAGTAACTGGGTCTCGACGAGTGCGGTGGATCCATTCTTGATTGGACAAACGGACATGCGATTACTGGCTAAGAAAATCGCTGGCGAGAAGACACCGGATAGCTTTGATCTCGACGCGAAACTCGTGGAGCAGAAGGCGTTGAAGCAGGATACGACGATGTACAATCTCGATACGATCATCAAAGGATGGAGTACATCGGACAAATTCAATGAACCGTGGATGGACCGGTTGCGTGACGTCCATAAAAAACAATGACGTCTACCAATCATCACTTGAAGATGACTGGGATTTCACTGGCGTTTCCAGGAGTGCAAGCCTTAAAACAAGTCTCGTTTGAAGTGAAATCCGGTGAAATCCACGCGCTTGTCGGTGCGAATGGTGCCGGTAAGTCGACGTTGATGAAAGTCTTATCCGGAGCGGAAACGGCGGACGAAGGAACGATCCGTCTCGACGGGAAGGAGTTGTCCATCACGTCACCGCTTGATGCGAAACAGATTGGAATCGACCTTGTCCAACAAGAGGTCGATGTGGCGCTTGTCCCGTATTTGACGGTCGCTGAGAATATCTGTCTCGATCTGTTGACGGACGGAACGATGACTGGCTTCGTATCCCAACGCCGTTACATACAGCGTGCCAAAGAAGCGTTAGCAACATTACAGGCGGATATTTCCGTCAAGACACGTGTCGAGGAGTTGCGGCTTGCTGAAAAGCAACTCGTATTGATTGCCCGCGCCCTCGTCCAAGAACGCCGTTTTTTGATTTTAGATGAACCAACGGCACCTCTCAGTCAGGCGGAAACAAGCCATCTCTTTTCGGTCGTACGTCGTTTAGCAGAACGGGGGCTTGGGATCATTTTCATTTCCCACCGTCTACAAGAATTGTATGACATTTGCGACTCCATCTCGGTCATGCGCGACGGTCAACTCATCTCGCGACATCTTTTGGCAGACATCACGAAGGAAGCTGTCGTTGAGCAGATGCTCGGGCGTAAGCTTACGTCTGTCGCGAAAACGTCACGGGTAAAAGCGACAAACGTACTGACGGTCGAGAGTGCCACGAATGCGGACGTCCACGATATCTCCTTGACGGTTCAAGCAGGTGAAGTCGTTGGTATCGCGGGTCTTGTCGGTGCCGGTAAAACGGAATTATGCAAAGCATTGTTCGGTGATCGTCCTTTTCAGGAAGGGGAGGTTCGGATAGGTGGAAAAGCCCATCGCCTTCGCAATCCACAAGCTGCGATTCAAGCGGGGATCGGTCTCGTTCCAGAAGAACGACGAAAAGAAGGGATCCTCGTTGCCGATTCTGTCGCAGAAAATCTAACAGCAGCGGCAGCTCATGATTTCGTCAACCGCTGGGGGCTGATGGATCGTCGCAAAGAAGCAAATCAGGCATCGCAATGGGTCAAGGAGCTGGGCATTAAAGTGGCAGACGTGAAACAGGAAGTAGGTCAACTATCCGGTGGGAATCAACAAAAAGTCGCCATCGGAAAATGGTTACTGACCGATGTTTCTGTACTCGTCTTGGACGAACCGACAAAAGGTGTCGACGTCGGAGCCAAACAAGATATCTATCGTCTGATTGACGGACTCGCGCAACAACAAAAAGGGATCCTTTACGCGACGAGTGAATGGGATGAACTTTTGACCGTCACGGACCGAATCTACGTCATGTTCGATGGACGGATCGTCCATGAAACGAAGACGGCGGACACATCAGAAGAAACCTTGTTGTGGTATGCGACAGGAGGAGGGCAACGATGAATGAGGTAGTATCAAAACAAACGAACCGAGGGAAGGGTTTACGTCCTGTCCTCGGATTCTTGAACGACTGGGGGATCGTCCTCGCGATCCTTGCCCTCGTCCTGTTTTTTGCGACGACGGCTCCAACATTCCTACAAGGGACGAATTTGATTAATATTTTACGAAGTATCTCCATCGTGACGATTATCGCGATCGGCTTGACCGTTTCTTTGACGGTCAATGGATTTGATTTATCGGTCGGGTCAACCGCGACGCTTGCGAGTTCTTTCGTCGTCTCGTTCTTCGTCTGGTACAGTCTACCGCTCGGTGTCTCGATTGGTTTAGCACTTCTCTTATCTCTTAGCGTTGCTCTGGTGAACATCTTACTCATCGTCTGGTTTAAGATTCCGGATTTGTTTGCGACGCTTGCGACGATGTTTATCGTCGAAGGTGTCGCGATGACGTATACCGGTGGTGGTTCAATCAGTGCCGGAATGCCGCGCTTGGACGGTACACCAACAGTCGGCACGATTCCGGAGGCATTCGCGAAAATCAGCCAGGCACCTTGGATCATCGTCATCATGCTCGTCGTCGTCGCTGTGACACACGTCTTCTTAAGCCATACGCGACACGGTCGTTTTCTCTATATCATCGGCGGGAATCCGGAAGCCGCACGACTGACAGGAATTCGTGTCAACCGCTACCGGGCACTCGCGTATCTGATTGCTGGGTTACTTGCGGCGGTCGGTGGGATTTTGCTTGCGTCACAAGTCGGATCGTCACAAATCAATGCCGGTTCCGGTTATCTGATGCCAGCGGTCGCAGCCGCATTCATCGGCTCGTCGTTCGCAGGACAAGGGAAGCCGAATGCGCTTGGCACACTCGTTGGGGCTTGTCTCGTCGGGATTCTTGAAAATGGTCTCGTCATGCTGTCTGTTCCATACTATTCGTTAAATATCATCAAAGGGCTGGTCCTTGCGGTCGCACTCGCGACGACCTATGCGCGGTATCGAAAAAAATAATTAAAATTCGACGTTTCGTTTATAACATATTCGGTAATATTCAATATATGAAAGGATGGTGATGCACATGAATGATTACCAATGTAGAGGGAACGATCGCATGTCGCTTCTGAAAGAAGAGGATCACCGGACTTGACAAACGTTGTCCATTGACACGGATGTATTCGTGTTTTACGTGCAACTGCACGGTTCAAGAACGGATCACGGCATGTGTTCGTTCCTGAAACAAATAAGGGGGAAACGCTACGGCGTTCCCCCTTTTTCATGTGCTAGAAACTGCTCGTATTTCTTTAAAAGCGTAGCGGAATATGAGATGATATAAAAAGTCAGAAAATTCAACTACTACGAGAGCAAGGGGCCTGACAATGCGAACATACACTAAGGAGATTCAAGCGATTATCGACAACGTAGAGAAAGTCATCATCGGTAAGGAAGATGTCATCACACAATCATTGGCAGCACTACTAGCGGGCGGTCACGTCCTATTAGAAGACGTACCGGGAGTCGGGAAGACGATGCTCGTCCGTGCGTTCAGCCGATCGATCGGGTTGACCTTCAAACGTGTTCAGTTCACGCCAGACCTACTTCCGTCAGATTTGACGGGTGTATCGATGTATAACCAGAAAACTAGCCAATTCGAATATAGACCGGGTCCTTTAATGGGGAACATCGTCTTAGCCGATGAGATCAACCGAACATCACCAAAAACTCAATCTGCCTTACTCGAGGGAATGGCGGAAGCGAACGTCACCGTCGATGGTGAGATTCATACGCTTCCGAATCCCTTTTTCGTCATGGCGACACAAAACCCGATTGAACATGAAGGAACGTACCCGTTACCAGAAGCACAACTTGACCGTTTCCTCGTCAAAGTCAAAATGGGTTATCCTGATTTCCATCAAGAAATGAAGTTGCTCACGCGTTTTGAACGGGATGAACCGATCGAGACACTCGAAGCTGTGATTGGTCGCGAGCAATTGCTCCAGATGAAAGAAGAAGTCAAGAACGTCCATGTCTCACAGCCCGTCAAAAAATATATCGTCCATCTCGTCCAAGCGACCCGGACGAACGGTTCACTTTATCTCGGCGCGAGTCCCCGTTCTTCGATCGCTTTGATGAAAGTCGCGCAAGCATGGGCATACATGGAAGGACGCAGTTTCGTCTTACCGGATGATGTCAAACATCTCTTGATTCCGGTCCTGTCACACCGCTTGATTTTGACAGCGGACGCGCGTTATCACGGTCAATCGTCGGAACGGATTTTAGAACAAATCAAAAAAGAGGTTGCTGTACCCATCCAACAAGACGTGGAGTCCCTATGACGAAGTGGCAAATTGGTTGGCGTTACGCTGTACTCCTTTTGACGACGGTTGCCTTATGGACATATGCGCGCGTCGATGGCGGAAATGTCGCTTCCTTGCTGTTTTATGTCATGGCTGGTTTGACCGTCTACTGGACACTCTTCCTCGTTTGGCCTGTCACGCAGGCACTGGCGACACGCGAAGTCTCAAATAAGATGCTCGTTGCCGGAACGGATATCCCGGTTTCCTTGCGGGTTCGCCGACGTTTCCCGTTCCTTGTCGGAGCCGTCGAGGTGACGGAGGCGATTCCAAACGAACTCAGCGAAGAAAAACTCGATATCAGTCGTCCGCTCCGTGCCCACTACCGAAAGACAGAGCACATCGACTACACGATTCCATCGATTCGTCGAGGAGTGTACCAGATTCCTGGCTGTATCGTTGAAATTACAGATCCGTTCGGTCTGTTCAAACGGAAGCGGATGTTTCCGGTCGAGACGTATCTTGCGATCGAACCGGCACGCCTTGCCGTTCAACTTCCGCATGAGGAGGATCGCGGCGATGGAGGAATCTCCCCTGTGTCGCTTGATCTTCGTCAGTCGTCCTTTACTGTCGTCGGGGTCCGGGAATACGTCAGTGGTGACCGGATGAATCAGATCGACTGGAAAGCGACGGCAAAACGCCAAGGCTTAATGACGAAGACGTTCGAGCGAGAGCAGGAACGGGAGACGACGATCGTCTTTGATGAGGGGACGGAAGCGGGTGAAGCTTTCGAACGCGTCATCTCGATGCTGGCAGAAGCGACGGATCAGTTGAACAAACGACGGCTGAGCTACCGCATTCACCTCGTCGGACATGCTGTTCAATCGTTGTCGTTACCGCTTGAAGGAGCGAAACTGACGCATTACCTGATGACGGCGCAGCCGAGTCGGACACGGACGTTCATCGAGTCATGGGAGTATTCGTCAAAAGCACTTCGATTGAGTGGCAACGTCCTTTTCATCACACCGGATCTTGAATCGAACAATGAACTATGGATTTCGAAGATTAATCAAGAAGCCACCGTTCATGTCTATACACCAGAACGGAGGGGAGTGCGATGATGCGACGCTTAATTTGGAACGCTATCGCGGCAGCCGTTCTAACTTGTTTCATGCCACCACTTCTCGAACTGACGACGTTCGAACATCTTTGGTCCTTCTTACCTATGCTGTTTCTGCCGTTGCTGTTGTCGCATCTATCGCGGCGTTACTTTTTACTCGGAAGTCTCGGTGGATTACTGCTGTCGTTCTATCTGATTTTGACGCCGGGAGCAGCACCATGGGGCATCTTTACGGAAATCAGTTCAGATATTCAGAGCGTCATCAATGGTGAATTACCAGGACGACCCGCTTTCGCGCTCTCGATCGGATTGATTAGTTTTTTGATCGCATATCTCGCGCGTCGGACGTTCCCGAATCGTGGGTTCGTCTTCGGGCTTGCCTTCGGAGTCATCGGGTTCATCGCCTATTGTGATACATGGACGGATTACTCGGGAGAGACATTCATTCTCTATCCAATCATCTTATCCTTGCTATTGCTCTATGCGACGGAAGTCAACGAACGACCACGCGCTTCTTACGTTCGTCCGCTGAGTGCCTTATTCATCATGGGTGCCGTCATCGTCGCTGCTGTCCAAAGTCCTGTCATCAATGCGACATGGCAAGATAGTTGGTACGATTTGACGTCCGGGCTTGAAGGTGAAGGAGAGCCGACGAATGCGATTCAAAAGGTTGGCTACGGTAACAATGACGAGCAACTCGGAGGACCGTTCCAGATGGACGATCGGGAAGTCTTCCAGGTCGAAAGTGAAGGGAACCGATACTGGCGAGTCGAGACGAAAGACATTTATACCGGCAAAGGCTGGGTGCTGTCGGAATCGAATCCGGAAATCGATGGACGGGGTTTCTTCTCGCACTTCGGGCGAGAAGTCAAGACACGTGAGGAAACAGCGACGTTTGAGATGGCACGTGAATTACCGTTCGTGCCATATAACGGAGATAACGTCCGGGTCTCGGTCGATCAACAACGACAAAATGTACTGGTTGATCCAGAGAATCAAAAAATATCGTATCTAGACGAGGCGGATCGTCAACGCAATTATCAAATTGACTACTCGTATCCGCTCTTTACGGAAGAACAACTCCAGACAGATGAACCCGTCAATTTATCGGAGAATGAAACAGAGCGGTATCTCCAACTGCCGGATGGTTTACCACAGCGTGTCCGTGATTTAGCGGAACAAATCGTTGAGGGTGAGGAGACACCGTGGGACAAAGCACGGGCGATTGAAAATTATTTCGAAGAAGAGAACTTTGAATACAATACGGAGGAAGTTGCCGTACCAGGAGAAAATCAAGATTACGTCGATCAATTCCTATTCGAGACGAAGCTCGGATACTGTGATAACTTCTCGACGTCGGCTGCTGTTTTGCTACGGGCAGCCGGGTTACCCGCACGCTGGGTGAAAGGGTTCACGGGAGGCGAATCCGACGTCATCGGAGCTGCCGTGACGAGTTATACAGTGCGGAATAAAAATGCGCACTCGTGGGTCGAAGTGTATATCGAAGGACCAGGCTGGGTACCGCTTGAGCCAACAGTCAGTTTCGATGGAGCAGGACAATACACGATCGATCGGGAAACGGATAATGAGACGGAACAAGCAAATCCGCAACGTGAGACAGAAGATAATACGGAGACAACGACGCCAAATCGTCCGCAAGAAAATCTTCTTGATGAAGAACAGACGACTAGCGCTGGACAGACGGAGCAGAAGTCAATTCCATTTTGGCCAATCTTCCTGACGGCACTTGCTCTCTTATTCTTGTACTTGTTCCGAAAACCAATCATTCGAACACTCGCGATTCTCTTCTTCCGGAGACAAATCGAGCGACCGGAAGGATTCCGCCGGATGTACCGGTACCTCTTACGACGTCTTGATAAAAAAGGATTCCATTATCAAGATGGTCGGACGCTTGCGGAACTCGCTCACGAAGTCGATGGGTACTACGAGACGTATGCGATGCGACCGTTGACGGATGCTTACGAACGGATGGTCTATGGTGGAGAATCACTATCGGTTGAGAAAAAACGTGAATATTTCGAAAATATCATTCGTCATGTAGAGGGTTGATATTTACGAAACGATACAGTTACAATGGGAACAACGTAAATCACACACATGCAATCTCCTTTGTATATACTCGCGAATATGGCGCGAGAGTCTCTACCGGGTCACCTTAAACGACCTGACTATGAAGGAGCAGACCCTTCGTATACATTTTTTTGTGAAGCGGCCTGCTCTTTTTCCATTTTATCCATGGGCGAAGAGTGGGCTTTTTTCATAGGGTACGCATGAAATCAGAAAGGCGGGAACAGATTTGGAAGCACATTTGGACCAGGAAATGATTCTCGTCCTCGATTTTGGAGGACAGTACAATCAATTGATCACACGTCGTATTCGGGACCTTGGTGTCTACAGTGAGTTGCATTCGCATAAAATCACTGCAGCAGAAGTAAAAGAAATCGCACCTGCTGGTATCATCTTCTCGGGTGGCCCACGTAGCGTCTACGCAGAGGATGCGTACCGGTGTGACCCAGAAATCTTCGACCTCGGTATTCCAATCTTCGGGATCTGTTACGGCATGCAGCTCATGTCACAACATTTCGGCGGAACAGTAGAACGTGCGGGACATCGTGAATATGGAAAAGCCACATTGACGTTACAAGACCCGTCACCGATGTATGCGAACCTACCGCTTGAACAAACGGTCTGGATGAGCCACAGCGACCTCGTTACTTCTGTGCCAAACGGATTCGTCGTCGATGGAACGAACGTGTCATGTCCGATCGCTTCAATCAAGAACGAAGAATTGAAAATGTACGGTGTGCAGTATCACCCGGAAGTGAACCATACGGTCTTCGGAAAAGAATTGCTCAAGAACTTCCTCTTTGAAGTCTGTAAATGTGCAGGCGACTGGTCGATGGAGAACTTCATCGAAATTGAAGTAGCGAAGATTCAAGAACAAGTCGGCGATAAAAAAGTCCTCTGTGCACTTTCTGGTGGTGTCGACTCGTCTGTCGTCGCAGCCTTGATCCACAAAGCAATCGGTGATCAATTGACATGTATGTTCGTCGATCACGGTTTACTGCGTAAGGGTGAAGCGGAAAGCGTCATGAAGACATTCGCGGATCACTTCCACATGAACGTCATCAAGATTGATGCCCAGGACCGTTTCCTCGACAAACTCCGTGGTATCTCTGATCCAGAGCAGAAACGTAAAATCATCGGCAACGAGTTTGTCTACGTCTTCGACGAAGAAGCTTCGAAGCTGACGGACATGGACTTCCTTGCCCAAGGTACGCTCTACACGGATATCATCGAGAGCGGTACGGATACGGCACAAACAATTAAATCACACCACAACGTCGGTGGATTGCCGGAAGACATGCAGTTTGAATTGATCGAACCGATCAACACGTTGTTCAAGGATGAAGTCCGTGAACTTGGGAAAGAACTCGGTCTTTCTGATGAAATCGTGTGGCGTCAGCCGTTCCCAGGACCAGGTCTCGGAATTCGTGTCCTCGGTGAAATCACAGATGAGAAACTCGAAATCGTCCGTGAATCTGATTTCATTCTTCGCGATGAAATCAAAAAAGCAGGACTCGAGCGCGAAATCTGGCAGTACTTCACAGTCCTTCCTCCAATCCGATCGGTTGGTGTCATGGGCGATGAGCGGACATACGACTATGCGGTCGGAATCCGCGCTGTCACGTCAATTGACGGAATGACATCAGACTGGGCACGTATCCCATGGGACGTGCTTGAGAAGATCTCGGTCCGAATCGTCAACGAAGTCCAGCACGTTAACCGCGTCCTGTACGATGTGACGTCGAAACCACCTTCAACGATTGAGTGGGAGTAATAAGTGGGCTTACTGATAGGATTCGTCTCATGAAGCCTGTCGTACCAACGTTTTAAAGGGGACAGGTGAAAAGAAGATTGTTTCACCTTCAACAATTATATTTAAAAATGAAGCTCTCTTTTGTTCGCATTATTTGTGAATGAAAGGGGGCTTTTTTCGTGACCAAAATCATGGAACTGTTGGATGACTTTAAATTGAACCAACAAATTCAAGGGAGGAGACCACGATATATTGACATGTGCATCTGGCGATTGATGAGGTGGCAGGACTTTATGCAAGGAGATTTAGGAGTGGAGGAAGTCGAGGATATACGAGCTATACACGTTAAACGGTATATTCAGTATCGTCAGCAACTGGGACAAGAAAAAGCGATTACGATCAATAACAATATCGCAACGTTAAGAGTTTTCTTTAACTATTTGGTAGAGGAAGAGTTCATCGAGGATCTCGCTAATCCGATGCGACGAATCAAAAGTTTGAAGGAGGAAAAGCGAGTAATTATAACGTTCAATGATGACGAAGTAAAACGAATCATCACTGATGTTGAGGAAGAAACCTATTCTAATGTCCGAGATAAGCTTATTCTCATCATGCTGTTTGATACAGGTGTCCGAGTTTCAGAGTTGATTGGCATTAAAAACAAGGATGTCTCATCTAAAGCGATACTAATCCATGGCAAGGGATCACAGCAGCGTCTTGTGTACATTAGCAAAACGATGCGCAAGTATATGCGTCGCTACGAAGTGTTAAAAAAAGAGCGGTTTCGATGTAAAGAATCAGATGAGATGGAAGAGTACTATTTGTTAGATCAATCCGCTACACAGTTACATCGCTCCAGTATAAACAAAATCTTGAAAGCTCACTGCAAGAATGCTGGAGTACGTAAGGAAGTACGTTGTTCACCACATGATTGCCGTCATTACTTTGCTCAAAAGCAATTGCGTAATGGAATAGACATTTATAGTTTAAGTCGTTTGATGGGACACTTTGATACGCAGATGACGTCTAAATACTTGAGAGGACTGGAACAGGACAGCATTTTAGAAATTGGTAGAATGTACAGTCCACTTAATGATTTCAAAATCAAATAAGTTCAGTTAGTAACTTGCATATATCTGAAAAACAATTAAAAGAAATGAGAAAGGAAGATCATTACATGGGCAAAAAGCAGACACATACATTTGGCTTCGAGCTGAGTTCGCTAAGGGGGCTTTCTGGTGTATATGTATTTCGGAATGCTAATGGCGATATTGAGTACGTAGGAACATGCAAAGATATAGACGATACAAAAGAGAACTGGAAATCGAGAATACAGTCGCATCATTCATACAGCGGCAAAAAGTTAACGGATGAAGTCACTTTCATGGACGTGTTCATACCAAATCAATCTATTAACAATCGAGGCTTATTAATTTTAGAGTATCTTCTAATTTGGTATCTAAGACCCCCGAAAAACCTTCCTGATGGGCTAGGAACGCACTGGAGATACTTTTACTGGTCTTGGTCAGAAGAAACTGTTAAAGCAGTAGCAAGGGACAAATTTGACTTAATAATTACTACTAGTATTGAGGAGTATTTACGTTCTTTCCGAATCAAGCGAATTCATCGAGAGTATGAATCAGACGGAAGATTTACAAAATACGGTTCTGTTAGAGAAGTCGGCTTCATCGATGAGCCGTGTCTTGATGATTCGGTTTGTACTTGTTTCCATTGCATAGCAAGAGAACGGCATAATGCTATCTTTAATGATGATTGATTTAGATAAAACTAAATAGTCTATGAAAACGACAAAAGTCCGCTGGAGTGAAAAATCTCTGGCGGCTTTTTCGTGAGAAGGACTGATAAGAAATTCAATCTATACAATGTTATCTGTTTATCTCGTTATCTACATTCATCTTTCGTCAAGATCAGCACTCCTAAGCACACGAAAAATGCGCCTGAAAGTTTCGATACGAGAAGCATAAGAAATTAATTTAAAGAGGCTATATATGAAGAAACAATAGGTTGAATAAAGCTTTTTACGAGACATATTAAATTAATTGAATGGTGATTCAAAAAAAAATTTTCAAAAAATCAAAAAAAGTTCTTGGTGGCGATTTTCACGAAAAAGAGTAGGCTTTTACTGACGAATCTGCCTCATATCGGGAAAACTCGATTTGATATGATCAGGATATCAGAATAACTGATAAAAAAATACTAGAAGGCGAGGGAAGAAATTGCCGATTTTCGTAGTGTCGGACAATAGTATATTGTCGAGGGTGAAGGCGTACACTAATTTCAAATATCATTGTTTAACATCAAAATTAATTCGAAAAAAAGTTTTATGGTCAAGTTTAGCGAGGTGAAAAAATATCAAAAGCAGTTGTCTCAAGAGAGCGGATTATATTTTTTCCACGTTAATAAAAAGTTAAAGTACGTAGGACAAAGTAAAGATTTATGGTGGAGATTCAATGGTGGTTATTTAAAAAAAGGTACCAAGCAGCATGTTAACAGTAGACTGTTAAATTTGATTGAAACAAACCCTGATGAGATTGAAGTACTATTTGTTTTGATGGAAAAAGAACTATTAAAAATAACGGAGACATTACTCATTCAAAAAAATATCCCTGAGTTCAATGAAATTGAGAACCCGAGAAGAGAACGTCATTCAGTTCAAAAAGTTATTGGCAGAATTGTTACAGAATCAAACAGACAGTGGACATTTAGTGAGATGAGACATTATTTGTACGAGGGTTGGAATAAAAGGGTTCCTTATGATCATATCGATGAGGCATTAGCGGATTATAAAAACTTAACCAATCATTGTAAACAATCACAAAAGAGACAAACACTGAATCCGAAAAACAAATTGTAATACTAGTACAAAAATTTGAATGTAAAAAGTCAGGATAATGTATAAAAAATATACTGAATCAAATCGCAGTTTCTGTACCGAATCGACCTAATAATAATATATATTTATAGACTCGATTTGGTACAGAAAAAATACTTCGAAAGCCAAGTTAAACTAAGGTCTATTGAATATAAGAGACGATTTTATCAAATCATGCTAAAAGTGAGATGTAGTAAATGCTTAGAAATATTAATAAATTCATAAGAAAGGAATTAAAGTGTTGAAAACATTTACCCTAAAAGAGTTAGTTAAAAAATATGGAAGTGATGCACAAAAGCAAGCACTTAAAAAGAATGGGAATTTATCTGGGAAAGAAACAGAAATAATCATGAAATCGGTAATGGAGTATTGGGAGTCATGCACATCTGCAGGAAGAGGCTCGAAAAGAGTTTTTACATGTGTAGGAAAGCGTTCTAAAAAGGCTGATCGAATAGATAGACGTTCAAATAATGGTAGTGGACAATTAGTTGGAGAATCTGAATTAAAATCAATTGTATTAAGTTTTTTAGTGCAGCAACATAATACTATAAAACCGATGAGTGCAAATAAATGGTTAAGTAGTATTGGTATCATTGATGAAACACTTTTAAAAATGGTTTATGGGACCAAAGAAAGTGATTTGCACAAAATAAAAGAGTACTTTAAGAAAAATATTTATAATTATGAAAATGATAAATTAGAAAATGAGATGGTAGATGACTTTATTCAAGTGTTTTTAGGGAATTTAAAGTCAAATTTAGTATCGGTGTTTCGTAAGTTAAATAAAGAGGGGGTTATTGTTTATCAAAAGCAACGATGGGGGCATACAGTAAACGATATACACAGAAGACTAAAAAAAGATGAAGTCATAAAAATCGATACTATTAGACAAGAATTGCTTTATTTATATAATATAAGTGCTCAAGATGTATTTGTTAAAAAAGATAAAAAAGAAGTCAAAGCATATAACCAAGACTTAGTTAAGGAGTTAAAAGATCAATTAGGCTTGAAGTACTATTACGATGCTCATTATTGTTCAATTAATAATAAAGGAATGAACCTTATAGAGTTTCTTGATCAAAAACAAGAAAAAGAAGATTCTCCATTCTTTCATAGATTAACTGGTATATATTTTGATATAGAATTAGAAAAGTATAAGGAACTGTATAGTGAACGTTCTTTATCGCTCGCTAAAAAACGTGAAGAAAGTACAGTCAAAAATTATTCTAAATTCAGTAGGGTTAATTTTTTAAAACTAAATAAGCAGTATGCCTTAATGTGGGAATGTTTGCTAAAGTATTTTGGGTGTTATAACGTACTGAAATCAAGCCGAAACGTGCTTGAAAAAGAAAAATCAATGAATCCCAAAATTTCGGTCGTTACACAAAGAGGGTCTAGTATTCATGAAAATCTTGTCTATGAATCAGAAGAAATTACTAAAGTGCCGGAAGAGATTGAAGAAATGATTACTATAGAAATTGGTGAAATGAAGATAGATGTACCTAAAAACAGACCGAAAATTGATCCTTTAGCACAATTTAAAGCTATACGTGCGAAGACAGAAGAAAGAAAAAATATAATTAATAAAACTCATCTTTCATACAGTATTGCTGAATGAAAAGAACAATATAGTGAAAGAGTGTCGATTATGTTCAATGCGTGATTGATACTCTTCTTTGCATTATTTTAGAAAATGGTTGAATTGTAAAATACATACACCATGATGGTATAATAGTGAAAAATACTATATAAAGTGGTGGTAATCATGAAAAGTAATTTTGCATTCTTTCTTGGTAAATGGGATGTTCTCGCTAATTTAGGTGAATCAGCAGAACGGAACGTTTACATTGATCCACATACAACGTTGATGAAGCTGCGTTTATTTGCAGAGACAATGACTAAATACATTTTAGCACTTGAGAATTTAGAAGAACCTGATAATAAAAAGCAAATTGAACGAATTAACTTACTAAGAAGAGAAGAGCTACTAGCTCCTGAGTTAATAGAAATCTTCCATGCGTTGCGTCGAAAAGGAAATCAGGCAGTGCATGGCGCAGACTATGGACAAGTTGCAGAAGCGAAAGCAATGCTCCATTTAACTTATCGTATATCGATATGGTTTATGGAAGTGTACAACGATTGGAACTTCCAAGCACCAGAATACATTGAACCCGTCGAACAGGAAGAAGAAAACAAGATTTATGAGTTGCAAAAAGAATACGATTTTAAAGTTAAAAAGTTAGAGGATGAACTAAAGAGCATTCGTAAAGATTCAAATTTAGAAAGTCCAGAAATAAAGAGAGAACGCAAAAAAATATCACGTAGTTTTGTTCATAATCAGCGATTATCAGAATCAGAAACACGAACAATTATAGACGAAAAACTGCGCTTGGCAGGCTGGGAAGTAGATACGAATAATTTAAACTCCTATACAAAAGGAACGATTCCGCAGAAGAATCGAAATATGGCAATTGCTGAGTGGAAAGTTGGAAGAGGAAGAGTGGATTATGCGCTCTTTATTGGATTACAACTAGTTGGTTTGGTAGAAGCGAAAGCAAAGCATAAGAACATACCTGCTGTTTTAGATAGCCAAACGAAAACGTATGCTAGAAATGCTACTTCGATGGGGAATGAACAATTGCTGTCTGCCAACGGTCAATATAAAGTACCGTTTCTTTATGCTACAAATGGCAGACCATTTTTACGCCAGTTAAAAGAAGAGTCAGGAATCTGGTTTTGGGATGCTCGAAAACCGACAGAGCATGCACGTCCATTAGAAGGTTGGCATTCTCCAGAAGACTTGCAACTTCTTCTGAGTCAGGATGATGAAGCTGCTAATGAACAGTTGAAAGAAGAAGATATTACTAAGTTTGGTCTACGTTCTTATCAGCAGAATGCAGTATTAGCGGCTGAGCAAGCTATGCAAGAGGGACAACGAAAAATGCTCATTGCTATGGCAACCGGAACAGGGAAAACTCGAACTGCGATTGCACTTATGTATCGCTTAATTAAAGCTAAAAAAAGTCGACGTATCTTATTCTTAGTTGATCGAAAATCTCTCGGTGTTCAAACAGAAAATGCATTAAAAGATACAGAAATCGAAGGGCTTCCTTTCTCAAGTATCTATGATGTTAAATCATTAGAAGACATGTCTCCGGAGATTGCAACTCGAGTACACATTGCAACAGTGCAAGGTATGGTACATCGACTGTTTTACAGTGAAGACAAGCGGATACCAAGTGTCGGTCAATATGACTTTATTATTGTTGATGAGGCGCACCGAGGTTATACCAGTGATCGTGAAATGTCTGACGAAGAGTTGTTGTTCCAAGATCAAAATGACTATATTAGTCAGTATCGACGGGTAATTGATTACTTTGATGCAGCTTGCTTGGGTCTCACAGCAACACCTGCTCTTCACACAACAGAGATATTTGGAATGCCAATCTTTAAATATTCCTATAGTGAAGCTGTGCTCGATGGTTTCTTGACTGACCATGAACCACCATATGTTTTTGCAACAGAGCTATCTACTTTAGGAATCACGTTTGAAAAAGATGATGAAGTTGAAGTCTATGATGTGGATAACAATGAAATTCAACTTGAAAAAGTAGAAGATAATGTTCATTTCGAAGTCGAGCAATTCAATAAGCGAGTAATTACTGAGCCATTCAACCGAGCGATTTTAAATACACTCGCTCAGTATATTGATCCAATGGGAAAAGAAAAAACATTAATCTTTGCTGCTACGGATCAACATGCAGATTTGATTGTACGATTGCTAAAAGAAGCATTCAAAGAGTTAGGTGATGAAGTGGAAGACGATGCAATCGTCAAGATTACGGGTTCAATTTATAAACCCCTTGAATCAATTAAGCGATTTAAAAACGAACGCTTGCCGAACGTAGCGGTTACTGTTGACCTTTTGACTACAGGAATCGACGTGCCTGCTATTACTAATGTCGTCTTCATGCGACGTGTACAATCACGTATCTTGTATGATCAGATGCTTGGACGTGCCACACGCCTTTGCCCTGACATCAATAAAACGCATTTTAATATCTATGATGCAGTAGGGATTTATGACAAACTACAAAGTTACACGGAAATGAAGCCCGTCGTAAAGAACCAAATTCAAAGCATACAAGAACTTCATGATCGTCTAGCGCATGCTAAAACAAAAGACGAAGCAAGCTTTTACGGAGAACAACTGACAGCTAAGTTACAGCGACGTAAACAAAAACTAACTGAGACAGACAAAAAGAAATTTGAAGAGCTATCTCAAGGGAAAAGTGTCGATGAATGGATTAGTGAAGTAAAGAACTATTCTCCTGAAGAAGCTAGTCAATATTCGATTCTATTTGAATACATGGGAGAGTATAGAATCAAAGGAGAAAAGCGTTACATTTCTGATAAAGAGGATAAGGTTACGCATGTAACCAGAGGCTATGGAGAAGGTAATGAGCGCCCAGAAGATTATTTAGATGGATTCGTACAATTTATTAAAGCCAACATAAACGAAATCCCCGCTTTGCAACTAGTTTGTACTCGACCAAAAGACTTAACTCGTAAAGACTTACGAGAGTTGATTACGATTTTAGAAACAAAAGGCTTTAAGCAGTCTCATTTACAAATTGCATGGAAGCAAACGAAAAATGAGGAAATTGCTGCGGACATTATTAGTTTTATTCGTCAGGCTGCTCTTGGTGTAGCATTAGTTGATCATGAAACAAGAATCAAATATGCAATGCAAAAAGTCTATTCTCTTCATGATTGGACACCGAGACAAAAGAACTGGCTAGAACGGATCGAAAAACAACTACTATTAGTCCCTGTCTTAGCTCCTACTCCGGAAGCTGCATTTATTGAAGAGCCCTTTAAAAGCAGCGGAGGATATAAAACGCTGAAAAGAGAATTTGGTGATTTGATTGATCCGATTGTTTCAACAATCAATGATAACTTGTATGTAGGATAATTAAATTAAAATGCCGCTAATTCAATATAGCGGTATTTTTTGAGTTATAATTATAAAATTGACTACTTATTAATTGATATTTAATAAGAAAACAGATAAATAGAAATACATTGGAGGAACAACATGACAAACCAGGAAATCGTAAAAAAACTATGGAATCTATGTAACGTATTACGAGATGACGGAATCAATTATCAACAGTATGTAACAGAACTAACTTATTTATTGTTCTTAAAAATGATGAAAGAACAAGAGACTGAAGCAATAATTCCAGAAGAATATCGTTGGAATGAGCTTGTAGAAAAAGAAGGGCTTCCATTAAAACAGTTTTATCAAAAGCTTCTTCTTGAATTAGGTAGCAACGAAAATGATAAATTGCGACTTGTTTACAGTGATGCTTCTACCAGTATTGAAGAGCCTAAGAACTTAGAAAAAATTATTAAATCTATCGATGCGCTCGATTGGTACAATGCTAAAGAAGAAGGATTAGGCGACTTGTATGAAGGACTTCTTGAGAAAAATGCAAGTGAAACAAAGTCAGGTGCAGGTCAATACTTCACACCTCGACCATTAATTGATGTAATGGTGCAATTGATTGATCCTAAAGTAGGGGAACGTTGTGCTGATCCTGCAGCAGGAACATTTGGTTTTATGATTGCTGCAGATCGGCATATAAAAGAAAAAACAGATAATCACTTTGATTTAAATATTGAAGAAATTGAGTTTCAAAAAAAAGAAGCTTTTTCTGGAATGGAGCTTGTAAAAGACACGCATCGTTTAGCCTTGATGAATGCACTCTTACATGATATTGAAGGACGTTTAGAGCATGGTGATACCTTATCAAGTAATGGGAAATGGATGAAGAATTTTGATGTTATTCTTACCAACCCACCATTTGGGACAAAAAAAGGGGGAGAACGGGCTACTAGGGATGACTTAACATTTGGAACTTCTAATAAACAATTAAACTTCTTACAACTTATTTACAATGGATTAAATGATAGTGGGGAAGCGAGGGCTGCAGTTGTTCTACCTGATAATGTTTTGTTTGAAGGTGGGATAGGAGCACAAATTCGTCAGGACTTAATGAATAAGTGTAACTTGCATACCATTTTACGTTTGCCAACAGGTATTTTTTATGCACAAGGCGTTAAAACAAATGTTTTATTTTTTACTAGAGGGAAAACTGATCAGGATAATACGAAAGATATTTGGGTTTATGATCTGCGTACAAATATGAGTTCATTCGGCAAGCGAAACCAGTTGACTATGGCACACTTTGAAAACTTCATGAAGGCTTATGTATCAGAAGATCGTTCGGAAGTTAAAGATGAGCGTTGGAATAAATTTACTCGAGAAGATGTCGTTAAAAATAATGAGAATCTGGATATTGGGTTGATTGCAGATGATTCAATGTCTTTGTATGAAGATTTACCAAATCCTATTGAGTCAGCAGAAGAAGCAATTTTAAAGCTTCAGAAAGCTATGAATTTATTGAATGAGGTTGCTAATGAGTTACGTTCTATTGAAGAAGAGGTGGTCAAGCAGTGAGTAAAAAAAAGAAGACCATTGAGAAAATTTTAAAAGAATCTATAATATCAGATGAAGAACAGCCATATGAAGTACCTGAAAATTGGGTATGGATGAGATTTGATAGTGTGATAAAGACAAATAGTAATCGAGCAACTGCTATTAAACAAGCAAATTATGAAGAAGAAGGGGAAATACCAGTAATTGATCAAGGGATGAGATTAATTTCTGGATTTACTAATAATCAAGAACATAAATATACAGGTGAATTACCAGTTATTGTTTTTGGTGATCATACAAGATGTATAAAATGGATAGATTTTAATTTTGCCCAAGGAGCAGATGGAACAAAACTATTAAAACCCTTGGAACACCTTTATCCAAAGTACTTTTACTATTTATTGAAAACAATTAATCTACCAAACAAAGGTTATAGTAGACATTTTAAATACCTTAGGGATAGTGTATTACCAGTTCCTCCCTTAGAAGAACAAAAACGAATTGTTGGAAAAGTTGAGAACTTTCTAAAAAAAATTGATGAAGCTAAGTTATTAATTGAGAAAACTGAAGAATCTTCTAAATTACGAAGATCAGCTATTTTTAATAGAGCATTTAGTGGTGATCTTACTAGTGAGTGGAGAAGTGAAATATATGGGGAAGATAGTAGAGAAACAAATAAAATAAATTCTTCTGATCTACCCCTTAATTGGAGAATCGTTGAATTAAGAGAAATTTTACAAATGCAAAATGGATTATCAAAGAGAAAGGGTGAGAATGGGAAATCAATTCCTGTTCTAAGACTTTCAGATATTAAAGGAACTAAGTTTAATGATTCAAATTTAAGAGAGATAAAACTTTCTGAAGAAGAGTATAGAAAATATTGTCTTGACTTAGATGATATATTATTCATAAGAGTCAACGGTAGTTTTGATTTGGTTGGAAAAGCTATTCACTTTAATTTGTCACATGATGCAGCGTTTTCTGATCATTTGATTCGTGCGACTTTTGATAAAAAGCTAATAAGTGCCTCTTATTTGAAATATTTATTTGAAAGCTCCTTAGTTCGTGATCAACTAAAAGGAATGATAGTTTCATCTGCAGGACAAAATACTATAAGTCAATTGAGTTTAGGGAAAATAAAAATCCCGTTGCCTCCTAAAAAAGAAATGGAACAAATTACGAATTTACTTGGAAAAATCTTTGTTAAGGAAGAAAATATATTATCTCATTTGAAGGATAACATCAGTCAACTACATCAGATGAAACAATCTGTACTTTTAAAAGCTTTCAAAGGAGAATTAGGAACAAACATTTTAGCGGAAGATAATGCTATTGAGTTCTTAACAAGTTCATTTCAGCAACAGATGAATTAATATCATTTCATTGTTTTATTGGACTTTCGGTTCCATTCTCTTTGACAGTCTGGACATTGCCATTTACGAATACTATCAAACTCAATACTTGTAATTCCGATTTTTCGTGTGAAATGAGTTGCTCCATAAAACTTTTGTGATTCTTCTGGAATTGGTTCTCCTTGAAGGTCAGCATTACAGTAAGGGCAATACTCTTTGATATCATTCATGGTATCATTTCCTTTCACTACAATTAATTTTATCTAATAGTAGCATATAAAGATAAATTTCATTTTAATTCTTTTAGAGAAAAAATTCTGTTAAACCGTCGTTTTATAGACGAAATACCGAGAGAGTATAAATTAACATTTATGCTCTCTCTTTTTTGTTGTTTTTGTCTATAAACTCGTCTAATGTAGTTTGTATATAAAACATATGAGAAAAAAGAATAGAGGTTAAATGAATGCATCGAATCATCGGATATTGTCGTGTGAGTACGGAAGATCAGAACTTAGATATGCAAGAAAGAGCTATTGAGAAGTATGCGGAGGAAAAAGGACTGCGGTTGGTGATGTATGTTGAGAAAGTATCAAGTCGAAAGAGTGAGAGGGTCGAGCTATTGAATGCAATGAAAGCTGCTACTCAAGGAGATCTTTTCGTTGTCTATAAACTAGATCGGCTAGCCAGAAGCACTAAAGAGTTATACGAATTAACTGAGCAACTAAAAGAGAAACAAGTTGATTTTGTATCAATCAGTGATGCATTTGATACATCCACTCCAACTGGGAAAGCTATGTTTGGTATGTTGGCTGTCTTTGCTGAGTTTGAGCGTGATATTATTCAGCAACGTACAAAAGCTGGACTAGCTGCAGCTCGTAAGCGAGGGAGAATTGGCGGTAGACCTACTATAGATGAAAAAGTGAAAAAGCGTGTACGCACCCTCTTTGAAGCTGGAGAAAGTGCAAGCGATATTGCCAAAGAATATGGAATCGGAAGAGCGACTGTCTATAAAATTATTAAAGAAAGTTCAGAATTGACTCAGTGATTTCAATCTGAGAGCAGAGTCTCTAGTTAATTACTCGATTAGTTTAATTTGTTTAAACAACTTAAGTGTGAAAGATCTTTACTCTAAAGACATTGATTGAATGTAGCTATTTAAAAGAATCATTGCTTATTTTATACAGACTTAAAATTCTAATGGAAGGGGGGGTTATTGTCACTTACAAAAGTCGAAATAACTCTTATAATCGCATAGGTAGGTACATCCACACGATACAAATATTATGGTGTTGCTTTATTGCTTAGAAATCATCTTCTTCGTAATTATAAATTGTATAAGTTACTATGAACGGCTTGTTGTTAAATATGGAATCGAGAGGGGATGCTACGATGAATGACGGGCTATATATTAAAGTAGAAAAATTAAAATATTTACTCGTTTCTCATGCAACTGGAGAAGATGCTGATGATGCTGAATACAAAGATTTACGTCAGGAGTTAATAAGAAATACCTATATAAATAGTTATTTACCAAAATTTTTGAGGGATTGTCGCTCGTTAACAGAGTTTTGGGGTCATATTAAAAATCAATCACCTACATATCAAGGAAGACGTGATTATTTACGTGATGAGTTTAATCATGCTCTGACTATAATAGAAGAAAGTATAATTACTACTTCTCCAGTAGATAGTGTTGTTTCTGACACTATAGATGGGCATATCGATTACGAATATGTTCAACAAGTTTGGCAAAAAGCTTTAGTAAGGCGGACGACAGATCCTGATGGAGCAATCACTATTGCGAGGACTTTGCTAGAGGCAACATGTAAACATATTATGGATGAGGCTGAATATGAATATAATGATAAAGCCGAATTACCACAACTCTATAAAGGAGTTCAAGAACTACTTAACCTAGCGCCTAGTGAACATACGGAACAAATATTTAAAGAAATTCTATCGGGGTGTGTATCTGTAGTAAAAGGTCTCGGATCATTAAGAAATAAACTGAGTGACGCACATGGCAGAAGTCGTAAAGTCCCATCTCCTTCATCTAGGCATGCTCAGTTTGCAGTTAATATAGCTGGATCTACAGCTGAGTTTTTAATCTCTTCATGGGAAGAAAAGAAGGGGCGAGAAAGTAAGTAATTACTACCCCGTAAAATTGTAGTTTTTTCTGTATTATTGTTTGAAAATAAGCCCTTCACCTGCTACAATTATATAAATAAATAATGCGATAAATTCAGTGGATTCATAACTTAAATATATTGATAAACCCTTTAATACCAACGTTTTTTGAAGCGTCCTGTACGATGTGACGTCGAAACCACCTTCAACGATTGAGTGGGAATAAGTACTGGACTTGCTGAGAAAAAAATCGTCTCATGAAACCTGTCCTACCAACGTGTTAAAGGGGAGAGATGAAAGGAAGTCTGTCTCACCTTCAACAATTCGATTTTAAAATGAAGCTCACTTCTATTCACATGATTTATGAATGGAAGTGAGCTTTTTTTGTAACTAATCGTATCGAACTGTTAGATGACATTAGACAAAACCAATTTATTCGAGAGATTCAATTAAGATGTATCAAGATGTTCTGTTAGCTTTTGCTGAAATATATAATAAATCATTAAACGGATAGGAGGCACGCTCTCATGATAGATTGGACATGGGCTGAAGTGGATCGACTAGAAAAACAAAAGAAATGGAATGAAGCCAAAGTATATCTTTTAAAATCTTGGAGACAACATCCTGAAGATATTAAAACAGTTATTCGACTTGGCTTTTTTTGTTGGTACGTCACCTTTGAACATGGACCATTAGAAATTACAGAGAAAGATATAGATATTGAAGACTTGGAATCTTTACTAAAGGAAGTTACGCATGATGGTTTACGTCATTTTATGAACCATGAGGATTTTCTATGGTGTTTTGGTTATATGATTTCGATGACTCCTTATTATTTTGGAGAGGATGACGAGTGGGAAGAAAAAGGTATATCCATGTTACGACGTGCTTATGAATTGTATCCAGATGAACCGATCTATACATATTCTTATTTCGGATCTTTCCTTAATACTCATGGACTACTTGAAAATGAATCACAACATATACAACAGGTTCTAGAAGATCGATTTAAAGGTGAAAGACTATTATCCGAATACTTTAAAAGTATGGTGTTTAACATTAGACTTGATTTGAAATAGTAACGAATAGTCATCAAAAAAACTTTTAATTCCGAACCTTCGGATGAAGTGAGTAGTTAAGTTTTGTTTTTATGGTTTAGTCATAAATTTGACCGTGCTATGATGTGTCTTTCTTTATTTTTCATCCTACTAAAAAATAATGCCGTATAATTCTGGGATTAGGGTTTGGAAGGCTTTACAGGAACACCGTAATGATTTCTACTACTGTGCACATACAACATCGTACGTTTATTGAAACGGCTTTTACTTCTTAGGTAAGGGTCTTTTCTTGTTGTGTAGCATGACTAAAACGTTTTAAACAGGAAAAATTTTAATAATGAGCATGCTCTAGTAAACAGGATCAATACATTCCAAAAAGGCTTCAGTAATTAAAAAAGATGTACGAAAAATTCAGGTTTAATCAGAAAAAAAGTAGGGGAAATTCAAACTATTGGCATATAAGATTGATTTTCAAGAGCTAATTATTATTTTTTGTGGCATTTATTAAAAAGGAGGAAGAGATCATGACGAGAAAAGAAGATACATTTATCCAAGTATTTAATACCCAAGCGGAAGTACTGAGTAAAGTAAACGAATTAAAAGCGCAGGGATATGACGAAAGAGATATGTATGTCGTGGCTCAAGATAAACATTCCTTCTCTATGGTAGAGAATCAGACAAACGTCAATGTAGACACTGCCGGTGAACAAGAGCACCAAGGATTTATGGGGAAATTCATGGCTGCCTTTTCAGACGACTCTTCTACAGAAGCATTCCGCGGAATGGGCTTATCGCATGATGAATCAGAAGAATACCGTCGTCAGGTAGAAAGCGGCAAGTTGGTTTTATATGTAGACAGCGACTACGGCGATTCTTACGAAAAGCATAATCAAAGCTACAACCAAACTTCTGGAGTAAACAATAATCAATATGATCGCACTGGAGTCGAAGCAAATCGGGATCACAACGACCATCTTTCTGATAATGGTTCTCTTTCCGGTATAAATCGAGACCTAGGCTACGACAACACTCTAGGTGCAAATCGAAGCCGAGACTATGACGATACTTCAAGCATCGATCAGTCTGATGTAGATCGTACTGGCGTTACTGGAACGAACAGTGATACAGAAGAAGAGAGTCTTCGCCTGCATGAAGAACGGTTAAATGTAGATAAAGAAAAAGTGCAGACCGGGGAAGTAAACGTCAGCAAACACGTAGTCGAAGATCAACAATCGATCGAAGTACCGGTAGAGCGGGAAGAAGTTTACGTGGAACGACGTAAAGTGGATCAAAATGCGTCGGGAACAGATGCATTTGTAGATGAAAACGACTCCATCCACGTACCGCTTTCAGAAGAAAAAGTAGTAGTATCAAAAGAAGATGTAGTCTCTGAAGAAATTGTTGTCGGAAAACGTAAAGTGCGAGATACAGAAACTGTATCTGAAACGGTCCGACGCGAGGAAGCAGATATTGATGAAGGTACGGATACAAGAACGGACGTAGATCGTGACGATCATAAACGACTGTAATGGATCATATAAGAGAGGGGATAGCGAACAGCTATCCCCTTTTTTTAAGGAATTTAAAAAGAATAACAGTTGTCTCATCCATTAGGTCTTTTTACTGCAGCTCAAAGATAGCTCTTAAAAAAACGCTTCCAAAGACGAACGTTCGGATAAATTAAGTAGTTAAATTTCGTTTTTATGGTTGACCCATGAATTTGACCATGCTACGATGTGTCTGTTCTTATTTTCATACCACTAAAAAAACATAAATAATGCCGTATAATTCTGGGGATAGGGCCCGGAAGTCTCTACAGGAACACCGTAAAGGTTCCTACTACGGCGCACACGCAGCATCGTGCGCTTATTGAAACGGCTTTTACCGCTTAGGTAAGGGCCGTTTTTTGTTTTCAAGGAGACGGCTTATTTGGAAGGAAGGCAATCATGAGCACACAATTGAAACAGCCACACCAACCGAAAGCAAAAGAAAATGCGATTGCGCGTTTCTTTGATTTCAATGGGCTTGGTACGAACATGCGTACAGAGTTCATCGCCGGCATGACGACATTCTTCGCGATGGCGTATATCTTATTCGTTAACCCGAATACATTAGCCGAAGCAGGAATGGACGCAGGAGCAGTCTTCGGTGCCACAGCACTCGTTGCGATCATCGGTTCCATCACGATGGGGTTACTGGCAAACTATCCGATCGCGCTCGCACCAGGAATGGGACTAAATGCTTTCTTCGCCTATAGCGTCGTTATCGGAATGGGTATTCCGTGGCAAACTGCACTCTCAGGCGTTCTCGTCTCAGGTCTTGTTTTCATGGTATTGACGGCTTCAGGTATTCGTGAGGTCATCATCAACGCAATTCCAGAGCCGTTGAAAATGGCTGTTGCAGCAGGTATCGGATTGTTCATCGCGTTCATCGGTTTAAAAACAGGTGGTCTCGTCGTTGCGAATGAAGCGACACTCGTCTCACTCGGTGATTTAAGTAAAGGAACAACACTTCTCGCGGTATTTGGTCTTGTCGTATCGGCGATCTTAATGACACGTGGTGTCAAAGGCGCAATCTTCTTCGGAATGATCGTGACGGCGATTGCTGGAATGATCTTCGGTTTGATTCCAGTCCCAACAAGTCTTGGTGAGATTGTTTCAGCACCACCGAGTATTGCGCCAACATTTGGACAGGCATTCCTTCACTTCGATGAAATCTTCACGGTTCAAATGATGATCGTCATCCTAACTTTCTTCTTCGTTGATTTTTTCGATACAGCAGGTACGTTGGTTGCAGTAGCAAACCAAGCTGGTCTGATTAAAGAAAATAAAGTACCGCGTGCTGGTCGCGCATTAATCGCTGACTCAACAGCGACGGTAGCAGGTTCGATTCTCGGAACATCAACAACGGTTTCTTACGTTGAATCCAGTGCAGGGGTTGCAGCAGGTGGTCGTTCAGGTATGACGGCAATCGTCACAGCATTGTTCTTCGGTCTTGCTTTATTCTTCTCACCATTACTTGCAATCATCACAGCGCCGGTCACGGCACCTGCATTAATCATCGTCGGTGTATTGATGGCAGCTTCACTGCTCCAGATCGATTGGAAAAAATTCGAGTATGCGGTTCCCGCGTTCTTGACCGTCATCATGATGCCGTTAACGTATTCAATCGCAACAGGGATTGCATTCGGTTTCCTCTTCTACCCGGTCACGATGATCGCGAAAGGACGAGCAAAAGAAGTGCATCCGATCATGTATGTATTATCACTCGGATTCCTCGGTTACTTCATCTGGTTGCATTAATCCAAACTGCGTCTTTCTTCTATATAGAAGAAAGACGTTTTTTTATTGGGAGAGGGTAAGGGAGAAGAGAGAGGGTGATTCAGATGTTACAGCAGATTACTGGACCTGTATTCGAATACTTGGCTGAGAATAGGTTACTGATTCAATTAGCGAGAAAAGTTGGATTACCGCTTGGTGGAACGTTATTCGTCGGAGGACAGGGCGCAGAAGAGACACTCGATACCGTGAAACAATTTAATCAAGATGGACGAGCCGCGACAGTAGATTGTTTAGGAGAGTTCATTGAGACGGAGCAGGACGCGGTAGACATCGCAAATGAATGTATTAAAGTCATCGGGCAAATCAAAGAACATGATCTAGATGCACAAGTATCTCTAAAGCTAACATCGATCGGATTAAGAATCGATCCGGATATCGCCTATCAACAGTTGAGACGGATTGCAGAGGTTGCAGATCAACAAAAGATGCGCGTGACAGTCAACATGGAAGAAGCGATGATGGTCGAGTCGATCGTCCGAGTCTTCGAACGCGTACATGAACATTATCCAAACGTTGGGATTGCGCTACAGGCAAATGTATTCCGTAGTCGTTTTGATCTAGAACGTCTTCAGGCAACAGTACGTGTCGTCAAAGGGGCATACGATGGAGACGATGAACTCTATATTCAACCGAAGAAGACCGTCGATGAGACGTACCTTCAATTAGTAAAAGTCAATTTGTTAAATGGGAACTACACGCAAATCGCGACACATGATGAACAGATCATTCAGCAAATCATCGACTTTACTCAAATGAAACAGATTGATCCATCACGGTTTGAATTTCAAATGCTTCAAGGCATGCGACCGAAACGACAACAAGAGTTAGTTCGACAAGGTTATCGTGTCGTCATCTACGTTCCGCATGGTGTGGACTGGTATACGTATTTGATGAGACGGTTAGCAGAACGCCCAGCGAATATCGCGTTTACAGTAGGAGCCATGTTAAGAAGGTAAAGACTTTGCGAAGAGGATTTAAACTCTTTGCAAAGTTTTTTTAAAATAATGCTTGTGTTTGTCGAATTTTGTTGTTATATTAATAAATGTTCCAGCGAGACGCCTTTTATAAACGGTTCGTTGGGGCTGAAAAGTTTTTTAAAAAGCATGGTTGACATAATCAAAACAACCTGTTAATCTATTAAAGTCGCTAAGGTGGCAGACGAACTTTGAAAACTGAACGATGAGGCAAAAATCGTATTCTACGGAATACAAAAACGAATGAAGCGCAAGCTTCGTCAATCGTGACTTCGGT
>NZ_JACSNA010000011.1:0-805 GCF_018618925.1 Exiguobacterium sp. s39
CCGGTGTTAATTTCATACACGGAAATCTGAATCATGGTGCCAAGATTCCACATGTTGTATTATTCCATCACAACATGTCAACATATATATTATACAAACCATAAACACACAAAGGAACCACCACATCCTGATAGATGGTGATCATTTATTGAAATTATAGAAACACACACGTCCTCTATGGACAAGTTTTATTCGTCAGCGTACACATATACTTAGTAAGGCCAACGGCCCTTAACATTACCAGGAGGAGAATAGTTGCAAGTCACAAAGGTTCCACCATTGTCACACTTGACTTTGGCACACCCAACCCACTCCGAGTTTTTCCACACAACCTGAGTATAATGACCACATTGTTTTCCAGCACGACATGTGTTCGATTTGTAGAAGTAGTCAGACTTCTCTTTGACCCACAATCTCACTGCGGCAGCTCCGGACATATCACCACTGCTCCATGCCAAGTTTTCACCGTAACGCCCGCCTGAGTCTGAGTGAACGAGACGACAGTCCCGCTTTCTTATTTGAGCATACTTCCAGGCGTATTGGGCCGCCCCCGCATGCCATTTTATATGAGGCACACCAACGTCGTCTCGAGCTTGGTTGTGTACATCGAGGTAGTCTTGTCGCCCGTCTTGGGCTTTCAGTGGAACTGCAAAAGCTAGGACAAGAGCTAACGCCAATAGTACTAGGGTTTGAGGAGAGTTAAACATCTTCATTTTTTTTAATCTTAGTTGTCTTTGAGCTTTTTTAAGTGTTGTGTGTGTCGTCTCGAGCTTGGTTGTGTACATCGAGGTAGTCTTGTCGCCCG
>NZ_JACSNA010000012.1:0-796 GCF_018618925.1 Exiguobacterium sp. s39
TCACGATTGACGAAGCTTGCGCTTCATTCGTTTTTGTATTCCGTAGAATACGATTTTTGCCTCATCGTTCAGTTTTCAAAGTTCGTCATAAAAAATGGTGGAGCCTAGCGGGATCGAACCGCTGACCTCCTGCGTGCAAGGCAGGCGCTCTCCCAGCTGAGCTAAGGCCCCATTAAAGGGATGAAATTGAAGATGGTCGGGAAGACAGGATTCGAACCTGCGACCCCTTGGTCCCAAACCAAGTGCTCTACCAAGCTGAGCTACTTCCCGAAAATGCACCCTGAGAGATTCGAACTCCCGACCCCTTGATTCGTAGTCAAGTACTCTATCCAGCTGAGCTAAGGGTGCGGAATATAAGGATCAAACAGCAAACATCAAAATGAAAATGGTACCGAGGGCCGGAATCGAACCGGCACGGGGAAACCCCCGCAGGATTTTAAGTCCTGTGCGTCTACCAGTTCCGCCACCCCGGCAGGGATATAAAAGGTAGAACCTTCATTCATAGTTGAATTCTGGTGATCATTGAAGATAAAAATGGTGCCGGCAACAGGAGTCGAACCCGCGACCTACTGATTACAAGTCAGTTGCTCTACCAGCTGAGCTACACCGGCAAGTGTAATGAAAATGGTGGAGGATGACGGGATCGAACCGCCGACCCCCTGCTTGTAAGGCAGGTGCTCTCCCAGCTGAGCTAATCCTCCATATGTATCGCCTGGCAGCGTCCTATCCTCACAGGGGGAAGCCCCCAACTACTTTCGGCGTTCAAGTGCTTAACTTCCGTGTTCGGCATGGGAAC
>NZ_JACSNA010000013.1:0-397 GCF_018618925.1 Exiguobacterium sp. s39
AGGTAGCCGTATCGGAAGGTGCGGCTGGATCACCTCCTTTCTAAGGAAAACGTCCCTTACGGGACATGCCCATCGTTCAGTTTTGAGAGTCTAATTCTCTCTAGTCATGGAATGGGCCTATAGCTCAGCCGGTTAGAGCGCACGCCTGATAAGCGTGAGGTCGGTGGTTCGAGTCCACTTAGGCCCACCATTTCCATTATAATTTCAATCCTGGGGCCTTAGCTCAGCTGGGAGAGCGCCTGCCTTGCACGCAGGAGGTCAGCGGTTCGATCCCGCTAGGCTCCATTTGTCTTGTCCTTTGGATAAGGCACTCGCACCTTGAAAACTGAAGACATCAACAAGACATCAAACTTTTAATTAACCATGTCATTAGACGTGTGTTCTTAGAATACCAACG
>NZ_JACSNA010000014.1:0-366 GCF_018618925.1 Exiguobacterium sp. s39
CGGTCGTGGCGGAATCGGTAGACGCGCTAGGTTGAGGGCCTAGTGGTGGCAACATCGTGGAGGTTCAAGTCCTCTCGACCGCACCATATCGCACCCTTAGCTCAGCTGGATAGAGTACTTGACTACGAATCAAGGGGTCGGGAGTTCGAATCTCTCAGGGTGCACCATATTTTGTTTGCTTTGACGGGCCTATAGCTCAGCTGGTTAGAGCGCACGCCTGATAAGCGTGAGGTCGGTGGTTCGAGTCCACTTAGGCCCACCATTTTCAAAACAAACAATGACGAACTTTGAAAACTGAACGATGAGGCAAAAATCGTATTCTACGGAATACAAAAACGAATGAAGCGCAAGCTTCGTCAATCGTGA
>NZ_JACSNA010000015.1:0-246 GCF_018618925.1 Exiguobacterium sp. s39
GGCGACATGTGGAGCTGAGTGATACTAATCGGTCGAGGCCTTGTTCTAGCAGATGCTTGTTGATGACTTCAGTTTTGAGGGCGCGAGCCTTTCAAAAAAACGAAAAAAAGTCTTGACGTTATGTGAACATAATGTTAAGATAATAAATGTCTGGTGGCGATAGCCAAGTGGTCACACCCGTTCCCATGCCGAACACGGAAGTTAAGCACTTGAACGCCGAAAGTAGTTGGGGGCTTCCCCCTGTGA
>NZ_JACSNA010000016.1:0-234 GCF_018618925.1 Exiguobacterium sp. s39
CGTCCTATCCTCACAGGGGGAAGCCCCCAACTACTTTCGGCGTTCAAGTGCTTAACTTCCGTGTTCGGCATGGGAACGGGTGTGACCACTTGGCTATCGTCACCAGACGACGGGCTCGCGCCCTCAAAACTGAAGTCATCAACAAGCATCTGCTAGAACAAGGCCTCGACCGATTAGTATCACTCAGCTCCACATGTCGCCATGCTTCCACCCGTGACCTATCTACCTCATCGT
>NZ_JACSNA010000017.1:0-202 GCF_018618925.1 Exiguobacterium sp. s39
AGGTAGCCGTATCGGAAGGTGCGGCTGGATCACCTCCTTTCTAAGGAAAACGTCCCTTACGGGACATGCCCATCGTTCAGTTTTGAGAGCTCGTCTCTCAGTCTCGATAGAGACACTCGCACCTTGAAAACTGAAGACATCAACAAGACATCAAACTTTTAATTAACCATGTCATTAGACGTGTGTTCTTAGAATACCAACG
>NZ_JACSNA010000003.1:0-157337 GCF_018618925.1 Exiguobacterium sp. s39
ATGGTGCGGTCGAGAGGACTTGAACCTCCACGATGTTGCCACCACTAGGCCCTCAACCTAGCGCGTCTACCGATTCCGCCACGACCGCAAATATGAAATTAAAAATGGTGTGTCATGCAGGATTCGAACCTGCGACCCTCTGATTAAAAGTCAGATGCTCTACCAACTGAGCTAATGACACATAAAAACTGGGCTGGAAGGGATCGAACCTTCGCGTGCTGGAATCAAAATCCAGTGCCTTACCACTTGGCTACAGCCCAAAAATGGCGGTCCTGACGGGATTCGAACCCGCGATCTCCTGCGTGACAGGCAGGCATGTTAACCGCTACACCACAGGACCGCAATTTGAAGTTGTAAACAACTCTTTAAAAAGAAATGGTGGAGGATGACGGGATCGAACCGCCGACCCCCTGCTTGTAAGGCAGGTGCTCTCCCAGCTGAGCTAATCCTCCATATGGTGACCCGTACGGGATTCGAACCCGTGTTACCGCCGTGAAAGGGCGGTGTCTTAACCGCTTGACCAACGGGCCATATCGTAATTAATAATTATTCTCAAGAAACATTTTCACATAAGAGGTCTGGCGGAGATGGAGGGATTCGAACCCTCGCACCAGTTTCCCGGCCTACACCCTTAGCAGGGGCGCCCCTTATAGCCACTTGGGTACATCTCCAAAAGAATGGCTCCGCAAGTAGGATTTGAACCTACGACCTACCGGTTAACAGCCGGTTGCTCTACCGCTGAGCTATTGCGGAACGTTACGTTCTGTTCGGAACACTTTTATATAGTAGCAACTTTTTTTCTTTCCGTCAATGCTTTTTTAAAAAAGTTTTTAGCGACGATAAGTTGTTTAGTTGCTGTCGTTTTGACGACTTCTATAATTTATCATGCTCCGAAATGAACGTCAACTACTTTTGTAAAAAATCTTTCCACGACACCGACCACATCGATATCTTTCCGTATTCATGCGTCTTTTCCTTCTATATAATGTGCTGCATTTCTCACATTCATAAAGATAGGATTTTTTTTCGTCTTCTTGTCTTCTGGGACTGTATCGAAGCCCACCATAGCGCTCTAACCATTCCTTGAAGTCTTGATCTTGATGACGGTGTCCCATTCCTGCTAGATGTAAATGATAGTGACATAGTTCATGAATCACGATTCCGCGGAAGACTTTCATGTCATCGATATATCGTTTATTGAAGTCTAAATGGTGATCGCCTAAGAAGTAGCGACCACCTGTCGTCTTCAGTCGTGGATTAAAATAAGCTTCATGTCGAAACGGTAAGGAAAATACGTCGAGCGAAAGTTGCTCGACGTATCGTTGTAATTGTTCATTCGTCATTTCGGCGGAACCAGTGTCAAACCAATGCGTCCCCGCTCTGGTTCAACATTCGTCACCCATACCGTCACGATATCCCCGACAGCGACGACATCAAGTGGATGTTTGACACGCTTACGACTAAGCTTCGAGATATGAATCAAGCCATTCTCTTTCACTCCGATATCAACGAACGCACCAAAATCAAGAACATTCCGGACCGTCCCTTGGAACTCCATCCCGACTTGGATCATATCCATCGATAGAACATCTTGGCGAAGCAACGGTTTATCGAGCGCTTCCCGTGGATCACGACCCGGACGTTGTAACGCTTCGATGATATCACGTAATGTCGGTTCTCCGATCTCGAGCGTCTGTGCCATCTCCGGTAATGACAATGTAGACAATTGTTCCCGCACCGTATCCGTTCCAACTTGATCAAGTGTTAAGCCTAATGTCTTGAACAACTTCTCGACTGTTTTGTACTGCTCTGGATGAATCGGCGTCCGGTCGAGCGGATGCGTACCTTCTAGAATTCGCAGGAATCCTGCAGCCTGTTCATATGCCTTTGCACCAAGACGAGGAACTTTCAATAATTCCTGACGCGTCTTGAACGTTCCAAGTTCCGAGCGACGTTCGACGATTTTTTTCGCCGTCGCTTTCGTGATTCCTGCGACATAACTCAAAAGCGGTTCTGACGCTGTATTAACATCAACTCCGACTTGGTTGACGACCGTCTCGACGACGAAATCAAGTGTCTCCTTCAGTTTCGTTTGCGAGACATCATGTTGATATTGACCGACTCCGACAGACTGCGGGTCGACTTTGACGAGTTCAGCCAGTGGATCTTGCAGGCGACGCGCAATCGAAATCGCGGATCGTTGTTCGACTTGAAGCTCCGGAAACTCCGTCCGGGCAATCTCTGAAGCAGAATAAATACTTGCCCCTGCCTCGTCGACGATCGTAAAGGCGATATCTTTTTGCCCCTGCATCCAGTCCGCAACGAATGCTTCTGTTTCCCGCGAAGCTGTACCATTGCCGATTGCAATCAATTCGATCCCGTATGTATCGACGAGCTGCGAAAGAGTTTGGCGTGCTTCTTTTGCTTTTTGTTCTGACATCGTCACGTAGATGACGCCGACTTCCTTCATTTCACCTGTCGGATCGATGACTGCCCACTTACATCCTGTCCGGTAAGCCGGATCCAGTCCCAACATGACTTTCCCTTTCATCGGTGGCTGCATGTAGAGTTGGCGGAGGTTCTTACCAAAGACGTCGATTGCTTGGAGCTCTGCCTTTTCCGTCAGTTCATTGCGAATTTCTCGTTCGATGGCAGGGAAGACGGATTTTTTATAGCCCGTCGTGATCGCCGCTTCGACGATATCGCGTTTCTTTGGCGCCAGTTGTGCGTATGAACGAAGCAATGTTGGTAAAACCTGCTGTTCCTCTAACACGACTTTCACAGAGACGATTTTCAATGCTTCCGCACGGTTAATCGCAAGAATCCGGTGCGGAACGATCTGTTGAATCCGTTCACTGTAGGCATAATACTGTGCAAATACACCTTTTTCATCGACTGCATCCTTTTTCTGTTTCGTAACGATTTCTGCTGAACGGCGCATTTGCTTACGAATGAACTCACGCACCGTCGCTTGTTCGCCCCACTCCTCGGCAATGATCGATTGTGCCCCGGTAAGAGCTTCTTCCGGATCCAGCCCATTGCTCAAGCGATGGAATGTCGCTTCATCATAAGCAGACTTGTCGCGGAACCAGTCAGCAAGTGGTGCAAGCCCTGCTTCCCGTGCAATTTCCGCCTTTGTCCGACGTTTTGGTCGAAACGGTAAATAGATATCTTCGACTTGTTGTAACGTCGTCGCTTCCTCGAGCGTTCGACGGAGTTCCGGCGTCAATGCACCTTGCTCCTCGATTTTTTCAAGGACGTCACTCCGTCTACTTTCAAGTTGTGTTAATTGTTTATGTCGATCAAGAATCGCTTTGATCGCGACCTCATCGAGTTCACCTGTCTGTTCTTTTCGGTAGCGGGCGATGAACGGAATCGTACCGCCTTCTTCCGTCAATTGTAAGACTGCCTTCACTTGCGCAGGACGTACATTCAATTCACTTGCGATTCTCTTTTCCATCTGCTTCACCTCTCATTCATTATACCGAAGAACGCATGGAAAAGAAAAAAGACTGACACAAGGTCAGTCTTTTGAGAATACTTCATTTGGTTCGACTTTGATCGCTTCACGTAACTTCTGCAAAGCACGTCGTTGGAGACGGGAAACGTGCATTTGTGAAATGCCGAGTAATTCGCCCGTTTCTTTTTGACTCATATTGCGGTAGTAGGCACATTCGAGAATCGAACGTTCGCGGTCCGTTAAGACAGCAAATGCCTTTTCAAGAATCAGACGCTGATCGACGGAGTCGTAGCCGTTTTCTTGATTCCCGACGAGGTCGAGTAACGTAACGGTACTACCTTCCTGATCTGCCTCAATCGAACTATCGACGGATAATGCTTGATAGCTTTTACCCATCTCAAGTGTTTCGAGGACTTCCTCTTCCGATACTTCAAGACGCGCAGCAATTTCATCAATGCGCGGAGAGCGTTGCAACTCCGTCGTCAATTCTTCCACTGCTTTCTTGATTTTCGGTCCGAGTTCCTTAATGCGACGTGGAACGTGGACGCTCCATGTCTTATCGCGGATGAAACGTTTGATTTCACCGATGATCGTCGGAACAGCAAACGACTCAAAACTGCGACCGAATTCTTTATCGAAGCGGCGAAGCGCTGCGAGCAACCCAATCATACCGACCTGAACGAGATCGTCATGAATCGGTCGACCACGCGAGAACTTCCGGGCCAAAGCTTCTACCAAGTCTGAATAACGCTCGAGTAATGCCGCATGCACTTCCTCATCTTGGTCGTCCTGCTGATACAAATCAATCAGTCGAAGTACTTCATCATCACTGTGATGGCGTTGTTGAGACTTTGCTGGCACTTTGACCCACCTCATCTCTATTCATATATTTTGTCATATGGACAGTGACGCCGTTCGCTTTCTCGATCGTTACTTGATCCATCAATGCTTCGATCATCAAGATGCCGAGTCCTCCTTCATGCAAGGAATCGAGATCGTGTGCATCCGTAATCGGTTCACTTTGGCGTTTGACCTCATCTTTATCGAACGTAATGCCGTTATCCTTGACGACAATCTCGAGACGATCATCTGGATAGACGTTACATGTCAAGGCGATGCTACCATCTTCTTTTCCTTCGTACGCATGTTGAACAGCGTTCGCGCATGCTTCCGAGACAGCGATCTTGATATCTTCGATGTCATCATACGTATATCCCATCCGGTTCGCGACGCCTGAAACCGTCAAACGAGCAATGGCTACATATTCCGGTTTTGCCGGTAATGTCATGTTTAGTTGTTCGTTCTTCATTGCGTTCCACCTCTTACACCACTATCGATTGTAATGATGCTTGAAAGACCTGTGATTTCGAATAGACGACGGATGCGTTCAGAAACGCCGACTAGCGTGAACGATGTACCGTTCTTTTTCGCTGCTTTGAGCGCTCCGACGAACACGCCGAGACCTGTCGAATCCATGTAGTGTACTTCGTCCAAATGGACGACGACATCGTTTGTTTCAACTGCCGGGACTAGTTCTTGGCGAAGCTTTGGTGCTGTATACGTATCAATCTCACCTGCGATATAAAGATGCGTCTGACCGTCAAGCTGCTCTGTTTTAATTGTTAAATCCATCTTCAAGTTCCTCCTCAAGGAAAATCTGTCTATGTGGTCTTGCTATTCATCCTACCTCATCCCTTTATAAAAAGGTCACTTGGGTATGTTTCCCCGAAGTGAAAACTTTAAAACCTATTTTATAAAAAAAGAGGTCAAAAAAAGTCGCATACGCTAGTATCGACTCTTCTTGTGTTGCGCTTCTATGTAAGTGCCTAAAAATCAACCAAGCCTAAGCTGATTGCGACGGCACTATTTACCTTCATCATCGTGTCTGGATCTAGATGTGTGACTTTATCCGTTAGACGGCGTTTATCAATTGTCCGGATTTGCTCAAGTAAGATGACCGAATCACGTTCTAATCCGTGTCGCTCTCGATATACTTCCACATGGGTCGGTAGTTTGGCTTTGTCGATCTGTGCCGTGATCGCAGCCACGATGACTGTCGGGCTGAATCGGTTACCAATATCATTTTGTAGAACAAGCACGGGACGAACTCCCCCTTGTTCCGATCCGACCACAGGTGACAAATTTGCATAAAACACGTCGCCACGTTTGACTATCAAAGCTTACACCCCGCTTACTTGACGTAGGAGTGAGAACTCCGCCTCCGTTTCAATCTGGAACATTTCGCCAACGATCGATAAATTGATTGCTGCCATTTCTTCGTAACCACGCTTCAATTCCTCACGTAGCTGACGCTTGCGTTCTTCGGTCGTATGGTTCGACTTCATCCCAATCGTCTCCTTCGCTACATTTCGCTCAACAAACTGCATTTCCCGTTGTTGGACCAAGATAATGGCACCTCCAGATTCACTGAAACCTTAACGAACGACTCACTTTCTACTTCAATATATCAGTCGAATTCAGAAAATACAATCAAAATTCAAACAAATAACATATTTTTGCCATCTTATTGATGTCTTGTACGAATCATTGACGCGGAACACGCTTCGAGAATTGACACAGAACTTCATAGTTGATCGTCCCGAGCCAATGGGCTGCTTCCTCGATTGGTGCCCCTTCTCCAATCAAGATGACTTCCGTCCCAATCGGATATTCCCGCGGTAAACGAATCATGAGCCGATCCATGCAGACACGACCGACGATTTCGCACGGCAGACCGTCTACGATCAACGAATAGCCTTGGAACTTGCGTGACCAGCCATCCGCGTAACCAATCGGAACGGTACCGATCCATTCATCCGTCGGCGCTGTATAAGTCGCTCCGTAACTGATCGTTTGACCCGGCTCGACTTGTTTGACCTGCATCAAACGACTTTTCAGTGAAAACGCTGGTTTTAAGAACTCGTAATGTCCTGCCATCTCATCCGACGGCATCACCCCGTATAACGCGATACCGACTCGTACGACGTTAAACGGCGCTTGACCTGCTAAGCGAATCGCTGCCGCCGAATTGGCACAGTGGACGTAACGGATATCCGGTACTAGTGCGACATACGATAAAAACGTCTTGAGCTGGCGCTCGAATAACTGACTGTTCAGCTCGTCAGCAGTCGCGAAATGCGTATAGATGCCTTCGAGTTCGACGAGATCATCATCGCACTCAGCAAGAATTCGCTTCAACTCATCGACATGTTGTAGTCCGAGTCGTCCCATTCCCGTATCGATCTTGATATGCAAGCGGAGATGATCGATTTCCGTCAAATGACGTTTCGCTTCCTGAAGCCAATCGGCTGAAAAGACAGGAACGGCGACATCATAATTCGAAGCGACTGGTGCATGTTCTGGTAGTAAGGCTTCAAGCATCAGAATCGGTGCTTGGATGCCCGCTTCTCGTAACTCAATCGCTTCTTCAAGGAGTGCGACAGCGAGTAAGTCGGCTCCGTTCTCAAGAGCGATTTCAGCGACTGTCACTGCCCCGTGACCATAGCCGTCCGCTTTGACGACTGCCATCACCTGTTGCTCGCCCATCCGTGTTTTGATTTCGCGTATATTATGTGCGATCGCTTCCCGATCGATTTCAATCCAAGTTGGTCGGTACATCCCATTCCCTCTTCTCTAATAAGACTTGCGCAGATGCATAATGCTCAGAATGTGTGATCGAGACGTGGATGACGCCATCGAATGGTCCACTCATGATCGGTCGCCCCGTCTCATCGTTTAAGACTTCAACGTCTTGCCAAGAGACTTCTTTTCCGACGCCAGTTCCGAATGCTTTGACGAACGCTTCCTTTGCGGCGAAACGTCCAGCGAGATACTCGATGCGACGATGTCCCGAGAGCGATTGAAATCGTTCCTGCTCTGCCTGGGTTAAGATTCTCCCAGCAAAACGTGGCTGTCGCTCGAGCGTTTGCTCGATTCGATTCAGTTCGACCAAATCGATTCCAATTCCATAAATCATCTGAGACGCCTCCACAGTTCTATTCTTCGCCATCTTCATATAGAATGAAGATGAAGCGAGGTGTTGTCATGTTTAGTCGAACGGAAAACCTACAAACGTTCACACGTTCTTATCCGGTCGTTTCGTTGTTCATTTTAATCCAAGTTGCCCTGTTTGTCATCGAACAGTTGGGCCCACTCCTTAATCTGACATTCTCTCCTCTAAATGCAGGGGCATCCATCAATCTCTTAATCGAACAAGGTGAATGGTGGCGTGTCGTCACAGCAACGTTCTTGCATTACGATTTTTGGCACATTGCGTTCAATACGTTTGCTCTCGTCATCTTCGCTCCACCGCTTGAGCGGATGATTGGTCATGGTCGATTTGCAGCCTTTTACTTGCTCGTTGGTACGCTCGCGAACATCTTGACGTACTTCACGAAAATCAACGAACCGTTTTATGGTCAAGCTGGAGCATCGGGTGCCATTCTTGGTTTGCTTGGTTTTTATGTCTACTTGAGTCGATTCAAGCGGACGGTCATCCTAGCAGACGATACACGTCTTGTGTATATCTTTACTGCGGTCACGGCAGTCTTTACCTTGCTCGGATCGAACGTTGCTGTCTTTGGTCACTTGTACGGTTTCGTCCTCGGATTCCTCTTTGGATTCGTCTTTGGTAATCGTGCCGTCCCATTCACACGTCCGTTCCAAACCGGTCGTCGTTCGAGCGGTGGACCTGTCTTCGTAAGCGGTTCTGGTCAACTTGGTCGGATCTTCTTCTATATCATCATCGCGTTTGCCGTACTCGGATTATTCTTCCGTTACTTGTAAACCAGCATGCAAAAAGGACTCCGCTACACACTCGAGTTCTTGCAGATTGTAGATAAAAGGGCTGACTCAAAAAATGACGCATCTTTTCACGCCCTTTCCTCAGGCGAGACACAAGCCAGTTTTCCCGCTCCATTCGAGCAGGAAAACGGGTCTTGTTTGTCTCTGACAGCGCAAAATCGCGTTTTTTCCTGTAGGAGTGGCGTATGACGCGTCATTCTTTTGATACTCGGAAGAAGTAGTAGAGAAGTATTTTGTTCCCTCGACATCGCTTCCTAGGGAAAAACAAGCAAGAGCGACCCTGCAGCGAAGCGGCGCGATGCTTGTCCCAGGAAAACGATGCGAGACGAACAAAAAAAGCGTAATCCTTCTCGTTAGAGAAAAATTACACTTTGTCTTCAGTCTCAAAGGACTCCGCTACACGCGTGAGTCCTTTTTTTGCTTATTTGCGAAGTACTTCTGCTAAGTCCTTCACGTCGTCAATCAGGTTATGGATTGTTTCCTGATTGTCCGTATAGAGTGCTTTTAGTTCTTCAAAGCGCCCTTTTGGATCTTGTTTGACAGCAGACAATTGTGTTCCTGCGCCGCTGAATGTCCGTTTCACTGCTGCAAACTGCGCTTGGCGCGTATCTTTATGCAGTAGTGATAAAGTAGCGCCGACAAGTGCGCCACCAAGTGTTGCTACGACAAAATAGTTCTTCTTCATCTGTTAGTCCCCCTGCATCTCACTCATTTGTTGGTGGTACGATTTGATACCGTTTCATGACGGGAGAAGGCGCGAACGACTTCCCTGCCTCTTCAGCATACTGGTCTACCGTAAGACGTTCAACTGATTTTGCATAACGAGCTCCGTCCCCTGTCTCTTGGAACTGAATCAATAAGGCAAGATCCGTTCCCTTCTCGACACGTCCAATCCGAAATGCCTGGAAGCCACCATATTCTGCTCCGATGACTTTCGGATTCGACATCACTTGATGTACGAATAGATCCCCGCTATTTTGATCTGCCGGAATCGACCAGTAGAAGAGACTGCCTTCGTCCGAAAAATTGCCACGTGATTCGAGCAACGTATAGGTATTGCCACTTTGAAAAGGTGATTTCGAGTCCGTCTCCATCCAGAGGATGGCATCGCCGCTTCCGCTAGCGACACGAATATGAGCATCACGGGAACGAATTTGTTCAACGAACGAACCGCTACCGAATGTAATCGAAAGTTTAGATGGCATCACAGGCCTCCGCAAGTTGAAAGTCTTTTTCCGTCAATCCGTTTTCATCATGAGTCGTCGCTGCAAGTGTGACGTTTTTATAGTCGATCACGATCCTTGGATGATGATTCAAGTTTTCAGCGATACTTCCGACTTCTTGTACGAAATCCAGTGCCGCAGGAAACGATGCAAGTGTATAAGTCCGGACGATTTCATCATCCACGACACTCCAATCCTGCAACCGCTCAAGACGCTCTTCCACTTCATACTCATTCAACCTAGCCATCCCTTTCTCCTCCTCTACTATCATTTTCGTCCTATACCTTATACCCCATTCTTTTACTTCTCTATACCTGTTTGTATCCGATTTCTTCCTTTTGCCTTCTGTGTGAGATAGAGTACAATGTGAAAGAGAACACTAATTCAAAATCGGAAAGGGGCTTACGCATATGCGCGCTCTGATTGTCATTGATTACACGATCGATTTCGTTGCTGACGAAGGAAAGCTGACTTGCGGAAAACCAGGACAAGCGATTGAAGAACGGATCGCTACGTTGATGGAGGAGTTTTCAACGGAAGATTACGTAGTCATCGCTAACGATATTCACGAAGAAGGCGATACATTCCACCCGGAAACCGTCCTCTTCCCGCCACATAATATCCGCGGAACACATGGACGTGATCTATTCGGGAAAGTCGCAGCCATGGCACGGGTCGCCGATCACGTTATCGACAAGACGCGTTACAGTGCGTTCGCCGGGACGGACCTTGATTTACGCTTGCGTGAACGCGGTATCCGCGAAGTCCACCTCGTCGGTGTCTGTACGGATATTTGTGTCCTTCATACAGCTGTCGATGCCTACAATCTCGGGTATCGTATCGTCGTCCATGCCGATGCGGTCGCAAGCTTTAACGCGACTGGTCACGAGTGGGCGCTTACACATTTTAAACAATCGATCGGCGCAGAAGTCGTCGGCGAATAAGAAGGGATCTGTCCGTCATGTTACAACGTAATCTTGCACTCCATACCGATCTGTACTTACCACGGTGGATGTATATCTATTGGAAAGAAGGACGTCATAATGAACGTGCCGTCTTTGATGTTTACTACCGTTCGAATCCGTTCGCAGGAGGCTATGTCGTCTTTGCAGGTCTCGAAAATATCATCGAGTATATTCAAACACTCCGTTTCACGGAAGAAGATATCACGTACTTGCAAGAGATGATTGGCTTCCCGGATGAGTTCAAGGATGAACTGCGTCAGTTCAAGTTCAATGGCTCGATCTCAAGTGTCAAAGAAGGCGAAATCGTCTTCCCGAACGAACCACTGATTCGGATCGAGGCACGCATCTTTGAAGCGAAGCTCTTACAGACCGCGATTCTGAACATCGCGAACCACGAATCGCTCATCGCGACGAAGTACGCACGTATTCGTCAATCGGCTCCCCGTGCGAAGTTCCTCGAAGCTGGTGCCCGTCGCGCGCAAGGCATCGATGCCGCTTACTTCGGAACGCGTGCTTCGTACCTGGCTGGTTTTGACGTCACAAGCCTTGCTTCAGCAGGACGCGACTTCGGCATTCCGTGTGGTGGAACGATGGAACATGCTGACATTCAATTCCACGATGACGAATTGACGGCATTCCGGACATTCGCTTCTCATTATCCGGATCAGGCGACATTACTCGTCGATACGTACGATACGCTCAAGAGTGGTCTTCCGAATGCAATCACGGTTGCAAAGGAGCTCCAAGCCAAAGGGCATAAACTGCGTGGCATCCGGATCGATTCTGGCGACTTATCTTACTTGTCAAAACGTGCCCGTAACATGCTTGACGAAGCTGGCTTCCCGGAAGTCGACATCGTCTTGTCAGGGGACCTCGATGAGTACGTCATTCAGGACTTACGCATCCAAGGTGCCCAAGCCAATACATTCCTCGTCGGAACACGTGGTATTACAGCTTACGAACAACCGGCTCTTGGGATGGTTTATAAACTGGTCGCGCGTGAAGTAGATGGCGAGCTCGCACCCGTCATCAAAGTATCCTCGTCAAAAGCCAAGACGACGACACCTCACATCAAAGAAGTCTATCGCATCATTGATCCGGTGACGGATAAGTTCAAAGGCGATTACGTGACGTTGATGGACGAAGATCCGTCGACACTTGAAGCTGTCGATCTCATCGACGTCCGAGACCCATCGTTCCGAAATCGCATCGAACAGTTCAAGGTCGAGCGGTTACTTGAACCAATCTTCAAAGATGGAGAACTGGTCTATACGGTCCCAACGATTGAAGAAAGTCGCCACTTCCACGAAACACAGATCGGTCGTCTGTGGGAAGAGTACAAACGGCTGCGGTTGCCAGAGATTTATGCTGTCACATTCAGCGATCGTCTCTGGAAGCTCAAACTCGACATGATTCGGGACACTCGACTGGCAAGTGGGTTAAAATAAGACACAAAAAAGCGCCGTTCTTCCTCCATCGGGATGAACGGCGCTTTTTCTCATGTTAATCCTGCTTCGTTTCCGACAGGTGTCATTTCTGTTGGCGCTTGTTCCATCTTCTTACGAAAGTACCATGCGAAGCCAAGTGCACCTCCGATGAAGACGATATACGTGATGCGTTGACCGAATTCAGCTAAGGAATCCGCGTAGAAAATACTGATTAAATGATCACTTCCACTAATGAGTAGCAAACAGGCAATCAGGAGCGCAATGCGATATGCAAGCGTCGGGCGGTCTGTCGGTTCAGCATGCCAATACATGATGATATGGTGGGCAAGTAGAACGATACCCAGGATTCCTAATATTCCAATGAGTACTTGCGGCATAATGAACGATCCTCCTGTTTAGTAGTATCTAGTCTTATTTAAACATAGTTCATACGAATTTCGTCAGGAAAAGTTTCCCGTCTTACATTCCTCACGGTATACTGTAGGAAAATCGTAAGCGATCAAAGGAGGGCATTTTTTCATGAAAACCTTTAAGTTATGCACATTACGCATTTTAATGGATGAGTCAGGACGTGATACGACGATTCCCGTCGCCATTCAGGACGGATTGACGGTCAGTACCGAACAGACGGCACAGTGGGTTGCAGAAATCGTCGTTCCTCCGACGGATCAGCCGATCGTCGATGAATTGTTCACAAAACATTTACGTGCTTTGATTGAAATCACGATCTCACGACCTGATAATGACCCTGCCGCGATGATCGTCACGCCTCTTGAACGGACTGTCTTAAGCGAAAACGTCTCGTATGTCTTCACAGGTAAGATGGTCATGATGAAAAATGATTTATCTGAATCGATCTTACGCGAAGTCGTCGAAGATGGATTCGCTGGCGAAGAACTCGTTCAGGAGTATAAGGATCGTCGTTCAAAACGTGGTGCCCATATCACAAGTATCGCTAAAGAAACGTTCAAACAATATTTGACAGAGCATCCGAACACGCCCGTCTCTTAAGGTTTTTCGACCTCGTCCGTGATGTGGTCCGCTACGTTGATTCGATCAATCGTATAGCGATCCGTATGATGGATATAATTCGCACACGCGTTTTTCAAAGGTGTCCGGTAACTAAATGTCGCGTCAATCGATGATAATGCTGCCTTGATCGTATGCGAGTGACAGACGATTAGAATTCGTTTCCCTTCATACATGCGTGTCACTTCCTGTAGCGCCTCGAACACGCGATCCTGGATGGCTTGTTCCGTTTCAAGACCCGGCACAAGCGTCGTATCGTTCGCTTGAACGGCCTCGTAAATCGCTGCGACTGGTTCACCGGAAGCGGCTCCGAATTCGCGTTCGACAAGTCGCTCGTCTGTAGCTGTAATCGCTAAACCAACAGCACGACCGATGATTTCTGCTGTCTCAACGGCACGCGACAAGGGACTTGCTAACAAGACATCCCACTTTTCATTCGATAGATAAGCGGCACTGAGTTCCGCTTGTCTTCTTCCTGTTGCATTCAACGGGATATCTTCTCTTCCCTGAATCCGTTCGTTTAAGTTCCAATCCGTCTGACCATGCCGTACTAAACAAATTTCAGTCATGTCTCTGTCTCCCTCATTTAAGAAATATGACTGATTGTATCATGTTTTCCATTCGCAAGTTGTCGCGGTGGCAACAGTAGTACCTGGCAGGTGAAACGTTCAATTCGTTCAAGCAATCGCTCGATCTTTAACGGATTTTCCGTCTGAGCGAAACTGGCAAGTGAGTGGGTGCCATTCGGAAAGGAAAACAAACGAACATCTGCTCCGACATCTGCTCCCTTCTCAACGAAATGCAAGGCTTGAGAAAATGGGACGATTGGATCTTTTTTACCGTGCAAGAGCATGATGGGCGGGGCATCCGATGTTAGGTGCGTGACGGGTGAGACGTGCGTCATCAGCTTACGCCATTCTTCTCGTCCCCCCTTATAGAACTTAATGTGGGCAATCCAAGTTTGAATGAAATTAAACAACAAAAAGTTCGTCGGTGGATATAAAGCGATCACACCACTGATCAATGGCATGTGCCGCTCATCGCGCTCACCAACGAAAGCAGATGGGGCAAGTGCCGTCGTCAGCATGAGTGCGGCTCCAGCTGAGTCTCCCCATACCATCATCCGTCCTCTTAGAATGCGAAGACCCTCTGCTTCCTTATTCAAAAAACATAACGCATCCCGTACATCTTCGAGGTTATCCGGAAAATAACTGCCCTCTTCGAACAAACGATACTCAATACTACAGACGGCAACTCCGAGTTCAAGCAGACGGTCGACGATTGGACTAAAGCAAAACATGTCATCGCGCTCTCCACGAACGAATGCACCACCGTGTGCATAGATGGCAACTGGAAACGGTCCTTCTCCCGGTGGATAATAGAGATCGAGCTGTAAGATGCGGTCTCCCACCTGTTTGTAGGTGAGCGTCCGCGGTGCAAGTTGTTTTTCTGTGAGTGGCAAGGCGGGTTCGGTCCATCGAAGCAATGCACCATAATTGTTCCAGATACTCGCTCCCGCTGCTGCCGTCGTCAATAACGCAGCTCCCCCCATTAGCCATGCAGTTTCACGTTTCACTTGATCACCTCCAAAAGACGTGCCAGTTTCTTCACTTTATTATCCTTCTACCCCGTTTTAAAAGAAGTCGAACGTCTCGGTATTCGTACTTGACGCTTCACCAGCGTTCCGCTATAGTGAGAAAGTCCAAATCGGAATAATTACGTTTTAATAATGGAGGTATCATATAATGAAAAAAATCATTCCTGCTTTAACAGTCGCTTTCGCAAGTGCAAGTGTTCTCGCTGCTTGCGGTTCGAATACCGATTCATCGACTTCAGATAAAACCCAGACAGAAGTCTATGCATCAACGTTCGCGACGGCTGCTATTGCCCGCGAAATCGGAGGGGATCAAGTCAACGTCAAGATGATCGTCCCACCTGGAGCAGACCCCCACTCTTACGAGCCGACGTCAAAACAACTCACCGAGATTGCTAAGGGCGACTTGTTCCTCTTAACCGGTACGACGCTCGAGCCGTATTCGAAAAAAATCCAGGAGAGTCTAAAAGGCACGGATGTCCGCTTCGTCGAGACGAGTAAGGACGTCAACTTGCTAGAATCGGATGCTACACTTCATGCACATGAAGAAGAAGGGCATACAGAAGACGAACACGCTCACGAAGAAGAAGGGCATGATGATCATACAACGGACGAACATGCGCATGAAGAAGAGGGGCATGACCACGGAAAATACGATCCACACGTCTGGCTCGACCCTGTCAACGCAAAAGCAATGGCACGTTCGATCACAAGCGCTTTATCAAAAGAAGCTCCAAAAGACAAAGCAACGTTCGAAAAAAACTTGAAAACGTTCGATCAGCAAGCTGATGAATTGGACGAACAATTTAAACAAGCCGTCGCTGATGGATCGAAAAAAGAACTTCTCGTTACGCATGCCGCTTATGGTTACCTCGCAGAACGATATGGTTTCACACAACTGCCGATTGCGGGAATTTCTCCTTCCGATGAACCGTCACAAAAGCAACTGGCCGCTTTAGTGAAAGAAGCACGGATGCATGATTTGAAATACGTCGCGTTCGAAGAGACGGTCTCACCGAAGGTCGCACGTGTCATCCAAAAAGAAATCGGAGCTGAATCCGTGACGATTCATAATCTAGAGTCGGTCACGAAAGCGCAACAAAACAGCTCGTATTTCAAGTTGATGGAAGAAAACGTCCAAACATTGAAAAAGGCACTTCAGTAAAGTACAGTTGACACGCGTTACTCAATGCGGTACGGTAAGAAACGTGTTTTACAACAATTGAATGACTTCTTTTTATCGCGAGAAACGGAGGGACTGGCCCAATGATGTTTCGGCAGCGGACGATTTGATTCGTACTGTGCCAAATCCAGCAAGCGAAAGCTTGAGAGATAAGAAGAGCGTCTTTATTTCATAAAGACCTCCTTCTTTCTTGCGAAGGGGTCTTTTTTTGTATCTTTGAGAAACGAGGTGTCAACAATGAATGAAACGATCACGCCTAACAAATGGGCACTGCTTCCCCTCGTCGTATTCCTAGTTCTCTTCATCGGAGCCGGGATCTTCTATGACGACTTTTACAAATTTCCGATCCTTATCGCCGCACTGATCGCTTTGATTTTTGCTGCAATCACGACGAAAGGATCCATCAATCAAACGGTCGAACGAATCGCAACGGGTGCCGGAAATCCTGATATCATGATCATGGTCTTCATCTTCTTACTAGCCGGTACGTTTTCTGGAACAGCAGAAGCAATCGGCGCCATCGATGCGACCGTTAATGCTGCTTTGACGTTCCTACCTCCGTCGCTCCTCATGAGTGGTCTGTTCATCATCGCTGCCTTCATCTCAATGGCAATGGGGACATCGACTGGAACGATTGCTGCACTCGCGCCAATCGCCTTCGGTATTCATGAAGCGACAGGCATCAACGTTGCGATCGCAGCGGCTGCTGTCGTTGGTGGATCGATGTTCGGCGATAACTTGTCGTTCATCTCGGATACGACGATTGCCGCCGTCCGGACCCAAAAAACGAACATGCGCGATAAATTCCGGACGAACTTCATGATCGTCCTACCGGCTGCTATTTTGACGGTCATCCTACTCGCATTCGTTTCTGGTTCTGGTGACGTCGTCGAAGCAAAAGCATTTGAATTCTACAAGTTGATTCCATATCTCGCTGTCATCGTCCTTGCACTATTTGGCGTCAATGTCATTCTTGTCTTAATTGGTGGTACGTTACTCACCGGCATCATCGGTATGATTGATGGTAGTTTCGGCTTGAGTGGCTTCGTCCTCTCGATGTCTGAAGGAATGATGGGCATGGCGGAGATCTCCATTTTGACGCTCCTCATGGGTGGTCTCGTCAGCTTGATTACGTTCAACGGTGGAATCGCCTTCTTAAAAGAGACGCTGACACGCAAGATTTCACAGCGTCGTGGTGCCGAATTCAGTATGGCGGCACTCGTTAGTGCAACGAATCTCGCGACTGCAAACAATACGATCTCGATTCTCGTCGCTGGACCACTGGCAGCTGAAATCGCCGATACGTATGAAGTCGATCGAAAAAAATCGGCGAGTATCCTTGATATCTTCTCTTGTGGTATTCAAGGCATCATTCCGTATGGAGCACAACTATTGATCGCAGCAGAATTGACGAAAACGGCTTCACCGGAACTGATTCCGTATCTGTTCTATCCGTTCCTCCTCTTCGTCTGTGGATCAATTGCCATCTTCTTCGGCTTACCACGCATGAAGAAGACAGCGACGAAGCAAGAAAAAATTTCTTCGTAACCATAAAACAGGTCCAATCGCGTCGACGATTGGACCTGTTTTATTATTTATTCTGCTTCGCTTGTCGTTCTAAGATTAAGTAAGCGATTGCCGGAAGCGGGAACTGAACGAGTCCAGCGCCTCCCCACACCCATGGATTACGTCCTGACTTTCGCGCACTAAGAAACAGACCCACTGCCTGCGTTACTAACAAGGCGCCAATGCTAAGCCAAGTACATTTGGATAGCTTTTTATTCTTTTGAGCCATCTTTTCTCCCCCTCTTTTAACACACGATTAAATCTCACGATTCTTTTCTATTTTACCTTATTTCATTCCTCCATGAGCATGGAAACGGACGTCTTCGTTCGTTCATGCTAAACTAAACGAGCAAATCTAAACTACGTTTTATGAGGAGGAGTAACACATGCAATACGCAAAACTTTCAAACGGTATTACGATTCCCCAAATCGGATTCGGTGTCTGGCAAGTAGATGAAGAGACAGAAGCACCTGCTGCTGTCGCTGAAGCATTACGTGTCGGCTATCGTCATATCGATACGGCTGCTGTCTACAAAAACGAGCGCGGTGTCGCAAAAGGAATCAAGGAAAGCGGCGTGAAACGTGAGGATCTCTTCTTAACGTCAAAAGTCTGGAACGATGATATTCGTGCCGGTCGGACGAAGGAAGCATTCGCAGAATCGCTCGAACGTCTCGAAACAGATTATCTTGACCTCTATCTCATCCACTGGCCGGTCGAAGGCTATATCGAAGCGTGGAAAGCAATGGTTGAACTGTATGAAGCAGGCAAGATCAAAGCGATCGGTGTCTCGAACTTCAAAGAACATCACCTCGATACATTGGCAGAAGAGGGCTTGATGGCACCAATGATCAACCAAGTCGAGTTGCATCCACAATTACCGCAACACGAACTGCACGAATACTTGCAAGATCACAACATTCAAGTCGAAGCATGGAGCCCACTCATGCAAGGGAAATTCCTCGAAATCAACGATTTCAAGGAAATCGCAGAGAAACACGGCAAGACACCTTCACAAGTCGTCTTACGTTGGCATCTCGACAACGGCATCGTCGCTCTTCCAAAATCCGTTACACCAGCACGCATTGCGGAAAACTTCGACGTCTTTGATTTCCAACTCGATGCTGATGATCTTGAGAAAATTGATCGTATCGCAACGGATGTCCGCCTCGGACCGGATCCGGACGAAATCGATTTTTAATCTGGCGATTCACATAAAAGATGAGGCTGACTCAAAAGTCCGTTTCCACAAAGAGAAGGGTGGCAGAACGATGATCTGCCACCCTATCTCGTAACAAAAAGAATGACGCGTTTCACGCAACTCCTACAGGAAAAAGCGCATCTTTGCGCTGTAAGACAAACAAGACCCGTTTTCCTGCTTGAATAAAGCAGGAAAATTGGCTTGTGTCTCGTCTGAGTAAAGGGCGTGAAAAGACGCGGCATTCTTTTTTGAGTCAGCCTCTTGATTCATCTGAACGACGAGAGACCCGTTTCCAGTCTACGACTCGGAAGCGGGTCTCTTTTTTATGCTTTAAGCTGTTCAGACATAATAAATTAAAATCGTATCTTCCGCTTCTTCTGCCTTTTGAAAATAGGCACGTAAATCGGCGAACTGTTCCCAGATATCCTCGAATTCGCCCGGTGTTCCGGCTTCATCATGAATCGAAGCGAGTGCCCGTTGATCAAAATTCCGCATCACCTCAGCCGAGATGATGAGGAGTGGCAAGGGCAGAATACCGACAATCGCCGCTTTCTCCTCATTGACGATCAACTCTTCGCCAACGATCGCTCGTCCCAGGTTGTAATGTGTGTCTTGATCAATATAGATATCGATTTGATTCATCAAATGATAGATGGCGTTCGTCTGTTCGAGGGCGAACAATTGTTCATGATCGGGTTGTGTCTCATGAATGAATAAAATCCAATCCATGATGATGTGGGGATCGTTTCCGAACGACTCCCAGACCGCATCCGTGACGCGGACGAAATGTACGTTTTCCATTCTCCCCCTCCCTTCTGTACTCTGTATTCCCTTTTTAAATTCGTTCTATACAAAAAAAGAGCCAGATTTCTCTGACTCCCTTTTCCTTAAATTGCTTTTTCGTCTTTTTCTGATTCTTGCCATGCTTCAAGCGTATCTTTCCCTGGCAAGTTCGGAATCGAGTCCGTATAGAATCGTGGCTCTTTTCCAGCTTTTCGTTGCCCGACATAATCTTCGAGCGCTAGTTTCGCGATTTTCGAGAGACGGAAGATCGCATACAAGTTAACGATCGCCATCAGTCCCATAAAGATATCTGCTAATGCCCACACGAGGTTCGCCGATTCAACGAGTGAACCGAAGACGATCATGACGAGAACGAGTACACGATACGCCATCAAGACTTGTTTATTTTCACGGATGAAGTTGATATTCGATTCACCGTAGTAGTAGTTTCCGACGACAGAACTAAAAGCAAAGAGGAAAATCGCGACGACCATGAATCCTGTCGCGAGTGATCCCACTTGTGATGCGAGCGCACCTTGCGCTAAGTCGATCCCAGCTACCGGTTGACCACTAGCATCCTTTGTTGCCACTCCACTGACGAGAACGATCATCGCTGTCGCCGAACAGACCATCAACGTATCAACGAAGACCGCAAACGATTGAATCAACCCTTGTTTGACCGGGTGAGAGACTTCCGCTGTTGCCGCCGCGTTCGGCGCTGAACCCATACCGGCTTCGTTCGAGAACAAACCACGACGAATCCCGTTCAAAAGTGCTGCACCTACTGCACCACCTGCGAGTGTCTTGAATTCGAATAGACCTTCTTGGAAGATCAATTTAAAAATACTTGGCAGTACTTCAAGATTCGTAGCCATGATGTAGAGTGCGATCAGAATATAACCACCGGCCATGATCGGTACGAGGAACGACGCGACGGTTGCGATACTACGGACGCCACCAAAGATGACAAGTGCCGTCAGCACGACTAGTCCGACCGTAATCCATGTCTTATCAAAGCCGTATTGATTTTGAAGTGAAAGCGAGATCGTATTCGATTGAACGGAATTGAAGACAAATCCGAATGAGATCGTAATCAAGATACTAAATAAAATCCCTAACCAACGTTGACCGAGTGCTTTTTCCATGTAATAGGCAGGGCCCCCACGCCATGCCTTATCGTCCCGTACCTTGTAGATCTGCGCGAGTGTACTCTCGACGAATGCCGATGCCGAACCGATCAAGGCGATCAACCACATCCAGAAGACCGCTCCTGGTCCACCGAGTGCGATCGCTGTCGCGACACCCGCGATATTACCAGTACCGACACGTGCTGCCGTACTGATCGCAAATGCTTGGAATGGCGACACGCCGTCTTTCCCTTTATCCGTTCCTTGGAACAGTAAGCGTAACATCTCCGGTATCATCCGGAATTGAACGAACCGCATCCGGAATGTAAAATAAATGCCTAATCCGATGAGTAAGATGATCAGTACGTTTGTCCATAACATATCACTGATTCTACTGACTACATCCATTACCTGCTTCTCCATCCGATTCCCTCCACTTCCACCACATAGTTTCTCTTTTTAGATGTAAACTTTTTTCACATGTGAATTATCATACGCAATTTTTTTTGAAAAATCAAACTCATCTATACCTCAGACGACAAAAAACGTGTCAAACCTCACATCAGATGTCAGGTTTGACACGTTCATTTAAACAGGTTTTTAGATTAGATGAACAGATTCAGATTGGCACCATCCGTTGCACCAAGGTAACTGGCGACGCCACCATAATCGATATCATCCAGTAATTCCTCTTTCTTGATGCCCATGATATCCATCGACATCGTGCAGGCGATCATTCGGACACCAGCAGCTTGTGCTTTTGCCATCATCGTCTCGAGTGCATCGACTTGTTTGTCCTTCATGACTTTTTTCATCATTTTTTGACCGGCGCCTGCCATGTTCATGTTCGAGAGCGGCAGCTCCCCGGCATGTTTCGGCATCATCATGCCCATCATCCGTTCGATTCCTGCTTTCTCAACTGCCGGTGCGTCTGGTTTTCGAATGATGTTCAAGCCCCAGAACGTAAAGAACATCGTCACTTGTTTTCCCATCGCTTGTGCACCTTGCGCAATGACGAAAGAAGCAAGTGCTTTATCAAGATCACCACTGAAGACGACCATCGTCGCATCATCTGCCGGATTGACTTGAACCGGCGCTGCAGCTGGTGTCTCCCCTTGCCCTTTTTCAAGCAAGACCTCGACGACCCCTTGATTCATTTCCGCTGAATGGACCGTGTGACCTAGTTTTTTCGCCCATGCTTGAACGTCTGGCAAGAATCCTGGATCTGACGCCTTGACGAAAATTTGCTCGCCGTCCGTCATCTGATCGATTTTTGTTTTCAGCTCTAAGATTGGACCTGGGCACTGTAAACCGCACGTATCGAGCAGTGCCACTTGTTCTGGTGCAGCCTTCGTTTTTGGCTCACGTTTCGTTACCGTCACAGCAGTCTCCTCCTTCGCTTGGCTTCGCGCTTCTTGATCACGATGCACGACCGACCATGTTTTGTAGCCACCGCTTAAGTTTTTCACATCATAACCGTGTTGTTGCAACAGTTGACTTGCAACATATCCACGTAATCCGACTTGGCATGTCACATAGATCGTTTGATCCTTCGGCAGATCATCCAACTTCTCACGTAACGTCGGTAACGAGATATTGACTGATCCCGGAATCGCGCCTAACTCGTTTTCCGATGGTTCACGGACATCGAGTAATAAGCCGCCATTGGCGACGATCGCATCGATTTCGTGCCAATGAACGTTCGCACTGTCACCAAGCACGATGTTCGACGCAATATATCCTGCCATGTTGACCGGATCCTTCGCTGAACTATATGGCGGTGCATATGATAGTTCAAGATCTGGTAGATCAAGCACTGTCAATCCACCTTTAATCGCTGTCGCGAGGACATCGATTCGTTTCTCGACACCTGTCATGCCGATTGCCTGCGCTCCGTAGATCGTTCCTTCGATTGGATCAAACAGTAGCTTCATCGAAATCGGACTCGCCCCTGGGTAGTACCCCGCATGCGATCCCGGGTGGAGATGCACCGCTTCGTAACGAAGACCGAGCTGATGTAACCGTTTTTCATTGTTACCGGTCGAAGCGACCGTCAAGTCGAAGACTTTTGCGACCGCTGTTCCGAGCGTGCCGCTGTACCGGACGTCGCGTCCGGAGATGATATCTGCAACGAGGCGTCCTTGACGGTTTGCCGGCCACGCGAGTGGAACATGTGTCGCTTCCTTCGTGATATAGTCTTTGACTTCGATTGCGTCACCAATCGCAAAGATGGATGGATCGGATGTCCGTAGTTGGTCGTCGACTTGAATCGTCTGTTTAATGCCAAGTGTTAAACCAGCATCTGCTGCGAGCGTGCTCTCCGGTGCAACACCAATCGATAGGATGTTCATCTCTGTTTCGATTACGCGTCCACTTGTCAGGACGACGCGGCGACCTGCCTCTTCAAAACGAGCGACGCCATCTTCTAGAATCAACTCGACGCCTTTCGTACGCAGATGTTCATGAACGATCGCTGCCATTTCCGGGTCGATCGGAGCCATGACTTGATCCGCCATCTCAACGAGGGTGACGTGCGCCCCACGTTCTGCGAGATTTTCTGCCATTTCAAGACCGATGAATCCACCGCCGATGACAAGTGCTTTATCAGGACGATTTGTATCAACGTATTCCCGCATCCGGTCCGTATCTGGGATGTTCCGTAACGTAAAGACGTTCGTTGCGTCATCGAGTCCTGGAATGTTCGGACGGATCGGTTTTGCACCTGGAGAAAGAATCAGATGATCGTACGATTCATCGTATTCTTCACCCGTTTCGACGTTGCGGATCGTGACTGTCTTCGCTTCACGGTTGATCCGAATCGCTTCCGACAAATTGCGGACATCTAAATTAAACCGTGCATGCATGCCTTCTGGCGTTTGGACGAGTAATTTATTGCGATCTTTGATGACATCTCCGATATAGTAAGGCAGTCCACAGTTCGCGAACGAAATCTCTTTTCCTCGTTCAAGCAAAATGATTTCTGCCGTTTCGTCAATCCGACGCAGTCGTGCTGCAGCCGTAGCGCCACCAGCGACGCCGCCTACGATGATCGTTTTCATCTGATGATTCCTCCTCGATTTTCTATCTGCCACTTAATATACCCTGTCAGGTATGTATTTTCAAGTCAGTTGCTCTCAGATTCACAAACATGACATATCTCTACTCTTTTGTATTTTCTTCCTATCTTAACGGACATTAGTTGCAATTCCTTCTGAAATGCTTGAAACTGAATTTATAGTATATAAAGGGGGATTTTGCAATGGACCAGGAACGTAACTCGAACGAATCAAACGAGAACAATAAAGTGACACCGATTCACCAAGATCGTCAACCCGAAACAAACGAGCAAGGAATCGCGCCGCAACAGCAACAACACTTGGAAGCTTTTCAAGCTTTCCTCGTTGAAAAAGGGATTCCAATGGAAGCACGTGAGAATGAGACACACGTCTTCTTCATGACACAAGAAAAAACACCTGCTGGAGCAGAACCGATGATGATGATCGTCTTCAGTAAGACGACGACAGATGTCGAATTGTTCGCTCGTACGGTGACACACGTACCAGACGGTGTCGAGGATCTCCCGATTCTTAACGCCATCAACGACTTTAACCAAGAGTTCAAATACTTCCGCGTCGTTCTCGACAGCGACCGTGATGTCACGATCGCATCAACGATTGATCTTGATCACGGCTTTAACCCAGCTGCCATCTTCGGACATTCTGTCATGATGTTCCAAGCATCAGACGAAGTCTACACGTATTTGACAAAACTGTACGAACAGTTCTAATTTCTCATTTTAAAACGGCTTTGGAGCCCTGCTCCAAAGCCGTTTTTTTCTTTAAAGTTCAATTGACAATGAGAATTATTCTCGATATAGTTAGATTTGTGAAAACGACTACATGACGGAAAACGTCTTATTAATTCTTCTGGGGGAATCACGATTATGAAAAAACGTTTAAAAGTAGCTTCGATCTTCATGGTAGCCGGTATCTTGGCTGCCTGCGGTTCGAATGAAACGGATACGACTGCACCGAAAAAAGAGAAAACGGAACAGTCGACCGAAACTAAATCAGCAGATGCGGGGATCGCTGCAACGACACTGACAGATGAATTGACAATCTTCAGCTCAATCAAAACAGAACTCGACAAAGCAAAAGAAGGACAAGCGATCGATTGGAAGATGGTCACGACAAGTTATGAATCGAAACTCAAAGGTGGTGTCGAGACGACAGCACCAGAAATCGAACAAGTCATCCAGTCTGCTTTAGCAGGTGTGGAAGCGAAGGATCTCGATGAGAACATCGCTCGTCAACTCGTGGATAAAGGTCTACAATCGTATTTCTATAAATTACAAAAAGCAACACAAGCAAAAGCTGAAGAAGCACTCGTAGCTGGTAAACCGGAAGCTGCAACGGAAGCACTCAAGGACGTGGAAGCGATGGCGAAGACCGTCTTCATTCCGACAGCTGAAAAACGGGACGCGAGCTACGGCTTTAAAAACGAAGACGCCATCGCTCAAGCGATCACATCAGGTCTTTCAGCGCAGCAAGAAGCCATCGACGCGAAAGAACTCGGTGACTTCAATGTTGCAAAACAAGTAACGGATAAATCGATTTATCGTTCCTTCTATTTAGCTGCCCTCGGCTACGCACAAAAAATCGAGGATGGTGTCAAAGCCGGTACGGACGAAAAAGAATTACAAATGGAGCAAGCGGAAGGATACGGTTTCCTCCTTGCGATCGAGGAATCATTAGCGGGTGGAGACGAAGAGGCTGTTAAAACACTGAAAGAGCGCTATGATTTCTCAAAAACAAAACCAGCTGACGTCTCTTACAAAGAAATCGAAGGATTGTTCGCAAAAGCGTTGACGGAAAAAGTCGACGGTTATCATGAAGAGGCACAAGAAGCGATCGAGAAGAAAGACGTCGATACAGCACGTGCAGAAGCAATGGAAGCGAACATGTTCGTCGTTGCGATGAAACCGACGCTTGAGAATCGTCTCGGCAAGGACAAAGCAGCACAAGTCGCACAAGACGCAAACGAATGGTTCGCACTCGTCGAAAAAGGCGACGTCAAGGCTGAAACGACAGGTGAACGGATCACAGACGCACTCGAACCACTTAACTAAGAAGGAAATGGAAATGGAGGGATAAGATGAATATCGGAATCACAGGAGGTGCCGGCTTCATTGGCGCCGCCCTCGCCCTCCGGCTCCAGCAACACCATACCGTCCATGTCCTTGATGCTTTCACGGACTACTATGATGTCCAGTTAAAAGAAGAACGAGCAGATGAACTAAGACGTGCCGGCGTTACCGTTACGACGGGTGACGTTCATCACGATCTCGACGCCTGGATGAAGACATCGTTCGACGCCGTCTTCCATCTCGCAGCTCTTCCAGGTGTTCCGCATTCGCTCGAAGAACCGCATCACTATATTCGTGAGGACATCGATATGACGGTGACCTTGTTAGAAGCCGCAAAAAGACATGGCATGCCGCATGTCTTTTTCGCGTCTTCGTCTTCCGTTTACGGGGAGCAGACGGGTCCGCTCAAAGAGGAACAGGCAACGGGACATGTCGCCAGTCCTTACGCGGCAGCTAAGTATAGCGCTGAAAGCTTTTGTCATGCTTATGCTCATTTATATGATGTAAACGTGACGCTGTTTCGCTTCTTTACGGTCTATGGTCCTTCGGGTCGTCCTGATATGGCGCTGTTTCGATTCATCGAACAGGCATTACGCGGAGAGGCACTCACCGTCTTCGGTGATCCGATCCGTGACTTCACGTATATCGATGACATCACCTGTGGAATGGAACAGGCATTGCTGGCTCGTGCAGTCGGGACGTATAACCTCGGCGCGAATCAGCCGGTCTCCGTCCGCACTCTAGCTGAACGGATCGGTCAACGGTTTGATGTGCCCGTGCAAACTCAAACTGCACGACGTGGGGACGTGACGATGACATGGAGTGATACGACGGCTGCAAAAGAAGCATTCGGTTACCAACCGTCAATCGAGATCGATGTTGGACTGGAGCAGGTGATCGCGTGGCATCAAAACCGCTGATTCGAACGTTCCTGTATCTGACGCTTACCGGGCTTGTCATCTTTTTACTGCTCCGTTTTTTCTTGGAGTTACCGGTCTCGTATCGGTACATTGAAGCTTTATTCAAGAGTCCCTGGACGATCCTTGCGACCTTGACGTATGCGATCGCCTTTTATTTACGCGCGGTCGCCTGGCGCCGCGCCGATGCCAAACGTGCACCGACTGCTGTATACCTGTCGAGCCTGTATCTCGGACTGACGATCAATCATCTCTCACCGGTCAAACTGGGAGAGATGATCCGACTCGTGACGGCGAGAGCGGTCGGAAGTCCATGGAAACAGACGAGCGCGATCTTCGTCTTACAACGAAGTATTGACTTGATCGTTCTGTGTACCTTCATTCTGATCGGTTGGTTGTTTCACCCAATCGTCTTGCTCGTCGCGCTCCTTGCGACCGCGTTATTGCTCGTGTTACGCCGACATGTCCCGCATCTCCCATCGCTCGTTCTGTTCGGAACGCTCGCTTGGGCAGTCGAGGCACTCGCCGTCTTCCTCCTCTTGCACGGAGCAGGTATCGATGTGTCCTTCCCGACGACATTGATTGCGATGAGTGCCGGTGTCCTGTCCGGTGTGATTCAGTTCACGCCGGGTGGCCTCGGTACGTATGAACTTGCGATGGGTACAGTGTTACGGCAAGCCGGTGTTGCCCATGCGTACGACGTTGCCTTGATGACGCACTTCTTTAAATATGCCTTTGCTTTTCTCATTCCGCTGTACGTTCTCATTCGGCATCCGGCTACGCTTCGGTTGTTGGTTCGTCAGCTCAAATACACTGATTGGAAAGGAGGAAGACGATGAAAAGTGCTTCTCGCTTTGAAAAAGTCGCAGCACGCGCCTGGAACTTACTCAATGAAGGAAAACCCTTCACACCCATTTTTACGATCGGCGTCTTCTTGACGTACGCCTTATGGACGCAGATGCCACTCGCAGAAGCTGGTCTTGGTTTCATCGTGACGCTTCCTTTATTTATCTTGCTTTGGCGTTATGACTTTCCGTTATTTTTACGAAATTACCTTTGGATCCCGGTCATCGTTTGGCTGTTCCTTCGGGGTACGAATGCAGATTACTTACCTTTGTTCGCCTATGGCGCAGGTCTCTATTTCTTCTTTACGATTTTTTTCTGGGGAACGATCTATTATCATCTCCGGATCGGAACGCGCTGGACGAACTTCACGCGTTTTTGGAAACTCGTTCTGAAGAATAGTGATTCGACAAGTGGTAACGCGCAGGAGCAACTGCCTAAGGTTGCTCTGTTGCTCATGTACTGGTGGACGGCAAGTGACGCATCGACACTCGACATGACGTTCGTCTGGTTCCCAATTGGTCTATTCGTCTTTGCATGGATCCTACATCACTACCTGTTCGACTGGAAACCGAAGTTGCCCGAGGCAATGACGGCAGATGCCGATCTTCCGACTTCAGAAAAAGTCTATGTTCTGATTGTCGACGGGATGCGTAAAGATCGCTACATGGCAGCAAACACGCCGTTCCTCGAACGATTGCGTCAGGAAGGAACGGAATATACGAATATGGAGACTGTCTACCCTGCCCGGACCGTCGTCTGCTTCAGTTCGATGTTCACGGGTGCTCGCCCAGAAGATCACGGCATTCATTCGAACATGGTCTGGAATACGACCGGTGTTAAAACGGATACTGTCTTCGATCGTCTCCGTGCCGTCAATAAATCAGGAAAAATTCTTGGCATCGCGCACCTTGTCGATGCGTTCGGTTCAACCGATGTACGGACCGTCACGGCGGTCATGCATAACGATGTCGCGGATCGAAATATCATAGAACGTGCCAAACAAATCGTCCATGAAGAGGATCCGGATCTGCTCGCGATTCAGTTGATTGGAACGGATCAAACAGGACACAGTCGGGGCACCCTCTATTCCGAGTATGTTCAAAAAATCGAAGAAGCGGATGCATTACTCGCTGAATTTTGTGAGGAGCTCGATCGTCTCGGTAAACTCGAGGATGCGACACTCATCGTCATGGCAGATCACGGTCAAGCGGACGGAATCGGTGGACACGGTCACTTGGATGAAGGCGAACGGTTCGTTCCGTTCTGGATGTATGGTAAGAACGTTCATGCCGGTCTGAAAGTGGATACGCACCGCCATATCTTGTCACTCGGACCGACGATCACAAAAGTCCTAGGGGCAGACATCCCGCACGATAGCCGTGGTGTGCTGTTGACAGAAGCGTTCAAGGAGGCGAAGTCTAAATGAAGATCATCGTCTTTTTACCGGCCCACAATGAGGAAGTGTCGCTCCCGCTCGTCTTAAAACGAATTCCGGACATGATTGACGGCATTCCAGTCGAGACCCTCGTCATCGACGACGGCTCAGTGGATGCGACGAGTACGATTGCGCGTCAACACGGCGCACATGTCTATCGGTTCGAACAAAATCAAGGACTCGGCGCTGCAGTCCGGGAAGGACTCCGCCAGTCCTACGAACTCGGCGCTGATGTTGCTGTCATGATTGATGCGGATAACGAATATCCTGCCGATCAAATTCCAGATATCGTCCGACCGATCTTACACGATCAGGCCGACTACGTATTCGGTTCCCGCTTCCTCGGTACCGTCGACGGGATGCGGCTCTATCGCTATATCGGCAATCATGTCTTCACGTGGTTGCAATGCCTTTTATTGAAACGTAAAATCCATGATGGTCAAAGCGGGATGCGTGCTTTTTCACGCGCAGCGTGTCACCATGCTGAGATCATTCACGATTATAACTATGCCCAAGTATTGACCCTCAATCTCGTCCGAAAAGGCTTCCGCCTTCACGAAGTCCCGATCCGTTATCGGGTCCGGGAAGCAGGAAAGTCTTTTATCCGTCTGAATTATGTCCAACGTGTCCTCCCAGCGATTTACCGGGAGTGGCGACGACCAATCACACAGCTTAGCGTTGAAGAACGCATGGAACGAAAGGAGCACCTCGGATGAAACGCCTTCTTTTGCTACCGCTCCTCCTGCTCTCACTGTTCGTGAGCACTTCCACGGTTTCCGCTTATAGTTACGGAGACCCAGGAAAGGAAGCTTTTGCGGAAGCCTATAAACAATTTGAAGAACAACTCGATGCTAAGGATTACGCGCTTGCGAAAGAGACGCTTGCCGCCTATGATAAAGAATTCAAACTGTATTTCCCTGAAGCGAAAGCGAAGATCGACACGGCTCTCGAACAAGAAGATGCAGAGGCTGCCAAACAAGCGTACCGCGTCGCTCTCCGTCAAAATATCGAACGTCGCCTGCACTTTGCTGAAGAGCAGTTCGAGGACTTCGGTCAAGCGAAACTCTTACTCGCGAAAGCCCGCGGGACATACGATGTGCTCGCACCTTACGTCAAGGAAAGCAAGGATGCACAAACATCCGATGACGTGTATACTGCATTTGATGAATCATTAAAGGCACTCGGAAACCCTGGTCTGTTTGGGGTCGGGAAAAAAGCGAGTGATGAAGAATCCTTCAAAGAAAACATTACGATGATCGAAGATACGTTGACTCCCCTCTTCGTCCTGCCGGGTGAAGAAAAAACAGGCGTCTTCACGGAAGAAGACTCCTTCCTCGGTCAAACGTTCGGAACGGACGCGATTTGGAAATTGATTGCGCTCGGACTCGTCATCGTACTCATCGTCATCGTCGTCATTGGTCAATGGAAGAAGAAACGCCGCTCATAAGGAGGAAGACAGATGGATTTTCAAGCGTTTTTGATTACGCTTCGGGAGTGTCTCGAGGCTGTTCTCATCGTTGGGTTGATCTTGGGTTATCTCGATCGATTGAACGCTCCACAATATAAAAAGTGGGTCTACGCAGGTGTGGGGTTGGCACTTCTCGCTAGCCTTGGTGTCGCGTTCCTGTTCCAAGTCGTCTTTACGAGTTTTGCGAGCTTCGGAAGCGATACGTATCTCCGTCTCGGCATCATGATGGTCTCCGTCCTGCTCTTGACACACATGGTCCTCTGGATGGGGAAGGAAGCGAAAGAGAATCAAAAAGCCTCCCAAGCGAAGGTCGCCGCTGCCGTCTCGACGGGTAGTGCCATCACGATGATCATCCACTCCTTCCTCGTCATCGTTCGAGAAGGAATTGAGACCGTCTTCTTCTTCGCTGCCATCTCAGGTGGGGAAATCGAAAAAGTACTGACGAGTTACGGTGCGGTTTCCGGTCTGTTACTCGCCTTGATTTTCGGATACTTATTCGTTTCCGGTTCAATGAAGATTCCCGTCAAACGCTTCTTCCAAGTAACGGGCGTACTCATTCTATTTATCGCAGCCGGCATGCTCGTCCAAACGATTGGACGCTTCCAAGATCTTGGTTTGCTCGGTAGTCTCTTGATGAATGCTGACGGCACACCAGCTGCTGTATATAACATCGTCGGCTTCATGCCGGAGCACTACATCGATCAGGTGCAATACTTGCGTGATACAGGAAACTCAACATTGATCAGTGGACAGATCGGAACGTTCATGGGTGCGATGTTCGGATACAGCCATAACCCCTCGCTCGAACAAGTCGTCGCTTGGTGGGGCTACTTCGCCTTTGCCGGTTGGATGTTGCTCCGTCAAAACAAACCATCGAAGTCATCAAAGTCCTTACAGGAGGTTTCTTGACCGTCCGAAGCGATCGTTCACGTCCGCGTGGACGATCGCTTTTTTGGATCACGTTGCTATTCATCGGTGGCTGGATTGGTTTACGGATCAGTTACGTCAGTCCCTTCATCGCGAGCTACGATATTGCGAACTTCACGTTAGCTGTGACCGATTATGATCTGGCTGATTTACGTCCGCACTTTCCGGGTTATCCCTTTTTCATCTTATTTGCCAACCTGTTTCTGCCGCTGATGATACCTGTCAAAGCGCTCGGACTCGTCTCTACACTAGGACTGGCAAGTGCGCTCTTGCCACTTTACTCGCTCTTTCGCCGTCATGCCTATGATACGGCTCGGCTGATCGCTGCCTTTACCGTTCTCTCCACTGCCTCACTCGTGACGTTCGCTGCGACAGGGATGTCGGATGGGCTCGCCCTCGGACTACTCGTCTGGTACGGCTGGAGCATCGAACGCGCACGGCATCAGATTCGTCGCTGGCTTCCGTATCTTCTGTTCGGTTTACTGATGGCGACTCGCCTATCCTACGCGCCGTTTGGTTTCATGTTGCTTGTCCTGCTGTGGCAGGTACGAAAGGATTACTGGCAACTCATATCCGAGTGCGCCCTTCTTGTTCTGGCACAGCTTGCTTGGTTGCTCCCGGTCGCTTTTTCTGTCGGTGGACCCTATTCGTTTCTTCAATTATCACTCCGCTTCGTCAGCGGTCATTTTTCCGATTGGGGTGGTTCTGCTCAGACCGATGATGCTTCTATCGTTCAACGATTTGTTCAGACGCTTCAGCAACTCTTCTGGCATGGGATCGGCTATGGCACGTGGATCGGACTAGTGTCAGGACTGATGCTGTTTTTACGAAAACGTTGGGCGGTCAATGTCGCTTGGGGAGCGACGGCTGGACTCTATTTCGTCTGGGTCTGGCTCGGACAAAACATCGATAAACCCCGTCATGTCTTACCGCTTGTCCTATTGCTACTCATCTGGTTGATCCGTCAGCTTCCGTTGCGGATGTATCTGCCGTTTTTAGTCATTCAGTTGACGATCGGTAGCCTCGCGTTAAACGAGCAAGCCACGCGTCCTCCGGCGACGATTGAACTAGCGCGTTACGTAGCGACTCTTCCAATCGGCGCGACAGTCTTTACCGACGAGGAAGCTCGCCAATTCCAGTCCGAACGACCGGATGCCGCGATCGTTCCGATCGGATCGATCAGTAAATGGAACGCAGAACCAAAATCCGACCAGAGTTACGTGACTGGTCGATTGCTCGAGCGCCTCCACGCTCAAGGCGTGCGACCAAACGTCAAACAAATCGTTCGCTTCACGAGTGATACCCGATACGAACCGGAAGACGCGCAAGCGATGCTGTATCAACTAACGCCTTGACGGCACGACTACATGTATACGAAAAACCATGTCGATTCCCGAATGACACCGTGGAAATCGACATGGTTTTTTTCATTGCTGCGTATCGTAACGACGTTCCATATAATCAAAGGTACCGCCGCTGATTTCAATCGTCCGGACTGGTTCGAAGCCGAGACGACGATACAGTCGCTGTGCCCCGGCGTTCGTTTGATCAGCGTTTAAGGTGAACGCTTGTAGTCCTCGTTTTTCCCCTTCTTCCGCTGCTGCCTGCAATAGTTCTGTTCCAATTCCTTTTCCACCATGACGCGCGTCAACCGATAAAGTATCCAAGTAATAGACCGGTCCTTCCGTCTCGACATCGATCTGGATATCTTGACCCGTCCAACGTTTCAGTTGTGCTTTGATCGGTTCGTCGAGTCGTTTCGCATCCGTCCCGGCATATGCAATGACGATACCTGCTACTTCACCCTCGATGATTTTCACGAGGATGTTCTCATGGCTCAGTCGATTTCCTGTTTCAGCGACGAAGTACGCGAGTCTCTCTAAAACTTCCTCCCGCTTTGTCGTTCCCGTCAGTGTCTCAGCAATCTCATGAATCGCCTGCTCAATCAACGGGGCAATCTGTTGCGCTTCAGAAGCATGTGCTTGTCGAATCATCTCATCCTTCTCCTTTCGTTTTTCTAATCCATGAACCTGAAAAATCGGACTCGACGGTGTCGAATCCGATACATGATTTTGTTAGACATTCATCTGTCTCACTGCGTGACTTTTTGTACGACAGGTGCCGGTACGATGACAGGCTCCCGTGTCATGACAGCCACGACACGTCCAGCGATCGCTACAGCCAGTAACGTATATAACGTTAAGCTGAGCGGCAGATAGACGAGTGAGATCACTAACACGATGGCATCGAGTCCGAACAAGATCGTTCCGATCGATAGACCTGTCAGTTTGCTGAGTCCCATCGATAGCAAATCGTCTCCACCTGTTGCCGCTCCACTTTTCAAAACAAGTCCGAGACCATATCCGGTCACGATTCCGCTAGCGATCGCTGCGATGAGCGTCGCTGGCCAAGCCTGTTCTGGAAAGTGGAACAAATCGAGTCGGTGCCACATCTCATAAAAGACTGATAACGCACCTGCTGAGAGTAACGCTTCGCTGACGAAACGTTTCCCTTTGAAGTACAAGGCACCGATGAAAAATGGAATATCGAGCACGATCATTGAGATCGAAGGATTGATATCAAAAAAGTATCGACCGAGCAACGATAATCCGATAAAGCCGCCTTCTGCTAATCCGAACTGTTCATTCAATGTGTAGTAACCGAACGCCATGATCAGCGTCCCGGTTAAGATGGTTGCGATTCGTTTCATGTTTTATTGTCCTCTCCCGTTTACATCGTGGGAGAGGTTTTATACGTCCCGTTTGGGTATTCATCTATTTTCGCTCTCCCTGATTTTTATAAGCCATTACCGTCTGTTCGTTATGACCGGTACTGCTAAAAATCAGGTAAGCTGAATAGATGATTGGTCCTCTCGGTATCCATCGGTTTCCACCCCTTCATTAAAAATCTATTTTCATTATAACCCGAATTTCAGTAACTAAAACAGTTTTACGCATTCTTCACATAATCCAAACACTTTTGCTCACTCATTCACAATTTAGACAAGATTATGCTCAATGTTGAACAAACTACTTGAAAACGACCTTGTGAATGATTACACTAAGTATATCAAATGAATGTGATATTTATCACAAACAAAACACAAAGGAGACTTTACCCATGAAAGTAGCAGTCATCGGATGTACACACGCAGGAACAGCAGCAGTCAAAGAACTCGCTTCACAACAAGACGTCGAGATCACCGTTTATGAGCGGAATGACAATGTATCGTTTCTCTCTTGTGGAATCGCGCTTCACGTCGGTGGTGTCGTCAAACATGCGGAATCGCTTTTCTACTCATCACCAAGTGAACTCGCTGAACTCGGCGCTGAGATGCGTCTGAAACATGATGTACTTGAAATCGATAGTGAACGCCAAACGATCGTTGCGAAAAACCTCATGACTGGTGAAGTCGTTCACGATACGTACGATAAACTCATCATGACGACTGGATCATGGCCAATCATTCCGATGCTTCCCGGCATCGAATTGAATCAGATCGAGCTCTGTAAAAACTATCACCACGCTCAAACAATCATTGAAAAAGCGACAGATGCAGAGCGGATCACAGTCGTTGGTGCAGGGTATATCGGTGCTGAACTCGTCGAAGCGTTTGAAGCATACGGAAAAGACGTCACGTTCATCGATAGTGCGGATCGCATTCTCAACAAATACCTCGACCGCTCGTTCACTGACGTCATCGAACGTGAATTGACAGACCGTGGTATTCGCCTCGAACTCGGACAAACCGTCCAAAGCTTCAAAGGGGAAAACGGCGCCGTGACACACGTCGTCACAGACAAAGGAACGTTTGAAACGGACCTCGTCATTCTCTGTGTCGGTTTCCGCCCAAGTACGGAACTCTTAAAAGGACAGGTCGACATGCTACCGAACGGTGCCATCATCGTTGACGATTATATGCGGACAAGCAACCCGAACATCTTTGCTGCTGGTGACAGCTGTGCCGTCTATTACAATCCAGCTCGGACACATGCCTATATTCCACTCGCAACGAATGCTGTCCGGATGGGAACATTAATCGGTAAAAACTTACGCGCACCAAAGATTCGTTACCAAGGAACACAAGGCACATCTGGTCTTCGCCTATATGATTTGAACATCGCGTCGACTGGTTTGACAGAAGAAGCGGCACCCTTGTTCGGACTCGAAGTGAGTAGCACGACAGTCACAGATGCGTATCGCCCAGAGTTCATGCCAACAGCAGAAGACGTCCAATTGAAGCTCGTCTTCGAGACAGCAACCCATCGTGTCGTCGGTGCACAAATCATCTCAAAAGTGGATTTGACACAAGCGATGAACACACTGTCAGTCGCGATTCAAAATGATATGACACTTGAAGAGCTCGCTTTCGTCGACTTCTTCTTCCAACCGCACTACAACAAACCGTGGAACTTGCTGAATCAAGCAGCTCTGCAAGCGATGAATGAGCGTCAATCCGCTCGTGTCTAAGCGCATTACACGATCAATCAAATGAGGCTGACTTAAAAAAAGAATGACGCGTCTTTTCACGCCCTTTCCTCAGGCGAGACACAAGCCAGTTTTCCTGCTTCGTTGAAGCAGGAAAGCGGGTCTTGTTCGTCTCTGACAGCGCATAAATGCGCTTGTTCCTGTAGGAGTGGCGTGTGACGCGTCATTCTTTTTGTTACGAGATAAGGATGGCAGATCATCATTCTGCCACACTTATCTTTGTAGAGACTGACTTTTGAGTCAGCCCCGTTTTAGACTGAAGACACCAGTTATATCGTCTTTTTCTCCGATTCAGTCTCAAATAGATGTTGCCAGTCTTGATACGGCATCGTGCCATTCACTGTTTCCATATCAAAGCGTAACGGTGCAATCAATTCGAGCGAATTGCCATCTGGATCCTCGAAGTAGATCGCCGCGTGCGCATGTGGATGGTTATCGAGAACAAGCGGTTGATCGGCTGCCGCTACACCAAAGGCGGATCGGACTTCAATCCCTCTCTCCTTTAACCAGTCCTGTGCTTTATCGATATTTTCTTGCTCCATCCGAAACGCCACATGTCGAATCGATGGATGATACGGTAACTCGGCTTGACCAGCTCTCCATAAACCTAACCAACTCTTGCCATGCTCGATCCAAAAGAAAGCGACGCGTTCATTTCGGAACGCACATGCTAGACCTAATTTTTCGTAAAAGACAATCGATCGTTCAAGTTCTTTGACCGGTAAATGAGCTTCATACAGTCCAGTAATCATCTTCTTCACACTCCTTTTTTTCTAGTGTAAACCATCAATTTCCAAATTTACTATCATCAGAAACGTTTAATCCGACCTGTTGAGGGAACATACACCCTATACCAAAACCAACTTTCAGGAGGAATGTTTACATGGCTGCATCGAAAAATCCGTTAACCCAATACTTCAATGACGATTTCCCAAAACAATATCAGGACGCACCAGCGGTTCAAGCAAAAATGGAACCTGTTCCCGATTGTGGCGAAGAGAGTTATAAAGGCTCTGGCAAATTGATCGGCAAAAAAGCACTGATTACGGGTGGCGACTCCGGCATCGGCCGAGCAGCAGCAATCGCCTACGCTCGTGAAGGGGCTGACATCGTGCTCAACTACTTACCAGAAGAACAACAGGATGCTGAAGAGGTCAAAGCACTCGTTGAAGCAGCGGGACAAAAAGCATATCTCTTACCTGGTGATTTAAGTGATGAATCGTTCTGTGGACAACTCGTCAAAGAAGCACACAAATCGCTCGGCGGGCTCGACATTTTGGCACTTGTCGCTGGTAAACAACAAGCTGTCGAAGATATTCTCGACCTGTCAACGGAGCAATTACGTAAGACATACGAAATCAATGTCTTCTCCCTTTTCTGGGTCGTCAAAGCAGCCTTGCCACTCTTAAAAGAAGGGGCTTCGATCATCACGACGACATCCGTTCAAGGATACAACCCAAGCGCGAACCTCTTGGATTATGCATCGACGAAGTTTGCCATCAACGGGTTCACGCGCGGACTCGCTAAACAAGTCGCGCCAAAAGGAATCCGTGTCAACTCCGTCGCACCTGGTCCGATTTGGACACCACTTCAAATCTCGGGCGGTCAGCCAAGCGAGAACATTCCAGAGTTCGGACAGGAAACACCACTGAAGCGCAGTGGTCAACCGGTCGAACTGTCGGATGTGTATGTTTTCCTCGCTTCAGACGCTGCGAGCTATGTTACAGCGCAAATCTATGGTGTCACAGGCGGAATCGAATTAGCATAAGAATTGCATTTGACGGGAATGACTCAAAAGTCAGTTTCTACAAAGACCAGGGTGGCAGAATGATAATCTGCCACCCTTTTCTCGTAAAAAAAGAAGTGCTCGTTACACGCGACTCCTACAGGAAAAAGCGCATTTTTGCGCTGTCAGAGACAAACAAGACCCGCTTTCCTGCTGAAGAAAGCAGGAAAGCTGGCTTGTGTCTCGCCTGAGGAAAGGGCGTGAAAAGACGAGTCACTCTTTTTTGAGTCAGCCCCCTTTACGTATATCTTAACGGGATATCAGTTGCATCACCGGGTACCATTTAGTCTAATGAAAGTATTAACGATGAAGGAGTGAATCAGATGACTGAAAAAGAAAAGATGATTCAAGGGGAACTCTACTTAGCACAAGATCCGGAACTCGTAGCTGACCGTATCCGAGCACAATCGCTCTGTTATGAGTTCAATCAATTGAGTGTTCATGATGGGACTAAACGGAAAGCACTTCTTCAACAATTATTCCAGACGGAGCAAGCCGACTTTTACATTGAACCGACCTTTAAATGTGATTATGGCTATAACATCACATTAGGGGCTCGCTTTTATGCCAATTATGACTGTGTCTTGCTCGATATTTGCCCGATTACGATTGGTGACAACTGCATGCTTGCTCCAGGAGTACATATCTATACTGCGACCCATCCACTCGATCCTGTCGAGCGCAACAGCGGTTATGAATTCGGAAAACCGGTCGTCATCGGAAATAATGTCTGGATCGGTGGACGTGCGGTCATCAATCCCGGTGTGACGATCGGAGATAATGCTGTCATCGCCTCAGGTAGTGTCGTCGTCAAGGATGTACCGGCAAACAGCGTCGTCGGTGGAAATCCAGCCCGAGTCATCAAAACAATCTAATTCTCATCAAATTCTAATCTGTTCCTCAGCTTCCTTTCACATGGTCTGGTTATTCTATGTATAAGAACAACAGCCACTACTAAAGGAGGACATCATCATGACTGAAAAACGAACAGATAAAGGGAATAAACGTTTCAAAAAAGGAATCGCTACACTTGCCGTAACGGGTACAGTCTTAACAGGAGCCGGAGCGTTTCTTCTCTTCACAGGTCCAGGACACTCTCTCGTCAACTCGACGGTCACCACTTCACAGCAGGCAGAGCAAAAAGTCGAAGCTGCTTCGCGCCAAGTCGAACAAAAGCTTCCTGCTTCGATGCGTGACGATCAAGAAATCGAAGGCACATTGCAAAAAGTATCGGATCGTTCGATGACGATTGACGTCAACGGTGACACTCAGACGTATGACTTTGCTTCGTCAGTCGAACGCGAAGCCGTGCAAGAAGGCGATTGGGTCAAAATCGATCTGAATGCGAATCAGCAAATCACGGAACTTGAGCGAGAAGATCAAGATGATCGGAATGACCGAGAGGACGATGGCAATCGCTCAGATGATTCATCGGATGATGCGAATGAACGATACGGCATCCTTCGTGCCCTATCACAAAGTGAATTGACACTCGAACAAGATGGACAAGAGACGGTCTACGCGATTGCGGATCGTGCGGAACGCGACGCTGCGAAATCTGGGGATATCGTAAAAATCGAATTGAATGCGGACGGTCAAGTCCGTGAAATCGACCGTGACGATGACGACGAGGATCGTAATGCTACACGCGACGAAGACCGTGACGATGCACGGGAGCAAGAAGTCCGCGGCACGCTCGCTAAAATAACGAATCAAGAGATCATCATCGAACAAAACGGTGCACAAAAGTCATACTCTCGTGCATCAAACATGGAACAAGATGATGACGTCCGCGTCGGTGGTTCCGTCAAACTTGAGTTGAACGCGTCAGACGAAGTAACAGAAATCGATGAATGATCATTAAAGGAGGATGTTTATGCCAACCACCATCTTAATCGTTGAGGACGATGCGAAAATCGCACGCCTCCTTGAACTCGAACTCCAATATGCCGGGTACGCGACACGTGTCGCCTCTAACGGAAAAGATGGTCTCGCTGCCGCTGAGCATTCGGTTGATCTCGTCTTACTCGACGTGATGATGCCGGAGCTGAGCGGCTTCGAGGTGTTGCGCAGGCTCCGCGGAAAAGGCATTCATGTCCCCGTCATTATGCTAACAGCACGTGGAGAAGTTTACGATAAAGTCGCAGGACTCGATCTTGGTGCGAATGATTATGTGACGAAACCGTTCGAGATGGAGGAACTCCTTGCCCGGATCCGGGCGTTACTCCGCACTCCGGCTTCAACGAATAACGCATCGCGCACGTTACAGTTCGCTGATCTTGTACTCGACCTTGATCGACACGAAGCATTTCGCGATGAATTGCGACTCGATTTGACACCACGTGAGTTCGAACTCCTGACGTATTTACTCGAAAACAAGGAACATGTCCTGACACGCGAACAAATCCTAAATCGCGTCTGGGGGTACGATTACTTCGGCGAGACGAATATCGTCGACGTCTACATTCGTTATCTTCGGAAAAAAGTCGATGCCCACCCTCCTGCTTTGATTCAGACCGTTCGTGGAGTGGGGTATGTGCTACGGGAGGCGACGTCATGAAGCTTCGAACGAAACTTGCTTTATCCGTCACCGCCTTCACGACACTCTTATTGTTACTTTCGTTCATCGTCGTGACCTTCGTCGTCCGCAATCATTTGATTGAATCCCGTTATACGCAGCTTGAACAGGCAGAGGAATTGATGGAGGATGATTCATCGGTCCGGGCATTACTGACGCTTCATGAAGATTCCGTCGTCTTATCGAACGAAGATGGACGATGGGTCATTTCAAACGATAAAGAGGATGACAACTCTTCTACCGTTAACGGAGACGTACGAGCAAGTGACCTCCCTGGTATCCCGCGCTCGAACGAACCTTTCAAGTCTGGCGATTGGTTCGGTATCGTCTATCAGGATCAAGCCTATTTATTCGAAGATGAAAGCGTCGATGATACGGTCTCGACACTCATCTTGACCTTCACCATCGTGTTGGTCGTCGGAATCGTCATCGCGTTCATCAGTAGCTTCTGGATTGCATATCAGACGCTTCGCCCGCTCAGGCAACTGAATGATACGATGCAACGGATCTCGTCTTCTGGAACGCTTGAGACTGTGCAGACCGAACGCGATGATGAGATCGGTCGCCTCGGTCATGTCTTCAATCAGATGATTGGGCGTGTCGATCAGACGATGGAACAACAACGGCAGTTCGTCGCCGATGTCTCGCATGAGATGAAGACACCGCTGACCGTCATCGAAGGGTATGCGCAATTATTGAAGCGATGGGGCAAAACGAAGCCGGACGTCCTTGATGAATCGATTGAAAATATCTTACAGGAGACGCATGCGATGCGGACGACCTTGATCGAGCCCATGCTCGAACTGTCTCGTCTCGGTTATGAAGAAACGTCTGTCGAAGAGATTGACTTAGCCGAGCTTGGGAGCGAACTCGCTGATCGGATGTATCACGCGACAGGGACGATCATCCCTGTTGATGCCTCTGGAACAATCCTGGCGAATCGCGAAGCGGTGCTACGCATCTTGACGATTTATATCGATAACGCCCTGAAATATGCCACTTCTCCTGAATTGCATCTGCGCAAGGAGCGACTCGCTGTTCTTGATCGAGGAACATCTCTAACGAACGAAGAACGTACCCGGTTATTTGACCGGTTTTACCGACTTGATGCAGCACGCGATCGTTCAGGAAGTGGACTCGGATTGTCGATTGCTGCTGCACTTGCGACGACACACCATTTTCAGGTCGGTAGTGAAGCGCGTCAGCCAGATGGCAGTTGTTTCTATCTGATTCCCGAGCAGTCTAAATGAAACTTTTTCTACATTTGTGTCGTACACTTAAGGAAGAACGTCACATGATGAAAGAAGGAATTTCACGATGGCTAAAAAACGTTGGGGTGGACTTGCTGTTGCCGGCGCCTTTCTCTTAACGAAAGGAAAGGTCATCCTTGCCTTATTGAAACTTTCGAAGTTTGGAGGCACTCTGATTTCGTTCGGAGTTTCGCTTCTCTTTTACGCTCAAGTATTCGGTGTCTGGTTCGGAGTCGGATTGCTCTATCTCCTATTCATTCATGAGATGGGACATCTACTCGCTGCGAAACGACTCGGTTTTAAAACGGGTCCCGCGATTTTCGTACCGTTCATGGGAGCCGTCATCGGAATCAAAGATACGTTCCGGACACCAAAACAAGAAGCGATTCTTGCGTACGGTGGACCACTCGCGGGTCTTGTGTCCCTGATTCCGCTTGCGATTGGATACGCTGTGACGGGAAATGACTTTTGGCTCGTCATCTTCCATCTCGGAGCTCTATTGAATCTCTTCAACCTACTTCCCGTCAGTCCGCTTGACGGCGGACGGATTCTTGCGGGACTTCCGATCATCGTTTGGGTCGCTGGTCTTGCTGCCTTGATTGCTTACGGCATCACGAACTTCAGCCTGATTCTGCTCTTGATTGCTTTCTTCGGCGGCAGTGCTGTCTGGAAACGGTATAAGTTCGCAAAACAATATGAGGCGAACCGATCGACCTTGATGTTATACCGTGCTGCACGCGAACGCGTCTTACGCGCAAAGGCGGAGCAGGAACGTGCAAACGCTGAAGTCGTTCTTGCACCGGAAGTGGAGGAAGAACAAACGGTCGAAAGTACGTACGATCCGATTGCTTGGTCGCTTCGTCTCGATTTACAAGATTTGCGACAAGCGAGTCCAGAAGAGGCACGTCAGGAAGCGGACGATCTGTTACGGTATCAATATGATGCTGCGAACGACTACGATGCGTTGTTGCGACGAATCGATCAGCGGATCGAACCGCTCCGACTCGCTGAAGAGTCGGTCCAGTATCACCAGATGCCGAAAAAACAACAAACGATCACCTTACTCGCTTACTTGGCGCTCGGTGCCATTTTATTCATTGCTTTCGAGTACTCGAAAGGGTACTTGCCTACACCATCTTAAAACGAGTTCCATCGGATGCGCTTCATGGCGCATCCTTTTTTCATGGAACGAACACATTGACTAGAGTGATTTCTTGCATCTCTTCATAGAAGCGACTACTCTGAGTAAAACCCTACTTACCACTTGTCTAAAAAAGGAGGCTCTCCTTCCATGAATAAAAACACTGCCCGTTTGGGTGAAGCACCTGTCAACCAGCTCTTACTTAGTCTCTCCTTGCCGGCAATGGTCGGGATGCTCGTCACGGCACTCTATAATATCGTCGATACGATTTTCGTCGCTCAAGGCATCGGTACGGCTGCCGTTGCCGCTGTCGGAATCGCTTTCCCCGTCCAGCTCGTGTTGATGGCAATCGCCAACTCGATTGGGATCGGGGGGGCTGCGATTGCGTCACAACGGCTTGGTCAAAAACAGACGGACGGTGCCAGTCGTGCTTATGCGAACGTCTTGATAGCGGTTTTCTTCATCAGTATGCTCGCCATCATCAGTGCTTTCATCTTCGTCGAACCGTTACTTCGTCTCTTTGGAGCGACAGATGAAATCATGCCGTATAGCATCGATTTCTTACGCGTCCTCTTGATCGGATCTCCTTTCTTCATGTTGACGATGGCGTCGAGTGCAATGTTACGCGCAGAAGGACGCGCGAACTATCAGATGCGCGTCATGTTGACGACGGTTGCCATCAACATCGTCCTGACACCTCTGTTCATCTTTGGTCTTGATTGGGGCATCCAAGGTGCTGCACTCGGGACAGTCGTTGCGCAAATCGTCGGTGCTGCACTTGTTTTCCGATTCTTCTTTACGAAACGTCGGCAAACGGGGTTAACACTCGATCGGAATGCTTTCAAACCCGATTTCCGTTTAACGTTTCGGATGATGCAAATCGGATCATCGTCGTTCATCATGCAAGTCTCCCAATCGATTTTGTTCATCACCGTCAACCACATGCTCGTCCGGTACGGGGGTACGACAGAACTAGCGACGTTTGCGGTCATCAATAAGTTCATGGCGCTTGTCGGTATGCCGATCATGGGGATCGTACAAGGGATGCAACCGATCGTCGGGTATAATTTCGGTTCTCGGCAATTTAGCCGGATGTCGCTTGCCATCAAACTCGCAATCCGTTACGGCTTATCGTTATCAATCAGCTTGTGGTTACTGATTCAACTGTTCCCCCGTTTTTGGGTCGGCTTGTTCACGGAAGAAGCAACACTGCTGCAGGAAGGCTCGAGTGCGATGCGCATCTTATTCGCTCTATCGTTCGTCTATGGGATTCAAATGATTGTCAACGGGATGTATCAATCGCTCGCCAAAGCAAAAGTCGCTTTATTCTTGTCCTTGTCACGCCAAACGTTATACACGATTCCACTCGTCCTAATCTTACCCCTGTTCTTCGGTGTCAATGGTGTCTGGTTCGCTTTCCCGATCGCTGATGCGATGGCTGTCTTGACGGCCCTTGTCTTCGCCTATAAAGATCGCGTTCTGTTATTTAAGCCGGAGGAATACGTCGCAGAGGAACAAAAAGTCGCCACCGCGAAGTGAATGGAAGAGATATCAGATCATCTGCCTTGCAGATGGTCTTTTTTGATGGACTTCTATAATACGAACATGTATTCTGTTACTAGTGAATGACAGAAAGGAGCCTGCTACATGTATACATTAGCGATTGACTTTGAAACGGCAAATCGGAATAGCCGAAGTATTTGTGCGTTTGGTTGGTCCGTTCTCTCTAACGGTCGCGTCACGGAGAGTAAACAGGTCTTAATCAATCCAGAAGAAAACTTCGATGCCGGAAACATCCGGGTTCATGGAATTCGTCCGAGTGATGTCTTCGATGCACCGACGTTACCTGAAGCGATGGAAGCACATGGCTTATACGATTTAATTGCAGGTGCTCAACTGGTCGTCGCCCACAATGCATCATTTGATATGGGGGCGCTCCAAAAAGCGATTCAAAAATACGATATGTACCAGATGCCTGCTTTCACGTACGGTTGCACGGTCAAGTTATCCCGCAAACTGTATCCGTGGTTGCCGAACCATCGATTGAATACGATGGCAGAATTCCTCAACGTCTCTTTCCAGCACCATGATGCGAAAGAGGATGCCTACGTCTGTGCCTTGCTCTTAAACGATATGTTGGAACGAACGAATCTACAGGATCCGGTCACCTTGCATACGTTTTGTGGCGTTCGGATGGGACAGGTTGCCTATTAATAAACAAAAAAATTGTAGACAACAGGGCTGACTCCAAAAAATGATGCATCTTTTCACGCCCTTTCCTCAGGCGAGACACAAGCCAGTTTTCCCGCTCTATTCGAGCAGGAAACGGGTCTCGTTTGTCTCTGACATCGCATAAATGCGCTTTTCCCTGTAGGAGTGGCGTGTGGCGCGTCATTCTTTTTATACCGAAGGATCAGAGAAGCGTTTTGTTCACTCGACATCGCTTCCTAGGGAAAAACAAGCAAGAGCGACCCTGCAGCGAAGCGAAGCGGCGCGATGCTTGTCCCAGGAAAATGATGCGAGACGAACAAAAAAGCGCAATCCTTCTCGTTAGAGAAAAATTGCACTTTACCTTCAGTCTCAAAGCACTCTAGACACGAGATCTAGAGTGCTTTTTGATGCTGTTCTATTATTTGCTTGTTTGTTTGATCGGGAACCAGCCTGGACGACTTGTGATACCTGCCCATAACGCATCTGGAACGACGAGTTCTGCTTGTGCTTCTGGATCAAGTTCGGTCCGGATTGACGCAAGGTCACCCGCTTCGACTTTCTCAACCCATTTCGGTTCCATGATCAGTTCACGACCGAGGGCGATCATTGGAACGACAGCCAAACCTTGTTCGACTTCGTCCGCTGTGTGCAACGATCCGACACCGATGACAGGTACTTGTTCGCCAACACGTTCTTGGACGAGCGTGATTGGTGATGTCGTTGCATTTTCGTCACGAATCGAACCTGCGAAGAAGTCCATCACGGAAACGTGCAAGTAATCGAGGTCTTTTTTCGCCAGCTCATCGACGAGGCGCATCGTATCATCGAGTGTGATTCCTGGATTTTCGATCTCTTCTGGAGAGAAACGGTATCCGACGATGAACGAAGGATCCTGTTTCGCGACAGCTTCGACTGCATCCACGACCGCTAATGGGAAGGCGAGACGTTTTTCTAAGCTACCGCCCCATTTGTCTTCGCGACGGTTTGAGTGTGGTGAGAAGAATTGTTGAATCAAGTACGTGTTCGCACCGTGAATCTCAACACCATCAAATCCAGCTTCCATCGCACGACGTGTCGCTTGACCGAATGCTTCAACGATTGCTTCAACTTCTTCTGCCTCTAATGCACGAGGTGTCATTGCCCCTTCACGTACGGGTGCGACAGCACTTGCACTGACTGTTTGCCCACCGACGAGTTCTGGTGGTGCCATGCGACCAGCGTGGAAGATTTGTAAGATCGCTTTTGCGCCTTTATCTTGAATCGTTTTTGCAAGTCGCTTCAGACTTGGAACGAGATCGTCACGATGCGCACCGAACTCATTCGGGAATCCTTGACCGTCTGCCGTGACGTTCGCACATGCTGTAATGACCGCACTGACGCCGCCTGAACGTTCCGCATAGTACGCGAGTTCCGCATCCGATACTTCGCCGTTCTCTTGTGCCGCATAGTTCGTCATCGGTGCCATCAAGACGCGGTTTTTCAGCGTCACACCGTTTGGTAATGTAAATGGTTCAAACATTGCTTGAGTTGCCATGAGTGAAGTGCCTCCTCTAATTTCTTGAATTGAATATCGACAGTATACGCTCGTCTTCCTCTGAATAGCTACTGATGTGCTTACGTGATGTGTCACTTGCGGATCGCTTTACGACGACCACCCGGCCACCACCAGTTCCAGTGACCAAATAGTTTCATCAGTGCGGGGACGAGTAGCATCCGGACGATCGTAGCATCAATAAATATCGCAAGCGCGATACCGACGCCAAGTTGTTTAATTGGACTGACGCCCGTGAAGGCAAACGCCCCTGTGACGACGATCATGATCAAGGCAGCAGACGTAATGATTTTACTCGTCTTCGCAAGCCCCATCTCGGTCGCGTAATCGTTATCGCCTGTCTCGTCATAATACTCTTCCATTCGCGAGACGAGGAACACTTCATAATCCATCGATAAACCAAAGACGAGTGAGAAGATGAAGACCGGTGTCAGAATGCCGATCGTCTCCTGCGGAAGAACTGCGCCGGACTCGAACAAGATGACGAGTAATCCGAATGTCGCTCCTAGACTAAGCAAATTCATCAGAATCGCCTTGATTGGGATCAAGATGGACCGGAACGCAATCAGCAGGATGATGAATGTCGCCAAAACGACGACACCGACTGCTAGTGGGAGTTTCGATTCAATGGCATCATAAATTTCCTGATTGAAGGCTGCCGGTCCCCCGACAAGATAACCGTCCGCTTGCATCTTTCGCACCCAGTCTTGCGAAGCAGCATCGCCGGGATCTCCTTTTAAGTTAACATCAATTCGTGCTTGGTCGTTCTCTGATAGAAATGCCGTCAAAGCTTCGCGCCCGGCCGGAACAGCGACTAACTGCTCGAGCGTCACTTGTTGCTGTTCGGCAATCGTTGCGGCGGATACGACGGAACGTACATCGGGATCCGACTCGAGTCGAATCGTCACGTCTTCGATTTTTTCTCGTCCCACCTCTGAGGAAGCATCAGCAGATAAAATGAGGACGGCGTCCGTTCCATCGTTTCCGAATGTTTTTTCCCACGACTCAAAGGCGAGACGCGATGGATACGATTCCGGTAAAGCGGTCGCTTGCGGAATGTTCAACGTCAAATCACGTAACGGCAATAAACAAGGTAACAACAGCAATAAGGACAAAATCGTGACTGCGACCGGGCGCTTCATGACGAAACGAGCGAGGCGACGCCAACGATCTTCACTACGACCTGCTCGCTGCCGGAAGAGTCGTCCTTTCTCTAACACCTTCCCGAAAACGATCAATAGTGCCGGTAGTAACGTTAATGCACTGACGACTGCCCCGAGGACCGAAACGAGCGTCCCGATCGCAACAGCGCGGAAGACATCCACATCAATCAGCAATAGCCCGGCAAGTCCGACGAATACACAGATTCCGGAAAATAAAATTGAACGCCCTGCCGTCTCGACCGAACGGATCGCCGCCTTCCGAATATCTTGTCCGTCCTGCCGTTCTTCGCGAAATCGATTGACGTATAACAGCGAAAAATCAATTCCGAGCGCCAGCGAAATCATCGCGACCGCATTCAAGACGAAGATTGATAACTCTTGTTGCCCGGCGACGAAATAAAGAACACCGGCACCAAAGACAAAAGTAACGAGTCCCATGATCAACGGTAGGATGGCGGCAACCGGAGTACCGAAAACGAGTAGCAAGACGATCAACGCTGCTGGAATTCCAATCAACTCAGCCCGGATGAGATCATTTTTCGACGCTGTATTCAAATCATCGACGACGACTGGTTCACCCGTTAGTCGAATCGTTCCGGTATCATCCAGTTGACGTGTGACCGCAGCTGCCCATTTCGCATCAAGTGTCGGTACCCCGACCGTCACGTATCCCTTATCGTTCCGAATCGCTCGCGGATTTTCAACAGGACCAGTGACGTTCCCGACACCTTTGATATCACGGAAGCGCTCGACATGTTCCACCATCGTTTGTTGTAGATTCTCTTGATTTTCAAATAGAACGATGATCGTATGCGGATCCTGACCGAAGTCTTGATCGAGTACTGTCTCGACGCGTTGAAAATCACCGTCACGCGTAAATCCGTTTCCTTCTAGCCGATCGGGTAGTTGATAAGCGAAATATCCAAGCACGACGAGCAGGATTGCCCAAACAATCAACACTCCTCGAAAATACGTACTCATCAGATGACCAAGCCGTTGCATGATGCGTCCCCTTTCTGTATAAACGTACAAAAAACATCCTTCTTGCTGAAAAGCGAAAAGGATGTTTCATTACGTCTTTTGAAAAATTTGAACCCATGTGTTGCCGAATGTCGCCGATGTCGATACGATCGCAAGACGTCGCGCCTCTTCATCGAGTAACACACTTTTGAGTAAAACGGAGGAATGACATCCCTCGAACTTATATTTCAGCTGACTCTTCTCATACAAGTAAAAACGAGATGAATCGGTGATCGAAAACAATTGGTGCCGGTGATCAACGAGCGAGTACTCCGCGTAATCTGAAAAAGGAATGATCGATTCCTGATTCGTCGCAGCGTCCCAAATCACATACCGTTCTTTTAGATCATCATAAGAAATGATCGTCGTAGGTGCGATGAATCGTTCGAACGTCAAACGTGTATCATATCCTCGCTCCACTAAGCGCCCGAACAGTGGCGCCTCTTCATAATTTGAGTACCGCCAGTCCCCTGTTTGAACGTTCACACAGACGACGTCTGTTTCTGCCGTGTACAGGAAGATCTCATCATCTTGCCACAAGAATAAATTACTGAACCATGCCTCGGAAAAAGCAGCGGGTCGCTTGATATAATCTAAATGCCCTTGCTCTAAATCTAGTAAACCAAAATAAGCTGACTCTTCAAATACGATGAACAATCGTCCACCGCCTGGCTCAATGTACCAGGAGAATGGAACATACGCACATGCTGTTTCCCATAGTGGTCTTAAATCCGCATCACATTTCATAAATCCGTGGCGATCTCGAAAAAGAAGCAAATCCTCCCCGATTCGATCAAACAGTGAGACGGATTCATGGAGTAACAGCTCTGCAGCAGGTTTATACATATGCATCACTTCCTACTTCATACGGTATCAACCTTCTCAGTTTCTCGCTACTATTGATGCGCTCGGCTTGCACCTCCTGTTATACTAACTTCATGGAAAAAGGAGGACGAACACGATGAAACCTTTACAATTATCAGCAGAGACGGCTGTCGAACTCGCAAAACGTCTGAACGTACCACTTGAACAACTGATGCATATGCCGCGCCATATCTTGATTCAAAAGCTCGTCGAACTCGAGCAGGAACAAGCGAAAACAGAATCGGATTCGTCTAGCGAATCGGAATCCTGAGTAAAAAGCCTCTTTTCCAATGACGGAAGGAGGCTTTAATCTTCGTTTAAGATTGTGGATGATAGTCTGATTTACCGTAACGGAAGACATTGATGATTGCTTTTCCGTCACTCGGATAACCATTCGGATGATCGATCGGGAAGAGGGAGAAAAAGACGAAATAAAACGAGAAATACGCAAATTGGTACGTAAAAATCGACGCCTCGAACACGCCGGCATAAATAAGACCATTTACGACTAAGATACTCACCAAGTTCGCGATCGATCCACCAGCATAGACCATGATATTAGCAAACTTCGTTTCGTGACGTAGCGCCTCATATTGACACCATCCATCCCAAAAATAAACACGATTCAGTCGAATTGGACCAACACGAAGCAATGATTTGCCTGAACCAATATTGATTTCCATGTTTCCACCGAACAATCGGGCAAAAAAGTAATGACCCATCTCATGAATCAATGTCACGATAGGTAGCAGTAAAAAGAACGATAAAAAGAATTTCCATAAATCACCGAAACCGAACATACAACGTACACCCTCTCACTTCAAAACAACATCTTAAATACTACATATAATTTTCCCGAAAGATGTATCTTCAAACAATGTTTCGATGATTTTCGCAAGTCAATTGCATGACAGACTGACATCGGACTGTCATCCACGTAAAAAAAGGACGAAGTCTTATAGCGCTTCGTCCTTCTTGATTTAATCGGTTTTCTTACGACGTTTGTTCGCTGCGTACAACAATCCGATAATTGTCAGTGCTGCACCACCTGCCACCGCATACTTCTTGTAGTCCGCTTTTCGTTCGGCGATGACCGTCGTCGTCAATGCTGGAACGACCAACTGTTTCTCTTCATGCAGTCGTGGTGCGTGCAACTTAACGGCACCCGACTCCACTAACACCTCGAATTCACCGTTTGGCAATTCAATCGTGATATCCTCTTCCGTCGCATTATGATAGACACGCTGCCGTTCGACGTATCCTTCATATGTTCGCTTCAGTTCAAAGGCAATGACACCTTCCCCTTCTTCGAGGAAACGAAGATGCTTTTTGATCATCGATGCGTTTGCGAGACGGAACATCGGATACTGACGACGAAGGGCAATCAATCCTTTGACGTACTCGACGGCCGGGCGCTCTGTTTCTGCACGTTCATAATCGAGACGATTGACGACCTCTCCGGCATTGAAGCTGTCACGAATACCGTCCTTCGTCCGGAAAAACTCTTGTCCGGCATGAAGGAACGGAATCCCTTGTCCCGTCAAGATGATCGCATTCGCGAGCATTTGCCGTTTCCGACGAGTCTCTTCCGTATCCTCTGGGCGAGACACCGTTAATTTATCCCAAATCGTCAAATCATCGTGAGCTTCGACATACGAGACGACCTGATTCGGCTCATCAGCAAATCCTTGTGAAGAGACGTTACCAGCGATTCCCCGTTTGACTTCACTCGTCCGGTCGAATGCCCCGCTGATGAAACCACGGTCTTCCGGCGTTTGAACATCTCCTTTGACCCCGTCTCGTAAACCGTTATTGAAGTGAGCGATTCCTGGCATTTTCGGTGCATTGAAGTAGTTCGCTTTTTCTTCTGGATCAAGTGGCGTATCGAGATCCCAACCTTCACCGATGATCAGAATCGACGGATCAATCCGGTCAAGTGCATGGCGCACCTGATTCATTGTCTCGACATCATGCAGTCCCATCAAATCGAATCGGAAACCATCCAGATGGTATTCTTTCGCCCAGTACGTCACACAATCAAGAATGAACTTTCGCATCATCAGACGTTCAGATGCCGTATCATTTCCACAGAAACTACCATTTGAGAGACTACCATCCGCCTCTTGACGATAGAAGTATCCAGGAACGAACTGACCGAGCGGAACCGTTGCTACATCATACGTATGATTGAAGACGACGTCCATGATGACACGGATCCCGCGATCGTGTAACGCTTGTACCAATTGTTTTAATTCAAGAATCCGCGTTCGTGGATCATCTGGATTCGACGAGTATGAACCTTCCGGCGCAAAGTAGTTCACCGGGTCATACCCCCAGTTATAGTTATCCGGGTCGTTCGGCGCTGTCTCATTGACTGAGCCAAAATCATAGATCGGCAGTAACTGGACATGTGTCACACCGAGATCCGCTAAATAATCAAGTCCTGTCAATCCGCCATTTGGTGTCCGTGTCCCTGCTTCCGTCAGCCCAGCGAACGTACCACGTGCGACGACACCACTAGCCGGATGACTCGTTGCATCGCGTACATGTAATTCATACACAACTGCGTCTTGCGAAGAATGGAACAGTGGGCGTTCTTCGATCCATCGTTCTGGTGTCACACTTGTCGGGTCGATCAACGCACCGCGTTTTCCATTCGTTCCGACGGCTTTCGCATACGGATCGACCGCCTCGACCTTTTGTCCGTTGATGCTCGCTTGAAACGTATAGAAATAACCTTCATATGCCGCTCGATCGAGTTCAACGACGTACGTTCCCCGTTCGCCTGCCACCATCTCGACCTCTTCGACTTTTCGTGCGCGTAGTGTCTTGTAGAGACGAATCACGACACGTTCTGCCGTCGGCGCCCATAAGCGCACGCGAATCGCTGTCTCTGAGAAGGTCGCTCCTAAATCATTTCCACTATAGGCAAATCGCTCATCCAGTTCTTGCGGTGTGAGCGTCAACATGTCTGCTGTTTGTTTCAAAGCTAAGCACCCCTTTCATTTCATGGTTTTTATTATAACAAAATTTCAAAGCAGTGGACGCTTCCGGTATTCCTCTCTAAAATAGAGAGTGGAATGAAAGGGGAGATTAACATGGCAGCAAAAGATAATTCATTTGATATCGTGTCACAAATCAACATCGAGGAAGTCAAGAATGCAGTTCAGATCGCACTAAAAGAAATCACGAACCGCTTCGACTTCAAAGGTTCAAAGAGCGACATGAAGCTCGAAAAAGAGGATTTGATTCTAATCTCAGATGACGATTTCAAACTCGATCAAGTCAAAGATGTCTTAACAGCAAAATTGATCAAGCGCGAAGTCCCGACCAAAAACCTGCAGTACGAAAAAGTCGAACAGGCTGCTGGCAATACGGTTCGCCAACGCGTCATCCTTAAGAGCGGGATTGATCGTGACGATGCGAAAAAGATCAACAATGCCGTCAAGGAATCGAAATTAAAAGTGAAGACACAGATCCAAGATGATCAAATCCGCGTCACAGGTAAATCACGTGACGACTTGCAACAAGTCATGCAAATCGTTCGTGAGCTTCCGTTATCGGTCGACGTTCAATTCATTAACTTCCGTTAATCTACTCGCGTTAAATCGGCTGAACGTTCTTGTTCAGTCCATCAAACAAAAAAGGGAGGTGCTTTCTGGATCGTATCCAAGAAGCACCTCCCTTCATTTATATTGTTGCTTATTGCGCTGTGTAACCACCATCGAGAACGACAGCTTGACCCGTGACACCTGCTGCTTTGTCACTTGCAAGGAAAATAGCGTAATCCGCGATTTCTTTGACTTGGAGTAACCGTTGTTGCGGGACAAGTGGATAGATGACTTCTTCTAATACACGTTCGAGTGGTACATTCCGTGTTTCAGCGAGCGAAGACAATTGGTTTTGGACGAGTGGTGTATCGACATATCCTGGGCAAATCGCGTTGACCGTGATACCCGAAGTTGCCCCTTCTAATGCTGCGACTTTCGTTAAACCGATGACACCGTGTTTCGCACTGTTATAAGCAGCTTTCCCTGCAAAACCAATCAATCCGTTGATCGATGACATGTTCAAGATCCGTCCAGAGCCTTGTTTTTTCATGATCGGGAAGACATATTTCGTATAAAGGAATGGTGCACGAAGCATGATGCTTTGAAGCAAGTCGAATTTCTCAGTCGAGAACTCTTCGATTGGTGAGACGTGTTGCATTCCCGCGTTATTGATGACGATATCAATCGTTCCGTAATGTGCGACAGTCTGATCGATACTTGATTTGATTGCCTCTTCACTTGTCACATCACCTGCGACAGCAAACGCATCGAAGCCTTTTTCACGAAGCGTTTCAGCAGAGCGTTTTGCAGCTTCTTCCTGAAGATCGACGATGACGACCTTCGCACCTTCTTGAGCGAATTCTTCAGCGATCTCAAGACCGATTCCGCTTGCTGCTCCTGTAATTAACGCGACTTTTCCTTCGAGTTGTTTCATCATGATGGATTCCTTCTTTCTTTATCTTTACGTGTTCGGTCTCTTTACTGTACGCTGATTGAAAGAATAATAAAAATGAATACTTGTTATGACATCTATAACTCAAAAGAATAGGAGAATACTGATGGATTTCCGCCAACTGGAATACTTTACGGAAGTGGCACGCTTCAAAAGCTTCACTCGTGCCGCTGAACATCTCCACGTCACGCAACCGACACTCAGTAAAATGGTCCGTCACTTAGAAGAAGAACTTGAGATGGAATTGTTCGACCGGAGCAAACGACAAATCGTCCTGACGGATGCCGGCGAGACCTTATTGATTGAAGGTGAAAAGATTCTGCGACAGTTATCTGATCTGCCTTCTCATCTCTATGATGTCATGCATCTGACGAAGGGAACGATTCGGCTCGGCGTACCCCCACTAATTGGTTCGCTGTTTTTCCCGGGTCTACTGCGTCGCTTCGAAGAGATGTATCCGATGATTCAAATCGAATTAATCGAAGCCGGTGGACATGCGTTAGAAAAAGCGGTCGTCGCCGGTGAAGTCGATTTGATCGCAACGGTGCTGCCTTCGGATGAGCATTTAACGACACACCCCTTCATTGAAGAAGAACTTCATTTATTCTTACCGAGTGATCATCCACTCGCTGATCGGTCGATGATTGCGTTAGAAGAAGTTTCCGACATGCCGTTCGTCTTGTTCAACGAAACGTTCTCGCTACACGATGTTGTCTTGAACGCCTGCCAAGATGCCGGATTTACGCCTAACGTGTCTCGGGTGAGCTCGCAGTGGGACTTCTTATGTTTACTAGTCGCAGAAGGAAATGCCGTGACTGTCCTGCCGCGTTCGATCGCGGATCGCTTTTCGATTCGTGGCGTCAAAACGATCCCACTTGAAACACGAGTCCCGTGGCACTTAGGAATCGCTGTTCCAACCGGTCGCTACCAATCGTACGTGACGCGGAAATGGATTCAATTCGTCAGCGATATGTATTCCAAATAAGCATACTTTTCATAAAAACCATGTATTTGTAGAATGGAAATTCTTCCTTTACGATGAGAACATCGTTAAAAAAGAAAGGAAGTCCTTTACCATGGCAACTCATTTTGAATCACGTCACGAAACAGGCGTTAAAAAACTCAGCGAATTCACAGACGCAAACGCTGCACAATCGACGCATGACAAAATCTCTGAATCCCTGAAAGATATCGCTCCAGCAGTCGGTGAGTGGATCACGGATTTCGCATACGGTGAAGTTTACAGCCGCGATGGTCTCGTCAACCGTGACCGCGCAATCGTGACGATTGCTTCTCTCGTCACACAAGGTACAGAACCACAGCTTGCTCTCCACATCAATACTGGATTGACAGCTGGTTTAACAGGAAACGAAATCGTCGAAGCTATCATGCATCTTGTTCCTTACACTGGATTCCCACGTGTCTTGAACGCACTTGAAGTCGCAAAAGTCGTCTTCGCAGAACGTGGCGTCACAGTCGAAACAGAATAAGATCCGTACGACTTAATTGAAAAAAGATGGGCATGACGCATTTTCGGGTATCTCCTTAACAAAGGAGTGGTCGATCATGCGTTATGCCCTTTTTGCGGATCTTCACAGCTCAGTAGCCGACACAGCGGCTGTCCTAGCTGACATACGGCGGCTCGCTCCCGATGCGCATTTGTTTTGTCTCGGTGATGTTCATGAATGCCATGTCGGTAAAAAGCGAGCAAAGCGCTATTCTTTCGAATCGCTCTCCCTCGTCGTGACGCTCGATGATGATTTTTTAAAGCTGATTGATTTTAAGACGTTACTTGGTAATCAAGAAGAGCGCATCCTGTCGCTCGTTCCACCGCATCTATCTCCTGTCATCGATGTATTACGCGATTGCCCTCGAAAACAACGCATCGAGGGGGCATTGTTGATTCATGGAGACCAACTCAGTTGGTCGCGGGATTTTCTACCCGACCTGTCACAACAACGCGAACCGTTACTCTTTTTTGGTCATAGTCATATCAGAGGTTTGTTTCGAAATGGCATCGCCAAACCGAGCCCACTAGGTCAAACTTTATCCATCAAAGGAGGACGGTATGCCGTCAATCTAGGTCCCGTCGTGTTCGAACGAGAATGGTGTCTTTACGATTCAGAGCAACAAACGATCGTGTTCTATCAGGCGAAGTAAGAAGATACGACAAAAGCCGTCGGGCACAGGGCTCGACGGCTTTTGTTCGTGTATCTTATTGATCAGAGATAACGGACAAGCGATGCCTTGACGACATCCACTTGTGTGAAGTTCGTCTCTTCCGCGAATGTTTCGATGACTTGACGGACATCCCCTTGACGACGTACGAAGCTCGTCGGGACTGGTGTCGTACCGACAAGTTGCTCATGCAGACTCGTCAATCGATGATCATCGATGATCGTCGTCATCAAATCAAGGAACAGGAGAACATGCAGACGGTTCAAATAATCCCATGGTTTGTCTTCCGAACGGAATTCATTACGAGCGAGCCATTTTTTCAATCCGATCGCATCGATTTGACTCAACGTCTCTGTCGTACGTGCTGACTTCCAAAGCGTCAACAGTTCACCCAGTTTTTTCCGTGTCTGTTTCTTACGCATGAAGAATTCAAAATTGTCTTTCGTCCGTAATGCGTCTCCTTCAATCGGAGCAATCAAATCGGCTTCCGGCGCCGTCACGAAATCGTGAACGAAATCGACAGACTCTCCCGGTAACCAAGCAGCGACTTTCCCGTGAAACTCAGCCATGAAGGCGACCGTTTCTGCCAAAGGCTCCTGCTTCATCTGTGAAGCAGCTTGCTGTAATCGTTCTTTCGTCTCAGTCTTCATAATCTACCTCTTCTTATTCGTGGATTGGTCTTACATTTCTTCTGGAGCGCCGACACCAAGCAAACGAAGACCCTCTGTCAAGACGATCGTGACAGACTTGACGAGTGCAAGACGCGATTGTTTTGCTGCGTCATCTTCGAGAACACGGACGTGTCCGTAGTATTTATTGAAGCTTTGTGCAAGATCTAAGACGTAACGGCTGATGATTGATGGCTCACGACGTGTGAACGCGCGATCGATGACCGTCGAGAATTGGTTTAGCATCGAGACGACACCCCATGCATGATCATCTGCACTACCAGCGAATGGTGTTCCATCATAGCCACCTTTACGGAGCAATGAGTGCGCACGGGCATTCGTGTACTGGACATACGGTCCTGTTTCGCCTTCGAATTTCAACATCTGCTCAAGATCGAACTCGATGTTGTTCATCCGTTCGTTCTTCAAGTCATGGAAGATGACCGCGCCAACACCAACTTGGCGAGCCGTGGCTTCGGCATTCGCTAAGTTCGGATTTTTTTCCGCGATGTTTTGCTTCGCAACATCGATTGCTTCTTGTAGTACTTCTTCAAGCAAGACGATCCGACCTTTACGCGTCGACATTTTCTTTCCGTCCTTCATGATCAAACCGAATGGGACATGGTGCATTCCGTCGACGTTTTCGAATCCAAGTTTCTTCAAGACTGCGAACAATTGCTTGAAGTGAAGCGCTTGTTCCCCACCGACGACGTAGAACGCTTGCTCAAAGCGGTACGTTTCAAGACGATAGACGGCAGCTGCTAAGTCACGTGTCGCATAAAGCGTTGCGCCATCTTTCTTTTTAATCAAGGCAGGTGGCATACCTTCTGCTTCGAGGTCGACGACCATTGCCCCTTCTGATTCGACGAGGAGATCTTTTTCTTCGAGCAAATCGATGACGTGTTGCATCTTATCGTTGTAGAAGGCTTCTCCGTTCAAACTATCGAATTTAACACCAAGCATCTCATAGACACGGTTGAACTCAACGAGTGAGACTTCACGGAACCACGTCCAAAGAGTTGTCGCCTGCTCATCACCTTGTTCGAGTTTTTTGAACCAGAGACGTCCTTCGTCCTCAAGTGCCGGATTTGTTTCCGCTTCTTCGTGGAACCGGACGTATAATTTCAACAATTCCTTGATTGGTTCTGCACGGACCGCTTCTTCCTCACCCCACATCGTGTAAGCGACCATCAATTTCCCGAACTGAGTTCCCCAGTCCCCTAAGTGGTTGACACCGACGACGTCGTACCCTTTTTTACGCGAAATCTGGTTGAGCGCGTTCCCGATGACTGTCGAACGCAAGTGACCCATCGAGAAGGGTTTCGCGATGTTTGGTGATGAAAAATCAGTGACGATCGTTTTCCCGTTGGCTTCACTTGATCCGAACGCCTCTTTTTCCGTCAAAACTTGGTTGACGATTTCTTGCGAGACGACATCCCGGTTCAAGAAGACGTTGATGTAAGGACCAACAGCTTGAACGTTCGAGAACAACGGCGCGTCAATTTTTTCTGCGAGCTCCGAAGCAATCATGTTCGGTGCTTTACGGAATGCTTTAGCGAGCATGAAACATGGGAATGCTAGATCTCCATGATCTTCATGTTTCGGTTGCTCAATCAGTTGTTCGATTTGTTCAACTGATAAGGCACCTTCCATGACTTGATGTAATACTTCTGCATACTGCGCTTTATAACTCATCTTTATTTCCTCCTGCTTCACTGATTTTTTGGCAATAAAAAACGCCCCTTGCGCCACGCGCAAAGAGACGGAATGACCGCGGTACCACTCTTCTTGGTGTCATTTCGACACCCACCTTGTTTGGGGATAACGGGGTTCCCCCGGCTACGCCTTTTCCTTCTGGAATCGGGCAGCGTCTCAGAAGTGCGCTTCACGACCGGTTCGTCCTCAGGCTTCCACCATTCCCTGATTCGCTAGTTGACGAATATCAACCGTTACTCTCTTCATCATTGACTGTATTCGATATCTTTCACATTATACGCAATTCTTTCTTTTCTCTCAACCTTATTTTTTTGGTAAATGGCTCATCAAAATTTCCACAATTCGGGTATAGGAATAAAAGATACTTCTCAGGGGGAGGGATGTTTCATGCGCTACTACCAACATGTAGCCCGGACGAGCTGGATCGTCTTCGGTCTCGTCGCCTTGACATTATTAGTGATCGGCATCGTTCATCCACCAACCTTCCATCCTTCTGTCTCCATCATCAACACTCTTTATTTATTCGGACTCGTTCTCCTGTTTCAGTTCGATAATGTCCGTCGTGGTGGCATTTACTATACATTCCAAGAAGGCATCATCTTATTTTTATTCCTCAATTACGGTTTAACGTACGCCTTGATTTTAAGCCAAGTCGGTATTCTCGTCTTTCAATTCATGTCTCACCGAAAAGCGATTCGTTGGAAACGTTTCGTTTATCTCTACCCGATCAACGCCTTGTTCGATTTAGTCTACATCTCGCTTCCAGCCTTTGCGTATTATGCGCTCGGCGGACCAATCGGCTCAAACTTTACGTATACGAAAGCCTTACTCCCTTTCATCGGCTTTTTGATCACCGTCTTCCTTGTCTCTTATTTCCAATGTCTGTTCGTCAATCGCTTCCTCTACTTGAAATACGATTGGCAACGTCTCGTAAAACTTCAGTCCCTCGTCTACGGGATTAGCATGTTAAGTGCTCTACTTGGAATCTGGTTCTACGATGAAAGTCCGCTCGTCGCGGCTACAGTTTCCGCATTGATTCTCTTTTTGTTCAAACGTCTGTTGCAAGAGCGTGGTGACTCCCTTGAAGCAAACGATAATGCCAAGCGATTTGATGATGCGAAGGAACACTTGTTGATTTCCCGCTTCGAGCGCGAGACGATCGATTCGTTGCTCCTCGATTTACCGCATCTATTGCCGTTTTCTGAAGGTTGGATCTCGATTCAACAACAGCGGAAACAAGTCATCTATAACATCCGGACGAAACAACCAATCGACGTGTTACCACTGTTTCATTCCTTGTCAGCCGACGATTTGCATACCCCGATCATCTATGGGCTGCGTTGCGACTGGGGAAACGATATTCAAATCGGATTGCCTGTCGATCGTCACTCGATGCTAGCGATTCCTTCGATTACGAGCGGAGAGGTCGATGTTTCGATCATCCTATTCCATCAAGTCGCAGACGCCTATGATGTGACAAATGCCGACGAATTATCTCGTTTGCTCCGTATCTTTTGTCGCGTCTTAGAACGCTCACGTGAAACGGTCCAACTCTATACGGAAAGTCGGACCGATGCCTTGACCGAATTACCGAATAGTCGGGCTTTTTATGAACACGGTCGGCAGGAATTTGCCGCTGACTGCTATCCGCTCTCCGTGATCCTGTTCGATATCGATCATTTCAAACGTGTCAATGATACGTACGGTCATAAAGTAGGCGATCTCGTCCTTCGTGAACTCGGTCGACGTATCCAGGCGATCCAATTACAATATGATGATGTCTTTGCTGCTCGTTATGGTGGGGAGGAATTCGTACTTCTGTTGCGAAATGGTAGTCAAGAGGCTGCTATCCAGATTGCCGAGACGGTCCGCCATGCGGTCATGGATCGTCCCTTCCTCGTCGATGGTCACCGACTGTCCTTAACGGTCAGCCTCGGAATTGATACAGTGGAGGAAAGATATCAACGGACGTTCGAAGAATCGTTACGTCAAGCCGATCATGCACTCTATGTCGGCGGAAAACACAATGGGCGCAATTGTACCGCGCATTATGCAAACCTTTGAAAGGTCGTGACTCTATTGTCGATTACTGAAATTGAAATGACGCTACCGACATCACAAACTCATCGGACGATTCGGATTCATCGGCCACCCCATTTAGATCCTTCTGAAGCGTTACCTGTGATTTATATGCACGATGGACAAAACGTCTTCAGTGGAGAGACCGCCTCGTTCGGAAAAGGCTGGGAGATTCATCTTGCGCTACAACAGACACAGATTCCGGCAATGGTCGTCGCGATCGACAGTCCAGAAGACGGAATGGATCGTTACGATGACTACGCTCCTTGGAGTGATGAAGCTTTATTGATGCGGACTGCTTATCCTTCGCACCGGAAGTCGATCGGGGGAAACGGTAAGGTCTACATGGACTGGATCATCCGCGAGTTAAAACCGTACATTGATGCCAACTACGCGACACGCCCTGACGATACGACGATGATCGGCAGCTCGATGGGTGGCGTCATTTCGCTCTATGGATTGTTCGCATATCCGGAAGTCATCACGCGCGTCGCTGCCCTGTCGACGGCCGGATGGGCAAACTTCTCCTCACTCCTTGAATTCATCGAGCGCAGTCCGTCGCTGTCTGCTACCCATCGCTGTTATATGGATGTTGGGACAAAAGAAGTGAGTGGTCCGATGACCGAAACGGATTATTTACACACAAATGATGTCTTAGCGCGAGCGGTCGAACAGAAACTTACTCAAAGTCGCTATACGATCATTCCGGAAGCGATTCATCATGAAACGGCCTGGGCCGAGCGTTTACCGGATATTTTACGTTACTTGTTTCCTTCCTCGTGAATACACAAAAAGCCGGGCGATTTCTACTAATAAAGAAATCTTCCGGCTTTTTACGCGTGCCTTATACTAATTCTTCTTGTTGCTCTTTTTCATAACGGTTGCGCGGATGCTCCCGGCATTCATCGGAACACGAACGCATGACTTTTGGTTCGCATTCTTCACAGCAGAAGTGCTGTCGATTACATTCCGGGTTTGCACAATTAACGTAGCGCGTCTCCGGTTTTCCACAGTAGTAACATTCTGAGACGACAGAAGGATTAACGGCATTAACAGGAACTTGTACACGCTCATCAAAGACGTACAGTTCGCCTTCCCAGTCTTCTCCTTGCGTCTGTTCATCTTTTCCGTACATGACGACTCCACCTTTAAGATGGAAGATATCATCACTCTGTTGCCGTTTACGGAAGTACGCCGTGAATTTTTCACAACGAACGCCACCCGTACAGTATGTGAGAACCTTTTTCCCTTCAAACAAATGCTCGTTCTCGTCAAGCCACTCCGGGAATTCCCGTGAAGCATCGACATCCACTTTTACAGCATTCTTGAAGTGTCCGAGGTCGTATTCATAGTTGTTGCGTACATCGAGAATGACGACATCATCTTGTTTCATCATTTCTTTCCACTCTGCTGGTTCAAGATACGCAGCGTGTTCTTCTGGTACGTTGAATTCATCCTCAAAACGCCATGTGACGAGTTCTTTTTTGTAACGGACGAACGTCTTTTTGAAGGCGTGCCCTTCGACTTCATCGATTTTGAATTCGATGTCAGCGAATCGTGGATCCGCCGTCAAGTCCTTCATGTATTGTTCCGTTTGTTCGACCGTTCCAGAGAGTGTGCCGTTGATTCCTTCTGGTGCGATCAAAATCCGACCTTTAATACCGAGCTCTTTACAGTAAGCAAGATGCTCTTTCGTTAGCTGTTCCGCATTTTCGATCGGAACATACTTATAAAATAATAGTACGCGATAAGGTTTCATATTCCTCATTAGCCCCCATGTCAGTTTTTTGCAGTAAAACGAACGTTGGCAAACGAAGCGTCTAGCTATTGACTAGCTGGGAACGCCTGCAAAACGCACCCATTTAAGTATAATACCAACTCCCTTTCGAATGTACAATCTACAATTCCTGAATCCCTTTCAAGGAATTTCATTCCCTTTCTGAATCAGAAAGAGGTAAAATAAAACACAGTAGTACATCTCGCAAGGAGGATTCCGAATGCTCCATACACTTCGTGACTGGATCGAGCAGATGATTTTCTTTCTCCAAGACTTACCTGGAGGAGCTGCCACCGGTTTGATTGCCCCGTTTCTTGAGTCTCTATTTCCTTTCCTGCCACTCGTCCTGATCATTTCCGCGAATGCGGCAACCTATGGTTTTGGTATGGGTGTTCTCGTATCATGGGTCGGGAGCATGCTTGGATCACTCGTCGTCTTCGCTTGTATTCGATATCTATTTCGTCGTCCGGTTACGCGTTGGCTTGAAAAACACCATGCCGCACAACAGTGGATCGAACGTGTTCGTCACATGAGTCCCATCTCACTCGGATTCTTTTTCTCGCTTCCGTTCATGCCTGCGTTCATCATCACGTCCATTTCCGCCATGATTCAACTATCGCTGCGGACGTATTTGATCGCTGCTGGTGCCGGTCGTCTGATCGTCGTCATCATCTTCTCGCTAATCGGAAAGGAATGGTCCACGTTCCTTGAACGTCCGATGCGTCTTGTCCTTCTATTTTTAATTTTACTCGCCATCTGGGGAGTCAGTCGCGGTACGGAAGAATGGCTGAAGCGTCGTGCGCTCTCAAAACGTGCGGATCATTTACGGGAAATCGAAGATAAGATCGAACGTCCATCTGAAAAATGACTCAAGCCTGTCTATGATTCCATAGGCAGGCTTTTTAAGTTGTTCTCATTTTCCGGGTAATAGGTCTTTTGAATCATTTTCCGACATAATTAATATATAAAAATAACGTTCAAACAATGTTCAATATTGAAAACGCTTACATTAAATTGGTATGACCAATATTAATATAATAATGAGCTTTTCTTCTTAAAAATTAGGATAGCTTTTCCAGAAACGACATCCTTATAATGAATTTACATTCATTCCTTAAAGGAGGCGTCCTCATGCATCAAGTGTCCGAAGTTCAAAAAAATGAAGCGACTCAATCCGCTCCAGCAATCGTCGAGAGCGCTACTTTTCAACAATTGATGCGTCAAAAGAATGGCTTCATTCTTCCAGCCATCAGTTTCTGTCTTATTTTTTATTTTACGCTTCCGATTTTAACAAGCTACTTCACGATTTTAAATCAGCCGGTGTTCGGTGATATTACAGGTGCTTGGATCTTCGCTTTTGCTCAGTTCATCATGACGTGGACGTTCTGCATGATGTACAGCAAAAAAGCACGTGCCTTTGATCGACTCGTCGAACAGATCAAGGAGGAGTCGAAATGAATTATACTGCCGTTGCCTTATTTGCGGCGATCGTCGGTTTGACGCTCGTCATTACATACTTTGCTGCTCGTAAAACAAAAACTGCTAACGACTTTTATACAGCGGATGGCGGACTCACTGGTGCACAAAACGGGATGGCGATTGCCGGCGACTATATGTCCGCTGCCTCGTTCCTCGGAATTGCTGGGATGATCGCTTTAGCCGGATTTGACGGATTCTTCTACTCGATTGGCTTCCTCGTTGCCTATCTGGTTGTCTTGTACCTCGTTGCCGAACCACTTCGGAACCTTGGGAAGTACACGATGGCGGATATGATTGCCGCTCGTTTCAATGCTTCAAAAGTTCGAGGAGTCGCCGCCATGAACTCCATCGCGATCTCGATTTTCTATATGATTGCGCAACTCGTTGGTGCGGGTGCCTTGATTGAACTGTTATTAGGAATTCCTTACACGACAAGTGTCATCATCGTCGGTATCTTGATGACAGTCTACGTTGTCTTCGGTGGTATGACAGCGACCTCATGGGTCCAAATCATCAAAGCGATTCTCTTGATGGCAGGAACAGCTGTCATTTCGTTCATGGTATTCGCCAAGTTCGATTTTTCGATCTTCAAGATGTTTTCAGAAGTCAAACAAGCGACACCGCTCGGTGATTCATTCTTGAATCCCGGAAACAAGTTCAAATTACCGCTCGATACGATTTCATTGAATCTCGCACTCGTTCTCGGAACGGCTGGATTACCACATATCTTGATTCGTTTCTTTACTGTTAAGGATGCTCCGACTGCTCGTAAATCCGTCGTATATGCGACGTGGATCATCGGTGCCTTTTATATCTTGACGATCTTCCTCGGCTTTGGTGCCGCTGCTTTCGTCGGTTCTGAAGATATCATTGCTGCCAATGCTGCCGGTAACATGGCGGCACCACTTCTCGCTCAAGCACTCGGTGGCGATTTACTCTTTGCGTTCGTTGCCGCGGTCGCCTTTGCGACGATCCTCGCCGTTGTTGCGGGACTCGTCTTATCCGCAGCATCCGCCTTTGCCCATGACTTCTACAGTCATATTCTTCGCAAAGGACAAGCAACGGAAAAAGAACAGATGACGGCAGCACGACTCGCTTCCATCGCCGTCGCCTTGATTTCGATGGTACTGGCATTGTTCGCACAAACGATGAACGTCGCGTTCCTCGTTTCGCTTGCCTTTGCTGTCGCGGCAAGTGCCAACTTGCCAGTCATTCTCTTGACGATCTTCTGGCGCCGTTTCAATACTGGCGGAGCTGTCACAGGTATGGTCGTCGGGTTATTCTCTTCACTGATTCTCGTCGCACTCAGTCCAAATATTTGGGCAGTCGACGGTTCAGCCTTGTTCGTCGGGGAAGCCCTCTTCCCGCTGACGAATCCAGGAATCGTCTCCATCCCACTTGGCTTCCTCGGAGCCATCGTCGGGACATTGTTGACGAAATCGAACGAAGTTGCCGGTAACTTCGAGCGTATCTTAGTCAAGGCCAATACCGGTATCGATGCAGCCACGGAAGTCGCCGCATCAAAAGAATAAGTTCCCCTTAACGGCTCCTTCAACCCCCTTGAAGGAGCCGTCCCCTTTTACATTCTTCTCATTCATTGCCATACTAAGTGGATAATAGAGAAGAAAAGGAAAGGAAGACTGTACATGGATCTCGCTTTTTATTATTTCTTAATCCTCGGATTTTTCATTGGAATCATCTCCGGCTTTTTCGGAATCGGTGGCGGTATCATCTTGACGCCCCTACTACTCATTTTAGGATATGCTCCAAGCGTTGCGATCGCGACTAGTCTCATGTTGACTCTCGGATCAACGGTTTCAGGTACGATCTCTCACTTACGTCTTAAAAATGTCGTCTGGCGCGATAGCCTTGTCGTCGGGGGTGTTGGAATCATCGGTTCGACGATCGCGACACCACTTGTTCTTCGTTTAGAAGAAGTCAACGGTGCTCATCTCGTCATCTCGATCGTTTATATCGGACTCTTACTCTACTTCGCGAATAAGTTCTTACGTCCGAAAACAACGATCGGTGAACAGACGGGTTGGAAAAATCGATATCTCGCTCTTGCCTTCACTGGTCTGTTCGCTGGATTCATCTCTTCGCTTCTCGGTGTCAGCGGTGGATTCATCATCACACCGTTACTCGTCGGGATCGTTGGCTATGAGTTGAAACGTGCAGTCGGAACGAGTATTGCTTCCGCGTTACTGATCGTCCTATCGGGACTCGTCAACTATACGGTCGCGAGCACGAATATCGATATCCTCGTCGGGATCATGCTAATCGTCGGCGCCTTGCTCGGAGCACCGATTGGCGCGAAGCAGTTGACGCATTTCGAAAGTCCGTTCGTCAAAAAGTACCTCGGTATCTTCTATTTGACGGTTGCGGTCAGTGTGTTACTCGAGGTCATCGGCTGGAACGTCGCTTCACTCTCCGTTCTCGTTGCGCTTAGTTTGATTTTCTTACTGACACTCCTCATCTACAGCCGTCATCGAACGAATGGATGAATCGTCTCATCAGAAAAGCGGTGATGCCCCTATCAGGCATCACCGCTTTTTTCCGTTAAGCCACTCGTTTGTGACCGGCTCGTTCATAGTCTCTCGTTTGTTCAATGACTAAGTGCGACAAGAACAACATTCCAATCAAGTTCGGAATCATCATTAATCCATTTGCAATATCCGCGACCAGCCACAACGGTTCTAATTGCGCGACCGCACCATAACAGGCTGCGAGCGCAAAGAACACGCGGTATCCTTCGTTGAAGCGTGTCGTACCGCTCAAGTACTCCAAGCACTTCTCTCCATAGACATACCAACCAATGATCGTTGAATAACCGAAGAAGAAGACGGAGAAAGCGACCGTCCATTCTCCAAATGATCCAAGAACACTCGCAAAGGCGGTTGCTGTCAGTGCTGCCCCGGAAAGATTCGCATCATGCATCATACCTGAATGCAGCCCACCTGACGGATCCCAAAAACCTGTCGTCAGAAGGACGAGTGCCGTCATCGTACAAACGATCAAGGTCACGATGAAGGTACTCGTCATCGAAATCAATCCTTGTTCGACCGGACGCTCACTTTTCGCAGATCCGGCAATCAATGCTGCTGTCCCAAGTCCTGCTTCGTTCGTGAAAATACCACGTGCTACACCGACTTGCATCGCCATCATGATTGATACACCGGTGAAGGCTCCCGCTGGCGCAAGCGGCTGGAAGGCGTACTCAAAGATTAAACCAAAGGCTGGTAGAATCTGATCTGCCTTCAATACTAAAAGGACACAAGCGGCACCGATATAGAGTAAGCTCATGATCGGAACGAAGATCGTCGAGATCGCACTGACGCGTTCGAGCCCACCACGAATTGATACGTAGACCGCAATCGCGAGCAGAATGCCGAACACTAGCAGCGGCACACGGAACGATTGCTCAAGCACCGTTGCCATCGCATTCGCTTGCACCGTATTCCCAACACCAAATGATGCGATCAAACCAAATACCGCAAACAGGATGGCGAGTAGTTTAAATTTAGGTCCTAGTCCCTTCTCGATATAATACATCGGTCCACTGACGGCTTCGCCGCGTTCGTTTCGACTTCTAAAGAGAATGGCAAGGAGGCTTTCTGCATATTTCGTCGCCATTCCAATTAAACCGATGACCCACATCCAAAAGACTGCGCCCGGTCCGCCCATCGTCAAGGCGACTGCGATCCCTGCGATGTTTCCGTTTCCGATCGTCGCCGCGAGGGACGTCATCAACATCTGAAAGCTACTGATTTCACCTTCACCTTGCCCTGATTTTTGAACAGATAATTGAAACGCTTGTTTTAAACGCCGAAACTGAAGACCACGTAAGCGGATCGTAAAGTACACTCCTGTTCCTACCAACAACATCATACTCGGAATCCCCCAGACCCAAGCCGATATCAGACGTAACACTTCCATGCCATTTCATCCTCTCTCTCTTTTCCGAGGCTTACCGTAGCATGTAGTTGTGTTTTCTTACAATACAAAAGAATACTTTTTGTGATTTTACACAATAGAAGATATACTAAAACTATCGAGTGAAAGAGAAAGAAGGGAAATCCCATGTTAGAAGCTTCATATCATTCCTTAGACGACTTAGCGGAAGCGATCGGTATTGCCTTGAATGCCCCGATTACGATTGAAGATCGCAATCACCGCCTTCTTGCGTATAGTACGCATACGGCCGATACAGACCCTGCCCGTGTCGCAACGATCATTGGTCGCCGGGTACCGGAATCGGTCATCGACCAACTCTGGAAAGATGAAGTCATCCAGAGCCTTGCTACACAAGATGATCCACTCATTATTTCTGCACGCACGGATGTCGGACTGAATGACCGTGTCGCCATTGCGATCAAGCAAGATTCAGAAATTCTCGGCTATATCTGGTCGATTGCCCGAAGCACGCCGTTTACTCCTTCGGAACTAGCGGACTTAAAGAAAGGAGCTCTACTTGCTCAACGTCAGTTACTGGCGATCGACATGCAGAAAAAACGGAAGGAAGAGCAGACGGAACAGTTTTTCTTCGAGTTATTACATGAAGAATTATCCGAGTCGGAAATCCTGAAGATGTTCTCTAAACTCCATGTCGCACCACCTGGCATCAGTCGTTTGACGGTCATTCGGTTTTCAGAGGCAATCACACCGCGTCTCGCCGATCGCCTGCGCTATTTATTGACGATTCAGCAGACGGTTCGTCCGTTACTTTATGCGTATGATGAGACGGATTTCATCTTGTGGATCAGCACAAACGACCGCGACGCAGAACAAGAACGTCTGCAGTTTGACGCCTTCATCCAGTCGTTTCGACAATTACTCGCGGAGCGGTTCGATTATACGGACTTCGTCGCAGCAAGTAGTGAAGTCTTCACCGGCGTCCAAGCGATTCCCGAGCGCTATGAAGAAGCGGGCATTGTCTTGCGTCTAAAAGACGCCTTCCCATTTGAGCTGAAGAACGTGACCCGTTACGAACGCCTCGGCTTATTCCAGCTCTTACCGATTTTCTCGGAGCGTCTGCGACGGCGGACGGTTCGCTTGGAAGAAATCGAACGGCTGCGTGCTTACGATGTGAAACATGCCTCCTCCTTATGTGAGACGCTAGAATGGTTCCTTCATTATGATGGAAACGTCAAACAAGTCGCTTCCCATCTCCATGTCCATCCGAATACGATCCTCTATCGGATGCGACGGATCGAGGAGGAAGCGGGCATTCGAATGGAATCTTTACCTGAACGCTCCTTACTTTATTTGTATCTAAAAGCAGACCGATATCCTTTGTGATTTTTCACAAAGGATATCGGTTATTTTTGAAAACACCGATAAAGTAGAACGCTTTCATTTCTCGTATACTGAAGATGAAGAGAAATTGATTTGTTTATTTGCGAAAGGGGATCGCGTTCACATGATCATTGGAGTATTAAAGGAAATCAAAAACAACGAAAACCGTGTTGCATTAACACCTGCCGGGGTAGCAGCGTTACATGCACAAGGACATCGCGTCATCATTGAATCAATGGCAGGTATGGGGAGTGGCTTCACGAACGAAGAGTACGTCAAAGCAGGTGCTGAAATCATCGCGACTGCTGCTGAAGTCTGGGCAACAGCCGAACTCGCTTTAAAAGTTAAAGAGCCGATCGCTTCAGAGTACCAATACTTCCGTCCGGATCTGACATTGTTCACGTATCTTCACTTAGCGGCTGAGCCAGAACTGACACGTGCACTCGTTGATTCGAACATCACAGCAATCGCTTATGAGACGGTTGAAAAGAACCGCACCCTTCCATTGTTAACACCAATGAGTGAAGTCGCAGGACGTATGGCATCGCAAATCGGTGCACAGTTCTTGGAAAAACCACACGGTGGTATGGGCATCCTGCTTGCAGGTGTTCCTGGGGTTCGTCGTGGAAAAGTCACAGTCATCGGCGGCGGTGTCGTCGGAACGAATGCTGCGAAACTCGCGGTTGGTCTTGGTGCGGATGTCACAATCATCGATGTCAGCCCAGAGCGCCTTCGTCAGCTCGATGATATCTTCGGTAACTCGATCAACACGTTGATCTCCAACCCGTACACGATTGCTGAAGCGGTCGCTGAGAGTGATCTCGTCATCGGTGCTGTCTTGATTCCAGGTGCAAAAGCACCGAAACTCGTCACTGCCGACATGGTCAAACGCATGAAGCCGGGCGCTGTCATCGTTGACGTTGCCATCGACCAAGGTGGTATCTTCGAGACGGTCGACCGTATCTCGACGCATGATGACCCAACATATGAAAAATTCGGTGTCGTTCATTACGCTGTCGCGAACATGCCAGGTGCCGTTCCACGTACGTCTACACTAGCATTGACGAACGCAACGCTTCCGTATGTCCTTGAGCTCGCGAACAAAGGCACACACCGTGCGCTTGCTGAAAACGATGCTCTTGAAAAAGGATTGAACGTCGCGCAAGGATTCGTCACGTACGAAGCAGTCGCACGCGATCTCGGATACACGTACAAATCCGTTGAAGATGTGCTTCACCTACACGCATGATCTTGAAAGTAGAAATAGTCGATGATTCCTTTTTGAGGAACCATCGACTATTTTTTATTGCTTCTTGAGGCAGCACTCGGCTTGTCATATGATGAGAAACGAAGACTTATGATTTTGAACTAGTAGAGGGGATCTCATTACATGACACAAACCATAACCGCCCATTCTCTTGAACTTCAGAGCCACGTCGCTGAAGTCGCGTTACTCGAAGCACTGACATCCGATACAGAAGAGAGCGTACGTATTGCCGCAACCGAGCGCTTACGTGTTCTCGTCCCATCTCATCCATTGCTCAACATCGCTACAGCTCATTCCCTTTACTTCAAGAACGAACACACTCAAGCGCGCCGGCTGATCGAAGAGACACATCAGCAACTCGGTGAGCATGTGCACGGATACATACTCCTCGGTATCATCAGTGAAGATGAAGGATATATGCACGAAGCAGAACAGTTTTTCCTTTCAGCCATCACACGGTTCCCTGAAGAGCCAGCAGGACATCGTTTCCTTGCCGTCCATTACAATCATCGTCAATTTTATGGGGAGTCAGCTGTTCATGCGTTTACATATTTAAAGAAGGTTGGCGCATCTGGAATCGATACGCTGATGGCCATTGATTCCATCCAACAATTAGACGGTCATTCGATCGACATGTTGGAAGCACTCTATGCCTTAATCCTTGGCGTATCTCATCTCGACAAAACCACCGTCTTTCATGCGACAGCTTCTGTCAATCAAAGTATTCAATATGAGAAGCTGCATGCTACATTGCGCGAAGACAGCGACGAGACCCTCTACGCTAAGCTCGACGAATGCCTTTCCAACATGCTCGAGCATGGCTTGTTCGCAGCTGTTTATGACGATTCCGAAGAAAAGATCTATCGCCATGTCTTTCAGGATATGTGTCGGGATATGACCATCCGTCATGCAGGTTGGCGTGCGTATCCGGACTATATTCGATTACGCTTTCTCTATTTCAAACAATTGTTGTTACGCGACTGAACGTTAAAAAGCAAACGCGACGAGTGCCGCGATCGTCCATGGCAAGATCAAGTTGTCGAGATCGCGATATGAAATCGCTTCGATCAAGGCTGCGATATTCGCAAGCAAGAAGCCATAACTGACAGCGAGCCAAACCGGTTGTCCATAAAACAAGAACGTCACGGTCAACACGAGGAATGACGCCAAAAATAGGGCGATACTTCCTTCAAAGGATCGTTTCGTCTCACCACGGACGTAAAACGTCTTTCCGTAGCGTTTTCCGACGAGAGCCGCGAGACCGTCACCCCAAGCAAGCACCATGCTTCCCGCAATGAGCGCCATCGGCTGTCGCTCGAAGAAGAACAGGACGAGTCCCGCTAGAGCGAGTGGATAATAGACCGTTCCGTAAGAAGGACGATCGACGTCGTGCATCTGACCGATTCCTTTTCGTAGTGTCACTAGATTCACGACAGCAAAGAATAACAACGGTACGATCGCAACGTACCAGTGATCCAGCCAGAGCAGCGCAAGAAATACCCAGTGACCGACAGCAATATGAATCCATTTTCGAACCGTCTCGGGAGAAAAGCCGAAACGGCGTCCAATGACTTCCAGGATGACGAGAACTAGCCCGACGATTCCAATCGTGCCAAGAGCAGCTATCCATTCCATCGTCATTCCCCCTTTCTTTCCTATTATTGTACGTTGTTTCAGTTGCCATTTGCCCTATTGAACCTTCATTTGATAACATAAGGTCAAATGACGTCCTAGAGAGGAAGTTTTGGAAATGTATGATGCTCAAGCAGTCCAAACATTATCAAGTTGTCTGCAACGCTTGAACGAAGGAAAAGGAATCGAACCCCTCGTCGCAACGGAAGGCATAGAATTGCCGAAGGTCATCAATCGCTTGAAGCAATTCGATCCATTAAAAAATGGTCTATCCATCAATGAAATCGTTCATTTGGCAAATGCCCTGATCGGCGAACATATGTCAGCGACGACGATCCAGAACTGGACAAAACGTGAAGTCCGGGACATCATCGGCGTACCGCATCGCGGAAAGAAGTACTCGATCAATCAGGCTTCGATCATCTATTTACTGGATGATTTAAAACACCTCTTCTCGTTAGAAGAAACACGAGAACTGCTGACGATCGTCTTCAAGAATCCGAATATTGATGAGGATGATTTAATCAGTCCGCTTAATTTTTATCTCGTCTATACGCAACACGCGGAGACAAGTGGTCCGATCGAATTGACGGAGAAGCGTCTCAGACGCTCGCTCGAGCGCATTAACGCTTACCGCCCTGAAACTGTCCACGTTCTCCAACTGTGTCTCTATGCCCGTCGTGTATCGCATTTAACACACGAAGCGAAACAACGCCTCCATCATGTTCTGCAAACGACATGATGAAAAAAAGATGCCATCCATGTCATGGAAGGCATCTTTTTTTATTTAGACGGCTGTCAGTGATTTATAGTGGACGTTGTTCGTCAGACTTTTCAAGACAGAGAGTAGTTCGTACATCGAGAGTTTGTCCGCATCCTTGACGAGACGGTACTCATCACCGTCTTGCAACAATTCAGCAACGACTTCTCCAGCTGCACTCCGTACGGAGAATTTTCCTTTTGTCAGGTCGAAGGAAATCGTGAATGTACCACGCTCATACACGTTGTACTCACATTTCTTCGAGAAGAGCGAAAACTTCTCACGCATTTGACCTACCTCTTGTCCATCATGGTTCATCACGACCCACTTCTTACACGTCGGAATGAACTTACCAAACGCTACCCCTCTACCTTCACCATTCATTACTTGAACACGACCATTCTCGTCGTGTTGAACCGCACCGATCATTTGGTGCGCTTCATCATAAATCGCGGCATGACCTTGCGAAAAAACGCAACCCTGCACATAGACAACTTTGCGCAACAGAAATTCTCCTCTCACTGCTAAAACGTGCTGGTTTTTCGTCCCCAGTTTATTTAGACATCCTGTATAGTTTAACTTTCTTTATCTGTATGATATTTCGTTAACGAAAATGATTATTGCACCGTTTCTCCAAATTGACAACCCCCTTTTGTCGACAATCATTCGACATGTTCAATGCAGGTTCATCTCCTTTGCAAATGCGAGCAATTCTTCCCGATCAATGAGGCGAACCTGATTTGGTTCCGCTAGCTGATACGCAGCTTCCGTAAAGGTCGAATTCGTAACGACCCACCCCTCGTCCATCCCGTAGAATGGAACCGAGGCAGCGACCTGTTGAACCGCTTCGAGCCCTACAGCCGCACTATATCGCTTTGCCTGGATGGCAATCTTATACCCTCGTTCATCCTCTATCAACAAATCTGCTCCGAAGTCGCGTGAAGCAGGTGTTAACTCGACCCGATATCCTGCTGTTTCAAATAAATCGGCAAGCCATTCTTCAAATTCTCGTCCTTCCATTCGATCGAGTCGTTTTTCAAGCGACGGCGTTAAAATGGACAAAAGAAGAAAAAGGATACACCCTACTATACTGATGATTAAGATTAAAGGTTCCCAAGAACTCGAAAAAAAATAAGTTCCGAAAATTCCTATCATTGCAAACAAAGCTGCTAGTAACAATCGTTTTCGTTTTAATCGTTTCATCGTGCTTTTCCCCTCTACTTCGTCGTGACCTTTTTTTCACTATACTAAAATTCTTCGTCGGTTGCTTCCTTCAACAGGAAACACGACTCGTCTTGCAGAAGTAAACTAACGAGGAAAGACTGTCTTAAAATCCATGGTCGAAGACCAGTCAGGAGGTAGCTCATGGCAGAACATTCATCCCCTTCATCGCTACGAATCATTCACGCGACGTTACGTGCTATGAAAGACCCCGTTATTCTTGTCGATGCAAATGGAAGGATTCAATTTCATAATGACGCGTTTCAACACCAGTTCATGAACACTCCGAATATCGAAACCGTTCAGGAGCTGTTTCCCATCACGGATGATTTCTTTCCATTACAGAAGGAAGCCGTCATTTCAACGACACATCAATTAACAGTCACAGCGATTGAAGCGACGGACTATTTTCTTGTCCATGTCGCTCCCCTGAAAATCGAGGACTTATTCAATTCAACACTAGATACTGCTCTATTCATCACCGACTCGGAGTTTCGGATTCAAACTTGTAACGAAGTGGCAAGCACCTTATTCCGTTTCGAGCATGCCGAAGACATCATTGGTCTCCAAGCGACGATTCTACATGATGCGAAGGAAATCGCTACCCGCCGTCAACATCTCGAACAATTGAACTTAAAAGACTTATCGGACGCGCAACTGTTTTTACTGCATGGACGGGAAGCCGAAAATGAATGGACCTATCATCGTTTGGATGGCTCAACGTTCCATGGACGCCTTTATATGACACGGTTGCCAAACGATACGTACTTCCTTCTCATTCAGGACATCACACCGCAAAAACAAATCGAATGGCATCTGACGAAAAGCGAACGCCGCTTCCGACTCTTCTCGGAATCCGTCGTTGAAGCCGTTATCTTTCATGACCACGGCATCATCATCGATGCCAATCGCGCAGCAGAAGTCATTTTCCGGACGAAACTCGAGAAAATGAAAGGCAAGACGACGCTTGAATTGATTCATCCGGATCATCACGCGCGTGTCTTACAACGCATCGAGGAGCATCGAGAAGAACCATACGAAGTCCTCGGTCAACGTGCCGATGGAACTTCTGTCGAAATCGAAGTGTTTCCGCGTGAAATCATCTACAACAACATCCGGATGCGTGTCGCCGTCGTTCGTGATATTACAGAACGAAAAAAGATTGAGAAAATGCTTGAACGCGAAAAAAATGCCATCATGCGTCAGCGTGATATCACACAATCGATTCTTCAGGCATCCAATGAAGGGTTCCTACTGACAGAAGAGGATGGAAGTTTCATCTTCATGAACGTCAAAGCACGCAAATTACTCGATGTCCCAGGCATTGCACCAAGTAAGATTCAAGAACGAATCAGTCTGATTCCGAATCTCGATTTGAACACTCGATTCGAGATGCTCCGACAAGTAGAAGAATTACTCGCCGGAAAACATTCTGAACTATCGTTTCGTTTCACGTTACAGCGACCAAATGAGTCCAGCCCACTTTATTTCGAATTTTATGCGACTGCGATCAAAAAGGAGAAGAGCCGCATTTCTCGTCATGGCTTCCTATTTGTTTTCCGTGATCGGACAGAGGAAGCGAAGATGGATCAAGTAAAGGACGAACTCGTCAGTACAGTATCGCATGAGTTGCGCACGCCACTGTCCTCCATTCTTGGCTATATGGAATTACTACGATATAAAAAACAATCGGCTGATCGAATCGAACGGTATGTTGAGATCGTCCACGAAGAGACGAAACGATTGACGACGCTATTAAATGAGTTTTTAGACATTCAGCGTCTAGAAGGTGGAAAACAGGAGTATACCTTCACGTCGTTCTCGTTGCGCGATCTTCTCGCATCAACCGTCGATGCCTATGGCGAGACCGTCGAGACGCATCGAATTGATCTAGAACTACCAGAGGATCCTGTTCTGATTTTTGCGGACGAGCACAAAATCAAGCAGGTGATCTTGAACTTGCTTTCGAACGCCATTAAGTACTCTCCACAGGCGGATCATATTCGAGTCCTTCTTTCAGCAAACCCGGAACAAGCAACGTTCTCTGTGACTGATCATGGACTCGGCATTCCACAAAATGCTTTTGAAAAGCTCTTTACGAAATTTTACCGGGTCGATAACTCAGACATCCGGAAAATCGGCGGAACCGGACTCGGACTTGCCATCTGTAAGGAAATCATCGAATCACACGGAGGTGCGATTTCCGTTGAATCAGAAATCAATGATGGTTCGACGTTCACCGTTGTACTCGAATGTGATCCAAGAAAGGAATGGAATTGATGCGGACCTACTTCATGACGGGTTTCCCCGGTTTTTTAGCGACCAAACTGATCGAACAACTGGCACGTGTACCGGATCAAATCGCTTGTTTTCATTTGCTTCATTTATCATCAGAGCGGAATACGGCCGCTGAGCGACGCCAGGACCTTCTAGAACGTACATCCTTACGACCAGATCAACTCGTGTTACATGAGGGGGATATCACGGTCGAACAGCTTGCTTTATCATCAGAGACGCGGATGATTTTGCAACAAGATGTCACACACATCTTTCATCTCGCAGCGCTATATGATTTAGCAACAGCATATGAACCCGCCTTTCGGATCAATGTGATCGGTACCGCGAACGTGACACAGTTTGCTCATACGTGTCGGACCTTAGAGCGTTACATCTACTTCAGTACAGCGTATGTCTCGGGTCTTCGTTCCGGAATGGTTCTAGAAGATGAGTTACAAGCTAGTGCCTTTAAAAATGCTTATGAAGAAACGAAATACCTCGCTGAAGTACGTTTCCGTAAAGAAATTGGAACGATCCCCTATACGATCATCCGTCCTGGGATCGTCGTCGGCCATTCCGAAACGGGCGAAACACCGAAATGGGATGGTGTTTATTTCGTTTTGAACGCGATGCGTCTCCTGCAATCCTTTGCTCCTCTTCCGTATCCCGGTCGAGCAAACGCACTCGTCAATCTCGTGCCCTATGATTACGTCATTGAAGCGACCGCTTATCTCAGTCATGCACCGGTCGGAAGAAATAAGACCTATCATCTGACGGATCCATTCCCACATGGCGCACGCGCGATTTTTGAGATGTTACACGTCGCCTATTATGGACGTTATCCGCGCGGAATCGTTCCGTTTCGACTCGTTAGCACGGCATTGACTCCAGCTGTCGCGAAACGACTTCAGGTGCAACGTCAGACACTCGATTATTTCATTCATCCCGTTCAATACGACACGACACATGCCTTACGTGACTTACGGGACACTGGTATTATTTGTCCAGACCTTGCAGAAACGATGCCTCGGCTCGTCCAGTATTACCAAATACATGCGACACACTAAAAAAGTCCAATCGTTCTTCCTCAAGGGAAGTCGATTGGACTTTTTCATCGGTTACCCGATCAACATATTCTCTTTTGGATAACGAATCGTTCGATCACGTTGCGTCGCGAACGTGAACAGAATCGTTAAGGAGCCGACACGTCCGAGTAACATCATGAACATGATTAAAAACTTACCAAAGCTATTGAGCTCAGCTGTTACGTTCAAAGAAAGACCAACTGTTCCAAATGCCGAGACCGTCTCAAAGAATAGACCGATAAAGGAAATATTCGGCTGGGTCAACGCCAGGAACGTCGTGATCAAAGCGATGAACAATAAACTGAAGACAGCAATCGCATATGCCTTTTGAATCGCTTGCGTCTGAACAGTCCGACGCATCAGAACCGTTTCACGCTGTCCGCGTATATACGTCCAGACATTCTTCAAGATGACCGCTGCCGTCGTGACCTTGATCCCGGAACCTGTTGATGCGGAACCTGCCCCGATGTACATCAAAACCATCATCAAACCGATCGAGAGCGGCACCATCGTCGTTAAATCGATCGTCTGGAAACCAGCCGTTCGTGTCGTGACGACTTGAAAGAACACGATATGGAGCGCACTGAAGAACGATTCATCTTTTAATGAACCCAAGTTCGAAACCCACTCGTAGAGCATCATTGCTAAAACACCTAGTCCATTGATGACGAGTAGTGATAGCACCATCAATTTAGAATGGAGCGAAATTTTCTTGAAGTTTCGTTTACCAGCGATATCCGCGATGACCGTAAAACCAAGACCACCAATCATCAAGAGCGCTGCAATCGTCAGAATGAATGTCGTATCTTGTTGGAAACCGATTAGATTATCACCCCATAGTGCGAATCCTGCATTGTTGAAGGCAGATACGGCGTGGAACAAACCGTAATAGAGTGCTTTTCCGAAGCTGTATTTGTATTGAATGAACAAATCAAGCGCAATCAAAAACATGCCGACGATTTCAACGAGGACCGTCGTGACGATGATATTACGAACGAGACGAATCGTTCCGCCCGGACTATCGAGATTAAACATCTCTTGGATAATGATCCGCTGACGAATCCCGATTTTTCGTCCCGTGACGCTGAGCAAGACGAGCGCGATCGTCATGAATCCAAGTCCACCGACCTGAATTAAGAGCATCATGATGATTTGACCGAGTAAATTATAGGATTCGGCAATATTAATCGGTGACAGTCCTGTGACGGTTCCTGCCGATGTCGCAACGAATAGGCAATCGATGAATGATACATCTTGCCCCTCTTGTTGTGAAATCGGAAGCCACAATAAAAAACCACCTAGTAAAATCGTCAATGTAAAGCCAGTCGCAATGAAGCGTGCCGGTTTATCGAATAGCTGATGGTACATCAATTCACCTAAACGCCCGAAGCGTGCGAGTCGTGAACGTCTTTTATGCGAGAACATCTTACTCCCCCTAGATTGTTTTCAGACAGAATTGTCTTTATCATACTCCCTCGAATTAAGAAGTTCTATCGAAATATGCAATCGACTAAACGTTTTCGTATTTTTTTGGTAAACTAGATAAAAGTGGACGTGTAATCATTAAAGGAGGTTGAGGGAAACAGTGGACCCTAAGACGGCTGATCATTCGATTGAGGATGTCTGGCGAAGGCTGGAACGACAATCACAATGGATGCCTGCGCAATTGTATTATCAATTCGAGGAACTCTTATCATTACATTTGGAGCAACCGATTCTAAATGAATTGTATCAAGTGTTAAAAAAATACGACGTACTGACCGATATAGAGCGTGACGAACGAAACGAAAGCATTCAAATGCTAATCGACGAAAACGGCGCTTGATTCTCGGTTTTTGGATTTCCGAGCAGAAGAAGTGTCTTCTGCTCTTTTATTTTTCGTTCCTATACGGATTACATACAGAAAGGTGGCACACATCAATCATGGATATCGTGTCGATCATCGGGATCATTCTTGGTCTCATCACACTAGTCGGAGGTATGATCTTAAAAGGTGCGCCTCCAGTCGCTCTACTCAACCCTGCAGCCCTTGTCATCATCTTCGTCGGAACGGCAGCTGCCATCATGATCTCCTTCCCGAAGGAACGATTGAAAGTCTTACCTGCCTTGTTTAAAGTCATCTTATTCGAACAAAAGCTGATGACGAAGCAGGTGTTGCTCGGACAATTTTTGACACTCTCGACGCAAGCACGTAAAGAAGGTCTGTTATCTCTCGAGTCAGCACTTGAAGAAGTCGATAATGCCTTCATGAAGCGTGGCGTCATGATGGTCATCGATGGGCAGCCCTCCGAATATGTCGAGGACGTCATGACACGTGACCTCGAAAACATGACGGAACGCCATCATGCCAATGCGAACATTTTCACGCAAGCTGGAACCTATGCTCCGACCCTTGGGGTTCTCGGTGCCGTTGTCGGTCTTGTTGCCGCCCTATCCGATTTATCGGATATCGAAAAATTAGGTCACGCGATTTCAGGTGCCTTCATCGCGACGTTATTCGGGATTTTCACCGGATATGTCCTGTGGTTCCCGTTCGCAACAAAGCTGAAGCAAAAATCAGCAAGCGAGATTCAGTTATATGAAATGATGATTGAAGGGATTCTCTCGATTCAAAACGGTGAATCCCCGAAGAACTTAGAAGATAAGCTACTCGTGTACCTGACACCGAAGGAGCGTGCGAACTATGAAGCGGAAAAAGAAGCCGCATGACGAACATATCTCCGAAGGCTGGTTAATTCCCTACGCCGACTTATTGACCTTGCTTCTCGCGCTCTTCATCGTTCTGTTTGCTTCGAGTAATGTCGATGCTGTGAAACTAAAAGCAATGTCCCAGTCGTTTAGCTCCGTCTTCAATGGTGGTTCAGGGATGATTACAAATAGCTCACTCTCTACTCAAGAAGAAGAGGATTCAAAAAAACTCGATGCCCGGACGAAGGCACAAAGCTATGAAATCGCAGAACTCGAAAAAATCAAAGAAGAAGCCAATCAATACATTAAGAATGAAAAACTTGAAAAAGACATCAAGGTCGAAATCACGAATGAAGGACTTGTCTTTACGATTCGCGACCGCGCGTTGTTCTCACCAGCTCAAGCAGAAGTAAGAGGACGCTCGCTTCAAATCGCAGAGGGGATGAGTGCACTACTCGTCAAAGCAGGGCAACGTCAGATTCAAGTGTCTGGACATACAGATAATATTCCAATCAACACAGCACAGTATCCGTCGAACTGGGAACTGAGTGCGGACCGGGCGATCAGTTTCATGCGTGCCTTACAACGGAATCCAAAGCTTGAACCAAAACGCTTCACCGTCAGCGGTTACGGTGAATTCCAACCAATCGCGTCCAATCAAACGGAAGCAGGTCGCAGTCAGAATCGACGCGTCGAAGTGTTGATTCGACCATTGATCGACTTAAAAGCGAATGTACTCGACGAAACAAAAGTCGAATCCTGAACGTAAAAAAACTCCTTCGTGGTTGCCACGAAGGAGCTTTTTTTAATAATACGGACGAATCATGATATAGACGATGACACCGGTCAAACTGACGTATAACCAAAGCGGCATCGTAAAGCGTGTCCACTTTTTATGCTTCTCGAAGTTTTGATTCACAGCGTGCGCGAGTGACATCAAGACAAGTGGAACGATGACTGCAGCTAGGATGATGTGCGTAATCAGGATAAAGAAATAGACAGGGCGAACGAAACCTTCGCCCCCGAATTTCGTCGATTCACTGACGGCGTGATACGTGACGTACGAAATTAAGAATAAAGTCGTCGTCATCATCGCACCACCAATGAAGCGACGATGATTCACCCGATTGCCACGACGAATGGAAATCCAAGCGCCGAGCAACAGCATGAAGGTAAAACTATTAAAGATGGCATTCAAAAAAGGAAGCAACGTCCAATCGAATCCTGAATCAACTTGTACTGGTGGCGCAAAGAATAAAAGGGCCACGAGCAAATTGATGACAAGCGTCAGCAGGATGACGAGCGGAACGAAATTCCGTTTAGTAGCAGGTTGTTGCATGAATCATTCTCCTTGTTTCCAGTCGAAATAACGTTTCAACCATTTTGGGATCGGACCAGCGAATAGACGTTCACGCCAGTAGACATCAGCAGCACGCTGAACAGCAGCACCACGGATCGGATATGGGTGGACGACACGCGACAATTGACCGACCTTATCTTTACGTGCCATCGCATAGACGACTTCTTGCATCCACTCACCCGCTTGTTCTCCGATTGCATGTGCTCCAATCAGTTTTCCACGCTTATCGGCGATGAGCTTGACGCGCCCTTCTGTCTGACCATTGATGACGAAACGATCGACTTCATCGAGACCGGTCTGATAGACCTTGATCTCCCCATGTTTCTTGCGTGCCTCGTCTTCCGTCAATCCGAGATGGAATAATTCAGGCGTCGTAAATGTGACCCATGGAACCGCCCGATAATCCGGCTTCGTCCGTAGACCGAATAAAGCATTCGTGACGACCGTTTTTCCTTCAAGCCCTGCGACATGCGTAAATGGGAGCGAGTTGATCGTATCTCCGACCGCAAAGATGTGTCGTTGACTTGTGCGAAGTGAACCATCGACCTGGACGAATCCTTTTTCGACGTGTACACCGGCTCGATCGAGACGTAGTGCTTCGATGCGTGGCTTACGACCGACCGCTACAAGCACGGCATCCGTTTCGATGACACGTGATTCGCCGTTTGCTTCGACCGTCACTTCGATGCCCCCCGCCGACTTGCGGACGTGCGTGACCTTCGTATCGAGATGTAATGTCAATTCTTGTTCGAGCTGACGTTGAATGACTTCGACCATGTCGCGATCTTCTTTTCCGAGTAACGTCTTCATACCCTCGATGACCGTGACTTCTGTTCCAAGATGCGCATACGCTTGCGATAACTCAAGACCAATCGCACCACCACCGATGACGAGCAGTCGCTCCGGACGCTCCGTCAATTCGAAAATCGTCTCGTTCGTTAAATAATCAATCGTATCGAGTCCGTCAATCGGTGGAATGATGGGTTGAGATCCCGTCGAGATCGCAAACTTCTCACCTACGACAAGCTGTCCCGCCACTTCCACTTCATGAGCACTGAGGAATGTCGCTTCTCCGATATAGACATCGACACCAAGGTCTTCGAATCGTTTCGTGCCATCGTGTGATTGAATGATGTTACGTGCCCGATCGACGCTTGCTTTCGTTTTCGAATAGACCGCGTCCCCGTTCAGCGTCACGTTGTACTTTTCAGCCGTTCGCTTCATGACATGGACATCGTGCGCCGCTTCGATCAAAGCCTTTGAAGGAACGCAACCATAATGGAGACAATCTCCGCCTAGGTGCGTATGCCGTTCGATCAGGGCGACGTGCGCGCCAAGACTTGCTGCACCGGCAGCAATCGTCATCCCTGCTGCCCCACCACCAATGACAACTAATTGATAGGTCTTCATCGCAAGCCCTCCTCGTAGCGACGCGTAATGTCTTCCATTCGTTTACGGTTGACGCCCCAGTCGGAGTACCCGACACGTGATGCCGAACGGAAATGAATCACCTGTGCAACTTCATCGAAGTAAAATTCGACGTCATCCTTGAAGCGAAAGACTTTACTTGTGAAGATGGCGTGGATGTATGTCCCTTCCTCCTTGACGACTTTGACGCGGTCGAGGCTTTGTAGGATACGTAGTAATTGAAACTTTGAATCTGCAAGCGTTCCTTTGAACGGGAGCGGACGCATTTTCATATCCTGTAGATCGGTTTGAGTAGATACCGCGTTCGGTTTTCCAGAGAGCGGTTGAAGCGTACCATTTGAAACACCAAGTGCCATGACTGATTCCTCCGTTTCCTATCATCTGATCCATTTCGTACTATAATCCACTTAACTTTACCAGTTTCTGTTTCACTCTGCCCGTCTCAGTGTTTACGCTTTCGTGACAGGTAGCAGAATCGTCGCGATGACGCCGCCTTCCGGCTGATTATCAATGAATAGCTTGCCTTCATGTGCTTCGACGAGTTCTCGGCAAATCGATAGTCCGAGCCCTGTTCCGCCCTTTCCTTTTTGCACTTGATAGAACTTTTCTGTGACGTGACGTAAGTGCTCTTTCGGAATGCCAGGTCCTTCATCACTGAAGGAGAGGAACAACACACGCTCTGAACGAACGAGTCGAATGGTGATCGTGCCACCGACTGGAGAAAAGCGGATCGCATTATCAAGCAGGTTCAAAAAGACTTGTTTCAATCGGTTTTCGTCGTATAGACCGACGACTTGCGCCGGTAACTTCTGTACGATCTGGACATTTTTTTCTTCCAGCTTTTGACGAAGTTGCGCCGTTACGGTCTCGATGATTTCCGTCAAGTTGACTTCCTGACGGTATAAGACGAGGCGGCTCGTCTCGAGTTTCGAGAAATCGAGTAACTGCTCAACGAGCGAAATCAAACGCTCCGTCTCCGAATGAATGATGCCCATCCCAAGCGACGCCTCTTCCGGCAACTGATCCTGTTCGACGAGTAACGTTTCACTCCAGCCTTTGATCGATGTCAGCGGTGTCCGTAATTCATGGGAAATACCAGAAATGAATTCATCTTTCAATGTTTCCTGCTGTTTGATCTGTTGCCCCATATAATTGATCGTCCGCGCTAGTTCTCCAAGCTCGAACGAGTATTCCTCGTTCACCTTGACGTCGTAATGCTGTTTCGCGATTTGGTCCGATGCACCGATGACTTCTTGAATCGGTCGGACGATCGACGAGACGAGACGCGAGGAATAGATGAAGGCAAGTCCCCAAATAACTGTACCCAGGAGGATGATCGCTAAACAAATTTCGATCACACGTCGATCGATTCGCTCAAGCGACGTTGTATAACGAAGCGCTCCCTTCGTCTGACCGAACGATACGACAGGTTCTGTTACTTCCAGTAAATGTTCTCCCGTCGCTTCATCGTCATATCGTTTCGTGACGGTCTGTCCCGCCCTTACTTGATTGACCGCTGCTCGCGTCAACTTACGTTCCGAGATGAATCCGGTCGAAGAGTAACGCGGAATCCCTGTCGCATCCAACACTTCGATCTCGGCGTCCGGATAAGCGTAAGAATCGAGTACATCATGAATCGTCGCTTCTGAATCGGCGTAATCATAAGCAAGGCCGCTATTCGCAAATAAGACAGCACTCGCATTCGCATGACGTTTCAAGACATCTGTCGCCGTCACGTAGTAATAGTTATAGGTCACGAACGAAAGGATCCCGATGACGAGTAAGACTGTCACCGTGATGATCGTCATGAACCGCATCAATATCTGGCGCTTCATTCTTCGTTACGCCACTTGTATCCATGTCCCCACAATGTCTCGATGAACTTCGGTTCCGCTGGATTCTCTTCGATTTTTTGACGAAGACGGCGAATGTTGACATCGACCGTCTTCCGATCACCAAAGTAATTCTCACCCCATACCGCATCGAGTAATTCATCTCGCGACATGACTTGATCTTCGTTTTTGATGAAGTGGCAAAGTAAATCGTATTCAGTTGGTGTCACTTCGACGTCGACACCTTCTTTTTGGACGCGCTTCGCCCCTAAATCAATCCGGAACGGTCCAGAGACGAGTTCACGTGGCTGTTTTCTGCGGCGTAACGTCTCTACCCGTCGTAACAGTGACTGGATGCGCGCAAGAAGCTCTGCTGGACTGAACGGCTTCGCGATGTAATCGTCCGCGCCTACGCTTAGTCCCATGACTTTATCCTCTTCTCGTGTCCGTGCCGTCAGCATGATGATCCCGACGACTTCATCCTTTGCTCGCGCCTGTTCACAGACGGCAAAACCGTCGACTTCCGGCATCATGATATCGAGTAACAGAATATCGAAGGTTTGTTGATCAAATTGCGCAAGCGCTTCTTTCCCATTTTCCGCCTCGATGACATCATAGCCTGCCCGTTTCAAGTTAATGACGATGAAACTGCGAATCGCATGTTCATCTTCGGCTACTAGTATTTTGGTCATTCTTTTCTCCCCCTGATTCTTTATTCCACGAGTGTGACACGATTGACGAACACTTCATAATCTTTCGTCGCATCAATCACATAGACATAATCGATACCTTCTTTGATTTTTCGTTTTTGATCACTCGCAATGTATTGATTCTTCGGAATGACCTCTAATTCGAAATCAATCTGCTTCGTTTCTCGATTGATGAACCGAACACGATTTTCGCGTTTTTCGATCGTTTCACGCGTCGCCCAGTTGGCAGGGAACCGCATGACGAAATTGTATTCTTGATCGATGTACTGCTCTTCTCGCAGTTCGAACCCACTCTCGAGAAATGGTGGATTATCTGATCCATTCCATGTGTAGTATGCCGTGATGCGTGGTTTTGATTCACCCTCACGCCCTTTACTGCCTTCTGGCGTGTATTGATGACCAAACTCGACGATTCCGTCTTGATCGACGTCTTTTGGGAAAGTATACATCGGTTCGACGATCTCATCGACCTGACCGAAACGGACCTGTTCCAACGTATCGTTCGCTAAGCGGAATAATGCGATGTGCATTTTTGCATCTCGTGTATACGATACGATCAAGCCTTTATTCCGAGCGGCATTGATCGTATCGACTTCAAATAAATCATGTTCTGCGAATAAATCGCCATCCTGCGTCGAAAGCGTCGTCTCTTGGTGCTCTTTCGACAGGATGTCTTTATAATAGATCAAACGAGACGGACTTCCCTTTTGCAAAAGCACCATATCCCGCTCTCGATCTTGATTCAAATCAGCTACCGACAGACGATCATACCGATCGACTTTCGTGACGTCTCGTTGCTTCGATAGTAACTGCTCAATGATGTATAACGTATTTTCACCATAACTGGTAATACCGATGACCAGGTGGTTTTGTTTATGTCGTGCGTCAGTTATGACTTCGAGTCGATCGATGGCTCGACCGTCAGCTACCGTCTGTCGCGCCACGAGTCGCCATTTTTCGCCTTGTCGCTCATGGACGAGCAGATGAATCGTGAAGCGCCCGTCCTGCTCGCTGCGGTAGAAGGTGATCGCCTCATCTTTACCGTTTCGATCTAAGTCGACGAGTTCGTATAGGCGTGATACCGCTTGATTTCGTGGCGCCACGATCTCTGCCTGTTTCGGCAAATCGCGGTCAATCCGTTCTTTCAACGACTGCTCCCATGCCGGAAGGGACGGATGTTCGAGTAGAGAGGCGGGATGCGGAAACATCGTACTGCATCCCGCTAATAATAGACTTGATATGATCATGAAGAGATATTTCATAAAGTTGGAATCCTTTCCATACGGGCTCTGTTTCCACTTTATCATACTCTCTTCGAGGAGAGTATATTGTCGAACGGGGGACAAGTTGTTACGATATACAGATAATTGAAAGGGGTTTGAATGTATGACGTATAAAATGATTGTTCTCGATTTAGATGATACCTTGTTGACAAGTGACCATACGATTTCACCACGTACGAAAGAAGCTTTACTCGCTGCGCAGCGTCGTGGGAAGAAAGTCGTCCTCGCTAGCGGTCGTCCGACATTTGCCATGCTCGACCTCGCAAAAGAGCTGGAACTCGCACGCTACGGAAGTTACATCCTAAGCTTCAATGGCGCTTCAATCATTGATTGTAAAACGAACGAATCGCTCTTCCTCAGCACGCTTTCCCCGGAGACGGTCCACCGCCTCGACGATTTGAGTAAACGGGAGGGTGTCTACATCCACACGTATGTCGGCCATGAGATCCTGACAGAGGAACTGAATGAATATACGACGCTCGAAGGACAACTGACAGGCATGGAGGTCATTCCTGTCACTGATTTTAAAGCTGCGATTCAAACACCTGTCGTCAAGTGTTTAATGATGGCAGAAGAGACGCACCTCGCGCGCGTCGAACAGACGCTTCAACAGGAACTTGCGGGTGAACTCGCGGTGGCTCGCTCGAAGCCATTTTTCCTTGAATTCACAGAAGATGGTGTCACAAAAGGCACAAGCCTTGCCTTACTGTCTGAAAAACTAGGAATCGCTCAAGAAGAAGTCATTGCTTGTGGAGACGGCAACAACGATCTATCGATGATCGAATGGGCAGGTCTTGGTGTCGCGATGGCGAATGCAGCCGATACCGTCAAAGAAAAAGCACAGTATATGACCGCTTCGAATGATGAAGATGGTGTTGCTCTCGTCGTCGAAAAGTTCATGATGGATGAGGAGCCGGCTATCTCAAGCCGCTAAGTAACTCAAAAAAGAATGACGCGTCTTTTCACGCCCTTTCCTCAGGCGAGACACAAGCCAATTTTCCTGCTTCATTCAAGCAGGAAAACGGGTCTTGTTAGTCTCTGACAGCGCAAAATTGCGCTTTTTCCTGTAGGAGTTGCGTGTGACGCGTCTTTTTTTATACCTGGAAGAAGGATCAGAGAAGCATTTTGTTCACTCGACATCGCTTCCTGGGGAAAAACAAGCAAGAGCGACCCTGCAGCGAAGCGAAGCGGCGCGATGCTTGTCCCTGGAAAACGATTCGAGACGAACAAAAAGGCGCAATCCTTCTCGTTAAGAGAAAAACTGCGCTTTGTCTTCAGTCTCAGGCTGACTTTTTAGTCAGCCTTTTTTGATTTACGACAAACACCAGTCAATCGGCTCTCTTCCCTGCTCTTTCAGCCAAGCATTCGTTTGAGAATACGGTTTACTACCGAAAAATCCACGACTCGCGGATAAGGGACTCGGATGGACGGCTTCAAGAACAAGATGACGATCCGTATCGATCAGCGCTTTTTTACTTTTCGCATGATTTCCCCAGAGAATGAACACGATCGGTTGTGTCTGTGTTCCTAATACTTCGATGACCCGATCCGTGAACGATGCCCAGCCTTTTTTAGCATGGGATCCCGCTTTCCCCTCCTCAACCGTTAGCGACGTATTGAGCAAGAATACTCCTTGCTGGGACCATGCTTCGAGATTGCCGGATGTCGGTGCCGGACAACCGATGTCCGCGACGAGTTCCTTATACATGTTTCGAAGGGACGGAGGAATCGGAACTCCGTCGTGGACGGAAAAGCTGAGTCCATTCGCCTGACGCGGACCATGGTAGGGGTCTTGCCCTAAGATGACGCACCGGACGTCTTCTGGCGCTACTGCATCAAACGCATGAAAGATCCGCTCTTTCGGAGGATAGACAGTCGTCGTTTGATAGGCTTCCTTCAAAAAAGCCCACAGTTCTTGAAAATAGGGTTTTTCCTTTTCTTCTTTTAACACGGTTTGCCAAGATGGATGCACGTGAATCCGCTCCTTTTTCAGTCTCAAGTCGCTGTTCGTCCGTCTTGATTCTGCTATGATGAATGATGAGGTGGAAAACTATGATTCAGACAAAACAATTATTCGGACTACCATTCGTCGATGCGACACCTTCGCAATGGTATACCCATATTAAAACAATCTTACACGACCGCGGAAAAGCCTTTCTTGTCACGGCGAATCCCGAGCTCGTGTTGCGTGCATTGCGCGAACCTTCTTACGATGCCATCTTACGACGGGCGACGTTCATTACACCAGACGGGATCGGTGTGACGGCTGCCAGTAAACGGATGGGAGCACCGCTCACTGCGACATTGCCGGGAATCGAGACCGCACGTGAACTATTGCGGACGGCAGACGCACTCGAGAAGCGCGTCTTTTTACTCGGTGGACGTCCGGAAGTCATGAAATCGTTGATTCGTCAGTTATCGATTCGTTTTCCGAACATCCACTTCGTTGGAACGTTTCATGGTTTTGGAAAGACAGAAGAAGCAACGCAAGCCATTACAGAAGCAGACGCTGATCTTGTTCTCGTCGCACTCGGTGCACCAAAACAGGAAGAATGGATTGCTTCCATCTATGATCAAGTCGATCACGGCATCTTCATCGGTGTTGGTGGTGCGTTCGACGTCTGGTCCGGACACAGTAAGCGCGCGCCCAAATTATTCCGCCGCTTCAAGCTAGAGTGGCTCTATCGTATCTCGACGCATCCTCGTGGATTCGAGAAACTCAAGGACTTGTTACTTTTCCTGACGCTTGTGCTTCGTAAAAAATCAACGCTCTCTTAAGCGCACACAAAAAGGCTCCCGACACGGCGGGAGCCTTTTTTACGCTTATCTTATGCGTTGACAGTCGAGAATGAACGACCGAGTTCTTTTGCTTTAGCGATTGCTGCTTCTTTGATCTCTTCTGCTTTTTCTGGGTTCATTGCCATACCTTCGATGAAGAGTGCATCATAATCTGTTACACCAGTGAAAGCAAGCGCTTGACGGAGGTAGTCATCACCGAAGTTGAGACCAGATCCTGTGTAGACGCCACCTGTTGCTTGGATGTGGAGTGCTTTTTTGCCTTCCATCAAGCCTTTTGGACCTTCTGCAGTATAAGCGAATGTTTTACCTGCAAGAAGAACGCTGTCGATGTACATTTTGAGACGTGCTGGGAAAGAGAAGTTCCACATTGGTGTGACGAAGACATACTCATCTGCTTCCATGTATTGCTCGAGATGTTTTGTCATCGTACCGACTTTTGCGATCTCCACTTCTGTTAACTCTTCGCCTGTTGCGAATTTGCCCCATGCGCTAAGAACATCTGTATCGATTTCTTGGACTGTTTCGTTATATAGATCAAGAACTTCTACCTCAGCTGAAGGATTCGCTGCTTTGTAGCTTTCGAGGAATGCTTCACCGACTTGAAGGCTGAAAGAGTGTTCTGTAGCTTTTGGGTTAACAGTTACATAAAGTAATTTAGTCATTATTATTTCTCCCTTTTATTTAAAGTAAATTCTGTAACTAAACATACCAACCACCTTTTCGTTTGTCAATCAGTTTGACTTCCAAACGAATAAAAAAAGCTCAAGTCCGTGACCTGAGCTTTCTTGATCTTATGAGTGCTAATTCTTACACATTTTCGAGCGGCGTATAATGTTCGGCTCGTAAACCGATTCGTTTCAACTGATCAATCAACTGTTCCTTTTCAGAAACCGACAAATCCTTAAATAAGTCTGCTAAAAAGGCTTCATGTTTCGGGAATGTCTCTTCCATTAGTTCGCGTCCAGCTTCCGTTAATGTCCCAAACGTGACACGACGATCCGTCGCACATGATTTTCGTGCAATCAACCCACGCTTTTCAAGTTTATCCACGACATACGTCACACTTCCGCTCGTTAATAGAATCTTATCGCCAATTTGTTGTAGAGGCGTGTCCCCTTTGTGGTACAGCAATTCCAGAACTCCGAATTCCGATAAATTCAACTGATGTGTTTTGATGTCTGCCTTCACTTGCTCCGTCACCGCATGCATCGTCCGAGATAGAACAACGAGCATTTTTAATGCCAGCTTCGAGTCTGTCGATTCCATTTTACGTTCGCCCCTCTTTGTGTTGTATCGTCACAATCATAGACTTCTTTGTCTAACTGGTCAATTCTTGCTGAATTTTTCCAATCGATCCACTGCGTAAAAATAGTTCTTGCCGTGAAACGCGTTTCATAGCCTATCGTCTTGATATACACTAAAAAGGAGGTAATCATCATGTCGATTCATACACGGTTAACACAACTGTTTAAACGAAATGTTGCTTTTGAGTGGGCCATCGAACAATTGCATACACCAGCAGGCTATTATTTGTGTCAGCACACGTTGGTCGATCAATACCCTGATTTGTCTCCTCAAGAAAAAATACGACTGCTTTCAAAGATCAATGAATTGGCTGAGCAGACAGCTCCATTTTCGGCTCCCGTCTCTCGACAGGATTGGCGCCGACTTGAACGACGATTATCTCGTAAGATGTAATCCAGGAGGGATGCGCGATGACGAACATCCGAGACTTGGCACGTGAAGCCAACGTGTCCGTTACGACAGTCTCCCGTGTACTAAATGATCATCCTTACGTTGCGAACGAGAAGCGACAAGCTGTTCGAGAAGCTATCGAAAAACTCGGATATATCCGTAATCAGACTGCCGTCCATCTATCGACGGGTATGACAAAAACGGTCGGAGTCATGCTTCCGTTCGTTGATCATCCATATCACGCTGCCATTCTTCAAGGCATCGCGCAAGCCGCCTTTGACGCGAGCTATCGGTTCTTGACGTGGCAAACGAATTATGTGGAAACGCATGAACAACTGGCACTGGATGCGCTGGCGCAACAGGAAATCGACGCACTCATCGTCGTGTCGCACAGTCTTCCCTTATCAGCGATTTTATCGTATGAACGTTATGGACCGATCGTCTTTTGTGAACATCATGAAGATGTCGCTGCCGTCTATATCGATCACTATACGGCCTTCCAACAAGGACTTTCACATCTGCGACAACAAGGACATACGAGCATCGGCATCTGTCTCGGACGACCGGACAGTACGAATAGCTTGGCGCGTAAACATGCGTATCAAGAGGTCGTACGTGACGAATTCGTCTATGAACAGACCTTGACGATTGAAGACGGTGCGACCGTCGCAAGACGCTGGATGCAACAAAAACAACGACCGACCGCTATCTTGACCGCAAGTGATCACGTGGCAGCAGGTCTGATCTTGGAACTCCGAAAACAAGGCTATCAGGTTCCTGGAGACCTGTCTGTCATTGGTTTTGATGGAAGTGAACTTGCTGAAGTCTTAGCGATGACGACGATTGCGATCCCTTATGCTACGATCGGGCGACATGCTTTTCAATTAACCGTTCGCGAAGATCTCGGTGCTCGTCCACAAATCGAAGTACCTTCGGCGTTCATTGCTGGAACGACCGTTCTTCCTCATACCTGAATCCACATAAAAAAGCGACGAGTTCATCGATTTGAATTCGTCGCTTCATTTCGTTTACAGAGTTCCTGCCGCTACATAACGTGATCCCCAGTAGCCGCCACGGAACGATTCTTTGACGACTCTTCCATAATACGAGTTCGCATTGATCATCGTACCGCCATCGACAGCGATTCCAACGTGTTGAATTCCACTTCCATGTGTAAAGAAGACGAGATCCCCAGCGCCAGGTGCCGTACGTTTTGTTGCTGAGTATTGAGCCGCTGCCGTACGTGGGAGTGATTTTCCTAGTGCTTGATAGACGTAACGTGTAAATCCAGAGCAATCAAAGCTAACTGGACCCGTCGCACCAAAAACATAAGGACGTCCTTTGAGACCTTCTGCTACCGAGACGATCGTTGATCCTGTTTTACTAAGACCTTTCGTCGCTTTAGCGTTATATGCTTTCGTGTATGTAGATGCGATGTATGCTGATTTTCCTTGATGACGGATTTGATACCATTCTTTGACCTGACCTACGACGGTTACAGCTTGTCCAAGTTTCAATTGCCCGACTCGTTTACTGGATACAGCAGCTTTTGCACGAATATTCAGCACATCCACTGACACCACTACTTTTTTACTTGTTGCAGCTTGCGTTGATGCTGGGACGAGTGTCCAACTACTGATTAGTAACGTTAAGGTTAACAAAACACGAGTGACAGCTTTCATCGATTCATTCTCCTCTTATGTATGAATGTATTGTACGTCTGAATTGTCAGATAATTTCTGTTTTTATCCTATCACGTTCCAGATTTTCATCATATTACAGTTCTTTAACGCGGACTATCTTTCGTAATATTTTTGTAATAAAATAAAAAAACAGGATGTAGAACGGCTTAGGATAGCCATTTCTACATACCTGTCAGTTTGAGTCATTTAATCGTTTTTTTAAGAATCAATTGACTTCTTTTTACGGAAACGTGCTAAGAATTCATAGACGATCGGCACGATGAGGAGTGTCAACAACGTCGAACTTGTGAGTCCACCGATGACCGTCACACCTAACCCTTTTGAAATCAATGCGCCACCTTCGAGTCCAAGCGCAAGTGGTGCAAGTGCGCCAATCGTCGCAAGCGCCGTCATCAAGATTGGACGTAAACGTGTACCTGCTGCATCGAGTAGTGCTTCACGCGTCGGTAACCCTTCCGCTTCTTTATGAATGACACGGTCGATCAAGACGATCGCATTCGTCACGACGATTCCGATCAACATCAAAGCACCAATCAAGGATGATACAGAAATCGTCTCTCCTGTAATCAACAGGGCAACCAGTCCACCGATGATTGCGAATGGAAGTGAGAACAAGATGACGAGTGGTGTCAATGCTCCTCCAAACGTAATGACGAGGACAAGATATACGATCGCTACAGCTGCTGCCATTGCTAGACCAAGTTGTGTGAACGACTCTTGGATCTGCTCTGTGACTCCACCTTGCTCATACGAGACGCCTGTCGGACGATCAATGTTTTTAACGGACTTTTCAATCGCTTGAGAAGCCTCTGTTGCTTTATCCGTTTTTAGTTCTGCTGTAACGGTAGCGACGAGTTTTCCATCACGTTCGTTGAGCGAATCAGGAGTCGTTCCTTTCTTCACTTCAACGAAATCGGACAATTTGCGAACGCCAAGCGGTGTCACGACATCCGTCTCTTCCAAATCTTGAACGGAATCGTATGTCGTTTGTTCGTTTGGAACGATGACATCGAGTTCCTTCCCATCTATCTTAATAGTAGAAAGTGGTTTTTCTTCTCCTTGGACATTAGCAATGCCTTGCGCAAGTTGTGCTGTTGAAACGCCGAATTCAGCCGCTTTTTGCTGATCGACTTCGAACGTATATTGCGTATACGCTTCTTTTAAATCTGTCGTTACTTTTCGAACATACTTCGATTCACCTTCGATCGCATCAACGAATTTCGGTGTTACTGCTTCTAAATCTTCAATATTATTCGCAAAGATCGAGTACGAGACGCCTGACGAAGCTGCGCCACCACTAAAGTCTTGCTCTTTCCATTCTCCTGTCGGAATGTCAGCATTCAGCTGTTTGATGGCTGTCTGTTTAACATCTGCGAAATCTTCCGTGTCTGGATCGTATTGGACGATGAAGACCCCTTGTTTCGTATTCCCTGGATTCAATGGATTTTCTCCACCGACGGTAAACTGAAGATTATCGATATTTTTTTGTTTGTTGAAATAATCTTCTGCTTGATCAGCTGCTTTTAACGAATCATCCAACGTTTGACCTGGTTTTGGATTGTACGTGACGTAGAGTGTCTTTTCTCCTTCTTGATTCAAGAAGTTGACACCAATCGTTGGTACGAGAGCAAAACTACCAATCAACAGCAAGACTGATAGACCAAAGACGATGAGTTTATGGTTGAGAGACCAATTCAGCATACGGCGATATCCGTTCGCCAACTTTCCGCCCTCTTCTTTTTCCGGTTTTGGTGCTTTACCACGCTTAAAGAGCGAATCGGCGAACATCGGAACGACCGTAACCGCAACGATCAAGGACGCGAACAGTGCAAAGACGACTGTCAAAGCGAATGGTAAGAAGAGCTCACCAACGAATCCCGTAACGAATCCGAGTGGCAAGAAGACCGCGATCGTAACGACTGTCGACGAAGCGATTGGAATGAAGACCTCTCGTGTTGCACTGATGATCAGTTCTTTTCCTTTTAATTTTTCCGTCGGATCCGTTAAACGGCGATAAATATTTTCGATGACGACGATGGAATCATCAACGACTCGACCAATTGCGACCGTCATGGCTCCGAGTGTCATGATATTCAAGGAAATATCCATCTGCTTCAGCACAAGAATTGCCATTAGAAGCGATAACGGAATCGAAATAACAGCGATGATCGTTGATTTAATGTTCCGCAAGAACAGCAAGATGATGACGATTGCAAATAACGCACCAATCAATGCTTTACTGATCATCGTCGAAACGGATTCCTCAATTGGTTTTCCTTGATCAAGTGTCACAGATGCCTTGACCGAACCGTTTTCTTTTTCAAAGTCTTTGATCGTCTGCTTCACTGCATTGACGACATCGACCGTATTCGCATCTTGCGACTTCGTCACTTGAACACCGATCGATCGTTCACCATTCGAACGCGAGATCGATTCCTCGATTCCTTTATCTTCAATCGTCGCGACTTGCGACAACGTGACAGTTGGTACTTGCGTTGGCGCCGTCTGTGTTGCCTGACCTGACGCCGCACCTGTCGATGGTGTCGTTTGAGATGCCGCAGGGGCTGACGATGGAGCTTGTCCTGCTTGTCCTGCTTGTCCTGCTTGTCCTGCTTGTCCTGCTTGTCCTGCTTCAGGAGTATCCGATGCTGGTGGTGTATAGGGAAGACGAAGATCTTTTAATTCCTTGACCGTCGTTGCTTTTCCATCTAATACGACCGCTTGTTCTTTATCTCCTAACTCGTACAAGCCAAGCGCTAAACGTGAATCATTAGCTTGGATCAATTGTTTCGCATTCTCTTCGGTTAAACCGTAACGTTCGAGTTTTTTCTCATCGAAGCGAATTTCGATCCGGCGAATCTCTTGACCCGCGACTTGAACCGTCTGCGCCCCTTCGATTCCTTCAAGCTTCGGTTGAAGTTCGTTTTCAACGAGTTTCGTTAATTCAGATAGGGAACGTTCCTTATCCGAAACGGCAAAACCGATGACCGGGAATGCATCAAAGGAAATCCGTGATACTTGTGGTTCCTGAACACCTTCCGGTAATTCGACGTTTGAAAGAGCTTCTTTTACTTTTTGCTCGGCTTCTTCCATATCCGTACTGAAGTTATAGTCGATTTGTAGGTTCGATGCATTTTGGAATGACGTCGAACGTACAGTATCGACTCCTGATAAATTTTCGACCTTACTTTCAAGTTCTCGACTGACTTCATCTAGAACTTGTTCTGGTGTAGCGCCTGGATAAATCGTCGTCACCGACACGGTCGGTGTCGTGATGTCTGGCAATGTCTCGAGCTTCATCGATGTTCCCGCATAAATACCGGCAACCGTGATGATGATCGTCATGAGCCAGAGGGCAAACTTATTGTTCACCGAAAACTGGATGATCTTTTTCATCGTATGGTTCTCCCTCACTCTTCAATTTGTTTATCTAGTCGTCGTGCACGTTCTATTAATTGCTGAATTAATCGTTGTCGCACATCTGGAGACGGTGCGCCGAACTGAAAATGCTCCGACAATTTCAAACCGTCTAATGTAAAGCGAATCGACAATACTTCAACCGGATCCATCTGTTCTGTCAGTTGGCGAAAGAACTGCTCCGCTTGTCGCTTTCGTTCCTCGACGAACGTCGCATGATCCTTTAACAAGGACAACAAGTAAAGAAGCGCATCCATGTCGAGATGGAACTCCTCTTGTTGCTGGATTTGCAACGTCACGAACGCTTCCATCGGTCCCATCGTCAACTGATGCTGTTCATATAGTTCAAATTGTCGTGCTTCTTGCGCCTCGATGACCCCCATTAATAAAGCTTCTTTCGAAGCGAAATGATACAATAGTCCACCTTTTGAGACATTCGCTTGTTTCGCTACTTCTTCAAGCGTCAATTGGGTGAATCCTTGTTGCAAAATGATCGTCGTCGTTGCTTCAAGAATCCGACGCCGTGTCTCTTGCGCTTTTGCACTGGCCAATAGTCTCCCCCTTCCCTCATATTTACTGTACCGTCTGGACGGTTTCTTTTTACAGTGTACGAATTCTTATTTCAAGATGCAATCGCTTTGTTTATGTTTCACGTGAAACTTTCGTGAACGAAAAAAAAGACTGACTCAAATGTCAGTCTCTACGATAAGGACATGAAAAGACGCGTCATTCTTTTTGAGTCAGCCTCTTTTGAATCCATTATTCGTCTGCTTCGCGTGCACTCTCTCGTAGTGCCGCTTGCATCGTATCGAATAAGTGATGCTCCCGTAGCACTTGGACGCCACGATCCGTTGGTCCACCAGGTGCCGCAACATCAGCAATCAGACGATCCGTACTTGCGTCGGAGCGCATGAGAATTTCAGCCGAACCTTTCATCGCTTGAGCAACGATTCGGCGTGCATTTTCTTCTTCAAAACCAGCATCCGTCAAAACCGGCACCATGCCAGCTACGATTTCATAGAAGAAAGCAGGACTACATCCAGCTGCCGCCATGAATGCAGGCATCGTCGATTCATTTGCTTCCGCAATTTCTCCGACACGTCCAAATAATGCCTCGACTACACTTCGGATCTCTTCATTCACGCGTGAGCCGAACCATAGTCCAGTCATTCCTAAACGGTGTGAGACTGGGGTATTTGGCATGGCAGCAACTGTCGGACGTTTTGCCAACTGTTCGATTTCATATGGTGTAATATGTGCAGCAATCGAAACGATCGTCTGATTCGTCCATTGTTGATTCGCTACATAGTTGAGTACACCATCGGGTTGCATGCCCAGCATGACGATATCGTATAAGGAGACATCTTCCTGCTCGACCGTCTGAACACCGTGTCGTGCTGCGACTTCTGTCAAGCGTGCCCCACCACTCCGATTTGTCATCGTGATATCTTCTCGTGCAAATCCAGAAGCGACCCATCCTTGAACGAGTGCCTCACTCATCGCACCAGCTCCTACTATTAATAGTTTCATCATCTATCCTTCCTTTCCCTCAAAAAAAGACCAGTCATGAACTGGTCTTGTGCGGGTCCATTATACACGAACGGCTAAATCTTCGACAGCAACGACTCGAAGTCCCTTATCGTCAAGTTTCTTGACGATTTTTTTCTTCGTCTTCTCGTCACAATCCGTCGGTAATGTAATCAATACACGACGCATGACGCTACTCTTCGCATCGAGTGTCATCAGACTCGCGACCGTTGAATATTTGTTGACGATCTTCGAGATCTTCTCAAGTGCCCCTTTTTGTTCACTAAGGGCTACAGTCAGGACGTAACTTCCAGAATCACGGTTCCACGCTTCTTCAAGCATTTCAAGCATTTTTCCGTGAGGTAGAATACCGAAGAAATGACCATCGTCATTTAAGACCGCGATATACGGTAATTCCTTGATCGAGAAGAAGACTTCAAAGAAATTACTTCCTGTATAGATGTATTTGGATGTATTCTTAATCAGCGACATGACGTTGTCGTCTAAGCTGCCACCATTCATCCCATGCCGATAGATGTGCATCTTATAGATGTTGCCCTTGAAGTCCTGTCCTGATTGGTCAAGGACCGGGACACAGCGGTATCCGGTTTTTTCAAGTGTGTCGAGTGCTTCACGAATCGTCGCTGTCTCGGAAATCGTGACACATTGATGCTTCGGAATACATAAACTTTGTACGAGCATAATAAAATCCTCCTCTTTTACCTGATTACGCAGACTTAATCATATCATTCGATTTTCATGCGCCATATCCTCTTTTCCCACTTCTGATGCGCTTTTATTCTTACAATCACAAGACAATCTCTTGCAATTACAACATAATCCAACTCATTTCAATCAAGTACACTTCGCTTTTACCATTGTCAGACAATTTATTAAATCTACAATCACCTTCATATTAAGATTTATTAAGATTTCGTAAAGACGCTTCATAAATGTATTCTTTTACAATACCGTCTGCTACAATCGAACTCGTGAAGTTACTTCACTATTCTATTCTTGTTCTTAATATGGAGGCAGAAGAAATGTTTAGTAAAAAACAAGATCCATTCGCAGTGAAATTATCCGAAATCGCAGGACACTTAAAAACGACTTCGCAATTCTTCGTTGACTTTAAAATCAACGGCATCGCGGATGTAAAAGAATTTGCACATAAAGTAAAAGACTTCGAAACAGCTGGGGACGATTTGATGCACCAGTTGATCATCGACTTGAACAATGCGTTCATCACGCCGATCGACCGTGAAGACTTACTCGCACTTGCTAACGCACTTGATGACGTCTTAGACGGCTTTGAAGAATGTTCAGCGATCTTCGAAATCTACAATATCGTTCAAGCAGACGAGCACATGATCAAGTTCGTCGATGAAATCAACATCGCTGTCACAGAACTCGCGATGTCAATGGATCTTCTTGTTGCACGTAAATTGCAACCGATGCGTGAACACGTCATCAAAATCAAAGAACAAGAGACGATTTGTGACAACCTACGCCGTAAATCGATCAAAGCATTGTTCGCAACAGAAACAGATCCAATTAAAATCATCCAATATAAAGAAATCTATGAATCGCTCGAATCAATCGCGGACTACTGCCAAGATGCAGCTAACGTCATTGAAACGATCATCATGAAAAACGCTTAAGTGAGGAGCTAACGAGATGGATAGCCTGTTTATCATCACCGCCATAATCGTGATTCTCGCACTTAGCTTCGACTTCATCAACGGTTTCCACGATACAGCGAACTCGATCGCGACTTCGGTGTCGACTCGTGCTTTGAAACCACGTCATGCCATCATCTTGGCTGCATCGATGAACTTCCTAGGTGCAATCACGTTCACTGGAGTCGCAAAAACGATCTCTGGTGACATCGTTGACCCGTCAACACTTGAACATGGTAGCTACGTCGTCATCGCTGCCTTGATTTCAGCCATTGCCTGGAACCTTTTGACTTGGTACTTCGGTATTCCGTCAAGTTCTTCGCATACACTGATCGGTTCGATTGCTGGTGCTGCTGTTGCCTCTGTTGGATTCGGAGGAATCGAAGCAAAAGGCTTCTTGAAAATCGTTCAAGCCTTGCTCATTTCACCAGTACTCGCATTCACACTCGGTTTCATCGTTTATGCAATCTTTAAAGTCATCTTCAAAAAAGGAAACTTGGCGAAGACGAATCGTCGCTTCCGTCATGTTCAAATTGCAACCGCTGCTTTGCAGTCGTATACACACGGTACGAACGACGCACAAAAAGCGATGGGGATCATCACGCTTGCTTTGATCTCATCTGGTTATCAAACGGATCACGAAGTTGCGACTTGGGTTAAACTCTCATGTGCGATCGCAATGGGTCTCGGAACATCTGTCGGTGGATGGCGGATCATCAAGACCGTTGGTGGTCAAATCATGAAAATCCGTCCGGTCAACGGGGTTGCAGCTGACTTAACATCAGCAGCAATCATCTTTGGAGCGACAGCGATTCATCTTCCGGTTTCGACGACACACGTCATCTCTTCTGCCATCTTGGGTGTAGGTACATCACACCGTAAGAAAGGTGTAAAGTGGGGAACAGCACAACGCATGCTCATTACATGGGTCATCACATTGCCGATTTCAATGGCTTTCGCTGCCTTGATCTACTATATTCTTGACTTCTTATTCATTAAATAAGTACTTGCCCCGCCTACTCAAAAGAGGTGGGGTTTTGTGTACGTCAGAAGCGTCGATAGTTGTTGTTTTTCCCATAATTCGCTATGATGAAGAACAAGAAGGATTGTCTATTTCTTTAGGAGGAATGCCCCATGACAAAACGTAAAGCCTTAACGATTGCTGGTTCCGACACGAGCGGTGGAGCTGGTATTCAAGCTGATTTGAAAACATTCCAAGAACTTGGTGTCTATGGAATGAATGCTTTGACGGTCATCGTCGCCCAAGACCCTGATCACTCTTGGCACCATGCGGTTTACCCAATCGACACAGAACTCGTCCGGACACAAATCCACACGGTCCTTGGAGGTATTGGTGTTGATGCGATGAAGACGGGTATGCTCCCGACTGTCGAGATCATTGAAGCCGTAGCTGAGAAAATCAAATCATCCGGCGTTCAAAACGTCGTGATCGATCCTGTCATGGTCTGTAAAGGCGAAGACGAAGTACTGAACCCTGATACGGCAAACGCACTTCGTGATGTCTTGACACCACTTGCGACGGTCGTCACACCGAACGTCTTCGAAGCCGGACAACTGTCGGGTCTTGGTAAAACACCAGCAACGATCGACGAGATGAAACTTGCAGCAGCGCGGATTCATGAAAAAGGTGCGCAATACGTTCTTGTCAAAGGTGGCAGCAAGATTGACCATCCACAAGCAGTTGACGTGCTTTATGACGGAAAAGAGTTTATCCTGATTGAGGACGAACGAATCGAGACACCGTACACGCACGGTGCTGGCTGCACGTACTCTGCAGCAATCACGGCCGAACTCGCAAAAGGTGCATCGGTAGAAGCTGCTGTCCGTACAGCAAAATCTTTCATCACTTCCGCGATTCGTCATTCATTCCGTTTGAATGAATACGTCGGACCAACTGACCACGCTGCACATCGTACAGTCCAGTCTTGATCCGCTTAAGAAGTCCGCGATATCCGCGGACTTCTTTCTGTATAGGAGAGGAGAAAAGTTTATGCAAGCCATTGATTTACAAGAAATACAGCGTTATATCGACGAACATGCGAATACACCGTTATATGTACACGTCGAGACGACGAACGGTGCCTACGCGACGCACCAAGATCCAACTTTCCATAGCGCAGGGATGTTTTTCCGTAATGCGGAAATCACTTACGAACGTGGTCTGATCACAGGAAACGGACCTTACCGGATCGGTTTGAAACTTGCGCACGGCTGGTTATACGGTGAAGGATTGACTGACTTCGAATTTGCTGGGGATCAATTGTTGATTGCCGGTCACGATATCGAAGGACGTCTTGCGATTGCTTTTGAACTTAGCCCGACACCATTCGCTCAAGGTGCAGAGGAGGTAGACGCATGACACACGAAGATCATTTACTCGTCGTCTTCCCTCACCCGGATGACGAAGCTTTCAGTTCTGCCGGTACGATCATCGAACACGCTGAAAACCGTGGTCCTGTCACTTACGCTTGTCTGACACTTGGTGAGATGGGACGTAACATGGGACGTCCTGTCTTTACGAACCGGGAACAGCTCGCAACGATTCGTAAACGCGAGTTGATTGATGCTGCTGCAAAAATGAAGATTTCGGATCTCCAAATGTGGGGACTTCGTGATAAGACCGTTGAATTCGAGGATGAAGCAGCACTTGCTGACCGTATTCTTGCCTTGATTCAACAGACACGACCAACTCGTTTGATTTCGTTCTACCCGGGTTACGCGGTCCATCCCGATCATGAAGCGACAGCTCGTGCCGTCGTTCGTGCCCTTCGGATGATGGATCCTACTGATCGTCCAGAGTTCCTTGCGGTCGCTTTCGCGAACAATACGAAAGAAGAGCTCGGGGAAGGAACGTTCATTCATGATGTCAGTGCCTATACGGATCAAAAGATCAAGGCACTAGAAGCGCATGCTTCACAAACAGGTGGTCTGATGAAAGTCATCTCGGAAGATTCGAACATTCGAGATCTACTCGTCAAAGAACGCTACTATCACTATCCGCTTTAATCTTCTTACAAGAGATGCGTACCGTCCGATTGACGATACGCATCTCTTTTTTTGTCTTCATCAGAAAACGTCGACTTTTTCAATGGCTTCTGCTAGTGTGAATAGTTGAGACTATGTCTCCGGAGTTCGTAACCTCCTCCGTTACAAAAACTAGGAATGGAAGTGTACATTATGAAAAACGAACGTGCTCTTGTCGTCTTTAGTGGCGGCCAAGACTCAACGACTTGTTTGTTTCAGGCATTGAAACAATACGAAGAAGTCGAAGTCGTGACGTTTAATTACGGACAACGTCATGCACAAGAACTCGAAGTCGCACGCGACATCGCCTCTGAGCTCGGTGTCAAACACCATGAGCTTGATCTCTCTCTTCTCAGTCAACTGACGAGTAACGCCTTGACTGACCACAGCCAAACCATCACGACGAATGAAGATGGTCTTCCTTCTACTTTCGTAGATGGACGAAATCACCTGTTTCTTTCGTTCGCAGCCGTCCTTGCGAAAGGACGCGGAATCCGTCATATCGTCACTGGCGTATGTGAAACGGACTTTTCCGGTTACCCTGACTGCCGTGATGCCTTCATCAAGTCACTCAACGTGACATTGAACCTTGCGATGGACTATCCATTCGTACTTCACACGCCACTCATGTGGCTCGACAAAAAAGAGACGTGGGCGCTTGCCGATTCGCTCGGTGCGTTTGATTTCGTTCGAAATCGCACGTTGACGTGTTACAACGGCGTCATTGGAGATGGTTGTGGCGAATGCCCGGCCTGTGAATTACGGAAAAATGGCTTAGATGCATACATCAAGGAGGTTCAACACACATGACATTCAATTACGAAGCACCTGAAACGGTCGAGCGCCCGACTGGCGACTCGCTTATCTATACGAAATCCCGCGTTATGATCGTAAAAAAATTAACGTTCGACGCAGCACACCACCTATATGATTATGATGGAAAATGCCGTGCCCTTCACGGTCATACGTACCATGTCGATATGGGGATCAGTGGTTTTCTGGATCACCGCGGTATGACACTCGATTTTGGTGATCTCAAAAAAATCTTCAAAACACATCTCGAACCACTATTGGATCACCGCTACCTGAATGAATCGTTACCATACATGAATACGACAGCTGAAAACATGGCGGCTTGGATTTTCGAGACGCTCGGACAACACCTTCCGGATGAGCGTGGACTTCGTGTCGAATTCGTCAAGCTCTATGAGACACCGACTGCTTTTGCTGAAGTCCGTCGTGAGTGGATGAACGAAGCATGAGTGCCTTAACGAAAACACCAAAAATTCCGGTTCTCGAGATTTTCGGACCAACATTTCAAGGAGAAGGACGATCGATTGGTCAAAAGACGATGTTTGTCCGGACCGGCGGTTGCGACTACTCCTGTTCGTGGTGTGACTCCGCCTTCACATGGGATGGTTCTGAAAAACCTGAACTCTTGACGGCAGAGACGATTATAGAACGTCTTGATGCACTCGGCTCTTACGGACATGTCACGATTTCTGGTGGGAACCCGTTACTTCATGCTTCGATCGGCACACTGGTTGCGGCACTAAAAGAACGAAACATCACGATGTCCGTCGAGACACAAGGCTCCTACTGGCAAAATTGGTTGCTTGATATCGATGACGTCACACTTAGCCCTAAACCACCTTCAAGTGGGATGAAGATTGATTTCGATCGCTTGGATGTCTTTTTTAAACGTTTACCGGAACAACAGCGTGCCGTTAAAATCGTCATCTTTAATGAGGAAGACCTCGACTTCGCGGCGATGATTTCAGAACGATATGCGCTAAAGACGCTTTATCTATCGCTCGGTAATCCTGATCCGCACGAAGAAGGAACGATCGCTCCACGCATGCTACACGATTTAAAAACACTTTGGGAACGCGTCGCCCGTGATGAGCGCTTCAATCATGCGCGCGTCCTACCACAACTACACGCCCTCGTTTTCGCGAACGATCGTGGCGTCTAAGGAGAAATGATTTATGCGCCCTGAAGATTTAAACGACTTATCGTTACTCGGCCAAAAAGCCGTTCCATACATTTTTGAATACCAACCCGAAGTACTCGAAGCATTCCCGAACCGTCACCCGGAAAATGATTACTTCGTGAAATTCAATGCACCAGAATTTACGAGTCTTTGCCCGATCACGAATCAACCGGACTTCGCGACGATTTACATCTCGTACATCCCGGACGAAAAACTCGTCGAATCAAAATCACTGAAGTTGTACTTGTTCAGCTTCCGTAACCACGGTGATTTTCATGAGAACTGCATCAACGTTATCGGAAAGGATCTCGTGAAATTGATGGAACCTCGCTATCTTGAAGTATGGGGCAAATTCACGCCACGCGGTGGAATTTCAATTGATCCGTACTACAATTATGGGAAGCCTGGTACAAAATACGAACAAATGGCAGAGCACCGTTTATTCAATCACGATCTCTATCCTGAAACAATCGATAATCGTTAAGACGACTAAAAGAGGGACAAGGGGAAATCCCTTTGAGACTGAAGACAAAGTGCAATTTTTCTCTAACGAGAAGGATTGCGCTTTTTTGTTCGTCTCGAATCGTTTTCCTAGGACAAGCATCGCGCCGCTTCACTTCGCTGCAGGGTCGCTCTTGCTTGTTTTTCCCAAGGAATCGATGCCGAGTGAACAAAGCGCTTCTCTGATTGTTCTTTCGATATAAAAAAATGACGCGTTACACGCCACTCCTACAGGAAAAAGCGCGATTTTGCGCTGTCAGAGACAAACAAGACCCGTTTTTCTGCTCGAATAGAGTGGGAAAACTGGCTTGTGTCTCGCCTGAGGAAAGGGCGTGAAAAGACGCGTCATTTTTTGAGTCAGCCCATTTGTCTACAATCTACAAGAAGAAATCCCTTTATTCCTCCTTTTTGATGCCCATCAACTAGATGGAAGGTCGATCAAGGACGGGCTATCATGCTGACGGATGACCTCAGGTGGCCAGATATGCCGAATTAAGTGATCCGAAGGGACATGTAAGACACGGGCCAGTCGCTCAATCATTGAAAATGAGGGATGGGCAATGCTACTTTCAATACGCTGGATCATCTCAGGTGTCGTCTCAGTTAACTCTGCTAATGTATTTTGATCTAACTGATGACGTTCTCGTAATGTACGAATCCGCTGTCCGTACTGTCCGATCGGTTGAATCCCTTCTTTCATCCGCTTCAAACATCCTTTCTTCTTTTAAAACTAAACAACGTTCACTGTAGTCTTATTCCCACTTTTTTAAAATCTGAATACCTTTCCGAACTATCAATTTCTAATCAAAATAAAATTTCAAATATTTTTCTTGTAAAACACTAGCTTTTTAAAAAGTTATCGCTTACAATTCTATATGCAAACGGTTGCATTAATCGCTTACATTATTGCACTGTTCTTACACACATATTAGAGAAAAAGAGATACAAAAGGAGTGAATGATCTTGAAAAATGCTATTTCGTTCGATTTTTGGCAAAAACTCGGTAAAGCCTTGATGGTCGTCATCGCGGTTATGCCTGCTGCAGGAATCATGATCTCGGTCGGGAAACTGATCGGCATGTATGGAGGCGATATCGCGTTAATGCAAACGATTGCTCGAATCGTTGAAGATTTAGGTTGGGCTATCATTACGAACCTTCATGTCTTATTCGCCGTCGCGATTGGTGGGTCATGGGCAAAAGAACGTGCTGGTGGTGCGTTCGCAGCGTTACTCGCCTTCATTTTGATCAACCGTGTCACAGGAGCTATCTTCGGTGTCAACGCTGACATGATCGCGGACCCAAAAGCAACGGTCGATTCATTGCTTGGTTCTGAGCTCATCGTAAAAGATTATTTCACTTCAGTTTTAGGGGCACCTGCTCTCAACATGGGAGTATTCGTCGGAATCATCTCTGGTTTCCTTGGTGCCGTTCTCTTTAATAAATTTTATAACTTCAGTAAATTGCCAGATGCGCTTGCATTCTTCAACGGAAAACGTTTTGTACCATTCGTCGTCATTGGTGGATCAGTCGTTGCAGCATTCGCCTTATCACTCGTTTGGCCGTTCGTTCAAGGCTTATTGAATGACTTCGGTCGCTGGATTGCCTCTTCACGTGATTCTGCACCGATCATTGCACCGTTCGTATACGGTACACTCGAGCGTCTATTACTTCCGTTCGGTCTTCATCACATGTTGACTGTCCCGATGAACTACACGGAACTCGGTGGAACGTACAAAATCCTGACAGGCGCCGCTCAAGGATCGACAGTTGCTGGTCAAGATCCGCTTTGGTTAGCTTGGATCACTGACCTTGTTAACTTAAAACAAGCCGGTAACACACAAGGATACAATGACTTAATCAACAGTGTCGTTCCTGCTCGTTTTAAAGAAGGACAAGTCGTCACATCACTTGCTTCATTGATCGGTATCGCTGTCGCAATGTACATGTCAGTTGATGAAGATAAGAAGAAAGCATACAAACCTGTCTTCTTATCTGCTGGACTTGCAGTTTTCTTGACAGGTGTCACGGAGCCAATCGAATTCATGTTCATGTTCATCGCTCCTGTTCTTTACGTCATCTATGCTGTGCTCACGGGTGTTGCTTTCGCACTAGCAGATGTCATGCATCTTCGGATTCACGCATTCGGTGCGATCGAACTCTTGACGCGGATTCCATTGATTGCAAAAGCTGGATTAATTGGTGATTTAATTCGTTTCATCGGTGTCTGTGTGTTCTTCTTCTTCTTGAACTTCTTCACGTTCCGTTTCGTCATCAAGAAGTTCAACTATGCGACACCAGGTCGTAACGGGAACTATCTTGACGATATCAACGTATCTACAACTGAAGCTTCAGGTGAGGCTGCTGCGACATCAGCTCCTGCCGACGGTTCGCAAGCTTCACAAATCATCGATTTGCTTGGTGGACAGCAAAACATCGAGGACGTCGATGCCTGCATGACGCGTCTTCGTGTCACTGTCAAAGATCCAGCGCTTGTTGCAAAAGAAGCAGACTGGAAAGCAAACGGTGCACTTGGTCTGATCCTTAAGAACAATGGCGTGCAAGCCATCTACGGTCCAAAAGCCGATATCTTAAAATCAGATATCCAAGACCGGATCGGCGCATAAACCTGCGAGATTAGGGAACTACCTAAAGGTGAAGCTCTTTTATAAGAGTTTCACCTTTCTTATTTGAAAAATCAGGAGGACCACTCATGCGTCTACTCACACTAAACTGTCATTCGTGGCAGGAAGAACAGCCACTCGAAAAATTAAACCAGATCGTTCAACAAATTCTCGCTCAAGATTATGATGTCGTCGCACTGCAAGAAGTGAGTCAATTGATGGATACACCCATCGTCTATGACGATGTGCGCAACGATAACTTTGCCTATTTGATCCAGCAAGCGTTAAAAGAACAAGGTCAAACCTACTCCCTAGTCTGGGATTTTGCTCATATCGGCTATGATAAGTATGAAGAAGGACTCGCTCTTTTGACGAAACACCCAATCTTAAAATCGGACAGTTATTATGTCAGCCGCAGTCAAGATACATTCGATTGGAAATCGCGAAAAATCGTCCGTGCGACGATCCAAGTCGACGGTACACCGATTACGTTCAATACATGCCATCTTGGCTGGTGGGCAGATGAAGTCGAACCGTTCCAAGAACAATTCAATCATTTGATGGCCCGGATGGATCCACTCGAATGGACATTCTTCCTCGGTGATTTCAACAACGATGCTTTAGAACGAAATACAGGTTATGACTATATGATGCAACGGGGATTACACGACGTCTTCCTGCTAGCTAAGGAAACGGTCGGAATTGAGACGATCAATGGCAACATCGATGGATGGGAAGACAATCAACAAGGATTGCGGATCGATCTCGTCTTATCGAATCGGAAAATTGACGTCGAACGCGTCGGGGTCGTATTCGATGGGATTCACGGTCCCGTCGTTTCAGACCACTACGGTGTTGAGGTCGATATTCAGATTCAAAAAAATGAACATTAAGTATTGACAACGCTTTCTTTCCTCCTTTAAGATGAAATCAAATCAATAGTGCGGATTGTGACAGTACGGCTGGCAAGACCGAAATGACACCTCGTTAGGAGAGGTGTTGTTCGGTCTTGCCTTTTTTTGTCTCATTCAGCACGTTTCATGAAAAAGGAGGACTTTTCCGATGGATTATCAACAAACTGCTAAACGTGTGCTCGAACTCGTCGGCGGACGCGAGAACATCATCACTGCTGCTCATTGCGCGACGCGTTTACGTCTTGTCTTGCATGATGAATCAAAGGTCGATCAAGCAGCACTTGAAGACTTAGATGGTGTCAGCGGCGCCTTCTCAAGTTCTGGTCAATACCAAATCATCTTTGGAACCGGTACCGTCAACAAGGTATTTGCTGCGTTTGCACCACTTGCCGGTGTAAAGGTCGATGGAGAAGAACCACTCGACGTTAAAAAGGCTGCATCGCAAAAATTAAATCCGTTCGCCCGTCTTGCCCGCTCGCTCTCGAACGTCTTCGTTCCACTCATTCCGGCAATCGTCGCAGCCGGTCTCTTGATGGGATTACTCGGTATGATCAAGGCCTTCGGTTGGGTTGACGGTGATTCACCGATCGTCCAACTACTGGATATGTTCTCGTCTTCTGCCTTCATCATCCTACCGATCCTGATCGGTTTCTCGGCAGCCCGTGAATTCGGTGCGAACCCGTACCTCGGTGCCGTCATCGGGGGGATCATGACACACCCGTCCCTCTTAAACCCTTGGACGCTCGGTAATAGTGATCCGGAAGTCATGAAGTTCCTCGGAATGAACATCGAGTTGATTGGTTATCAAGGAACGGTCTTCCCGGTTCTCTTAACCGTTTGGGTCATGGCAAAGATTGAACAACAAGTCCGGAAACGGACACCCGAAACGCTTGACTTACTCGTGACACCGTTCGTTACGGTTCTCGTCACTGGATTCCTGGCATTGATCGTCATTGGTCCGATCGGAACGTTACTCGGAAAAGGCATTTCATTCGTACTCGTCTTCTTCTATGAACAGTTCTCAGTCGTCGCCGGTCTTCTCTTCGGTGGACTTTATTCGACAATCGTCATCACAGGGATGCACCATAGTTTCCATGCGATTGAAGCAGGATTACTTGCAGATAAGAGTATCGGAAAGAACTTCCTCTTACCGATTTGGTCGATGGCGAATGTCGCTCAAGGTGGTGCCGGACTTGCCGTTTACTTCTTGACGAAGAACGTTAAACTCAAAGCACTCGCCCTACCGTCTGCGTTCTCAGCATTTCTCGGAATCACAGAACCCGTCATCTACGGTGTCAACTTACGTCTTGGAAAACCATTCATCGGTGGTGCCATTGGTGGTGCGATCGGTGGCGGTTATGTCGTCTTGACACAAGTCGCTGCGAACGCTTATGGATTAACTGGAATTCCGATGATTGCGATCGTCGCGCCACTCGGTGCGTCAAACTTGATCAACTATCTCGTCGGGTTCGCCATTGCAGTCGTCACTGCTTTCATCTCGACTGTCGTCTTGATGCGTCTCGATGCACGGAAACAAAAAGAAACGGACGTTGCTGCTTAATCCTTCATGCGACCAAACCGAGTCCTCGGGCTCGGTGGTCGCATTTGTCGGTTCGCAAAGCGCTGAAGTTCGCTTTATAATAAAAGAAAAGATCGGAAAGGAGGACGTCAGGCTGATTATTCATAAGATCCTCAATAACAACGCTGTTGTCGTCAAAGAAAATGGACAGGAACGCATCGTCATGGGACCAGGCATTGCTTTTGGAAAAAAGAAAAAAGATCCGATTCAAGCGACGAAGATCGAAAAAATGTTCATCCCTTCATTTGAAAATGCAGAACAGTTCAAAGAGATTCTGACAACGACACCACTTGAGATCATTGATTTATCGGAACGCATCATCTCACATGCAGAAGGTGAGCTCCAAACGCCGTTTCATGACTATATTCACGTCAGTCTGACGGACCACCTTGCTCATGCCGTACGATTAGCACGTGAACAACTCGTCGTGCATAATCGATTGGCAGAAGAGATTCGCCTTTTGTATGGACCGGAGTATGCGATTGGAGAATGGGCAGTTCTTGAGATCGAGCGTGCCTTACAGGTCACGCTACCGAAAGAAGAAGCTGCGAACATCGCGCTTCACTTATACAATGCACGCCAAACGCATCCGAATATGGCCACTGCGTTGCAGACGGTTACGTTACTCAATGAACTACGTGAACAGATCGAAGTCTTTTTTGGACAAACGATCGAGACCTCATCGATGACGTATTATCGTTTCTTTACGCACATGAAATTGGTCCTCGCCCGGATTGAACAAGGAGAAACCTTACACGACATGGATGATGTGATTTTATCTGCCGTCAAAACACGTTATGCTGAGGCTTATGCCTGTGCGAGTCAAATGGGCAATTGGTTGACTGTCGAACTCGATACACGTGTACCTGAATCAGAAATCGGCTATATGGCTTTACACATCGAACGGATTCGTCCGGATCTTGAAAGGAGTTCTACGTATGAAAATCTTTAGTTTAGGGGAAGCATTGATTGATTTGATTCCTCTTGATGCTGAAAACATGACGTTTCAAAAAAATCCTGGAGGTGCTCCTGCCAATGTCTCTGTCGGACTCGCTCGATTAGGCGCTGATAGTTATTTTCTTGGAGCTGTCGGTGATGATTCGATGGGACACTTCTTGAAAGATACGTTACATCATTATGGTGTTCGTACCGATCATCTCGTCCACGATTCGACGCAAAAAACAGGACTTGTGCTCGTTACGAACGGTCAGGATGGAGAGCGGTCGTTCGAGTTCATCAACGCGGAGCGCGCTGATATGCAATTCCACGAAACACATGTACCGGAGGATTTCACGTCCGTCGATTTATTACACATCGGTTCGATCTCTTTGATCACTGGAGAATCCGTCAACGCGACACGAAAAGCCATCGCACGTGCAAAAGCGCACCAAGTACCAGTCTCTTACGATCCGAACTTACGAGAGTCGCTATGGCCGAATCTTGACGAAGCGCGGACGACGATCCGGTCTGTCCTACCGGATGCACAAATCGTCAAACTTGCTGAGGAAGAATTGACGTTTCTAACTGGACAAACGAATCTTGATGACGGGACTGCTGAATTGTTAGCTGAATATCCGATTCGTCTTCTTGCCATCACGCGAGGAAGTGAAGGATCGATTCTCTATACGGATCGTGCGATGGCTGTCATCGATGCGATTACGGTCGACGCAATCGATACGACAGGAGCTGGAGATGCCTTCATGTCCGGTTTACTCTACCAGTGCGCGTTACGCGATTTTTCGTTTGATTGGTCTGAAGATGAACTTCGCGACATCGGTCGATTCGCAGCGATTTCAGGCGGACTTGCTGCTTCCGTCAAAGGAGCGATGGCTGCTTTGCCAACGCTCGACGAAGTCGCTCATCGCTTGAATTGAATCGATGACTCAGTAGAAATAAGGATGGAGAGATTCCGGACCCAGTGCCAGAATCTCTCCATCCTTTTCATTTGATTGATGAGTCGTTTATTCACTAGAGAATTGATTAAGGTGTATCGATAAATCGTTTGATTTCATCTAACGACTCGTCCTGTTGTTCTTTTGGCGTTAATGAGCTGCTGTTATCCCCTTTTTGTCGACCGTACATACCAAAGTTCGCATGGTTCCCTTGCTTGATTTCATGGAATATGGCATCTTTTCGAACGTCCTGTTTACTTTTTTCGATATCAGCGACTGGTAAGACACCATCTCGTCCACCATAAATCGTCAACGAGGGTACATCAATCGAATCAATCGGATAGGACGCTAGGAAAACGATTCCTTTAATTTTCGGATGTTGTTCGACGATCGTCGAAGCTGCGCTTCCACCGAGCGAATGCCCGATCAGATACCACTTTTTGACCTGCGGATACTCCTCGATGACATCGAGTCCTTCGCTTGAGTCAAGCAACGCAATCCGAAACGGTAGCTTCGGGATGACGACGAAGTGCCCGTCTTTCGCTAGTTGCTTGCCGTAATAACTGTAGGCCGCTGCATCGACTTTTGCCCCTTGATAAAAGATGAATCCGACGTCACTCGTCTTTTTTCCAAATGTCACTTCACGTGGTGTAGCTGTCTCCACGTAAGATATCGCTTGGGGAGATGCATCATAATCGAACTGCGCCCAGATCATGAATGCAAATACGAGCAGTGCCAACAGCGCAGCAATCGTTCCAATGATTCTTATACTCCATTTTTTCATTTCATTCCCTCCCGTTACCGTTATACCCCACATTATGTGTTAAATCACATATGAAAACAAATATTAGAATTTTCAGTCATTGTAAGCATCCCTATCGCTTTTTCATGAATTGGTTTAAGATGAAACCAATATTGTTTTTTCGAAAGGAGATTCACGTTTTGCCGCGTACCCTTGTGTCTACGATTCAATGGTTTTTATTCATCATCTGTACTAACATTGCCCCGCCCCTTGCCATCGCAGCATCGTTTGAACTCTCGGGTGCCGAGACGCTTTCCTTCTTATCTCGTTGTCTATTCGTATTTGCCATCTTAAGTCTCTTTCAAGTCCTGCTCGGACACCGTCTACCGATCATGGAAGGTCCTGCTGGAATTTGGTGGGGTGTATTTGCCCTCTATTCGTCGATTGGTGTCACATTGTACGGCAGTTATTCAAACACTTTACAGTCGCTTGGATTCTTACTCCTACTCAGCGGTATCATCTGTATCGTCTTGACGATGACGGGTGTATTACGGCGCTTAGTCCCTCTTTTTACACCGCAAGTCATCGGTGTCTACATGCTACTGCTGTCGGCACAACTGTCCGGATCCGTTATGAAAGGATTGCTCAATATCGAGGATGGACGAATTCAAGTATTACCTGCCGTCATCTCGATTCTGACGGTCTTGATCTCGCTTTATTTAGAACGAAGTGATCGCTTACGCCAGTACGCTTTATTAATCACGCTACTCGTCGGTTGGAGCATGTTTGCATTGATCGGTCGTGCCGAGATGCCAAGTTTCGATGGTCCACTGTTCACTTTACCGAGTTTATTGCCGTTCGGCGGTATTCATGTCGACTGGAGCTTATTACCGACAGCTCTCATCATCTCGTTGTTGTTAATGACGAACGTCTTAGCGAACATCAAGGTCATCGAACGGATCATCAGTGCCAAGCGTGGTGAAACCGTCAAAGGACAAGTCGGAACAGCTGGTATCACGGCTGGTATCGGACAACTCTTCGCTGGTCTGTTCGGTACGGTGGGTCCTGTCGCCATTTCCGGAACGGCTGGGTTCATTGCTTCAACAGATAACACGGACCGCAAAGCGTTCGTCTATGCGAATATCACGTGTCTCTTCCTCAGTATCGTGACACCATTCGTCGGATTGATCGCTAAAATCCCCGTCGCTGTCGGTTATGCGATGGTCGCACCGATCGTTGCCGGAATGGCAATCATCGGCGTCACGGAAGCAGCCCGCGACTTGAATCGTCAAACGGCGATGATCACGGTCGGTCTCCCGGTCCTTGTCGGCATCGGTGCGTTGTTACTACCAAAAGGAGCAACGGCCGATTTACCGCCACTCGTGACGACCCTGATGTCAAACGGTCTCGTCCTCGGAACATTGGTCGCCTTGCTCGCAGAAGGGTTACGCCATATCCGGACGAATGATTAATAAAAAGACGCTTTCTCGATTGAGAAAGCGTCTTTTTTCATGCATCAGCGAATACCGCGCATGTATTTTTGAAGTTTTGGTGCGAAAGCGAACAAGAGTAATCCGAAGATGACGGCAACGATACCTGTGATACCGAAGTACAAAATCTCCGTGTCATTCGTGTAGTATTTAACGATTTGTGCGTTGACCGCTTGACCTGTTGCGTTCGTCAAGAACCACAGACTCATCGTTTGCGCTGAGAAGGCTGCCGGCGCCAGTTTTGTTGTTGCCGATAGACCGACTGGTGACAAGAAGAGCTCACCGATGACGACGAGGAAGAAGCTCAGTGCAAGCCAGAGTGGACTAACTGACGTCTCCACACCGAACAGGATACCTGGTAGTGTCATGACGATGAACGAAAGTCCGGCGAACAGAAGACCAAACGAGAACTTTTGCATCGTCGTTGGTTGACGGTCACCGAGTTTGACCCAGAAGCTCGCAAAAACAGGTGCTAATACGATGATGAAGAGCGGATTCAACGATTGGAAGAATGCCGGCTGAATCTCGAATCCTAAGAATGAAAGGTTCGTCCGTTCACTTGCGAAGATGGAGAGGACGTATGAACCTTGTTCTTGGATTGCCCAGAAAATCGCTGCTGCGATGAAGAGCGGAATATACGCAATCAAACGTGAGCGCTCATCATCCGTGATCTTTGGACTACGAAGCATGACTGTGAAGTAAGCGATCGGAATCAAGATCCCGAGAATCGTGACCATTAAAGTAAAACGAGAAATCGTCAACAGTCCTGTCATCGATGCAACGACACCGAGTACCGCAACGACGACGACAACGATTGATGCGATCGTGATGAAGCGTTTTTTCTCGTCCCCTTTTAATGGGTTCAAGACATACGTACCCGCTTGACCAAGGTTTTTCTTTTTCGTCAAGACGAAGACGACAAGTCCTGCGAACATCCCGATGGCAGCGAGTGCGAAACCAGCGTGATATCCACCGCGGTCAGCCACTTCACCGACGACGAGTGGTGAGAGGAATGCCCCAGCGTTGATCCCCATATAGAAGATACTAAAACCAGCATCGCGGCGGTTATCCGTCTTGCTGTACAAATCACCGACGATATTCGATACGTTCGGTTTCAAGAAACCAGTACCGATAACGATAAGTCCCATCGAGATGAAGAGGGCTGTAATGCCTGCTGGTAAAGCAAGGACGATATGCCCTAGCATGATCAAGATACCGCCATAGAAGACGGTGCGTGACGTACCGAGTAAACGGTCAGCTACCCATCCCCCAATGATCCCTGACATGTAGACGAGCGAACCATAAACGGCCATGATTGACGCAGCTGTCGTCTTATCGATACCTAGACCACCGTTGGCAACTGAATCGTACATATAGAAGATAAGGATGGCACGCATGCCATAGTAGGAGAAACGCTCCCAAAACTCAGTGAAGAAGAGGGTGAACAACCCTTTCGGATTCCCGAAGAATCCTTTTTGCGGAACGGTCTTATAGACCTGATCGCGATCAAACTCTGCCATATGATCGGCTCCTTTCATCAATCCTAAATAAGTGCATAATCCATCATCTTTTCCCGCTTTCCCCAAACGATAAGCGTGACGAAACAGATAGGATACGAATACACTGTTTTGCCTGAATTGTCTCACTTCTTTTTTTATATATGAGACAGCACTTTACCATTCAACCGCAAATCATTTGACGAGTCAAATATTATTTACGTTACAAGAATAACAAAAAGAGCAGTCGACTACTCGACTGCTCAGGATTGCATCTGTTTCGATTCGATGATTGTAATTCCAGGCGGTGCATGTAACGTTTCACGGATCATCGCCGCAGCGACTTGACCAGCTTCGATCGGAGCAATGGCGCTCCGCTTCAACAAGGGGCGTAAGACCGTCGAAATTTTCGCAGCCGCTTGTTCGCCTAAGCGGAATTCATCTCGATCCCCTAATAACAAGGATGGTCTAAAAATCAATAACGCGTCATATCCGAGTACACGTAATCCGTTTTCCGTGTCCCCTTTTACGCGATTGTAGAAGGTTTTGGCATTCGGATGGGCACCGAGCGCCGAAATTAAGGCAAATCGTGTCGCCCCGAGGTCTAACAATTCACGGCCAAGTTCAATCGGATATGTGTAGTCAACCTGACGAAATGCCTCTTGTGATCCTGCTTGTTTGATCGTCGTGCCCAGTGCACAATAGACATGGTCGACGACAGGTAGTTCAATTTCTGTCACACGATCAAAATCAATCACCCATTCTTCCAATTTCGGATGAAAACGGCGCATCGGGCGGCGAACGAGAACATGTACCTCGCTATACGTATCTTCTGCCAACAAACGATCGACGAGTTCTTGTCCGACTAGACCAGATGCTCCTAAAATTGCTGCTCTCATACGTTTCTCCCTCCTTCATGCTGTCGACCAATTGGTACGAAATAGGAACGGTTTCCAGTAATCCGTTCTCCGGCACGTACACCAATCGCACTTGGTCTTCCTCCTAAAATAAAGACACCATACATATACGCGACTTCTCCCTCTTCCTGAAGTGAGTACGTCGGTAATTCTTGATACGCTTGATAAACAGCCGGTTGATCACGAAACGTATGCTGTTCATTCTTTAGCATGATATGTCCTTGTCCATCATGGACCGTCACGGTATCTCCTTCACGCCCGAAGATTGGTTTTTTAACGAATAATCGCTGGCTTGAAATGAATGGATCAGCGGATAAGTACGTCGGTAAAAAGTAACGCGTAATCGTCATATGGTCCGTTTCGCTCAAGTACGGATGATTGGCTTCATGCAACATCCAGATCAATGCAAGAACCGACTTAGCTTGCATTAAAAAGGCAGACGGCGGGTTGATGATTTCGAGTCGACCCGTCTCGACGAGTTGCAGGAGTAATTGTCCTAAATTTCTTCCGTCCTCATCCCGGTCAAGTAAGGCCATCTCGATCGGAAAGGTTTGACGATATAAGATATCGATTCTTTTACCAGCCTCATCGTACAGACCTTCTTCCGGACGAATCTCTAATGCATGAAGTGGACAATAGGTCGCATCACTCCAAAACGACTGCAAATACTCAGCCGTCAATCGATCCTCGATGTGGTCACCATGTGAGGTGAAGACGACATGCGGATGCTGTTTCGTCCGATGTATCGCGGCTTCGATCGCACGACGGACAGTTGCCTTCAGCCATTTGTTTTCCCCATCGTTGACCCGTTCAAAACCTTGTTTTTCCGCTACGACATCATTGACTTCAAATACTTCTTTAATGAAAGTCGGCGTATCCGCGTTCCATTCCATGAGTGAGATACGATCTGCCGTCGCAATGAAATCAAAGCGTCCGATGACGGTCAACGGTCGCATCGTCTCGAGTCGCAAAAAAGCGAGACTTTCAACTGGAAAGCCCAGCTCGAGCAGTGCCTCATCATCCATCGATCGAAGAATCGGAAGTACTTTTTCAAATATCTTGTAAACTTCTTGCGCCGCGATATGCAGTTGGTCGATTCGTTCGTCCGAGATGGGCATGATTTCCGTCACAGCGTACGGTTCCCCGTCTAGCACATCCCAAAAACGATCGATGTCTCCGTAAAAGGTTTGTCGTCTATTCATCCGCCGAAAAAGCCGGAAGATGAGCCTGTTCCGAATCCCTTTGTCTTCGTGTTATAACTCTTTACTTCTTTTGATTTCGGCGTATACCCTTTTGTTCGCATCGCACTATGCATCAAGGCACGTGATGCGAAATAACTACCGCCCCAGTAATAGTATCCTGAATGGGTTGATGAACTATCATCACAGTACCAAACGCCTTCATCATTATCATACTCATAGTCATCACAATCCGGATCATCTGGTCGTTCCGCTCGTGCATCATCCGATCCACACCCACTCAGTGTCGTTCCGATCAACAGTGTTGCAGCTAGTGTCGCTTGTTTCATCCAATTCACCGTCTCAGTCCCCTTTCCTTTTACTCTCGTTATGGATAGTATACGCTTTTTTGGAGAGAAAAGTTTCTTTGTTCTGTCGGAACTTTTTTTCCTTCAATGTGGTAATAGTATCTATAGAACGAAAAGGAGGATTTACGCATGTCACTTGCCTACTACGTTGAAGAAAATGGTGAATTCCATCCGATCTATCAATATGATCGTTATGCGATCGAACCGGAAGAGATCATTGCCCACCAACTCTGCGAATTCCATATCATCGAAGGACATCAATACGAGCTTCGTTCCAATGAGATGGCAGGTGAATATGATCAATTGATCGTCGACCACATTAAAGCATCACCACGTGCGACAGAAGAACGCGTTTATCCACCGCATCAAATTCATATAGAGTTCAGACAGTATTTATCTGACAGCGCGCAACCGCTCTTAAAGACATCAACGGTTCCGAATCACGTCCAAGCGATGCGTTTTTTGATCAAGGACAAGATCGAAGTCGAAGGCCACGGTGTGTTTGAGCGTGACAGCTGTGAAATCGATATCGACCGGAATTGTTACGTCGTCTATCTTGCCGATACACTTTGAGATGTAAAATCAGGTCTCTTCATTTCCAAGAGACGTTTTTTTTGGCATACTAGAAAGTAAGAACGAATCAATCGAGGTGAACGAACATGAGTGAACAACCAAAAAAACTATCATTGCAAGAGGCAATGATTGAACGCTTGAAAGCAAAAAAACAAGCGCAAACAAAACGTCCGACTGGCTTACAAGGAACACAAACGAAACAATTGACGAGCCAACAGACGAAAAAAGCAAACAACCAGAAAAAACGGACAGGCGTCTAAGTCACAGGAATTCATGAAATAAGGAGTAATTATGAGTATTTTAACGGTATCTAACTTAAGTCACGGATTCGGTGACCGCGCCATTTTCGAAAATGTCTCCTTCCGCCTGTTAAAAGGCGAGCACATCGGTCTCGTCGGTGCGAACGGTGAAGGAAAATCGACGTTCATGAACATCATTACGTCGCAACTTGAGCCGGATGAAGGAAAAGTCGAATGGGCGAAGCATGTACGCGTTGGTTATTTGGATCAGCACGCTGTCCTTGAAAAAGGATTAACCATCCGCGATGCACTTAAAGGTGCATTCCAGTACATGTTCGACATCGAACAGGAAATCAATGATTTGTACGGTAAAATGGGCGAAGTCGAGCCAGAGGAACTGGAAAAAATGCTCGAAGAAGTCGGCGTCTTGCAGGACATTCTGACGAATAACGACTTCTATACGATCGATGCAAAAGTCGAAGAAATCGCGCGCGGTCTTGGGCTCGATGAGATCGGACTCGACCGGGATGTACAAGAGCTCAGTGGTGGACAGCGGACGAAAATCCTGCTCGCCAAACTCCTTCTTGAAAAACCGGACATTCTCTTACTTGATGAGCCGACCAACTATCTCGATGTCCAGCATATCGAATGGTTGAAACGCTACTTGAATGAATATGAGAATGCGTTCATCTTGATTTCGCACGACATTCCATTCCTCAATAGCGTCATCAACTTGATTTATCATATGGAAAATCAAGAATTGAATCGTTATGTCGGTGATTACGACAACTTCGTTACGATCCATGAAGCGAAGAAAAAGCAACTCGAGTCTGCGTTCAAGCGTCAACAGCAGGAAATCTCTGAGTTGAAGGACTTCGTTGCCCGGAACAAGGCACGTGTCTCGACACGGAACATGGCGATGTCACGTCAGAAGAAGCTCGATAAGATGGATGTCATCGAACTTGCGCAAGAGCGTCCAAAACCAGAGTTCCACTTCCTCCAAGCACGGACACCAAGTAAATTGATGTTCGAAGCAAAAGGTCTCGTCATCGGATACGATGAGCCACTTTCGCGCCCTCTTGATCTGACGATCGAACGTGGGCAGAAGATTGCGTTGCACGGTGCGAACGGAATCGGGAAATCGACGTTGCTCAAGAGTTTGCTCGGTGAAATTCCAGCTGTCTCGGGTGTCGTTGAGCGAGGCGAGAACTTGCATATCGGGTACTTCGAACAAGAAGTTAAAGAGAAGAACTCGAATACGTGTATCGAAGAGATTTGGAATACGTTCCCGTCTCTGACACAACAACAAGTCCGTGCTATGCTCGCGAAGTGTGGTTTGATGACGAAACACATCGAATCAAAAATCGAAGTGCTCAGCGGTGGGGAAAAAGCGAAAGTCCGTCTTTGTAAATTGATGAATACGGAATCGAACATCCTCGTACTCGATGAGCCGACGAACCACTTGGACGTCGAAGCCAAAGAAGAATTAAAACGTGCGTTACAAGAGTACAAAGGAACAGTCCTGTTGATCTCACACGAACCAGAATTCTATGAAGCTGTTGCGACAGACTTATGGAACTGTGAATCATGGACGACAAAAGTATTCTAAGCTACATCATACAAAAGATGGGATGCCCAGAAGGGTATCCCATCTTTTTAGTTCATACACTTAATCATTGCATGATCGTGCATCTTCACGCACACTAAGACTTAGAAAATGATTATGAAGGAGCGTGTTTTTTTGGAAACGATCACGAAAAAGGCAACACTATCCTATCTCCATGTTCCAAGCGGTGGTTCAGAACAGTTGATTGCCCGTCTCTATTCACCTGAACATACAGCGGATGCTCCACTGATTGTACTCTTCCACGGATTTCCCGGGAAACAGTTGAACATGGACTGGGCAGTTCAACTTCAAAGTGCAGGGTACCATGTACTCGTCACGTCGTATCGTGGAACGATCGGTAGTCCTGGAACCTTTCGATTCCAACATGTTTTGGAAGATGCGACCGCGACACTACAGCACGTCTGCTCAGAGCCTTTCACTGCCGAACATGGCATCAAGGCGGATCAGATTACCGTCGTTGGTCATAGCATGGGTGGATTCGCCGGTCTACATGCTTTTGCTGAGACACCGGAGGCTGCACATTATGTCGGGATCTCTCCGTTTAATTTTGGTCTCGTCGGTCAGCTCGTCCTCGAACACCCGGAATACGAAGCTGCGCTACACGGTGTACTCGAACGAGGAGCTTCGTTCCTGAATGGTGCCGCTGCTGACGCGTTACTCGACGAGTTGAAGCATCATCATACGACTTGGAACTTACTGACGCTAAAAGAACGTCTAGCCGATCGCTCGATGTTGCTTATGACGTCAGAACGGGACGAAACATCAATCAAAGCGCTTCATCATGACTTATTGCTACCCGACAGTCCGTTCGAGGAAGCGATTGTCGATAGTGATCACAACTATATCGAGAATCGGGACGCTGCCTTTAACGAATGGACAGCTTGGCTCGCACGACAATGAAAAGAGCGCTCAGCGTACGACTGAGCGCTCTTTTGCTGAAGTTCGAGTCCGTTGCACAGGACGGATCCGCATCCGGTATAGGACGAGCGTAAACATCGTCAGTGTTGAGACAGCGTACCAGATCGTCGTAAACAGGGTTCCGGTATCCGTACCGATGAATAGACCGTGTGCCGTCATTAATAGCCAAGCAGGTAAGACGAGCCAGTGTGTCAATTTCCAAAGCGTCTTGCCTAGCGTCTCCTTCAAGAAATCCGAAGTCACGAGAACGAACCCGAATAAGTAGAGACTGATTGTTCCTAGCGCATTCCAGAGTGGTTCATAAGAAGCTTGGCCCGGAATCAGGACCTCAAAGATTGTCAGTGGTGCGTATGAATCGACGATGATGAGCGTCGCATGAAGGACGATTGCGAGCAAACCTGCCCAGCCACTATATAAGTGCACGTGATGCAGTCGTGCTTTTTGTTTTTTGAGTGCCGGGTAGGAACCGAGCAATCCCGCTAAGACAGAAATCGTCATGAAGAAGTGCCCACTTAATCCACTCAATCGAATCATCGTCCATGTCGAGAACAACCATTTCATCCAGTCCATATCTCACTCACTCCCTTCTGTTCACTTCGCCATTCCCCAGCAGTATCCAAGATCAATAATCGTCCTTTTGGAAACCAACGAAACAGCTTTTCTTGACGTTCTGCCTCTGTCATCTGAAAGGCAAGCTTCGTCATGACTTCGGCTTCATAGAGTTGTGGCGCAGATGCCGTCACTTGAAGAATCGGACTTCTCGTCGGACGTCCTGTTCGTCCATCTAACAAATGATGATGCGTCTGTCCGTCCGTCTTCCACGATCGATAGACACGGTTCGATGTCGCAATCGCACCTTGTCGTAATTGCATGTCAGCGACGCGTTGTTCGGTCTCGGGATGCGTGATCGTGATATTCCATGGTTCCTCCTCGGACCAGACGATGACGTCACCTCCCGCTTCAATCAATCCACGACTCCAGCTTTTTCGTAGTCGCTGCGCTGCAATCATCGCGGCAGCTCCTTTTCCGATTCCACCTAGGTCGATAAAACCGCCTCCGACTCGAGTCACGTCACATCCTTCAATGATGAATGGAGCGATTTCTGGTGGAGCAACCTCTTCATAAGCGACAGCTTGTGTGAAGGGAAATGATTGCCGATAGCCATTGGCTTGTTGTTGCGCCAGCAGGAATGGGGAAAAATAACGTTCGGTCTGCTCGAAGTATCGTGTGGCGCGGCCCAGTAAGCGGGCTAACGGTAAGGACACAGATAACGTGTCGCCGATCCGTAAGCGATTCAATCGACTGACTTCACTTTGCTTATCAAAGCGTGACCACTGCCGATCCACATAATGAAAGAATCGGACAAGTTCCTCCCATTCTGCTTCATCGATCGGCTGATCCGTCACGAACCGCACCTGATTATGCATCGCATACAATTGTCGCTCCATCTTCCTCCTCCTTACCTCGAATGGCTAGACTGACCGTCACTTGATCCACCGGGTTGACTGAAGCCAGACGATTCATCACCTTGCCATTGATCATCATCGTCATCTTCGTAATATCCATCATCCCCTTCGTATTCGCCTTCATCATCGCTATACTGATTCCCTTGAGATGGTAGCGTCGTATCGTTCGAATACGTATCGCCTGTCGAAACAGGTGTCGTCGAGGGATCGTTCGAACTGACACTCAACTGACCAATGGCGAGTCCGATGAAGACGGAACTACTAAGCCCGACAAGCCATTTCGCAAATGGTTTGGGTTTCATCTGTTTCCTCTCCCTTCTTGTTACGTTTACTGTATCGAAAAAAACTGACAACTAACTGACGGCAACTATGGGATAATGAGAAAAAAAGAGGAGCGATGTGCATGCGCGTTTTGGTAGCAGAAGATGATCAGCGTCTTGCGAAGATGTTACGCCTCCATTTGGAGCGGGCAGGATATCAGGTAGATGTTGCGCAGGATGGAGTGGAAGCGCTCCTCCAATGTCAGACGTATCGCTATGACTTACTCGTTCTCGATTGGATGATGCCTCGCAAGAGCGGAGTCGAAGTCGCCGCTACCTTACGGAAAGAACAGTTTGAAGGCGGCATCTTGATGCTGACTGCTCGCGATACGGAAATCGATCTCGTTCATGGTCTCGATAGTGGAGCCGATGACTATCTCGTTAAACCGTTTCAATCGAATGAATTACTGGCACGTTTGCGCGCGCTCAGTCGTCGTCAACAAAAGGCATTCGTGTCGACGGTCTCCTTCAACGGACTAGTACTCGATCTATCGTCACAAACAATTTCCTATGAACATCATCCGATTGATTTAACACGACGTGAATTTGAATTCCTTTCCTTACTGTTAAGACGACCTGAACAGGTCATGAGTCGTGAATTAATCATCGAAGTCGTGTGGGGGATCGGTGCGGATATTACGGATAACGCGCTCGATGCGCTCGTCCGACTCGTTCGGAAAAAATTAGATACGGTCGGCGCTCCTAATTTGATCCGGACAGTTCGCGGGTTCGGTTATCGTTTAGGTGATCCGCATGCTTGAATCGATTCGAAAACGACTGACCTTGTTATTCAGTGGCTCGTTCTTTCTTGTACTAGTCCTCATCCTGATCGGTGTGTATGTCACGAACGCCCAATTGCTGAATCGAATGGAATTGAATCAATTGAAGGGAGTATCTGATCGAGATATCTTCGAACGGATCGAGCACGGGGAAGATCAATTCATCCGAAATCCGATCTATTTCCAGTTACTCGACGGTTCAGGAAATGAACGCTATGCAAGTTTGCCGCCTGGCGTCGAGATGAAAACACTGCGCCGTTTTTTAAGCTCGAATGATACGACGAAACAAGTGGAATGGGATGATCGACACTTCTTACTGTATCAACGAAGTACCGAAGAAGGACGACTACTGCTAATGAAGGACATCTCTCCGACCGAAGATACCTTACAGCGATTGATTGCCGTTCTTGCGGGGATTGCCGTTCTCGCAACGATCGTTCTGACGCTAGTCGGATACATCCTTGCTGGTCGAGCCGTCATTCCGGTGCAACAAGCATTCGATCGCCAACGTCGTTTTACATCCGATGCTTCACATGAACTACGGACACCTCTGACAATCGTCTATAGCGGGATTGAATTGCTAGAAGCGGAATTACTTTCGAATGAAGGACGCACGATTCTAGAGGATATCAAAGCAGAAACGGCAGGGATGCAGTATTTAGTCTCTGATTTACTATTGCTTGCGCGAGAAGGACAACCTTCACCGAAACAGGAAGTTGACCTTAGTTCACTCGTTCAAAAGACCGTCGAACGTTTTCAGCATGCCTACTCGGATCGCGTCATTCACGCCTCGATAATGCCTGACTTACGCATGAAAGGGGATGCCCATCAATTGAACCGCTTATTGACGGTCTTTCTTGAAAATGCTCTTGTCTACAGCGATGAAGCCATTGATGTCTCCCTCGAAGAAACTGCTACAGAACGCCAGTTGACGATACAGGACCGTGGAATCGGTATCGCTTCCAATCAACAAACTAAAATATTCGAGCGTTTTTACCGGGGGGACCATTCGCGTCACGGAACAGGAACCGGTCTTGGGCTATCGATTTCTCAATCCATTGTGGAGCAACATGGCGGAACGATTTCCATTGATTCCACATTAGGTGAGGGCACACGGTTCATCATTCATTTCCCCACTCTTTAAAACGGTGTCAGTTAACTGTCAGATAAGCAGGGTAAAGTGAAATTATGCTTTACCATACTTATCCAAGGAGGTCTTTGATATGTTGGGGAACGTACCGCTTCATCCACTTCTTGTTCATGCACCGATTGCACTTTTATTATTTGCGACGATCTTATTACTCGTCAGTCTGAAATGGACGCAATTCAAACTGTTTGTTCTTTTTACGTTAGTCGTCGGTCTGATTTCCGGAGTCGTCGCCTATTTGTCTGGAGACGGAGCAGAAGAGTATGCGGAAGCGAACTTAAGCAGTGTTACTCATGCTGCTATCGAAAATCATGAACATTTCGCGTTGTTCAGTCTTCTTGCCTTTGGTGTCTCGCTGTTATTTCTGTTATTGGGTTACCGCTCAAACAAAAAAATGTTTTTGTTACTTAGTTTCGTTGTTGCGATCGTCGGTAGCGGGTTGCTTGCTTATACCGGACATCTCGGTGGTCAGATGGTCTATGCCAAATAAAAACAAGAGCCGGTCTATTTTCTCTTTTTATGAGAGAAGTAGACCGGCTCTTTTATCTTGTTTCTGTTTATTTACGATGTGCACGTCCCGGGCGACGGTTATTCGAACGACGTGTGTTTCCACGTCCTTCTGTCGTCTTCCGTGATCCTTTGCTTTGGTCGTGCTGTGCGCGAATCGCTTCTTCAGATAATTCGACGACGATTGGCGTGACCGAGATGTTCAATTCCCGCTCCATATCACGGAACGTCCGACCATCTTTTGGTGTCACGATCGAAACAGCAATTCCGTCGTTCCCGGCACGTCCTGTCCGACCGATCCGGTGAACATAACTTTCCGCATCGTCCGGTAAATCGTAGTTGAAGACGTGTGTCACACCTGTCACATCGAGTCCACGCGAAGCGACGTCTGTTGCGATCAGGAATTGTGTTTTTCCTTGATAGAACTTCGCCATCGCCTTTTCTCGTTTCCCTTGCGTCAACCCACCATGCAATTCATCCGTCGGATACCCTTGCATCTGCATTTCTTCATTCAATTTACTGACGCGACGTTGCGTACGGCAGAAAATGATTGCTGCGTACGGACGCATCTCGTCAAGCATCGTCCGCAGTGTCGCTTGTTTGCGGCGATCCGTCGTCTCGACGACGAACTGTTCGATCGCTTCAACAGTGATGCTTTCCGCTTCCACCTGTACTTCGACTGGATTACGCAAATACGTTTTCGCCAGTTCCTCTACTTTCGGTGGCATCGTTGCAGATAACATGACGAATTGACGATCAACCGGTGCTGCTTCAATGATGTCTTCGATTTCTGGCAAGAAACCGATTTGCAGCATTTGGTCCGCCTCATCCAAGACAAGCGTCCGTAATTCACTTAAATCAAGTGTGCCGCGACCGACATGGTCAAGAATCCGTCCTGGTGTCCCGATGATGATTTGTGGCATCCGACCGAGTCGTTGAATTTGTTTAAAGACGTCTTGTCCACCGTATACAGCGAGTGCACGATACTGTTCCATGTTCCGAATCAGTTTATGCGTCTCATCGGCAATTTGACGCGCAAGTTCACGTGTTGGTGCAACAATCAATGCTTGAACCGTTTGTGATTCGACATCGATTTGCTCAAGGATTGGTAAGAGAAACGCTAACGTTTTTCCTGTTCCCGTTTGCGCCTGCCCAATCAAGTCACGTCCGTCGAGTAATGACGGAATCGCTTGTTCTTGAATCGGTGTTGGCTCCTTGATGCCTTGTTTTTGTAATTTTTTTATCCACAGATCGCTGATGTGTAATGTTTCAAATGTTGACATGATATATCCTCCTAAAAATTATCCACAGAAAAAAAGCTGTGGATAACCTGCTTCGCATAGACAAAAACAGTTATCCACAGCCGTGCTCTATTCAGTATACACAATTTACGCGTTTGTTGCTTCCTGTTTTAGCTTCCAGTCGAGCACGAATGTACCAAACGGGATGAATGATGCGATGAACGCAATCCCAGCCTTAATAATCGACCAATCGTATTTGAATTTCACGACCGCGAGCCAGAGTGCATACATGACGAACAAGACACCATGAAGTGCGCCAACGACCGAAACAGCTTGCGGAATATCCGCCATATACTTTAACGGCATCGCAATCAACAGTAAAACTAAAAACGAGATTCCTTCTAGTATCGCAATCATTCGGAATTGCCCAAGCGTAGTTCTTAACATCCCGTCACTCCTTTTTCTTGATTCCTGTTCTTAGTATACGGGATGGACGATCCTTCTGTGACCTGTGTCACAGGATTGTCAGATTTCGAGTGGACGTAATCGTGCTTCGATGGCAGCTCGCTTTGGTTCAAGAAACGGTGGTAACGCAAGCGTCTCTCCTAATGTTTCAACGGACTCATCCGTCGCGAACCCTGGTGTGTCTGTTGAAAGCTCAAACAAGATATGGTTCGGTTCCCGGAAGTAAAGAGCTTGGAAATAGTGACGATCGACTTTACCGGAGTTCGGTAAGTGATAAGAATTCAAGCGTTCGACCCACTTTTCATATTCATCACTGTTCGGCACTCGGAACGCGACGTGATGCACACCACCACGACCGAGACGTTCTCGGTCGAGATCTGGACGTGCCTCAATATGAACCTCTGCTCCGATACCACCTTCTCCAGTTGCATAGACTTCAATCGGTTCAAAGTCACCTGCTAAAGATGGATAAGAACCTACTTTTCGGAATCCCATGACTTCCGTCAGAACACGAATCGTCAACGTCGGATCGTTGACCGTTAATGTGACAGCTCCCAGTCCAACAATGGCATGCTCCGATGGAATCTCTTCTTGCGGCCATGGTACACCACCTGCGACACCTGCCTCACCATCTTCCGCGACGAGAATCAAGCGTGTTCCTTCCTGATCACGAAAGGCTAGTGTTTGGCGCCCTGCTCGCTCGACGATTTCATCGTGATCCACACCTTTCGCTTCAAAACGTCGTTTCCAAAAATGAAGTGCAGCCGTTGTTTTGACACGAAGCGATGTCGAAGAGATACTCGATGCCCCCGGTACACCCGTTCCAAGATGCGGAATATCAAAAAACGTCAAGTCCGTTCCTGGATTCCCTTCCGCATCTCCATAAAACAGATGATACGATGTCGTGTCATCTTGATTGACAGTCTTTTTGATCAGACGCATGCCAAGTATTTGTGTGTAGAATTGATAATTGCGTTCCGCCATGCCTGTTAAGATCGATACATGATGAATTCCGAGTAATTCCATCTTCCTCACTCCTTGTCAATGATTTGGTAATTGGAGTATATCTCACATTTATCTTGAATTCAAGATATTAGTCTAATAAAAAACCGCCCCTCCGAAAAGGGACGATTGAATAGTTGAAATTAAAGTTTTACGACGTTAGCAGCTTGTGCTCCACGTGCGCCTTCAGTGATTTCGAACTCAACTTCTTGACCTTCGTCAAGAGTTTTGAAGCCTTCACCAGTGATTGCTGAGAAATGTACGAATACGTCTTCTCCGCCTTCAACTTCGATGAAACCGAAACCTTTTTCTGCGTTAAACCATTTTACTTTACCTGTGTTCATGGGAACAACCTCCAAAAATAAATTACTTAATACATATGCTGGGCATATGAAAAGAATTCATTATTGTCCCGAAATACATGGAGCAACGAAAAGATTGTTCGTGACACGATGTGAATCCGTAATGACAATAACAATATTAAGCTAACGTAAGTATAGAATGGATGCGCTTTAAAAGTCAAGTTGTCAGACCAATGTTTTTTCCAATTGATTCCACTTCTTCTACATAACTAAAATAAAAAACAGGTTCAGCCGAAACTGAACCTGTTCTTCTGTTTTTAACGGTGGATCCAGACTGCTCCAGCAGAGTTGTCTTTCGCTTCACCGATGACTTGAATCTTCAGCCCGTTGTTCGGAAGCAATTTCCCTGCGTCCGGAATCAACTGGTTGATGTACGATTTCGAATCATCAAACTTCGTCACACCTGGGAGACCTTTGTAGTCATAGAGTCCACGTGATGGCGAATCGATGAGCCATGCAGGTGCTTTATCATAACTGAAAGCAGCATCTGCGATCTGGTAACGTGTGCTTCCTGTCGTAACCGGCTTACCGTTGAGTGTTCCAACGATTGCTTCAGGATGTGAGTCGACGACTCCGAGGAATCCTTCACCTGGGTGTACGCCAACCCAGTTATCGTTGAAGCTTGAATCGCCATACCAGACGACAAGACCTGTGTTGTACTTAACGCCTCGTGCATGCTCGAGTGCTTTATCCGAGCCTGCATAGTTACGCCATTCGAGGTAGTACGCGTTATCGGCATAAGAGAAACCGTCTGAAGCAACGAAACCATCTAGAGTGAACTTAGGAGTACCCTCTGCATCATCTTCAAAGACGACTTTACCGTCAACTGTCAACTTCGCGTTATCAAGTGCAAATCCGTCTAGTGCAAGTCCACCATCTGTCACGTATTCAAATTTCAACGTGACTTTTTTACCCGCAAATTCGCTCAGGTCATATGATTTATCGACCCATGCTCCTTTTGTTGATTCAGCACGCTGATCACCATCTGTATCTTGATTCCCGATTTTATCGATGACTTTCGATTGACCGTCAGCAGTAGCTGTGACTGTCAAGTAATCGTAATCAAATTCAACATCGTAAAAGGCTTTGAAGTCGAACTTCGCTTCTTTTGCATTCGTCAAATCGAACTCTGGTGAAGTCATCGACGTATGAAGATCATCACCTTTCGTACTGTAGTAATACTTCTTACCGTAAGCCGGCGTGATACCTTTCACTGGTTTTTTCGGTAGATTTACTTTGATGATTCCTGGATTTTTTGATTTCGTTACACTCTGGTCGAGGTACGATGCCGTTCCTGCCTTAGTGAGTGAATCAAAATCAATCTGTTGGATGTTCGCCCAGTTTCCACCCATCACGTTTTGGAAGAACTCTTTGTTTTGTGGCGAGAAACTTGTTGGTTCTGTTCCAGCAACTTTACCATTCCAGCTACCACCACTCATGATAGACCAAGATGCAACTGGTTCACCTTGACCTGTGTACTGTGTATCGTACTCATCAGGAAGTCCAAGATCATGACCAAATTCGTGCGCGAAGACGCCGACTGCGCCGTCTTCTGGTTGAACTGTGTAATCATAAGCAGCCATTTTTCCGCCCCAGTAATTGACGCTTGCCGTCGTATCCGCTACAGGATACACGCTACCAAGTGTCCAGCGGTGTGACCAGATCGCGTCGTCACCGAGCTTACCGCCGCCTGCTTCTTGTCCTGTACCAGCATGAATGATCATCAAGTGATCGACGAGACCATCTGGCTCATTCAAGTCGCCATCGCCGTCCATATCGTACTGGTCGAACTTATCGTAATCTGCTAAGTTAATGCCGGCTTTAACAGCTGCATTCAAGGAATCCTTGACGAGACCACGTGGTCCTTTTGCGCCAGGCAAGTTATCGTTTCCACCTGCAGGATTATCCGAACCATAATCTTTTGCTGTTCCAGGAACAGTCAACCAATTGGACACCGTACCATCTACCGAGTAACTACCACCTGATTGTTCTTCATAGAACTGTTTGAACGTTTTTACTTTGTCTCCGTTGAAGAGTTCGAACTCTTGATCACCAAACATTAAATCTTGATAATGTTTTTGGTTGAAGTCATCTGAATACATATATCCAGGCTCTTGAACGACGTTGTTGTGCTTGAAGTCGCTGTACTCGACGAGAAGGACGAGGACTTTGTCCGTCCGTGTCGCACCGTTATAGGCTGCCTGTTTTGCTTTATCCACTTTGACGAAGCCATTCGGATTACCTTTTTTGTAGTTGTCGTGTTTTTTCTTTAATTGTTTAGCAAGTTGTTCCTTTTGTTTTGTTAAGAAGTCTTTTGTTTTCTTATCAAACGCGGCTTCTTTACTTGATTCATGATCGTGGTCATGATCGACGGCCGGTTTTCCGTTCGCCTTTTTGTCCAGATACTTTTGAACGGCTTTTTGTTTTGCTTCTGCTGAAGCTGCTTTTGAGATGACCCCACGTTTTTCAAGCACTTTTGCTAATCGATCCTGATCGACCGTGTTCAAATCCATCGGTGCACCAGGTGCTACTTTTTCTGCTGCTTGTACGGACGTTACCTGCCCACCAGGTAAGACCGGACCAACAGCAAATGCAGCTGCCGTAATTCCAGAAAGAACGGCTAGGCTAAGCTGTTTCTTTTTTCCCACGTGAATTGACCCCCTATGTAGTAGTGAAAAGCATCTGATTACTATACTTTTCTGAATATTCAAATCATAGATTATTTTATTTCGTTAATCAATTGCTTTTAAGACAATTAGTGCTTTGTAACCATACCTATTTTTGGGGATTATTTTCAAAAGATTTTCAAAGGATTCTTTCACCTCTTTTTCAAAAAAATACGTTCTTATTATTTTAGAAAACGGTACGCTGAAAGCACTCTAATTCACTTAAGGGAGGATACAATGAGCGCTTTACAACGTTTTGAACGTCACTTACTAAGGAACTATCTAATCGGTTCATTCGTCGCTGTCTTCGGCGTCGGATGTCTGTTTATTTTTGAGACCCTCACCTTCACTAGAACCGAACAATTGATGTTGATGGGGCTCATGGCCGTATCTGTCAGTCTGATGTTTTTACTCGAATACACAGTCTATTCGCGACATATTCACCCTTTACGTCGTTTCTTCCAAAACGATATTCCGTCTCTCGTCTCGTTTCAGGAGGCTTATCAAACGGTACATCGTTTTCCGGTACTGACTGTCCAGCGCATCATGGGACCTCATTTTTTAGGACTTTCTGTTCCCGCTTCACTTCTGACAGCACTAGCGATCTCTCAAGGATGGTTACAGATGCCGTACTATTTGATTGGTCTTGCTTGTTTTGGTGCGGTCCTCGTCGCCATTCTGCATGCGCTGATTGAGTTTTTTCTAACCTATCGTGTCACGGAGCACATGCTTCTGACGTTAGAGAAGTATGCTTTTGAACATGGATTTGATTTTCCTAAAAAAACGACAGTTGTCACGCTAAGACAAAAAATGCTCATCAGCATACTCATCATCGGTGTTTTCCCGATCATGCTGTTCGTTCTCGCCTCAGCTGTCCAGTTAACGGAAAATGAGAGCCTTCGCTCTTACTGGAGTTGGGCGACACTTATTTTAATCGTCATCTTATCCGTTGCGACGTTTTGTAGTCTTCTTCTCTATGAAAACATCCGTAAACCAATCGCTACCCTGCAACAAGGGATTCAAGATGTCGAAAGCAATCGACTCGTCTCATTACCGAATCCATATTCAGACGAGTTCTCCCATCTCGTTTCTGGTTTTAACTTGATGATGGAAGGTATTAAAAAGCGTGATGCGGAAAACGAACAGTTACTTGATAGTTTGTTTACCTTGTTTGCTGCGACACTAGATGCCCGTGATCCTTACACAGCCGGTCATTCCGTTCGTGTCGCTGCCTATTCAGTCGAAATCGCTACCGCTGCCAATCTACCGAACGAACAAATCGAACTGTTACGTAAATCCGCGCTGTTACATGACATCGGAAAAATTGGGATTCGAGACGATGTGTTATTGAAAGAAGGACGTCTCACAGACGAAGAATTTCAGATCATTCAGCAACATCCAGTCATCGGTGTGCACATTCTATCGCAAGTTCAGCTACCAAAGACGTTACAACCGATTCTTCCTGGGGTAAAGTACCATCACGAACGCTATGACGGAAAGGGGTATCCGGAAGGTCTCGTAGGAGAGGACATTCCACTCTTCGGTCGAATCATGGCGATTGCTGACGCCTATGATGCGATGACATCCGACCGTCCTTATCGTAAGGGAATGTCCGCAGAAAAAGCCTTGTCGATTTTAGAAGAAGGTATGGGTACACAATGGGACGCCACCTTTACGCGTCTATTTCTAGATTTGAAGCGTTCGCCCGTCGAGGACGTGTCATAATAAGAAGGAAGGGAGTTTCTGATGCATCCAAAAATCGTTGAACGCCATGAATTTTATTTTGTGGGACTTGGACTGACGTGTGAAGAGAACGAGTTGCATACATTGATGCCGGAACTCTGGCGTGAATTTTCAAGACGTTCGCATGAGATCCCTGCAAAGCTGGACAGCTATCCGCTCGATATCTCGCTCGAACGAAACGGAACCAAATATTCGCAATGTGTCGGGTATCCCGTCTCGTCGCTTGAACAGATTCCTAAAGGTATGAAAGGGCATCGGATTCCTGCTGCGCGTTATGTCTTCTGGAAGCACGAAGGACCGGATATCGAAATTTGGAAATCGTTCGAGAAAATCCAACGCTTCGCTTCAAAACAAGGAATTGAGCTTGACCCACATGATTTTAAAATTGATGAGACCCGAGATGACGTCCACCATCTCTACCAACGCATTCGCTGAACCATTCTCTTGAATGGTTTTTTTTTCGTCTTGAAATATCTTTTACACTTAATAATTCAGTCCAGGTACTACGGACTATATTCAGAAAATTCTATTTAATTCGAATGACTTATTCTCGCTTCTCTGATTCTTTGGCATAGTTAGACTCAACCCAAACAAGGAGGCGATTTATTTTGAAAAAGTTTCTCGCTACATCGCTTGTCGCAAGTGTACTTGTCGTTCCTACGGTAGTAGGTGCAGAAGGTCTTCAGTCTGGTAAGCTCACGAAAGCTTCGTCAGAACCAGCTGCAACGATCGTTAAAGATTTCGTGAACAAAAAGGGTGACTTTGCTGTTCAGAACGTCGAAAAAGACGGATCTTCACAGATCGTACGTCTCCAACAAGAAGTGGATGGCGTCCCTGTCTTTGGTAGTGTCGTCGTCGGGAACGTCGCGAAAGACGGTACTTTGAAAGCAGTCGTAAACGATGCAATCAACGTCAAAGGAAAACCAGGTCTCGCGAAAAAAGCAACGCTCTCTGAAAAGAAAGCCATCAAACTTTATCAAAAAGCAATCAAGGCTTCTAAATTCGAAGTCGCTCCAAAAGCAGAACTCGTCATCTATCCAGTAAAAGATGATGCTGTCTATGCATACAAAGTCACATCGACAGTCCTCGCTGGCAAAGAGCCATCACGTTGGACATACTTCATCGATGCGAACTCAGGTAAAGTACTTAACAAATTCGACCAACTCGCTCATGCAACAGGTACGACTGTACTTGGCACAAGCGCAACGTTCAACACGACGTTGAGTGCTGGGAAATACTATCTTCAAGATACAACGCGTGGAAAAGGTGTCTACACATACGACGCGAAAAACCGGACATCACTCCCGGGAACACTCTGGGCAGATGCAGATAACGTCTTCAACGCGACATATGACCGCGCTGCTGTCAGTGCACACGTCAACGCTGCAAAAACATATGACTTCTATAAAAACACATATGGTCGTAACAGTTACGACAACGCTGGTGCACGCTTGAACTCAACGGTCCACTATTCAACGAACTACAACAACGCATTCTGGGATGGCACGAAGATGGTCTATGGTGACGGAGATGGCACGACATTCGTCGCACTTTCAGGCGCACTTGACGTCGTCGCTCACGAATTGACACACGCTGTCACAGAATACACAGCTGGTCTCGTGTACCAAAACGAATCTGGTGCGATCAACGAAGCCGTCTCAGATATCATGGGTACAGTAGCTGAGTATACAGTCGGATCGAACTTTGACTGGCTCGTAGGAGAAGACATCTACACACCAGGAGTCAGCGGTGACGCACTCCGTTCGATGTCGAACCCAGCTGCTTACGGTGATCCAGATCACTACTCTAAACGTTACACAGGTACGCAAGATAACGGTGGTGTCCACATCAACTCTGGTATCATCAACAAAGCTGCTTACCTCCTCGGTAACGGCGGAACGTTCTACAACGTATCTGTCACAGGAATCGGTGTACCGAAACTCGGTGCGATCTACTACCGTGCCCTCAACGTGTACTTGACTCCAAACTCGAACTTCAGCTCACTCCGTGCAGCAGTCGTTCAATCGGCGAAAGACCTTTACGGTTCAACAAGTGCAGAAGCAACAGCTGCAGCGAAATCATTTGATGCAGTAGGCGTATACTAAGAAAATCTCCTCCCAAAGGATTTTCATATTTCCTCCCGAGTGTCGGACTCGGGAGGTTTTTTGTGCAAAAAAAAGACGAACTCGCTTCAAGCGAATTCGCCGTTCATTCATTCTTGTCCAGGATCACGCGCAAGACGTAGACGCATCTTTCCGTTGTCCGGGAACACTTTTAGTTGTAAGGATTCTCCCTCGTACCACGTACCATAGCTCGTATCGACGACGGGTTCACCCAGTGTCGATAATCCACCAGTCGAAGCATTCGTCCAGTCAATTGCTTCAATGATTCCATCCGAGACGACAAGCAGATATCCAGCATTCGAGAAGTAATACGTATTGACGGCATCCTGTTGTGTATTACCAACAGCACCATACTTCGCTTCGAATTCAGCAATCGGTTTTCCGAGATACTGCTCCGGCTTGTCAATCGGTTGATTAGCGACTGCTTGCGAGAGCGCCGCAAGAACGGCTTCGTCTGACGTCCCTTTTGGTGCTTCCAAACGAACATCACTTTCCGGTAAGTATCCTTCGATGCTGTCATTGAGTTTGAGATGGACCATGCCGTCCTTCGCATCCAGTACCTCATAAACATCACCTAAATCTGCTTTGTAGATGACACTACTACGATTCGTATCACCGTAAACGTTCGCGAACGGACGCGTCACCCAAGCCGCTTGCGCATACTCTGCTGCTTTTTTCTTTGATTTCTTCTTTTCTTTTTTCGCTTCTTTTTTATCATCCGTTGCTGCTGTTTCCTTCTTCGACTCCTCGTTTTGTGTTGCTTGATTGGTCGTTTTCGGTTTTTCAAGTGTAGATGTCGCTTGAGAAGCATCGTTGTTCGTCAACATATACAACCAACCACCGACGATGAATAATGTCGCGAGAATACCACCAAAGGCAATCCCTCGACGATTTCGTTTTTGTTTCCGTCTTTCTTGTCGAGACTGTCGTTCTTGTTCTTGTTGGTGTTCACTCATGTATGGTTCCTCCTGAAAAAGTCGACACAGTTTTTCCCCACTATACCACCAATGTTTACTCGAAATATTTAAATTTCGATGACAGTTCGACCACGATGACGTGAAGTCAGCAAGGCTTCTGCGATTTCAGGTAAATCGTTTAGTGTTTTGATATCGACTTCTGACGAAAGATTGACCTGCCAGTCACTCGCTAAACGTTGCCATAACGTTTGACGATAAGCAATCGGTGTTTGCACCGCATCGATTCCAATCAAGCGGACACCACGTAAGATGAAGGGATAGACTGTCAACGTCATTTCTGCCCCACCGACGTTCCCACACGTCGTGACGACACCACCATATTGCACGAAGCGAATGACGGACGCGAGCAATGGTCCCCCGACCGTATCAATGACACCGGCATAAAGCCCTTTTTTTAGAGGACGATCGGTTTCTTCTAGGAATGTCGTGCGGTCTAGTACCTCAGCCACTCCCTTTTTGAGCAATCGTTCTTGTTCTACTCGTTTTCCGGTCACGGCATGTACCGTGTATCCTAATCGAATCAGTAAAGAAATCGCAATCGTACCAACCCCACCTGTCGCTCCCGTCACGAGGATCGGTCCTGCATCCTTCGAGACGATTCGCAACAATTCATCAACCGATTGCGCTGCCGTCAATCCGGCCGTTCCATATTGCATCGCTTCTAATGGACGAATGGATTCTGGAAGTAGCGTCACCCAATCGGCTGGTACACGTATGTATTCTTGAAATCCGCCCGAAGTGTTCATCCCGAAATCAAAGCCATTGACGACGACGGCTTGACCGATGTGAAATCGTTCATCAGTCGTTTGTTCGATGAATCCTGCTGCGTCAACGCCCGGGGTATGCGGATAGGATTTCGTCACCCCACGATTACCCGACATCGATAAAGCATCCTTATAGTTGACGCATGAGTGTGTGACACGAATCAGGATATCTCCTTCTGGTAAATCATCGACGTGCTTTGTCTCGATATTCCCCTCGTATGATCCATCGACTTCGCGAACGACGAATGCTGAAAAAGTGTGTTCCATGATCTCTCTCCTTTCGCTTGTGCTTCTCTATACCCTGTTGTTTCCATCGACACACTAAAAATCCCTGCCGTTTCTCAAAGAAGCGACAGGGAGCGGGGACGGAAAAAAACATCAGGATTCCATAGGTGGTCAAAGGTAACAGGTCAATCTGTCAACGGTTCGTGGTCATCGGTTTGCCATCGCCATTTCTTCTCCACAAAGGAAAATTGAGGTCCGTCCCCTATCCTTGACGGGGAGTCTCACCGCGCCAAGGAAGTTACATATAACGTCCACCATCAAAGTCAATCGTCGTCTGATAGTTTGCCGCATTGATTGCATTCGATACTTTGTGTGCTCGTCGTTCCACTTCCTCCGCTTTTAAACGATAGGCATCTGGATCAAACAAGGCATGACGAATGATCGTCGTCCCTTCGAATCCATATTGGAACTCGCGTTTTGGTCGACTTGCGAGCATCTGATAGTTTTGTGCCTTTGCCCGTAATTGGGTAGCCCACTCGATCGCTTCGACGAGTGGTATGTCTCCTTCATCCGTCTCAATTACGGTGTTTAAATTCGCTGCATAAACGAGACGATCCAAGACCCGCATGTCATGACGTACGATGTCCATGGCGGCTTCGACATCGGTTAAGGTTCGACCTTGTTGCGCGGGGAGTGCTTCTCCCTTTTCTAAATCAATGAACGCAACGCGCTCCATCTCTTCAATCAACTGATCAAGCTGTTTCCTCAGGATACTCTTTAATTTCACAGCATCTGCTAGGTACATCATCATCTCCCCTTTCCTGTTCCATTTACGTCACCTAATTCAAAAAGTTTCAATTGAACTGGTGGACGAAGGCTCCGAATTCTCCCTGGATCGTTTGTTTATCCCTCTCCGATAACGTAGTAGCTTTTTCTGTGTACCGTTCTAAGAGATAGGTTTTTATTAAGAGATGGGAAGGTTGAAATCCGATCCGCAGGAACCACTCCTGAAACGTCTCTGTATCATGCCGCTGTAAACGGACCGGTAGGATCTGATTGAACTGGATGAGCTGTTTGCGAATCCAGGCATCTGGTAAATCAATTTGTTTCTCGATCGAAACATAATCGTTGTGTATAGGCTGCAACGGGATATCCGTTCTTATCAAGTCTTCATCTTGTTTCTTGGTCTTTCGACGTTTCCGCCAAACGATATAGCTTATGATGACTAGCGGGAGAACAAGCAGACTCATCAGTAACATCGATGAGGACGATCCTCCTTTTTCATTCGTACCTCGTTTAGCATTTTCAACTCCTATAGTGAAGATCTTATTCTTTTTCTTTTTCGGTTTGAGGTCTTTCTGCTTCTTCGGCTTTTCCTTGGTATCCCAAGCACGTAAATCTTCATCATTCTTCATTTTCTTTTTAGGTAACCATGAAAAAAATCGAATGTTTAACAATTCGCCTTTTTTCTTGCAGTTCGGTTTACACGATCTATTTGTTTCGATTCCAGACGGCTGAACCGCTTTTGGCTTCATTGCTTGAACAGCCGCTTCTGTCAGTGGCTTACCGATTCCTAAGATTAGCAAAATCAGTCCGATACCAATTACGAGTCGTTTTCGAAGTGACATCAGAAGACCCCCTCTTTTAAATACCATTATAATCCATATTAAAAATTTTTGTGTATTTTTATGGATGTCTTGAAACAAGGAATGATTGTGTAAAGAGAGGGGAAAAGGTAGACAGACCTATTCAGAGAGGGGAACCATTTCATGTTAAAACTCGATCACACGCATGATCCGTATCAAAATGCGGCGTTGATTCAGGAATACGTTGAAACGTCAACCAACGAACAAGCAGTTCGACAAGCGGAACAACTGCTACACGATAGTCCATTCGTCGCACCACGACGCAATCCTAACCTCAGTCGAACGCTTCGTTCGATGATCTCGCCATTATTTTTGACGAACCGTGATAAACATATTCTACCGCTGACACCCGCTTTCGTGACACCACGCGATGAGATTCGACCAAGTTGGTTCGGTCGTCTCAATCATGAGTTCGAACGTTTGATCAGCGATGTCGAAACTGTCGATATCACTGATTTTGGCGCAGTCGGTGATGGACAGACGGATGATACACAAGCATTCATTGAAGCGCTCGGTGATGGACATCGACAAGTCCATGTCCCAGCCGGTACGTACGTCGTTTGGGGAATTCGTTTGCCAAGTTATACGATTTTAACAGGAGCCGGTAAAGGGAAGACAATTTTAAAGATGCACGATGATGCACCAAAAGGACGACGTCTCGTGACGAACCAAAATTATCTTCTCGGCAATCATCATCTACTCGTCGAAAAAATGACGCTTGATTGGAACATTAAACGCATCGGTGACGCGAAAAAAAGTAGCACATGGGGCAACCACTCCAGTTGTCTTACGTATGCGCATGTCACCTATGGCTGGGTCTTTGATGTTGAGGCCGTCAACCCGGGACTTCACTGTTTTGATATCTCGACACCATATTACAATTACAACGGAGATGGAGCTCGAGCAAATTTAAGTAGTTCATTCATCTGGTTCGATGGATTGACCGGTTATGGATTCGGCGATGACGGGATTACGACGCATCATAGTGATCATCTCTTCATCTCGAACTGTTTCATGCATGATCCAAGTGGACGTGCCCATGCAGAAGGCTTTTCCAATTCAAATGGAATCGAAGTCGATGATGGATCACGCGACGTCTGGTTGTTCAATAACGCAACAAGTCGTTGTTTCGGTGGACTTGAGATTAAGGCACATGCAACCTCTTCTGCTGCCTCGACCGTCAAAATCGTCGGACACCTATCGATTGATGATCATCGCGCGTTTAACTTCCGACACATCGGTCACCATCAAGCGACTGATCCGACGTCTCAGACGGCTTATAATATCATCGCAACGCGTTTGATTGCTCAGACTCCTAAATATACAGAACTCTATGCGAATTCAAAACCGCGTGCGCTCGTCGTTTCCGCTTATCGTAATGTCGTCATACATGATTTTACGGTGCTCGGTGATCCTTATTATGACTATCAAGAACAACCGATGATCGGGATTCAATATAAGGCACGGAACGTCACGATCAGTCAGTTGAAGATGAGCGGATTCCGACAAGCGAAAACGGACATCCAAATCTTTGGGGGAGAAAATGGGGCTGAAGACGTACGCCTTCGTGATATCCGCATTGAGGATTCTGCCAAACACGGGATTACGATCGGTCCAGACATCACGCGTGTCAAGCTAACGAACGTGGCATTAAAAGGAGACGGAACAGTTGGCTTAAACGCTAAATCGGAACCGGAAATGGAACGATTCATCGCGACCGGATTCAAAGTACCGATTCGCGCCCAGTCGACACAAGTATGAACAAAATGACAGGATGGACCGCGGTCCATCCTGTCATTTTTTCATTGTGCTCGAATATACGCGAGAACACGTGTATCAATCGCACGCTCCGCTTGTTCGCGCATCTCGAAGTTTTCCGTATGCAGATACGTCCGGAACGCGTCTTCGAAATCACCGCGGTAGCCAAGCGCTAATAATTTATCCATCAACTCTGACTCTAAGGCATCATCGATTGGCTTGATTTCTTCTGGCTTACTCGGTTGCAAATAAAGTGTATGCAGTTGATAGATGCGTTCGAGCTCTTCAATCGGACTCGGATGATCGTCAACGCGTAAATCAATATATCGGTCGTTGAATCCACCGTATCCGCCACCCTCCTTGACGACGAGGAGTGCCGCTGATTGCATTCCGCGTGAATCCCCGCCTGCTGCTTGACCAGCTGCTAACGCACGCAACAAACGTTCTGCGAGCGGACCTTGTGTTGATTCAAAGACACGTGCCATCTCTTTTACCGTGTTACCGTCTACAAGAATATTCCCTTGCGCTGCAAAGTGTTTCCCGGCAATACCGCCTGCCCAGTCGTTACATCCCTCTCCCGTGAATGTCGCACTCTTGCCATTCGCATCAATGATTCCCACTTGACGATCCGCTCGTCCTTCATCTGCTTCCGTCAATCGACGCAACACTTCGTCCGCTGAAGCACCTTGTTCGATCATTCGTAATCCTTCAGGGCCATACGTCGTGTTTGCAAACGATTGTGTCGCTACCGCACCTACTCCCGCCTTCGCAAATGGTACAGCACTCCCGACCGCTAAAAACTTCGACTGAACGGCAACGCCCCATGCTTGTTCTTTTTCACAATACCCAACGATTGAATATGTCACTTCAGTTCCCCCTTTAGTCATTACCTATTCCGTTCGTGATAACGCTTCCCGATTCCTGCAACTGAAAAACCTTCCGGACAGATGTCCGAAAGGTCGACTTCATTGAATACCAAGCGTTACGGCAAGTAATAAGGCAGCACATGCCAAGGCAATCCAAATCGCGAAGAGTTTCCAGACGAAGCGTAACCATTGCTCATACGGAATGCCTGCGATTGCGAGAAATGCCATCAAATGCGCGCTCGTCGGGAAAATCATGTTCGTCAGTCCATCTCCATATTGGAATGCTAGGACAGCCACTTGACGCTCGATCCCAAGTAAATCCGACAATGGTGCCATGATGGGCATCGTCGTCGCCGCTTGTCCACTCCCCGATGGAATGAAGAAGTTCGTAATCAATTGCACGGCGTACATCCCGATGACGGCGAAGAACGTTGGCAAATGTCCTACGGCATTCGATAAGCCGTAAATGACCGTATCGATAACACGTCCTTCTTCAAGAATGACGACGATTGCTCGAGCAAATCCAACAATCAAGGCGCCGAACGTCACGGCTTTTGCGCCGTCAATCAAACTCTCGAACGTACCGTTCACACCAAGCGTAACGATTCCCGCAATCATCCCGATGATCAAGAAGGATGCGGTTAATTCCGTCAAATACCAGCCCCACTCAAAGATTCCGATCACATTGAGCGTAATGCCACCGATTAAAACCAGTAAAACAAAGGCATGACGTTTCGAAAAGCTTGAAATCGTCGTCGCTGCTTCTTCCGAACGACGTTGTTCGAGATCATAAACAAGACTGCGCGCCGGATCATGTTTAACTTTCCGTGCGTAGTTCATCACATAAAGAATCGTCACCGCTAAAAATACGATATACACAGCCGTTCGATACCCGAGACCACTAAAGAGCGGTACTTCCGCAATTGATTGAGCGACACCTACCGTAAACGGATTCAACATCCCGCCGGCAAAACCAACCGCTGCCCCTAGACTGACGATCGCGGCTCCTGTCATCGCATCATATCCAAGGGCACGTGCTAACATGATCCCAATTGGCACGAAGATGATTGTTTCTTCTGCCATACCAATCGTTGCTCCGGCAATTGAAAAGACGAACATCGTCATCGGAATCATGATGTGCCCTTTTTGACCAAATCGACGGATTAATTGATTGATTCCCGCTTCAATAGCACCGGTTTGACGAATGATACCGAAGACACCACCAACTAAGAAAATGTAAAAAATGATCGCAGCACCCGCTTCCATGCCTTGCGGAATTGCTTCAAATAAACCAAAGAGATTGACAGGCGCAGACTCTACCGCGCGATATGTACCATCGATGACGACAGTCTGTCCGTCTTGCTTTTCACGATCGAATTGTCCTGCTGGAAGTGTATACGTCAAGATGACTGAGATGATGAGAATTGCCATGATGATGGCATATGTATGAGGCATCTTGAAGAATGATCGCTTCGACTCTGCTGCATTCGTTCGTTCATTCATGATAAAAGCCTCCTTTTTGTGTCTTTATAAGAATAATGCCCTAATCAGGGAAAAACTAACAGTTTCAGTGAAATGTCATATGATTGTAAAAGAAAAGTGAAACACTCTTATATGAAATCTGAATTGAAAATGAACGTTCTAAACGGTCACATTGAACGAAAAAAGGAGGATATTCTCGGTCATAAAACCGAGGATATCCTCCTTTTTTATTTCGTTACTCTCTTACACTTATGCTTGGAACGATTGAACGTCTAATGGTTTAGCAAGAGCCGTTTGTGCAAACGCAACGAATTGTCCGAAATGAGCACTCGTGTTGTGTGCTTCGATTGCAGCTTGGTCTTCCCATTTTTCAATCATCATGAAGACATTTTCGTCTTCTGTGCTTTGGAATAAGTCATAGCTGATGTTTCCTGCTTCAGCACGTGATCCTGCAACTAGTGTTTTAGTTGCTGCTAAAAACTCTTCTCGTTTTGCGGGTTGTACTTCTAATTTTGCTTCGATGGCGATCATCGGAAAGCCTCCTTTGTAATTTCGTTAACTTAAGCATCTTAGCACCTCCGAATTCGTTACGCCATAAAGATGCTTGGACGATTGATGATATTTAATTACGGGTAATTACAGATGTAATTATTACTTTGTGCCACACCAGAGAAAGGAGCAACGAAGATGCGCGTTGAGGTATTTTATTTTGAGGATGACGGGCACATTCCGAACAACCCGACATTCCCGGTGTTGATTTATCGGCACGCATTTGCAGAGCCATCACACATCGAACAGACCTTCCATGCACATGACTGGCGTAACAGCTGGGTGGATGGGATTTTTGACTTTCATCATTATCATAGTATCGCTCATGAAGTGATCGGGATTCTTGAAGGGCATGCAACCGTTCAGCTGGGTGGTCCGCTCGGTAAGACCTTCACTTTGACGAGTGGAGATATTCTTTTACTTCCTGCAGGTACGGGACATAAAGCACTTGATACAAGTCGACACTTTCGAGTAATCGGTGCCTATCCGGATGGTCAAGATTACGATACGCTGACAGGTCAAACAAGTGAACGCCCGGAAAATCTTCAACGTATTCGTCAGGTGATGCGCCCAACTCAAGATCCTGTATTCGGTGATCACGGTCCCTTGTTTGAGCATTGGTGACGTCTCCTTCTATTGAAGAAGACGTTTTTGTTCGGAGTTCGCGTGGTAAACCCTACTATTGTCTCTCTACTAAAGGAGGAAGAACGATGAACGCAACAGAAAAGACGTTGATACTTGCTGCATTAAAGCAAAAAACGGTGACGTTTCCCGATCAGACGCATGTTCGGGCACTCGGACAAGGTACGTGGCGGATGGGAGAAGAGTCGGAGAAGCACGAAGCAGAAATCGAAGCACTCCGTGTCGGTCTTGATAGCGGAATGGAACTCATCGATACGGCAGAGATGTACGGAGAAGGTGCTTCTGAAGAATTGATTCGCGACGCGATCGCAGATCGACGAGAGGAAGTCTTTCTCGTTTCGAAAGTCTATCCGCATCATGCTGGTGGGGAAGCATTGAAGCAGGCTTGTTCCAACACACTTGAACGTCTTGGTACCGATTACCTTGATTTGTACCTTCTGCACTGGCGTGGCGACATTCCACTGAAACAAACCGTCGAAGGACTGGAAGCTTTAAAACAAGAAGGAAAGATTCGCCGTTGGGGTGTGTCTAACTTTGACGTATCAGACATGAAAGAACTGTTGGCACTGCCAAATGGTGATCAATGCGCTGTCAATCAGGTACTCTATCACCTTGGATCACGCGGAATCGAGTATGAACTATTACCGTTACTACGTGAGCATGGTATTCCAGTGATGGCGTATTGCCCACTAGCAGAAGGTGGTTCATTACGCGATCAACTTCTGAATCATCCGACTGTCGAAGAACTCGCTGAGACACACGGTGTGGATCCGGCACAAATTCTACTCGCATGGGCGATTCGTGAAGGTGACGTCATCGCTATTCCTAAAGCCGGACAAGCACATCATGTCGAAGCCAATGGTCGCGCTGCGCTTCTGAATTTAACAGAGGAAGAGTTCGCTGCACTTGATCAAGCGTTCCCAGCACCAACAAAAAAAGAACCACTCGATATCGTTTAAGGAGGTCATTTTCATGACAAAACATGTTCAACTCGGTCAATCTAACTTATTCGTTCACCCAATCGGTCTCGGTACGAATGCTGTCGGTGGACACAACTTGTATCCGAATCTCGATGAGCAAGCCGGACGCGATCTCGTTCGTGTCGCTTTGAAGCAAGGAATCAATTTCCTCGACACAGCTTTTATCTACGGACCAGAACGTTCGGAGGAACTCGTCGGTGAGGTCTGGAACGATACGGTCGCTCGAGAAGATGTCGTCCTCGCGACGAAAGGTGCGCATCAGTTCGTTGACGGAAACGTCGTCATGAACAATTCACCAGACTTTCTCCGTCAATCGGTCGAAGAGAGTTTAAAACGTCTTCAGACAGACTATATCGATTTGTATTACATTCATTTTCCGGATGAATCGACACCAAAGGATGAAGCGGTCGCAGCACTCGCTGAACTGAAAAAAGAAGGAAAGATTCGCGCAATCGGTGTCTCGAATTTCTCACTCGAACAACTGAAGGAAGCGAACAAAGACGGACATGTCGACGTCTATCAAGGGGAATACAACCTATTCAAACGGGATGCGGAAAAAGAATTACTCCCGTATATCGTTGAAAACGGTATGTCCTTCGTCCCGTACTTCCCACTCGCTGCTGGATTATTGGCAGGGAAATATACGAAAGAGACGACGTTTGATGATCTACGAAAAAATGATCCCTTGTTCCAAAAAGATGTCTTCGAACAAAATCTCGCAAAAGTCGATCAACTACGTCCGATCGCAGAAGCACACGATGCGGAAGTCGCACACGTCGTACTCGCGTGGTATTTGGCACAGGACGGCATCAATGCCATCATTCCTGGTGCCAAACGACCAGATCAGGTGACGGATACGTTGCGTACGTTAGACGTTCAGTTGTCGCAAGAGGATATCAAAAAAATCGACCAAATTTTTAGCTAATCGATCTCTTCCTATGCACATGAGCAGAATAGGCGAAAAATCATACTAAACTTCGTATGATGGAGGCATGGAGGCGATTGATCATGAAGCACCATTTTCATTTAACTGCAGACTGGCCGGGCAATCGCAATGATGTCGGTCAGATCGAGACGGGTGAACTAAAAACAAAAATCTCAATTCCGGACGCCATGGATGGTCCAGGGGTTGGTACGAATCCAGATGAGATGTTACTTGGGGCTGCTGCTACGTGCTATATCATCACGCTTGCCGCGATGCTTGAGCGTAGTCACATTCCAAAAGTTTCGTTAACGATGGAATCTGAAGGCATCGTGGATGTCACGAACGGTGTCTTTACGTACGACGCGATCATTCATCGTCCGAAACTTTTATTACCATCTGATCTGTCGGATCGTGATCTGGAGAAGGCGCAACGTCTTGCTGAAAAAGCGGAAGGTTCGTGTATGATTACGCGGGCGCTAGCTGGTAATGTTAAAGTATCGCTTGAGGCTGTTGTGGAGCGCGTGTAAATTAATTTTCAATTAGAAATCAAATACTCCTTTAACTATGTATTTTCTAAAACACAGTTAAAGGAGTATTTTTTACTGAACTCCATAACGATAAGGCGTGTTCAAAGAACCTTGTATCTTACTTTTTAACATTTCGTAAGAGGCATTCTCATCTTGTCTCATTAATTTATGAATTATTCGATGGCAACTTGCACATAACAAAGCTAAGTCTTCAATCTGAGTATCTGTTATGCCACTTATACTTAATTGATTTTTATGATGCGCTTCAATGTAACCTTTCCCGATAACTCCATAAACTTCCTCATAATTCATCTCACAAATATCACAGAATAATTGTCCGGCGTGTTTAGTTGCAAACTGTTCTTTTGCTTTTTTAACTACTTTTGCATTTCGTTCTGTTACGTAATGCGTGGCGAGTCGCTTTTCACCTTCTGTATAACGCTCATCCTCCAATAGACTTTCAGCAATGTGCGAGTTAAGTACTTCACTTTCGTCTGTATAGTACTCTGTTGGAAAAGCAAAGTATTCTTTAAATTTACTTTCGAAAGTATCAAAGGTCATAAAGGGATGAAATTTTTCCAGTTTAAATGATTTATCTGATCCGTTAAGATCTTTTTTTAAGTTTATTACTTCATTTTGATTCAGCCATACAAATTGTATATCGTTTATTCTGACTAATTCTTCCTCATTGGTAATACAAAAAATAAGGTAATCATATTCGGTTACTTTCGTATCTCGGATGCCATACATTCCACCCGTTGCTCCTCTTATTCCGATACGTTTTCCATCTAAAATTTGCTTATTCTTTTCTGATTTAAATGATACATTATATTGATCAGACAACGATTTTAACCACTCTTTTGTTAACTTTTTCATTACACCTACAATATCTTTTTGCAAGATCTATCCCTACTCTCGTTTCATTTGGAGGATTGCATGTATGATCAAAAAACAGAAAAAATCAGGAGACCAACATACTAAAGATGTTGCGATGTATTTAGAACAATTGATTCAAGAGCAATCATCTCTTTCACAAGAACAACATCCCGCAACAATCGTTGCTCAATTTCTATTCACCCAGTTTCCAAAAACGAGTGAAGTCAAAACTAAATTCGATTTTAAACGTGCTGATCATCATGCTGATTTATATATTTATCAAGACGAACACATTTATCCGATTCATTTATTTTTCCTTAAGAAAAATACAACGATTCAACCTAAAAATCCTGGTGCTAAATCTTTCTTACATAAGTACTTTGGTTTAACGGAATCCCAACACACCTTTAATGCATTACTGGATCAGGCGCGTTCTAAACTTTTTCAAGATATTGCGTTTCACCATGGGATCACCGATTTATATGTATCAGAGGCAACGTTAAAAAAATCAATTCATGCATTGCAGTTAGATGAGACCATACTTAAAGCCTATCGTAGACGATTCTTAGAAGGTATTCGGGATCATTGTTATTCGCTCCTTCTTAAGAGTCTAAATGAGCATCAATTTGATTTTTTCAAAGGTTTCAAGCATCTATCGATGATTGAAGAATATAAAATTATATTCATCGAAGAAACCTCTGAGATCAAACTAGAACAACAGACAATGCAATCATTCGAATCCGTACATCTATTGAAAAAGAACAATTCATCGATTCATATCTTAGTGGATGACTATGAGCTCGAACTTCGATTCAAATTCGAGTCTTCTTTGACGTCTTCCATTAAATTAGCGACAAAACTATCGCATACTCGTGAACTAACGAATCAATTTCAACAAAAAACGAAGCAACTCAATACAAAGTGGTTAAATGCTTTTGAAGATTCTCTACATACTCATACATTACTTACTCATTCGAATAAAAGTAATGCAATCGGTCGCTGTCATGAAGTCCTTACGTTATATCAATTCATCAAACACGATCCAACGATTCATTTAGTCGATCCTACTCAAGTCCATCAGACATTAACAGCTTACTATTCGTATCTTGAACCAAACGTAATGCAACAACTGATTGATAGTGCTCACGTTACAACTTCCGTATTACTTCAATACCTAAAAGATGTATATGGTAAGTCTCAGATTGAACAAGTTCAACTCGTATCAGATAGCTATGTCGCGAATAAATTAGAAACAGCAGACATCTTACTAACTCTTCGACATGAACAAACCTTGATTGAGCTTCCCCTGTCCTTAAAAGCACTAAAAGCTCATAATTCTGTCATGACGATTAAAAATCCAGGTGCTGGTACGATTCTTTCTTATCAATATTTTGATGTTTTCGACGAAATGCAGGAGTTCATTGCAAGGATAAAAGAAAAGTATTTGGTCGGATTGATCTCACGTCAGGAAGTCCTCTCTGAGGTATCGAACGAAATCACAAGACACCTTTCCATCGCTTCACAAACGTCTCTTGTTTCTGGATTGAAAAAAATGATTGGAACGAACTTATCGATTGTCTCTTTTTATCAAAGTTTAACGTGCTCCATTCATCCACCGATTGAAGTCGGAGGGCATATTCATGTATCTCAACATTCATCGACTACGACACGCTTGACTTGGTCCAACGGTAACGAATACTTGAACTTTCGAGTTAAGTTCAGTGCTGGTGTTTCTCATGGATGGTCGTCCCTAAAATTGTCATGTGAACGTTCCGTCTCATAATAAAAAAACGGATCTACTCATCAAAGAGCAGATCCGTTTCACGTTTAAAAAAGCTTCAATTGTTGTTCTGATTGCTCTGCAACTAACTCCTCTGATTTCAACCAGTCTATGATGGGTTGCAGAATACGCAACGCTAAGAGTACAGGTACAGCATTTCCAATTTGCTTATACTGTTTATCTAACCGGTTGTTTAGCTGCGTTTTCGTATTGCCACCATCGTAAAATTCGAACCAATCCGGAAACGTCTGGATACGGGCCGATTCCCGAACACTCATACGACGATTGGAACCCACTAAGCTCCATTCATCTTTTCCTATTTTTTGCATTGCCTCTCCACCTGGCCACAATTGTGCTTGTCTACCAGATGCTTGAATCGTAAAGGCTTGCTCCGTCCATTTCTTTTTACGATTACGAGATAAATACATCGGAGAAAAACCACCACTATACACATCAGTTGGTTCCTTCGGTAAATCTGCAATCGTCTCTTCTAAAGTCACGTAAGGATATTTTCCTAAAGGACCATGAGTAGGATCTGGAAATGTATATCTGAATGAAACATCTTTTCGTACACCGATGATAAAGACACGTTCCCGAAGTTGTGGCACCCCATAGTCTCGAGCATTGACCAGTTGGTAATTCACTTCATATCCCGCTGCAGCAAAGTCTTCAATGATTTGACGCGCTACTTCCCCTTTTCCTAAGGTTAATAATCCTTTTACGTTTTCAGCGACGAATACTTTAGGTCGTGCTTGCATGATCGCTCGAATGAAATGGATATATAAAAAGTTTCGCTCGTCATCAATCAAGCGTGGACCCGCTGAACTGAATCCAGGACAAGGAAATCCACCAAGTATGACATCACATTCAGGAAAGTGTTTGATTTTCCGTATATCTCGACCGTCTTGAAAGACCTCTGTCGAAAAGTTCATCTTATATGTGACGGCAGATTCTCGAAACATGTCATTCGAAAAAATCGTCTCTGTTACGTTTCCTTTTGATATTAACTTCTCAAAAGCTTCTTTTGATTGAAAGACTCGTTCAATGACATCTTCTCCGTACAGACTAACAAGACCAGCTAGTTCTAATCCTAAATCTAATCCTCCCGCTCCAGAAAACAGACTAATTACACTATGTGCTTTTGTTGAGCGTTTGATATCAGAAAAAAAAGCGGTATCGTCTGTTTCAAAAATACGGTTTGTTTCTTCCTGGATTTTTTCGAATAGTACATTTTTTACATCGTTCTCTTCATATTCAGTCAAGGGACGGTATTTTGCTCGTCCTCTCTCGTTTAATTTCATAGGTTTACCTCCTGGCAACATCCTCTTACCTTTATTATAAGCGAGCATCCGTTAAAAGGCCAGCGTTCTGATTAAATCGTAGAATAATTGATTTTAAAGACATCGTCTTTTTTATATACCAGTTATCCACATGTGGATAACCCCATTTATGGTATAATTATGGCACTTATCCACAAGTAGAAATGAGGAAACTAACATGTCTCGTGAACTTTATCCGATCGTCGTCAAACCAGAATGGATTGAATCGATTCAAAGCGGGTATCCCGCGTTACGCAAGGAAATGTTCGAAGCTTTGCACCATGTCAAAGAGGCAGGCGGACTGCTTCATCTGATGACAGAACATAAAGAATACCTCGCGACCGGTTATTTTGGCAAGCAGGAAAAAGGTGTCGGTTGGACTCTCTCAATGGACGAGCAAGAAGCGATTGATGTCGCCTTCTTCAAACAACTTTTTGAAAAAGCGTTAGACAAACGAAATGAATTTTTTGAAGAGTATTCAGAAGCCTTCCGTATCTTTAACGGTGCTGGGGATGGTATTGGTGGTTTGACGATCGACTGTTATGATCATCATTACCTCATTACATTCGAAAATGAAGGCATCTATACATTCCGCCCACTGATTCTTGAGGCTCTTGAATCACTACTGAATTATAGAAGCATTTATGAAAAACGAGATTTCCTCGTCGATCTTCAACCGGTCAAAGGCGACGACTTTTTGAAGGGGGAACGAGGCGATTTTCCTGAAGTCGCACAAGAATATGGTGTGTTGTATGAATATGATTTGGATGCTGGCATGCGGACTGGTTTTGACATTGCCCAACGTGAACTTCGCCGAATCCTTCTCGATTCCGTCGAACGAAAGACCGTACTTAACCTCTTTTCCGATACAGGAACGTTAACGGTAGCTGCCCTTTATGGTGAAGCTGCCCGAACGACAAGCGTTGATTTCTCGACACGTAGTCGAAATAAGACAAAAGATAATCTGATGTTGAACAGTTTTACTCCCGAAAAACAGAAGATTATAGTTCAGGATGCGTTCGACTACATCGAACAAGCGGATAAGAAGACTCGTTTTGACGTCGTCTTGTTCCATCCGCCCGTACAAGTCAATACACGGACGCGTCAGTTTCGGACGGAACAGGATCTCGCTCTTTGGATCCAAAAAGTCATTCATCTGACGAATCGCGGAGGACTGCTTGCGATTACGACAGATAGTCCTGCTCTTGATGCCTCACAATTGAAAAAAGCTGTCGAGCAGGCATTCAACAAGTTGCGTCAAAAATTCGAAGTCGTATGGGAGCAACCGGAGCAGAAAGATTTCCCGACTCCTCCTTCCATGCCACAACTCGCTCCAAAAAGCATTCTTGTTCGCCGTAAATGATCTGTTATATAAAAAATCCGCTACCGAATTTTTCAGTAGCGGATTTTTTATACTTTTAACAGGAAATGTAAAATGAATGGAGAATCATTTTTTAGGGGTTGGATATACACTCACCTTACCAAAATGTGATGTTTGATCAAATCGTTGATAGAGATCGTTTAACGCATCGCGTTCATAAGGAATCTGCTCTTCAATCCGAATCTCGATGACACCCTCTTCCACTAAATGAACGAGTTCTGATAAGTGACGTTGCTGTTGTTTCATCTCCTCTACTTTTCCTTTCAGTAACGGAAGCGCGACGAACACAGCTTCAAGGGACAAGGCTTTACTATGCATCATCGTTAAATCTTGTGTCGTCCGTGTCGCGATCGAAATGATGCGTCCCCGCTCTTTTGCGAGTATGAACGATTCTTGTAAATGGTCACCACCGACTGTATCAATGATGACGTCGAATCCGTCCAGATCCAGTCGGTTTAATAACGCTTCAGCTGATTCTTTCTTGTACCGATGAACGCGAATCCCTTTCGCTTCTAGCCAAGCTGCCTTCTCGTCAGAAGAGGCGCTCGCTGTGACGTCGCATCCATAATGACGAGCAAGTTGCACGGTAAGATGTCCTACTCCACCCGTTCCACCTGCTACATATACACGAATGCCTGGAGTAATCGCGATTCGCTCTTTTAATATTTCCATCGCGGTCAACCCAATCACCGGTAAGCAACCAGCAACCTCAGCCGAGACCCCTTCCGGTCGGAAGACTGCCATCTGTTCAGGCACAAGCATTTCTTCCGCTAGCGCACCGGCACGTGTTCCAAGTCCACCGCCAAATGCGACGATGCGATCGCCGATAGAAAAAGACGTCACACTATCCCCAATCCCAATGACTTTCCCCGTTACATCCCCCTGGAGAATTCCAGTCGTCGAAGCCGCCGCCACATGTCCGAAGAACATCTTCGTATCAAGTGGATTGATGCTCGACCCCTCGATTTGAACCCGTAATTCGTGTTTCCCCGCTTTTTCAGGTGTGACGTCTTTTTCTGTAAGTGATGCGTCTTTTCCATACTGATCGACTACGAATGCTCTCATGAAAAATTCCCCCTTTTTCATTATTAGTCTATCATGATTCAGAATTCTCTCACATTATGCGTTCATGCTATGATGAAGGTATCTTATGACGAGAAGGGACGTTTTTGATTTGAAACAAGAATTGATTGATCGTCTAACTACATACGTGAAAGTCGATACACAGTCGAACTATGAGAGTACGACTGTTCCAACAACTGAAGGGCAATGGACACTAGCTCGTTTGCTCGTAGAAGAATTAAAGACCATTGGCATGGAAGAGGTCACGGTCGATGACAATGGTTATGTCATGGCGACGTTACCCGCTAATACAGATGCAGACATTCCGACAATTGGTTTTCTTGCTCACCTGGATACAGCAACGGACTTTACAGGTACGAATGTTCGTCCGCAACTCGTGGAAGCCTATGATGGAAATCCGATCACGTTAAGTGAAGTACCGTCCGTCATCCTGTCGCCAACTGATTTTCCGGCACTACACAACTATGTTGGTCATACCTTAATGACAACGGATGGTACGACATTACTCGGTGCCGATAATAAAGCCGGAATCGCAGAAATCATGACAGCCATGCATCATCTGATTTCACATCCAGAAATCAAGCATGGTCGCATTCGTGTTGCCTTTACGCCAGACGAAGAAATCGGTCGTGGACCACATCACTTCAATGTCGAAGCATTCGATGCCACGTATGCTTATACGGTTGACGGCGGTCCGCTGGGTGAACTCGAATACGAAAGCTTTAATGCGGCTGCAGCCAAAATCGTCTTCCACGGAACAAATGTCCATCCGGGAACAGCAAAAGATAAGATGGTCAATTCGCAGAAACATGCGATGGCATTCCACGATCGTCTTCCTGGAGAAGAGTCTCCTGAATTCACGGATGGTTTCGAAGGCTTCTTTCACCTGATTTCGTTTGATGGTTCTGTCGAAAAAACGACGCTCGACTATATCATTCGTGATTTTGATCGTGAGGCGTTCGAAGGACGGAAACACTTCTTATCTGCCCTTGTCGATGAGTGGAACAAAAAGTATGGCGCCGGCAGTGTCGAAATCGATTTACACGATCAGTACTACAACATGCGCGAAAAAATCGAACCCCATATGCACATCGTCGATATCGCTCATGCAGCGATGGAGTCGCTTGACATCACACCGATCATTAAACCAATTCGTGGTGGGACGGATGGATCACAACTTTCATACATGGGTCTTCCAACACCGAACATCTTTACCGGTGGCGAGAACTACCATGGCAAGTTTGAATTCATTTCGGTCAATAATATGGTCAAAGCAACACAAGTGATCATTGCCATCGCTCAAGGATTTGAACAAGCTTCGCGCTAATCAAAAGCAGATTCTCAGCGCTGAGAATCTGCTTTTTTTCATGTCTGGCGTTGTTGTTTTTTCAAACGATAGATGTAACCAATCAGCAAAAAGATAATCAACGTCGAGGCAATCATGAGTTCCTTCGACCATTCACCGACGAAGGAGTTGGAATTTTCCTCAATCTCTCGCTCAGGCATCTGTTCTTTCATCTGGTCTGCTTGGCGCTTCGTGATTTTAAAGCTGTCTTTCCACTTCCACGTCTTTTCTTTTCCTTCAACACGGATATTAATTTGATACGTACCTGGTTCTAAGATTCCTGTCGTTTCAATCGGTGTTCTCATATAAATCGACGGAGCAAATCGAACTTCCGTCGCTTTCCGAACGACGACTTTTTTGCCTTGCGTGACGACGGCTTCGAACTTCATAGGCTGACTGATCGTCGGTACCTGATTGGCTAGCTTAACAAAGACAGTCGGTCTAGAAAAAGACGACTTTGCCTCTACCCCTTCGTACGTAATCTCGGGCGCCAGGTCTTTAATCGAAGATCGGACTTTCAAACCGATGATGTAAGAGTGACGATTTTGAATACCGATTGTATTTTTTTCAGCTGTTTCTTTTTCTGGTTTCTTCTCGACCCGAACACCAGCTAACAAGGTACCGTCTAAATCGTTCACGATCTCAAGTGGTAAAGAAACGACTTTTGATTCGCCTCCCTTGATGAACGTCGATGTCGCGTTCGGTTGAATGAGATCCGTCAACGAAGTCGGAGCTAACGGGACCGGTTTCTTTTGATCGTAAACGATCAAACCATTATCGTTCGTCGTTGCATTCCGGATTGATGTCAAAAACGTATGATCATCAGGTCCGTGATTGAAAATCCGAACTTGAATGTTTGTCTTTTGTTTTGCCGTCATACGTAAGTCAAAGTACGAGACACCAGAATCCACTTGGTAGGCATTCGGAACGGCTTCAATCGAAAAATTGACGCGATCTTCTGCAAAACTAGTCGAAGGTATGACGCAGAATAACAATACATAAAGTAGTATAGCAAGACAACTGGCTCCCCATCGTTTCATCTTTGTCTTCACCTGCTTTCCAATCAATTCACGACATCCGTAAGCGTCCAGTCGAGTGTTGCGGTGTGTGTGCCTTGCACTTGAGAATTGATTGGTACATTGAGTTTGATGTAATCGTTATCGGTTCCATTACCCTTCCAGTAAATTTGCCAAGTTGAGAACGTTCCTTCTGGGGATGTTAATATCGTTTGCGCATCTCCTGCATTTCCTGGTGTCAATGTTATATCTCCTGTCGTAGGTGCCGCGAATCCTGATACATTCACTAATGTTTGAACAGTACCGGCATCAATGGATAACGTCGAACCTATTAACGAGGGCTTTCCACCTTCATCTATAAAGTCTCCCAACTTCACAGTTACTTCCCATTCTGTCCGATTAACCCGTCGATCCGTTACTTGGAGAAATGGTTTTTGATCAGTCGCCTTAAACTCAGCTTTATTGGAAAGCAATTCGTTTGATCCAAAATCAAAGTTAGGCGCATAGTCGAGTGTCAATGCTCCTGTATTTCCTGTAGGTGTATTTCCGCCGTTTTTGTCTGGTTCATATGGATTGTTCGGGTCCCGATCATCTGGATCCACGATGACCGGTGCTTCATTCGTCGTGAACGTAATTTTTGCCGTCGACTCGCCCGTAGAAGTCGCCGCCCATGCAGTGGTTGTTCCTAAAACCAAAGCTGTGCTCATCAATACCGTCGAAACAGCGAAACGTTTCTTCATTTCTGTTCTCTCCTTTTCATGGTGCATTGATTAAACTCCATTGAATGTCTGCGCTATACGATGAAGGTTTTGGATATTTGCCAGTTAAGTCGAGAATGATCCCTTCGTTTTCTGCGTAGGTTAACGGTGTCTGATTCGAGCTTGCCGACATCGTCCCTGTTGCGATTTCAATAGCAGTCGTTTGTAACAATTGGGTTTTCGAAGTGGTCTTAAAATAAAGAACATCGCTCAACACGTCATTGTCTGTACTCGTCAAAGGACGACTGAGACTTGCTTGTAACTTCCAGCTGTAACCTGTTGCATTTTCGTGCGAAATAGAAATCGTCATTGGGGACAAGCGAGGGATTATTTTCTCACGTCCTGTCAACTCATGACTTCCGAAATCTAGCGTATCCGGAACACTTAAGTTGAATGTAGGTCCGATTCCAAGTGTTGCTGTAGCCGTACCACTACTTAAAACATTCAAATCAACTAACCCATCTGCTAAAACACTCCGGAATGTATAGACTTTATCGACTCCGACTGGTAATTTTCCGACTTTGAAAGATAAGGTGAATCGATCGCTACTTAGAAGAGATAGCTTTAATAAAGAGCTAACATCAGCATAAATTTGGTTATTCGTTCGATCGATTATTGCTGTCGCATCTCTCGTTTGCGATCCAATCCCAAGTAATCCATTATAGCGATATTGAAGTTTGACGGAACTCGTTTCAATACTTTGCATCACTTCTGGTGGTAATCGAAAAATAATATATCCACTTGATAAATTTAAGCCCAACAATCCAGAAACAGTATTTTCTAATGTGATCGTTTTAGTCGTTCCATTATAAGAAGCATCTAAGCTTGATGTTCCGAGCAGTGCTACTCCAGCAAGCATCGGTACAACCGCTTGTTGCTTCTCTTGTCTTGGTTTAGGTGACGTTAGGACAGGAGTTTCGATTTCGTTCGGTGATTCTGCTTTACCAGAATCAGGTTGGTCGGGAATTTTGTTTTCCTCTTCATCAGTAGGTGCTGTCTCAGGTGTCAGTGGATCGTCATTCTCGGTTGGAGATGTCTCTGGTGTTGATGGGTCTTCACTTTCAGTTGGGGGTATCTCTGGTGTTGATGGATCTTCATTCTCAGTTGGAGGTATCTCGGGTGTTGGTGGATCTTCGCTCTCGGCTGGTACTGTCTCAGATGTTGGTGGGTCTTCGTTCTCAGTTGGAGGTGTCTCAGGTGTGGATGGGTCTTCGTTCTCAGTTGGAGGTGTCTCAGGTGTGGATGGGTCTTCGTTCTCAGTTGGAGGTGTCTCAGGTGTGGATGGGTCTTCGT
>NZ_JACSNA010000003.1:157437-267419 GCF_018618925.1 Exiguobacterium sp. s39
TCTCAGTTGGAGGTGTCTCAGGTGTGGATGGGTCTTTACTCTCGGTTGGGGGTGTCTCGGGTGTTGGTGGGTCTTCACTCTCGGTTGATGGTGTCTTCTCTACTTCTACGAGTTCTTCGCATTGTTCAATTTCCTCTTTTTCCAACAAGTCCTTTTTCTTTGGATCATTCAACGTCTCTTCACAAAACGATGACGTCAAAGGGTCTGGAATCTCGAATTCCTCAGTCGTCGCATGACTGTGCGGAATCGGAAAGCTTGTTGCCAGTAAGATCATTAAGATGATAAAAAGATTTGGTGATCGATTTCGATACAATAAAATTCCTCCTTCAATTGGAACAATTCATTGACCTAGTTGATCTAAATGACTTTTCTTTACATCTTTTTCCTTCTAAATAAGTTAATTAAACCATTAATTTGGGATTTAAAAGATATAAAATATATCATTATTTATTGGTATATTAAAATTTAATGCCATAAGAGCATTAGTACAGTCATTTTATTATGATGAAATAAAAAAATGTGCTTGTCTCCAAGCACATCGAGATTTAATTCTTTTCTTCTGTCGTATCGTTTGGAATCGGTAATTGAACCATACTACCCGACCCACTGACGAGTGGTGACTTTCCGTCCCATTTCTTGACAGCTTCGTATTGAATCATCTCTTCTGTCAATGTCTTCTGTAGTTCTTTTTGAGCTTTTGCTAAACCTTGGGCTTCGATCAAACGCGCATCTGCTGCTCCTTTCGCTTCTACGCGAAGACGCTCTGCTTCTGCTTTAGCGATTTCAAGATCCGTTTTCTTTTTATCAAGTTCCTGCGACGCTTTGACACGCGCATCGATTGCTTCCTGTGTCTTTTCATCTGGTTTCGGCGCACCGAGTGCGACATCTTCGATGATGAAACCGATATCCTTGACGTCTTCTGCAAACTGCGTCTGAATGCTCGTCGAGACATTCCCTGATTTTTCACCGAACAGTTCAAGGACGGTAACTTTCGAGATTTGCTCACGCGATGCATCATAGAGACGTTGTTTCAGATATCCTTTTGCGATCTCATCGATTTCAATCGGTCCGAACTTATTGAAGACTTTCGTCACCTTATCCGGTGAGACGGAGAAGCTGTATGTAAAGTCGACGACGATGTTCTTTCCATCCTTGGTCGCAAGCGTCATGTTTTCAAGCGCTTTTGTCTGTGTCCGAATCGGATACTCTGTCACCCGTGTAATCGGTGAAACGACATGCCAACCTTGCGATAACGTCTCATCTTTGACACCGCTTGATGGTGTATAGACGACACCAACTTGTCCAGGTTCGATTTGTTCAACGATGAACGGTGTTGTTGCAAGCAACGCTAGTACGAGCACACCAGCGATGATCATCGATGGGCGAATTTTTTTCTTCGGTTTGATTTCTCTCATTCTGAATCTCCTTTATCGATCTTTTCTTGGATATAACGGTAGAGTTCCATGCCAAGCAAAACGATGAGGGCGAAAAACAATAATGTGAAAAAGATGGCCATCTAACCCCTCCTCTAACGAATTCCTTACTTTCTTCTACGTATCTATCTGGAAAATGTTTCATTTTTTTAAATGTCTGGTTGCTTATTTTTAATTTCTGTCCTAATATGGAGGGAACTTTGCCTGCTCTACGACAGATCACGATTTGTGGTACACTCGAATGAGCACATCACTTACTAGAAACGAGGGTTCATCTCTATATGATTACAGTACAAAACATCGGTCTTCGCTTTGCAGACCGAAAATTATTCGAAGACGTCAACATCAAGTTCACACCAGGTAACTGTTACGGTCTGATTGGTGCAAACGGTGCCGGTAAATCGACATTCCTGAAAATTCTCGCTGGTGACATCGAAGCACAACAAGGCGATGTCATCATCACACCAGGCGAACGTTTAGGCGTTCTCCGTCAGAACCATTACGAATACGAAGAATTCCAAGTCATCGAAACGGTCATGATGGGACACAAACGTCTCTATGAAGTCATGAAAGAAAAAGATGCGATCTATATGAAAGAAGATTTCTCGGACGAAGACGGCATGCGCGCTGCTGAACTCGAAGGTGAATTCGCTGAGATGAACGGTTGGGAAGCAGAGTCGGAAGCCGCAATGCTTCTTCAAGGACTCGGCATCAAGGAAGACCTTCACTCGAAAACGATGGCTGAGCTGACAGGATCGGAAAAGGTCAAAGTCTTGCTTGCACAAGCGTTGTTCGGCAAACCAGACATTCTCTTACTCGATGAGCCGACGAACGGACTTGATTTGAAAGCCGTCAAATGGCTCGAAGAATTCTTGATCGGATTCGAGAACACGGTCATCGTCATTTCCCACGACCGTCACTTCTTGAACAACGTCTGTACGCACATGGCGGATCTCGATTACGGTAAGATTCAATTGTATATCGGAAACTATGATTTCTGGTACGAGTCAAGTCAGCTTGCTTCGCGCATGGCAAGTGACCAAAACAAGAAAAAAGAAGAGAAAATCAAAGAACTTCAAGCCTTCATCGCGCGTTTCAGCTCAAACGCTTCAAAAGCGAAACAAGCGACGTCGCGGAAGAAATTGCTTGATAAAATCACACTCGACGACATTCGTCCATCGTCACGCCGTTATCCGTTCGTCGGTTTCACACCGGAACGCGAAATCGGAAATGACCTCTTGATGGTTGACGGTATCTCGAAGACGATTGATGGTGTCAAAGTCCTTGATAACGTCCGCTTCTCGTTGAACAAGACGGATAAAGTCGCGTTCATCAGTCAGAGCGATATCGCGATCACGACTCTCTTCAAGATCCTTATGGGTGAGATGGAACCGGATAGCGGTACGTTCAAATGGGGCGTCACGACTTCACAGTCGTACTTGCCAAAAGATAACTCGGAATTCTTCGAAGGCTCGGACAAGACGATCCTCGATTGGCTCCGTCAGTACTCACCGGCAGATGAGAGTGATACGTTCCTCCGTGGATTCCTCGGTCGGATGCTCTTCTCAGGAGAAGAAGTTATGAAAAAAGCCTCTGTCTTATCTGGGGGCGAAAAAGTCCGTTGTATGCTTTCAAAAGCAATGCTCAGCGGTGCTAACGTTCTCGTCCTCGACGATCCAACGAACCACTTGGATCTCGAATCGATCACAGCACTCAACGATGGCTTGATCGCTTACAAAGGTGCGATGCTCTTCAGCTCGCATGACCATCAGTTCGTCGAAACGATTGCGAACCGTATCATCGAGTTGACGCCAAACGGTATCGTCGATAAAGAAACGACATACGATGAGTACTTGAACAATGATACGATCCAACAGCAATTAACAGCGTTATACGCACAATGATGTCAAAAGAGACCGGAACTGTCGTTTCGGTCTCTTTTTTGAACACTTTGAAGGAGGAATGCGATATGCGTCATCGCGTATGTGCCGCGCTGATTGAAGAGCAACAGATCTTAATGGTTGAATTACACACGCCTTCCCGGACATTTTGGACGTTACCGGGCGGAGGTGTCGAGCGTGGTGAAACAAAAGAACAAGCCGTCGTGCGCGAAGTATTAGAGGAGACGCATCTTCACATCACAATCGAACGACAACTCTACGAGATTTCAATCGATCAGGGAATCGAGACATGTTTTCTCGTTCAACGCACCTCAGGTAGTTCTTCTGCACCTCGACTCGGGATTGATCCCGAACTTCCGCTTAATAAACAGGAATTACGAACCGTCCGTTTCCGACCACTAAAGGACCTTCAAGATGATTCACAGATTACTCGTTTGCTGAACTTACTGTAAAGGAAAGATTAACTAACTGAGATATAACTAACCAGGTTTCTTTACACTCCCTACATAATCGACTGAGTGAACTACTCACCACTTGTTTGCTTCGCAAATTGAAGTAGGAGCCTCTTGGGAAGACCGTACTTTTACAAGCTACGATTATTGACCAAGCTCATCGGGTGGTCCCCACCCTGAAGAATTTTCAGTATGCTAACATCAACAAGTTGATGCTCGCGTTGATGTCTCGATCATGAAGAGCACCACAAATACAGCTCCACTCGCGCACATCCATGGCTTTCTTCTCGCTTTTTATTCCGCAAGAAGAACAAATCTGTGTAGAGGCATACCATTGATCCGCTTTGATAAGTGTTCGCCCGTAGAATTTGCATTTGTATGCTAGCTGACGAACAAACTCATACCAACTGACATCCCCGATCGATTTGGCGATCTTATGGTTTTTCATCATGTTCTTCGACTTAAGTGTCTCAACGACTATGACTTGGTTATCGTCAACGATTCGTTTCGACAGCTTATGAAGAAAATCTTGACGTTGATTCGCAATCTTTTCATGCTTCTTGGAAAGGATCATCCTCGCCTTCTCTCGGTTCTTACTCCCAATTTTCTTGCGTGACAAGCCACGTTGCGCCTTCTTTATCTTATCTTCAGACTTTCGAAGAAAGCGCGGATTGGCAACTTTCTCAGAAAAATGTTTATCGTTTGTCAGGATGGCGAAGTGCTCCAAACCAAGATCAATCCCTACTTTATGTTTGGCGGGAATCCATTGCTCTTCGGCTTGATCGACGAGGATCGAGATGAAGAATTTTCGGGTCCTCGTCATCGAGATCGTCGCGGACTTGATCACACCTGTAAACGGACGATGTTGTTTCAACTTCACAAAACCAATCTTAGGAAGCTTCACCTGACATGCCTCGATTCGGATGCTTCCCTTCAGATTGTTCGTCGTGTAAGAGGCGCGGTCGTTGTGCTTCGATTTGAACTTGGGGAACCCAACAGACTTATCCCGAAAAAAGTTCTGGTATGCCTTATTCAAGTCCATCTGAGCGTTCGCTAGGGAAAGACTATCGACTTCTTTTAGGAAAGGGAATTCAGGTTTGTACTTTGCTGGGGTTGGGAGCTTCTGCTTCACGTCAGGGTCGAGCTTAGACTCTTTATACAATCGGATACGCTCTTCGAGCATCTTATTGTAAACGAAACGGACACAACCGAACGTCTTCACGAAATACTCTTGTTGGAACTTCGTCGGATAAAGTCGAAACTTGTACGCCTTCAGCAAGGAAATCACTCCTCTCCTTTTTTTCGATGTAGTGTCTGATGACATCGATCGTCGCATTTCCGGTCCTCACTAGACAATAACTTCGGGACCAAAACATTTCTTTTCAAAGTTGTGTTTTGACATGTGGAAAATCGTGGTTGATCAATCGACTGCTGGTACTCTTATAAGCGTTCAGAAACTTGGACATTTCCGCGTTTGGGTGCGCTTTAAACAACACATCGATATAATCGTTGTCATGGTTCCACTCGATCAGTGTAATACGATATGACGTGCCTATTCGTTCGAACATCTGTCTCGCAAACGTCGAGATGGCGTCATCAATCACTTGTCTCCTGTATTTCACTACGAGGATAAGATCGTAATTCAGAAGAAAGACTGAATGCTTATCTGTGTTAAATTTTGTTTGTGTATCAATTCCTTTTATTGGTTGCACTGATTTCATCAAATGATTATAGTCTTATCGAAACGGGTGATTCATCTCCTACCTACGCTACACTTAGAGGTGGGAGTATTCTCGCCTGATTTTGATAAATCGTATACGAAGCGACAGGATACAAAAACGCGGGAATCCGTTTTTTCATGCGTTATTCTTCTTTTGTTTCGCCGCTTCTTCTTCGACACGTTGCAACAGCCCATGAACGATTTTCTCATTCTCTCGCTCTCCTCCAAGCGACAACAGACTCTTTCCAACAAAGTTCGCTCCCTCATTTTTTCCCGTATAGATCAACAGACAACGGTCATGGTCGATCGGTTTAAGTGTAAACGTCATCTCGATCTTGAATATTTTAGCCAATGTGAATCCAATCGTATTTTGTTTGAAGTCAGGCTCGTTCGTATAGGCTAAATCGGTCACGATATAGGTTTCAAGTCGATTACCCTGCATGTATGTTTGACGATACGTCGAACCGACGACACCCGGTTTTCGTTCAATCACCTCGTGCTGGACGACGTTTGGAATCAAACACTGCAATCGCGTGTGATCAAACAAGTGCCATGCTTCCTCAATCGGAATATCGAGCTGTCGTTCTTCTCTCCACGTAATCATAGATCCGCCCCCTTTTCTATACAAATACCCTGTCATCCGGTCTTGTAACGTCCGGTGACAGGGCGAGAGCAGATTCTTATTTTACTGTGCTTGTTTCAAGGGCTGCACCGAGGAACTTCGCTAGTTCGAGCATACCGTAGCGTCCTGCAGCTGCCTCGGCATCCGAATTATAGTTCGTATTCGTATTGACGTCATACGTATAGATCGTACCTGACGCATCCTTAATGAACTCGATGCCTGCGACCGCGATTTGGTTCGCTTGGAGGAATGCTTCATACTTTTGGATGATCGGGTCATCGAAGCCTTCAACGATTTGGAACTTCATCGGTGTTTGCGGTGCTTCTTCACCGACTGGGCAGAACAAGTCGTCGATCACGCATGCATCCGCTGGGCAAAGCTCGAACCCTTCTGATGTATCGACTCGAACCGCGTAGACGAACTTTCCACCTACGAACTCACAACGTGTGATGTACGGTTCTGGTGCTTGAATATACTCTTGAATCAACGTGATGCCATCGACTGGTTCGTCGAATGTCGGACCGTCGAGATAAGCTTCAAGTGCTTCAATCGAGTGGAACAGCTGGACGCCGAGACCTTTTCCGGCACGGTTGTGTTTCGTGATGAATGACGAAACACCGATTTCTTTTGCTGCTTGTACGATTTGATCACGTCCGACGGCAGCCGTCGTCTTCGGTACACGAATCCCAGCCTTCCGCAACGCCGTATATTGATTGACTTTGCTGACTTCAAGACGGAGCGCACGCGTTCCGTTAAAGACGGTCCGGTCATGCTCTTCTAACCAAGCGAGGACCCCTTCCGTCAACTCCGGCGCGTAACGATGTCCCCGCGTATGCGAAGAAGCACTCATCCGGCTGTAAAAGACGCCTTCTGGCGGCAGTTCATCCAGCGGAACGATTCCTTCATTCAAGTGCCACTGTTCATACGGTAATTCGAGTTCTTCGAGACGTTTGATGAGATGGTCCGTCCATTCTTGGTTTTCGTGGAGAATATGAATTTTTGTCATGATTGTTGACCTACCTTTCGTTTCGCTTCGACCAGTGGCATTACGTCACGAGCAAAGCGTTCCATTTCTTCAAGTTGTGGTGAGAATTGTAACAAAAGTAACGTGACACCGACGGCTTCGAACGCTAGAATCCGTTCAGCGATTTGTTCTGGTGTCCCGATTAAATTCGGACGTAGACCACGGTTCGAGACAGAATAATCGTTCCGCTCGACCTGTTGCTCCAGTTGCGATTTACTAATGAAATCCTGATAACCGGCATAACCGGCGCTGTCTTCCTTGACGTCCGTGATCCGTTGCCATTCAAGAAGTGCTTCTTCTTCCGTATCCCGACAAATGATGTAGGCAGCAAGACCGAAGCTTTCGAGCGGCTTTTGTCCCGTCGCTTCCCGGCGTACTTTCATGTCGTCGATTTTATGGGCTACTTCTTCAACAGTGCCCCCGTGCATGACATAAGCGTCACAGTGTTCGACGATCGTTCGCTTTCCAGCTTCACTCTCTCCACCAGCGTAGAGCTTGATGCCTGGACGCTGGACTGGCTTCGGATGGAGTTCTGCTTGCTCGATCGTGTAGTGATGACCGGAGAAGCTATACGGTGACGCATCTGCCCACAGTCCCTTCATGACCGTGACGAACTCTTCCGTCCGAGCATAGCGTTCATCGTGCGCTGTGAAGATACCGTTGTATTGTTTCGCTTCCTCTGCCCACCACGCTGAAACGACGTTGAGCGTAAAGCGTCCACCACTCAACTGATCGATGTTTGCCGCCATCTTCGCCGTCGTCGCTGGATTATGGAACCCGGGACGAACCGCTGTCATGATCTCAAGGCGTTCTGTCGTTGCAGCAATCGCTGCTGCCGTCGTCCATGCCTCAAGACTCGGTTCCTTAATGCCTTTGATATCATTCAAGTTCAATTCCGCAATCAACGTCGTCGAGAACCCGATTCGTTCTGCTGTTTGTGCGACTTGTTTCGCATAATCGAAGGTCGGTGGCATCTGTTCATCCTCGACGTTACGTAACCATCCCCCAAAAATCGGTAACCAAAAACCATACTCCACTCCATCGTCCCCCTTATCATAAAAAAACGCTCTTTTCGAAGTTCGAAAAGAGCGACGGTATCTTGTCCTGTCCGCTCTTATCTTCGGAAGGTATCCCTTCCTGGAAGTAGCACCTTCCGCCGTAGCGGGGTTGCTGAAGTGTCTTCGGGCCAGTCCCTCGACTTCTCTAGATAAGATGTGTTGCATTCATCGTACAAAATTCACTGAACTAAAGCAACCATTAAACCGTCTTTTCCAATCGGAATTATTTCACGCATAAAAAAATCCCGACGTCGTGTCGGGATTCGGTATTAATATGGTGCGACGAAATCTGATGTTGGCTCTGGCGCTTGTTCACCACGCACACGATCATAGAATTTTGCCATTGTGACGCTGAAGTATGGTCCAACCCATAAGACAGCAAGACCAAGTGTAACGATCACGAGTAATGCCCAACCAATGAATGATAGGAAGAGTAAGAATGCTTCCATTTTATGACCATCCATGAGTTGACGTGAACGTGTGATGGCCTCGAAGATACCGACCGATGGTTCATCTCGAAGGATGTAGAACGTCAACAGGTAAGAGAACGACTTGATGATCCCTGGAATGATCAAGAGTAATGTCCATAAGAATAAGAAGACCGCTTGCACAATCGAGACGCCGATGACTTTGCCGAAGATTTTATACGGCTCGAACAAATCAGCTACTTTGACTTCTTCATTGCGTGCGAACGACATCGCGACCCACGTCCAACCCGCTGCGATTGGGATCAATAAAATCGAAAGAATGATACTGACCGCACTCATCGCATTTAGATCTTCGTTAGGATCTGGTCCGATGAACGTCGGAACGCTCTGGATGATAGAAAACAGTACGAACATGAGGATGGCAAATCCCCAACGACCGCTGAGCGACTCCTTCGCTGCTTTTTTTAATTGAGATGACATGAGTAAGGTCCTCCTTGAAAAATAAGTTCTCACCTTACTTTACGGTCGAATTCTTCTAATGTTTCACTCTTTTTTCAATAATTTCCCGTCTCGTTGCTGGTTGAGCCAAGCACGCTCAAGTTGTCGTTCACACGCCGTGTATAACGATCGTCGACCGTCGAGCCGTTCCATCGCGAATGGAATACCATGCTTTTTCGCCTGCGCGATGACATGTGCACTCGCTGCATGAGAAACGCGACTCGTCACGACGACGATCGCGTCCGTCTTTTTGGCGAGACAGGCAATCTTTTTCGCGGACTGTGCGTCCCCTGCAAGATGAATCAATTCGATTCCCGTCGGCGCAAAGAACTCGCGATAGACAGCGGTCTGTTGTTCATTTCCGACGATGACGAGACGCATTCCTGTGAAGCGCGTGAAATCAAGTGGTGTCTTATCAACGAAATCCATCAATTGTCCAGGTACGGCTGTCGTCACGATCGGTTCAATCGTTCGCTCTTTTGGTATACGGACGCGACGCTGTGCTTTTTTAGCTTTCGGAACCGGTTGTCGTTTCATTTTTCGTGCATACCGATTTGACTTTTTCGTTGTCACAGACGTCTTCACTACCGGTTGCTCTACCTCTGATGGGCGGTTAGATGATGCGTTGACGATCGGCTCTTTATACGTGAATGGATGCTTCCAAGCAATCGTCAGTGTATCCTTCCGTTCCCGCCACATGACGAGATCGACGAGTTGACCTGCTTCTAGTCGGAAATAGCGCATGTCTTCTACCGGAACGACATAATAGAACGATCTGCCCGACTCATCTTGCAGTGGACCATTCACCGTTTCCTCAATGATTCCATGCGCCTTGACGATTGCTTGTTCAAACACGACACGTTCTGGATTCTCTCTCATTCGCTCCGTCGAGACGACGGCTTCGATACGGCATATCGTTTTTTGATCATCCTGACGATCGACACGGACACGGACTTCCATGCCGTGCTCGAGATTCCAATCGCGGACGTCTCGTTCAGAAATATGACTGCCCGACCATTCTAGTAAAGTACCACCTTTTAACCCCCGCTGAAACGTATAGGCATAACGTTGCTTGCGTACTGGCTCGATCGGTACTTGCGGTGGCATGACGATAGTCTGTTTCTCTAACTCCATCACTTCATCGATGACCGGTGTTTCTTGAACGTCGCGCGGTGCATAATACGCTGACATTTTGACCCATTCATCGATTCCGTTCACTTCGTCGAGCCAGAGTTGCCAATCTTCATACTGCTCCACGACCGCTAATTTCATCTGTACCAATTCAGTTGCTCGTTCCAACACCTGTTGCATCATCCGTAACCACTTCCTTTGCGTTTTTTTCACTATAGCAACGAAAAAACGCGGAAGTAGTCCAAAAAAATAACCAGGTTATTTTTTATTTAGGTACGTTGCTGAATTTCCACAGCCGGATCCTGACGCTTGTATTTCGCAACGATGACGATCAAAACCGTGATGATCACAAGCAGGAACCAAGAAGACAATTTTCCAAGATCAACGACTACCCAGCCTCCTTCCTGATGCGGATAGACCCAGCCTTTAAAGAACGTTACGATGTTCTCCGCGATCCAAATGAAAAAGGCAATCAGTAAAAAGGATAGAACGAGCGGCATCCGGTAGATCGTCTGCTCGATCGTAAAATGAACCCATGACTTATAGAAAACGAGGACGACGAGGACCATCAATAGCCAGCGTGCATCGAAGATCCAGTGGTGGGTGAAGAAGTTGAGATAGACGAGACTGCCGACGCTGATCGCAAGCCAGGGGGGTGGAAATGCTATGAATCGTAAATGAAATCGCCGAAACGCCTGGCAGACATAACTCGCGACGCTTGCGTACATGAATCCTGCATACAAGGGAACACCAGCCACTTTCGTCAAAGCGTCTTCCGGATAACTCCAAGACCCGACGTTCACCTTGAACAGTTCAAGTGCTAGACCGATGACGTGAAACAATAAGATCAGTTTGAATTCCTCCATCGTTTCATACCGCGTGACGAGTAAGACGATTTGGACGAGAATACACCAGAGCAACAGGAGATCGTATCGTGCGATCGGTTCAGTAGGAAGATAACGTGAAAGAGCAAGCGCCGCGAAAATCATTACGGGAAAGACACAACAGATGGCTTCTATATATGTAAAACGAATCAGGTGCCGGATCGCTTTCATTTGGTCATCTCCTTTTTCTTCAGTATACGTTTCTCTTTTGACCTTCCCCTCCTTCTTAAGATGGAAAAAACGGAAAATTTCGTCTTTCTTCTTCCACTTTCCTCATGATACAGTTAACGAATCAATTATTTTTAAGAAATGAGGTGCCAGACATGACGCGTCATCGTGCTTCCTGGTTGTTACGCGCTACGTTAAAGTGGGGACTCTTCCTGCTTGGTTTATTTTTACTCGCTCTTGGCTCATCGATGATGATCACGGCTGAACTCGGTGTCTCGACGTGGGATGTATTGCATCTTGGTCTCCAAAAGAAGACGCCACTATCCGTCGGAACGATCATCTTACTTGTTGGTCTATTACTCGTTTTCGTGAAGTACGCGTTAGACCGCGTCACACCGCAAATCGGAACGCTCGTCAACGCGATTTTCGTTGGTGTCTTCATGAATCTTGTGCTTGGTTCTCATCTCTTACCCTCTTTTGAATCGATCTGGTTGAATACACTCTGGCTGATTTTCGGCATCTTCATCATTGGGATGGGCGCTGGTCTGTATGTCGCTGTCGGATACGGGGCCGGTCCACGCGATGGGTTGACATTGACACTTGCAGAGCGTTTTGGAACGTCGATTCGTCTGATGCGGACGATCATGGAAGTTACGGCATGCGGCATTGGCTGGTTGCTTGGGGGACCTGTTTTCTTCGGTACGATCCTCTCGATTTTCCTGATCGGACCGTTCCTGCAATTTTGGTTGTTCTATTTCCGACGGATCATTGCAGCGATTGATGCAAAAGGACTTCCGGCGTCTGAACGCCAAATTAGCTAAGTCGCCTGACTCGATATCATTCTGCGTGAATGATATCTTTTTTTATGTCAGAAGCAGATAAGTTGCGCCATCAAAATAAACACGTTATATTCGTTTACATATCAATCTTTGATACGTCAAAGGTTTCTTCGAACGAAGGGAAGGATGTGATGGATTGAGTATTTCCTGCACCGAAAAAGGACGTTTGATCTATGCACTCGTCTCCGTCAATAAGACGATTGCTCAAAAATTCGATCTCTGTACGGATGGTTTCAGTCAGACGCGAATGGACCTACTTGCTCAACTACAAGTCGATCAAACGATCAGTCAAAAAGAATTGCAAAAACGCGTCAATGTCGATCATGCAGCAGTGACCCGTCATCTCAAACATCTGGAATCGACCGGGATGATTGCTCGCGAACGGTCAGCCGCTGACAATCGGGTGATTCTTGTTTCCTTAACGGAACAAGGGGCGACGCGCATTGCACGATTACGCGAACAAAAAGATGAGTTCCTCGAGAACTTACTCGAAGGATTCTCCGCTGAAGAACAACGGACGCTAGCTGAGATGATTCAACGCATCGAAGCGAACGCCGACACATTACCTAAATTAAAAGAGGAGTCGATTTAATATGGCAACGCAAACTCAAACAGACTTCATGGAAATCGTCAAAGGACGTCGCTCGATCCGTAACTACGATACAGACGTGAAGATCTCAAAAGAAGAAATGACACAAATTCTTGAAGAAGCAACACTCGCACCTTCTTCTGTCAACATGCAACCATGGCGTTTCCTCGTCATCGATAGCGAAGAAGGCAAAGCGACACTCGCACCACTCGCGAAATTCAACCAAGTCCAAGTCGAGACATCTTCTGCTGTCATCGCGGTCTTCGGTGACATGAACGCTGTTGATCAACTCGAGAACATCTACGATACAGCTGTCGCAAAAGGGCTTATGCCACAAGAAGTACGCGATCGCCAAGTACCAGCGATTCAAGGTATGTACAGCAGTGTATCAGCGAACGATTTGAAAGACAGTATCTTGATCGACTCGGGTCTCGTCTCGATGCAATTGATGCTCGTCGCTCGTGCACACGGATATGATACAAACCCAATCGGTGGTTACGAGAAAGATCAAATCGCAGAAGCATTCGGTCTTGAAAAAGAGCGTTATGTACCGGTCATGTTGCTATCGATCGGTAAAGCGGTGGACGCTGGATATCCATCAGTTCGCCTACCAATCAACGACATCGCAGACTGGAAATAAGTTTTTTTACACTATAAAAAAAGAAAACACACACAAGGGAGATTGAATAATTATGACTACTCAAACAACAACGAACTTCATGGAAATCGTCAAAGGACGCCGCTCGATTCGTAACTACGACACGAACGTAAAAATTTCAAAAGAAGAAATGACACAAATCCTTGAAGAAGCAACACTTGCACCATCTTCAGTTAACATGCAACCATGGCGTTTCCTCGTCATCGATAGCGAAGAAGGTAAAGCGACACTCGCACCACTCGCAAAATTCAACCAAGTTCAAGTCGAGACATCTTCTGCTGTCATCGCTGTCTTCGGTGACATGAACGCGGTCGATAGCATCGAGACAATCTACGACATGGCTGTTGAAAAAGGGCTTATGCCGCAAGAAGTACGTGATCGCCAAGTACCAGCCATCAAAGGTTTCTACCGTCCAGAAGACGTTGAAACATTGCGTGATAGCATCTTGATCGACTCAGGTCTCGTTTCGATGCAATTGATGCTCGTCGCTCGTGCACACGGTTATGACACAAACCCAATCGGTGGTTATGAAAAAGACCAAATCGCAGAAGCATTCGGTCTTGAAAAAGAACGTTATCTTCCAGTCATGTTGCTTTCAATCGGTAAAGCCGTGGACGCAGGATACCCATCGGTTCGTCTACCAATCGCTGACATCGCAGAGTGGAAATAAGCGATCTCACCTAGTCCGGATTCCTTTCACAGGAATCCGGCTTTTTTGTATACTCAAAGAAAAGGAGGCGTCAGTAATGTATGATGTGACGATTATCGGAGCCGGTGTGGCAGGAATTTTCCTCGCCCATCAGCTTGTGGAAGACGGACAACGCGTCCTACTGCTCGATGCCGGAAAAACGATTCGCGAGCGCAAGGCAGAAGATGCGTATCTTGGATTTGCGGGGCTTGGCAAATCAGAAGGAAAGTTTAATTATGCGACAGGATTCGGCGGGGAACTCGTCTCAAAAATCGGTGAAGAGACGACACGACGACTGTTCCAAGAAGTCGATGATCTTTTATGTACTTATGGTGGAGGTACAGTTGAGACCTATTCCACGCATTCCCCTACTGTAGCGTCTCGTGCCCGTCGCGCCGGTCTACATTCGGTCGAGACGACCGTCCGTCATTTAGGCACAGTACGGACCGCTGCCGTCTTCACGGCGTTTGAGGACGCCTTATTACCACGTCTCGATGCCCGGTTCGAAACGACAATCGAGCAGATCACAAAATTAGAGCCGTTTACGATCAAAACAGCGGACGAGATCTTCGTCAGTCAACGGATTGTGTTTGCGACAGGTCGTTCAGGTGCAGACTTTACGTTGCAAAAGTTAGCGACGCTTGGTGTCACCCCACAGCGGACTCGACTTGATCTCGGGGTGCGAATTGAGACGGATGAGGCGCTATTTCGGACATTGTTACAGGAGACGTTCGAGACGAAGCTCGGTTACGACTCGCCTTACGGTCAAGCCGTCACCTATTGCATGAATCCACGCGGACGGATCATCCGCAAATATCAAGAAGGACTCGTCATGCCGGACGGCCAAAACGTCCACGAGACAGCAGACGGCTCGACAAATCTGAACTTCACGCTATTTCTCCCGCGGTATTTTTCGACGCTAACGAAAGCGAATGCGTATGCCACGCGCATCATTGGCGGAATCAACCAAGGTGGTGATCGCATTCTCGTTCAGCGACTTAGTGATTTCCGAGCATCGCGAGCGACGACACACGATCAATTGAGTCGTAACACGATCATCCCTTCCCTAACCGCGTCCCCCGGTAATTTGCATGCAGAAGTACCTGCAGAAGACATGCTTGTCTTAGAAGGGTTTTTAGAGCGCCTTGAGCAACTCCTTGAAGTGGAACTTCCGGGAGATACGTTGCTTTACGGATTAGATGGCAAGTTTTACGCACCGATGCTTGAGACGTCAGAGACGTTTGAGACGACATGTCCCGGTGTCTATGCGATCGGGGATTGTTCCGGTGCCACACACTCGCTTGCCCAAGCAGCTGCTAGCGGACTCCATCTTGGACATGCCTTGACGCAAAACAGCCGGTCCCTCTTCGCTTAAGCGGAGAATGACCGGCTTGTCTTATTTCTTGAATGCTTCGTACACTTTCAATTGTTTCCCTTTGACCTTCGTCGTCTTCATCGCCCGGAGGACAAGCGGACCTTTTCCGTTGAGGATATCGACATACGTCAACGTATCCTGAATCGAGATGATGCCGATGTCGTCTGCTGTGACGCCTTCAATCTTCGCAATCGTTCCAACGAAGTCGACGGCACGGAGTTTCTTCTTTTTCCCACCGTTGAAGAACAACTTCATGATGTCCGCATCAAGCTGCTCCGTTTTCGAAGAACGTGTATCTTCCGTCGCCATTTTCTCTTCGAACGCATCCGCTGTCCGCATCAAGTCCTTTTCTGTCGGTGCTTGGCGACGTGTCAGCTTCCCGTGATACTGCTCGATTTCCTTCAGGCGACGTTCGTCTGCTGGTGTGACGAGACTGATTGCTTGTCCTGCTGCTCCTGCCCGCCCCGTTCGACCGGTCCGGTGAACGTAGCTTTCTCGTTCGACAGGGAGATCATACTGGATGACGTGCGTGATGTTCTCGATATCGATGCCGCGTGCCGCGACATCTGTTGCGACAAGAATTCGGAACTTCCCGGCACGGAAGGCTTTCATCGCATCGAGTCGATCGTCTTGTTCCATCCCACCATGGATCGCTTCAACCGGATAGTCATGGGCGCGTAGACCATTCGCGACGAAATCAACGTGTTCTTTCGTCCGACAGAAGATCATGCAGCGATCCGGGTTTTCAGCGACCAGGGCATCTTTCAAAATCGCGAACTTCGTCTTGTCCGTCACCGGAATATAACTATGCGTAATCGTTGAGACGACGGTTTCACCCACTTCGATCCGTTTTGGTGCCTCCATGTAACGGTCACTCAACTGTTCGATGTCTTCTGGGAAGGTCGCAGAGAACAATAGTGTCATCCGCTCCTTCGGTAACTCAGACAAGATGGCATCGACTTGATCGAGGAAGCCCATGTTCAGCATTTCATCCGCTTCATCTAAAACGACGTAACGGACTTTCTCAAGCGATAACGTGCCCCGCTCGATATGATCGCGTACGCGTCCCGGTGTTCCGACGACGACGTGTGTCTTTTGCTTGAGCTCCGTGACTTGCCCACGGAACGGTTGCTTGCCGAAGACAGCTGTCGCTTTGATCCGCTTATAGCGTCCGATGTTCATGATATCTTCTTTGACCTGTAAGGCCAGCTCACGTGTTGGCGTCAAGACTAAGACTTGTGGTTTGTTTTCTTCCCACTCGACGAGTTCACACAGTGGGATCGCAAACGATGCCGTCTTTCCGCTCCCCGTCCGTGATTTGACGATGACATCTTTTCCAGATAGTACGACCGGAATGACGGATTGCTGAACTTCGGTTGGTGTCGTGTAGCCGAGTTGCTCGATTGAGTCGAGAATCGGTGCGCTTAAGTTAAAATCATTAAATCGTGTACGTGTCATAGAATGTCCTCATTTCTTATCGTAAAAAAAGCTTCCCACCGAAACGATGAGAAGCCCAACGAATTATTTGGATGCTACTTTATCTTTTTTGATTTGCTTACTACGTAATTGACCACACGCTGCATCGATGTCTGTTCCGTGCTCAAGACGAACACCACAGTTCAAGCCGTTCTTTTTCAACGTATCGTAGAACGTCGTGATATCTTCAGACGTACTACGCTGATATTGACCATGCTCATCGACCGGGTTGTACGGAATCAAGTTGACATACGTTAAGTGACGTTTGTCTTCGAACAGTTTTGCGAGTTCGACTGCGTGTTCTTTTTGGTCGTTGACGCCACGAAGCAAGATGTACTCGATCGTGATTTTACGGTTCGTCGTTTGAACGTAATAATCGATTGCTGGCATCAATTTCTCAAGCGGGATCGCCCGGTTGATTTTCATGATTTGCGTACGCAATTCATTGTTTGGTGCATGAAGCGAGATCGCCAAGTTGACTTGGAGTTTCAAGTCAGCGAACTTGTAGATCTTATCTGCCAAACCACTTGTTGAAACCGTGATGTGACGCGCACCGATCGCAAGACCATTGTGGTCCTTGATGACGTTCAAGAAGTCGACCATGTTGTCGAAGTTATCGAACGGTTCACCGATACCCATGACGACGACGTGGCTGACACGTTCTTCGTTACCGACTGCATCGAGGTGATGTTGAACGTTCATGATCTGCTCAACGATTTCGCCTGCTGACAAGTCGCGGCTCTTCTTGATCAGACCACTTGCACAGAAGCTACAGCCGATGTTACAGCCGACCTGTGTCGTAACACAGACAGAAAGACCGTACTTATGACGCATCAGAACCGTTTCAATCAAGTTACCATCATATAATTTGAAAAGGAACTTGATTGTTCCGTCTGCTGATTCTTGCTTGACCGCTTCTGTCATCGAGTCAATCGTAAAACTCTGATCTAACAACTCAAGGCAATCCTTGTTGACATTCGTCATTTCCGCGAAAGTCGTGACACGTTTACGGTAGAGCCAATCCCATACTTGTTTGGCACGGAATGGTTTGTGCCCTTGATTCGATAACCATTCTGTCATCTGCTCAAGCGTTAATCCATAAATGGATGGTTTATTCATTTCGAAAGACCTCATTTCTTTTTCCAGAACTACAACATTCCTTTATCTTAGTAAAAATCAGCGCGTGACGCAACGTTCAAATCCTAAATGTTCACTTTCTGTAAAGTTTTTGCGCCACTTTCGATCAAATCGACAGACTCCGACGTCCGAATTGAACGACTGCTCCGGTCAAGAACACGAGACAGAGGACGAGTAAAAGAATGGAATGAAGAAGAAAATGATCCGTTCCTTCTAGTAATTGCGTCGTATTGAATAAGGAGAAGACAGATAGATAACGAAGCCACTCCGTCTTGTCACTTAGTTCCGACAGAATCGTCAAGACGATCGATAGAACCAGTACACTACCGGCAAGCGAAAAAGCACGACGTTCTTCGTCAAATAACGTCGCAACGAATAACGTAAAGGCACCGATCGCCAAGAGTAACAATAGCGCATTGAGTTGAATCCGCCATAAGATGACGTCATTGATCGAAATATCTGTCATCCACCAGTCGGATACCATCAAGACGAGTCCATTCAGTCCTACGAGAACCATACTTGCGATACCCATGACGATCGCGACAGCAAACGTATACGCATTCCGTGTAATCGGGGCTGCGAGATAGACGATCAGCTCTCCGTTGTCGATCGGTCGTGCAACGAGACGCGCTGCTAATGAGAGCAGGAATAGACTGGCAATGACTTGAAAAATCAGTCCATAATAGTTCCCACCGAGCAGATCCAGTACATTCTCGAACCCTGTCACCTTATCGTATTGAAATGCTTTTAAGACTTCCGGAGGTAACGCTTCTAGCTTTGCTTCTAGTAAACCTGTCTTCATCATCGATGGATAAAGCAACGCAAGCATCAATAAGTAGAGACTCGTTCCAATCGCATAAGCAAGCACGGGCTTTCTGACCTGCTTGAATAAAGAGCGAATCAGCAATATCACGACGATTCCTCCTCTCCATAATAATGCAAGAAGACCTGTTCTAAATCATCTGCTGACGGACGAATCAGTCGCACATCATACTGAGTTAAATAAGCGATCGCCTGATTCAAGCTCAGCGTCTCGTCCGTTTGAAAACTGACTTCCAGCCGCTTCGGTTCAACACCGACTTGCATCGCGAACTGTGCCGCCTCCACCTCAGTTCGGAAGACGATCGTGTACGTCTTTCGACTCGATCGAACCAACTCATGAATATCCGATTCGACGATGATGCGCCCTGCTTTGATTAAAGCCGCTCGATCGCACGATTTTTCCATCTCCGGAAAGTGGTGTGAACTCATCAGAATCGCTTTTCCAGCATGCTTCTCCTGTTCGATCCACTCTAAAAAACGCTCTTGCATCAAAGGATCGAGTCCACTGGTCGGCTCATCAAGTAGATAGACGGGTGCATCCTTCATGAAGCAACCGACAAGTGCCAGTTTTTGCTTCATCCCTTTTGACATCTTGCGGATTTTCGTCTTCGTCTCAAACGGAAATCGTTTCAACAACAGTTGCCGCCGTGTCGGATCGCTACCATGCAGTCGTTGCATCAAATCGAGCATGTCTACTCCTGTCATGTCTCCAGGTAAACTAATCTCCCCCGGCAAATAACCGACCAACTGCTTCACCTCTTTACTTTGCTTCCAGCAATCAAAGCCACCGATCGTCGCCTTTCCAGCATCCGCCGCCAGTAGTCCCATTAAATGTCGAAGTGTCGTTGATTTTCCAGATCCGTTTGGTCCGATGAAACCGAATATCGTACCCGGATCAACTGTAAAACTGACATCGAATATTCCACGCCCCGGTGCAAACTCTTTCGTGACATGCTCCAAACGGATCATCGTCCGACCTCCTCATCCTCTATTTTTCTCATCATTGTATTAATACCCGTTTTGAAGCAGTTTGTTCGGATCAAAGCGATAGATGACGAACCGCTCGTCATGATTTTTTTCATAGATGTCTCGTAATCGAATCTCATCGACTTGCTCGAATACGGTATGGCGCTCCAAGTACTCCCGGTATTCATCGGTCGGGTAATACAAGATGAGATCAACCGAACGCGGGGAACGTTCGACCGAACTTAAAATGTGATCGATCACTTTCATGAAAATTTGTGAAGAGAATGGATTGAAGAAATAAAACTTATTCGTCTCATCCGGAATGGCATACTGCTCGGCATACGTCTGTTCAAATCGCAAACTTCCGGAACGCCGCTTCCGTCGACTTTGGTAGTTCGCCATATTCCGGAGTGCGTCCTCGTAAAATTGTCCGTTCATCTCGATTCCGATGACGGAACAATCGAATCGGTCGTGTAAGTAAAAGTTCAAACGCCCTTTCCCACACCCGAAATCAATGACCGTGTCCTGTTTTTGAAACAAATACGTTTCGCATAATTCGTCTAGTGCCGCATAAGGCGTTGGTTCATATCGATTGTAGTGACTAAACACACCATAAAGATGTTGCATCTCAATGGTCTCGATTCGTAATCGTTGATCGTATTCCTGTTCATTCATCGTCTTTTGTTCCTTCTTTCCGGCATTCTTTCCCTCATCGTACTATACTGAAGAAGTACGTTACTCGTTTTTTGAAAGGGGATTTTATGATGATCGTCGTTACGAACCGGATTAAAGTCAAAAAAGGGATGGCTGCCGCTCTCGCTCCTCGTTTTACGCGTCCAAGTGGACTCGATACGATGGACGGATTCATCCGCGTCGAGGTCTTATTGACGCAAAATATCGAAGAACACGATGAAATGAACGTCAACATGTACTGGGAAGACATGAAGAGTTTTCAAGCATGGCGGGAGAGTGACGATTTTAAAGCGTCACATAGTCGACCTGCGAGTAGTGAGGCAGGAGAATCGCCAATGCTCGGCAGCGAGATTCTGACTTATGAAGTCGCTTCGGTCAAAGAACGCGCATGATGCACGAAAAGGACTCGTATCGAGTCCTTTTTTATATACCTATATACAAATAGTGAAAGGGTCGAATTGTCACAAATGGTATTATTTGTTATCATAGTGCCATTACAGAGAGAGAGGGTCCTTCATGAATTCATTAACTATATTTGAACAAGCCATTCGTAGCTTACCTGACGATCGTACGTTACGACGTGATGAATTATGGACGGACGATTTTTTATTGCAACAGGAGAACGAGCTGACCGTCTATTACTCTCCGATTGGCGAATATGTCAATACTGAAGCAAAAGTCGTCATCATCGGGATCACACCAGGTTTTGAACAGATGCGAATCGCTTTCGAAGAAGCGACAGATGCCCTCCATCATGGTGTTTCATTAGAAGAGACGGCACGCCTCGTCAAATATACAGCAAGCTTTGCCGGAACGATGCGACGTAACCTCGTCCAGATGCTCGATACACTTGAACTTCCAGCATTGCTCGGAATCGAGACGACGGCTAGCTTATTTCATCAACATCAGAAATTATTGCATCCAACGTCACTGTTAAAGCAACCCGTCTTTTATCGCGAAAAGAATTACTCGGGTCATCAACCGAAGATCAATCGTAGCCCTTTATTAAGGCACTACGCGGAAGAACACTTCGTCGCTGAGATCAATCAGTTACAAAAACCAGTGTTATTAATTCCACTCGGTCGGGTCGTCGAGACGCAAGTCCGTGGATTGATTCATGATGGACGAATCGAACAGCATCAGCTTCTTTCCGGATTCCCCCACCCATCTGGCGCGAACGGTCATCGAAAAAAACAATTCGAGGAAAACCAAGCCTATTTGATGAAACAGCTCATTCAACATTTTGCTGAATAAACAACTTTATCTTAAATTATCAGAATATATGGTTGAATCGCTTCTGAAATACATGATAAAGTGTCCATAAGAACAGAATATGACTATTCTATCGATGAGGTAGAGGCGCGATTTCAATCAGTACTTGGTCCGAGGATGACAACGAAGACGACTACAGGAAAGGTGACATCGCCGAAATGACAGTATGTGTCGAGCATATCGTCGTTGGTCGATTCGGGAAACACCCGATCGATTGCCATACATAACAATTGTATGGAGCGCTCCAATTCGGCTAAGAAAGACGCATCCAGCGAGGGTGTCGGCTTTGTTGCCGGTGCCCTTGCTTTTTTTGTGCCGCGGGGTCTCATCTTTAAGCCATTTATTAAAGAGGAGGATATTTTTCATGGTCAACTATTCAGATTCCATCATTGCCCTTGTACCTGCTTTACTAGCTATCTTATTAGCCATCTTTACCCGAAAGGTCGTTCTTTCGTTAGGTGTCGGTATTCTCGTCGGTGCCCTGTTACTCCACCGTTTTAATCCGATCGATACGGTAACCTATCTCGGCAAGAACATCTTCAGCCTCTTTTGGGCAGACGGTGCCTTGAACGAGTGGAACGTCTTATTGCTTGTCTTCTTGTTATTGCTCGGCGTCCTTTCCACGCTCATTCAGACATCAGGTGGCGCTCGTGCCTTCGGTGAATGGGCTTCTACTCACGTCAAGACAGCGCGTGGTGCACGCTTAGTTGCCTTCGGACTCGGTATCTTGATTTTCATCGATGATTACTTCAACAGTCTCGCTGTCGGCAACGTCAGTCGTCCGTTAACGGATCGCCGTGGTGTCTCACGTGCAAAGCTTGCCTATTTGATTGACTCAACAGCTGCGCCTGTTTGTGTCATCAGTCCGCTTTCGAGTTGGGGCGCATTCATCATCTCCATCATCGCCGGTATCTTAACGACGCACTCGATTACGGATTACTCAGCGTTTAGTGCTTTCATGATGATCGTTCCAATGAACTTCTATGCGATTTTCGCGTTACTTTTAACACTTTACATCGCTTATTCTGGCGTCTCTGTCGGACCGATGAAACAGCATGAACGCCGTGCCGCGAATGGTGAACTTTTTGATGCGTCAAAAGGAACACCGATGGGGATGGCAAAAGAGGTCAACGAACATACGAACGGAAAAGTCCGGGATCTCGTCGTTCCGATCGTCGTTCTTGTCATTGCTACGATCAGTGCGTTACTCGGAACAGGTGCTCAGGCACTTGCAGCCGACAACCGCCCGTTTACTTTAATCGGTGCATTTGAGGCAACGGACGTCACCCGTTCCCTCGTCGCAGGTGTCGTCATTAGTTTGATCGTTGCCTTCCTGATGCTTATCGGTCGGAAAATTCCGGGCCGCGATTACCGTGCAAGTATTGTCGCTGGTATGCGTTCGATGTGGCCAGCAGTCGTGATTCTGTTATTCGCTTGGACGATCATCGCTGTCATCGGTGATATGAAAACCGGTGACTATCTCGCGAGCTTCGTCAGCAACTCGATTTCTGCGTCGTATTTGCCGTTCTTATTATTCTTGATTGCCGGCTTGATGGCATTCTCAACAGGAACAAGTTGGGGCACATTCGGGATCATGTTGCCAATCGGTGCGGATCTCGTCATGGCTGTCGATGCCTCACTCTTGTTACCGACGCTTGCTGCTGTTCTTGCTGGATCTGTCTTCGGTGACCATTGTTCACCGATTTCCGATACGACGATCCTCAGTTCGACAGGGGCTGGATCCCATCATATCGATCACGTTACGACACAATTACCGTATGCGCTAGTCGGTGCCGTCACTGCGGCAGTCGGTTATTTAGTCATCGGTTTCACGGAGTCTTCAGTCTTCGGTTTCATCGGAGCTCTTGTCACATTCGTACTCTTTGTCGTCGTCTTGAACGTTCTCTCGAAAAAAGGCGAAACCGCTTCTGATTTACAAACAGATTAATGTAACACTGTACGAAAAAAGGCATTGGATGCGCGCATCCAATGCCTTTTTTACATCTATTCGTTTCATACCATCAATAAACACACATCATTTGCGAACGCTACTGGATCCTCGAGTGGAAGCCCTTCGACAAGCAATGCTTGTTGATACATCAGTTTTGTATAGCGCTCGAATTTCGAACGATCGTTTTGATATGCCGTTTCAAGAGACTCGAACACTGCGTGTGACGGATTCAATTCAAGAATCTTGACCGCTTCTACCCCTTCGTTATTCGGCATCGCCTTTAGGATTTTCTCCATCTCGATCGAGACGGCGCCGTCCGTCGCAAAACAGACGGGATGCGATTTGAGACGCGTTGAGGCTTTGACTTCCTTGACTTGTCCACTTAGGACTTCCTGCATAGCTTGGAACATCTCTGCTTGTGCGTCCGTCGTCTCCGCTTCTGCTGCTTCAATCCCTAAGTCGCTGCTTGTGACCGACTTGAACGTCTTCTCGTTATACGTCACGAGCATCTGAATCGCGAACTCATCGATCTCTTCCGTGAAGTACAAGATATCATACCCTTTATCACGAACGAGCTCGGATTGTGGTAATTTATCCAGACGATTCGTACTCTCACCAGCAGCGTAATAGATATGTGCCTGATCTTCCGGCATCGCTGCGACGTATTCTGCGAGTGTGATCAACTTCTTCTCCTTGGCTGAGTAGAAGAGGACGAGGTCCTGCACCTGTTCTTTATGCATGCCGTAATCATTATACATACCGAACTTCAGCTGACGTCCGAACGCTTGATAGAACGTTTCGTACTTCGTACGATCCTCGCGCAGGAGGGCTTCGAGTTGTGTCTTGATCTTACTTTGGATGTTTTTCGCGATCAATTTCAATTGACGATCGTGCTGCAGTAACTCACGCGAGATGTTGAGCGATAAGTCTTCCGAGTCGACCATCCCTTTGACGAAACTGAAGTGATCCGGCAACAAGTCGCTGCATTTTTCCATGATCAAGACACCGTTGGCATAGAGTTCAAGACCCTTTTCAAATTCCTTCGAATAATAATCGTACGGCGCTTGCTCCGGAATGAATAAGATCGATTGATAACGAACAGCGCCGTCGACACTGATATGAATGTGTTTCGCCGGTGTGTCGAAACCATACCGCTTCTCTTGGTAGAAGTTCGTATAGTCTTCGTCTGTCAGTTCCCGTTTGTTCTTCCGCCAGATCGGCACCATGCTGTTGATCGTCTTGACGACTTCGACCTCTTCCGTCTCGTCACTGCCTTCGATCGGCTGACGTTCGAGTTCCTTCATCTCGATCGGATAACGGATGAAATCCGAGTATTTTTTGATGATGCTACGTAGACGATATGTCTCGAGGTATTCGTCATACGATTCTTCTTCATCGTTCGCCTTGATGTGGAGTGTAATCTCCGTTCCGACGGTTTCCTTGTCGACTTCCTCGATCGTATAACCTTCGACACCACGCGATTCCCATTTATAAGCGACTGCACTGCCGAACGGTTTCGTAACGACGGTGACGACGTCTGCGACCATGAAGGCAGAATAGAATCCGACACCGAATTGTCCGATGATATCATGACCATCTTGTGCTTCATTCTCTGCCTTGAAGGCAAGCGATCCACTCTTCGCGATCGTACCGAGATTGTCTTCTAGTTCTTCCTTCGTCATTCCGATTCCCGTATCACGAATGATCAGTTGACGTGCTTCTTTATTTGGTTCGATCGTAATTTTGTAGTGTTCCTTCTCGAACGAAATCGTCTCGTCCGTCAATGCTTTATAGTACATCTTATCCATGGCGTCACTTGCATTCGAGACCAATTCGCGCAGGAAAATCTCCTTATGCGTATAGATGGAATGAATCATCATCTCCAGCAATCGTTTTGATTCCGCCTTAAATTGTTTCGTTTCCATGCTCATTCTGCCCCCTCTTTTTTAGCACTCAATCATATAGAGTGCTAATTCATCTCCTATTATTAGGGAGTTCGAAATATCTGTCAATCTCCTTTTTCACTGTATGTCGTGACTTTTTCAAGGACGATCATTCCGATCTGACGTAAGTGTTCTGCTGACCCATAGGTGCCATGGCTGACGCCGTTTTCATCCTTTCGATTACCGAGACCGATGAACTGTTCACTCGGTTTGAAATGGAGCCCGACGACGGGTACCTGAAATCGTGACGAAAAGCCGACTTGAAAGATCGCGTCCGGGTAATCCGTTGGTCGATAGGTCGTCCAATCGATGTCTGGTTCGAGCTTCGCAAATCGTTCCGTGTGTTCCTTACCGAGCAGGATGATTCCTTTTATCGAAAACAGTTCAAGCAGGCGTAACAAAAATGTCTGACCGAACGGACTATCTTCCAACACGCTGCGTTCTTTGATCGCTCCCATGTAATGGTGTGTCGGAAACGGGAAAAAATCCAAATGAATGACTGGATCAAACGTCTTTTCGTAAAACGACGCACCGAGTCCGTTCAAGAATCCTTCGAGCTTCCCCCCACCTGGTCGACCGAACCAGGTCCGGTACACATTTGGTTGTTTGAAGTAACGATTGAAGCGTCGGATCGAATCCGTCAGCGTTTTCTCCTGCAGATAATCCTCCCATGCCATCGACTTCGGACGTATGAAAAGCGGACCATGCTCGTCAAATCGTAATGTACCTGTTCGGTCTAAAAACTGCGATCGAGATGGGTTCGTCGCGATTGTCACCCAACTGCTACGTGTCGCATCACCAAACCAGAGGACCGGTGTCGTTTGGTCGATCAATTCACTTGCGAATGCACTCTTCTCGAGTGTCATTTGGTACTGGACGGCTTCGTGTAATAATTTTTTGGCAAGTTGCCATTGATCGGATGTCAGCGTTCTCATCTCCCTCTATACAGCGATTGTGCTGTTGTAGATGTACCCCCTATCCTCTATTACTAGACGCATCGATGGGTTTAATCTCCATTTCTCCGGGAATGTTTCATAAGGTGAACGATACGACTTAGGAGGGATTTAACAATGGGTAGACTCGATCAAAAAGTAGCTGTCATTACCGGCTCGGCAACAGGGATTGGACAAGCGACTGCACTTGTCTTCGCAGAACAGGGAGCAACGGTCGTCTGTGCCGATGTCTCACTTGAAAAAGCACAACAAACAGTAGAACAGATTACACAACAAGGTGGGAAAGCGGAAGCCGTCCATGTCGATGTCTCAGACGTCGAGAGTGTCGAGCAACTTGCGAAGCACGTCAAAGAGACATACGGTACGATCGACATCCTCTTCAACAATGCCGGAATCGATGAACAAGGCGGGAAAGTCCACGAGTATCCAATCGATCTCTTCGACCGGATCATCGCGGTCGACTTGCGCGGTACATTCCTCGTCAGTAAATTCTTGATTCCATTCATGCTTGATAACGGTGGGTCAATCATCAATACGTCATCGATGTCTGGTCGCGCAGCTGACTTGAACCGATCCGGTTATAACGCAGCGAAAGGTGGGATTGCGAACTTCACGCGCGCGATGGCAATCGATTATGCGCGTCATGGCATTCGTGTCAATTCGTTATCACCAGGAACAATCGAAACACCACTCATCGATACACTTGTCGGTGAAAAAGAAAAAGAGCAAGGTAAACAGTTCCGCGATGCGAACGCTTGGATCACACCACTCGGACGACTCGGTAAACCACGCGAGATGGCAACGGTCGCTCTCTTCCTCGCTTCTGATGACAGCTCATATGTCACAGGTGAGGATATCACAGCAGACGGTGGTATCATGGCTTATACATGGCCGGGAGAGATGTTGATTGATTCGAAGTGGAAAGACGAAGCAGAAAAAAGTGAATGAGCAAGGTACGGTGTAACCCTCTGGTTGCACCGTTTTCTTTTATCTCAAGACGTTCAGCTCCCTAAATTATTTTCCGAATTCGTTTACCTCCCTGAAGTATTTTTATCAGGGTACAGGATAGGTAAAGGGGGAAATACTTATGCAAACAGCAATTAATTACTTACAACGATGTCTTCAAATTCCAAGCGTTAATCCGACGGACGGAGAGGAAGCCGTTGCACGTTATGTGTACGATGTACTAATTGATCATCACATCTCGACAGAATGGATCGAAGTCTCATCGAAACGGATTTGTCTCGTCGCGACCGTTCCTGCGAGTGAAGAGGTTTCACGCCCTTCCGTACTCGGGCTATCTGGTCATCTCGATACGGTTCCTGTGCAAGGAGACGGCTGGACGAAAGATCCATACGGTGGTGAAATCGAAGACGGACGCATTTATGGTCGTGGGGCTTCGGATATGAAGTCAGGTGTCATGGCGATGGTGCAAGCGCTCATTCAATACAAGGAACGTCAAAACCGTCCGAACACCGTCAAACTTCTGATTACATCCGATGAAGAAAATGGCATGACAGGAGCTCGGCATTTGACGGAACAAGGGCATGCGGATGATTTAGATGCTCTACTGATCACAGAACCGACGAGTGGGATGATCGGTTATGCACAAAAAGGTGTCGTTGGGATTGAAGTAACATGCCGTGGGAAAAGTGCACACAGCTCTGCTCCTCAACTCGGACGTAATGCCATTGATGACGTATATCGCGTCATCCAGGAAGTGAAGTCGGAACGCTTCTCGATCACAGTGAATCATCACCCGGCGCTTGGTCCGGTCGTTGCGTCAATCACCTCGATTTCAGGAGGCGAAGGACCAAACGTCGTTCCGAGTCAGGCTTCGTTTTATATGGACATCCGAACGATTCCTGGATTCGGTCGGGTCGACGTTCTTGCTGCCTTTACGGATATTGAGCGTCGACTTGTTGCAGAAGATCCTGACTTTGACATGAGCGTGACCGTCATCAAGGATATTCCTTCCTGTGAAACCGATGAACAAGCGCCTTTCTTGCAACAGGTCGCAGATACGATGGAGCAGGTCAGCGGCGTGACACCACGAAAAATCGCCATCCCAGGTGGAACGGATGGTGCAATGTTCAGCCAAGCAAAAAAAGCATTCCCGATCGCGATTGCTTCTTTCCATGATTTCCGTCTCGCGCATCAAGTCGATGAGTCGATTCCGTTATCCGAATATGAACAAACGATTGCGTTTTGCTTTAACTTGATCAACACACCATTACATCAATCACTTCCATCGCTTTAAATAAAAAAGGGACGACTTTTGGGTGCAATACCCAGAGTCGTCCCTTCTACTTTTACTGTGTTTAGTTTAGTACACACCAAGCTGTGCCAACGCCTCACTTAAATAACTTTGATCACTGCGAAACTGATGATTCGTTTGTCCGTCAGACCAACTGATGAAGACACGACCAAGCCGGTCATACCGTAAACAGAGACAAATCACGCCCTGCTCGAATACGACTTCTCCCTGTAACGACTCATGGACGCGAGCAAAGTTACGGATGAACGTATCATATTGATTAAATGTAACTGAAAACTCGTGTTCACTATCTTCTCCCGTCATTTGAATCGTTAGTTCCTCTTGTTTAGGATATACGTGTAAGATGTCCCACGATACACTGCTTTCTTCTCCTCGAAACACGATGCGATGCTTCATTCGATTTCCTCCTTTATGTACAAGGATTTTCGCTTTCTTTTCTCGAAAGTAATCGATATCTTCTTCATCCGAAAGGAGTCTGCTTATGTCTGATACGCCAAAGACAGGTCCTACTGAACAGTCCGTTGATGCATTTCTGGCACAAGTCGAACCACCACTACGTCAAGCAGATGGTATCACGTTACGTCAGTTCTTCGAAGATGTCACGGGATACGAAGCCGTTCTTTGGGGGTCTTCCTTGATTGGTTTTGGTGCCTATCATTATCGCTATGCCTCTGGTCACGAGGGCGACAGCTTTTATGTCGGTTTTTCTCCGCGCAAGACGAACCTCGTCCTTTACCTCGCGCTTGGTGAAGACGATGTATCGGAACGACTGCTTGCCACTCTCGGTACGTATCGACGCGGCAAGTCCTGCCTCTACGTAAAACGACTGACTGACATCGATTTAAACGTCCTTCGGGAAATGATTGAGCACTCGATCCGCACGTTAAGAGACATGTACCCGTCTTGATTTCAATCAAAAACAGCCGAAGCGGATTCGCTTCGGCTGTTTTTTGAAATTAATGTCCGCCTTCCGTCCGATCGATATGGCGAATGTGTTTGAGATTGACCCCGATGATGATGACGGATAAGAGGACAAAGCCACTTCCGACATAAAACGGTAGGTTTGCGTTGAAGATTTCAGCCAATTTACCGGCCATGAATGGCGCGATGGCTGCCCCGAGAAAACGTAGGAAACTGTATGCCGCAGATGCTGTCGAACGATCGACAGGTGCTGCGTCCATGACAGCTGTCGTGATGAGCGTGTTGTTATTCCCAAGCACGGCTCCCGCCAAGATGACACAGACGATGACGACGGCTGGTGTTTCCGTGAAGATCCCCATTAATAGAAGTAAGATTGCGAATGTGATCAACATCATGACCATCGCTTTGATTGTTCCGAACCATTGTTTCAGTTTCGGAGCCGTTAAGACCGATGTGATCGCAAGCAACATTCCCCAGCCGAGGAAAACAAATCCGAGTCCTTGCGCTGGTAGTTTCATGACGAATGGCGCATAAGCCATGATCGTGAAGAACCCAACGTTATAAAGTGCCGCAACGATCCCGAGCGTCAAGAGTGAACGATGCTTCATCGCTTGAAACGGTGCTTTTAATGATAACTTCTGTTTTGGTGCAGCAGATGCTGCTGGTTTTGGCATTAAGAAGAGCAAGACGAGGAACGCGATGACCATGATCGTCGCAACACCCATGAATGGGGCGCGCCATGTGATTGAACCGAGCGTTCCGCCTAATAGTGGTCCAATCGAAATCCCAAGACCAACGGCTGCTTCATATAAAATGATCGCTTTTGCTGTTCCACCTGACGACAGAGAAACGATCGCAGCGAGTGCTGTTGCAACGAATAAGGCATTACCAAGCCCCCAACCACCGCGTAACGCGACGAGCGTCCAGATGCTGTCAGCTTGTGAAGCAAAACCAGCAACGATTGCGATGACGGCGATCCCGAGCATCAATGTTCCTTTTTGACCAATCCGTGATGAGATCGCGCCTGTAATCAACATCGCGAATGCCATGACGGCGTTATAACTTGTAAATAAGAGCGTTACTTCACTTTTTGACGCTTCTAAATTCTCGGCAATCGTCGGTAAGACCGGATTGACGAGCCCCATTCCCATGAATGCTGTGATACTGGCGAAAAAGACTGCCCAGACAGCAACTGGTTGATGGAATAATCCATGTTTGCTCTCTGCTAATACCGTTTCCGGCTCAAGCGTCGTTGTTTTTTCAGCAAGTGCCATAATGTCCCTTCTTTCTATTGGATGTGTTACATGAACTGTTTAAACGAATGGCGGATGACGTCGCCTCGACTAATGATCCCAACAAGCCGTCCTGCTTTCAGGATCGGAAGCTTTTTGATCCGTTTTGCGCCGAGCGTTGCTGCAATCTCTTCCATTTCTGTGTCAGCGTCCGCAGTTACGACTTTCCGGCGTGCCAGTTCCATGACAGGTCGATTCAAGATATGACGAATCCGATCTTCATAATCTTCTTCGTCTCCTTTGATGACATCTACATATAAGAATGTATCGACGATGATGTCCTTGTGTTTTCCGATCGCGCGCATGATATCTCCATCACTGATATACCCGACGACCTCCTGCTCAGCATTGATGACAGGAACGCCGCTAATACCAGATTGAATGAATCGTTCGATGACCGTCCGAATCAGATCTGTATCGTTTACCGTGATGACCTCTTGTTTCATCGACTCATAAGCTTTCATCTGAATTCTCCTTTGTCGTTCATTTCTCATATGAAAAAGTTGTATGATACAATTAAAAGAACAAAAATGATTGTATAATACAACTACAACTCTGTCAAGCCTCCTGCTTTTCGCATTGACAGCTTATCCACATTGGGTAATCATGAGGGACAGAGAGACCTTATTGAAAGGGGAGATACCCGATGTCTCAACAAGCACTCGAAACCATTGAATTGGAGTTAGCGATTCTGATCCGGCGCTTGACGACAGCGACGGCAGACAATCGTAATTTAGATCGTGCTTCCTACCTCTTACTGCGACAACTAGCGGATTCCGGCAACGTCGGTGTCAAAACACTTGCCCGTGAACTCCAGCTTGATGTCTCGACCGTCAGTCGCCAAGCTGCGGCACTCGATCAAAAGCAACTCGTTGAAAAAGTAAAAGATCCGACAGATGGACGTGCCTTCTTCTATCACATTACGGATAAAGGACAAGAAGAGCTCACGATTTACCGGACAGCGCGCCTCGCGAGCATCGAACGTCTCCTGACGGATTGGCCATCAGACGATGCCGAAGATTTTGGACGTCTATTGCAACAATTCAACCGTGCCTTGCGCGAGCGGTAACGAAATCACACCATTTAAAGGAACGGACGCGAAATCAATCGATTTCGCGTCCGTTTTTTCGTCATTCTTCATGATGTATGAGAAACCTGACAAACCGAACGAATTTGTGCGATATGTTCAGGTGACGTTCGGCAACAACCACCGATCAATCGTGCCCCTGCCTCATACCATGTCTTCGCGACGGTTTGGAACGATGTACACTGATTCGTACCTGACCACGTTTTTGCGACCGGATCATAGACCTCACCAGAGTTCGGATAGACGATGATTGGCACATCCGTCAACGCCTTAAGGTGACGGATAAAGTCGGTCGCGTAAGATGCCGGAAAACAATTTGCACCGATTGCTGCGAGCTGTGGATGTTGTCCGACCGTTTCAATACACGTCGCAAGTGCCGTTCCTTCACTAATGTGTGTCGCATCTTGAAGCGAGAACGTCAGCCAAGCGGACACTTCCGGATACGCTTCGAGAATCCGGAACAACACGACAGCTTCCTCGAGCGACGGAATCGTCTCAAATGCCAGCAGATCAGCCCCCGCTTCAATCAATGCTTCGATCCGTGGTCTGTGGAAGGCTTCTAGCACATCTGCTGACACTCCATAATGACCGCGATACTCAGAACCATCTGCTAAGTAGGCACCATAAGGACCCACTGATCCCGCGATCAATGCGTCACTCTTTCCGCTACGCGTACGTGCGTTTTGCGCCAAGGTGACCGTTTGTCGGATCAGCGCCTGTGCTTCCTCTGTCGTGATATGACGTTGCTTGAACCCTTCGATACTTGCTTGATAGCTTGAAGTGATCGCAACATCGGCACCTACTTCAAAGTAGTCACGATGGACGTGTTCGATTTGTTCCGGTGCTTCGATCAAGAGACGTGCTGACCAAAGCGGGTCGTTCAAGTCGAATCCCTTCTGTTCAAGTTCGGTTGCAAGGGCACCATCTAAAATAAGAAAGGGAACTTCCTGTAATCGTTGATCAACTGGATTTTTGATTCGGGACATCTTCAACACTCCGTTTCTGAGAAGAATTCGTGAACGCATGAACGACATAACAGATCACGATAAATGGAATACCACAGTACAAGGCAATTCGTTGTGTCGGATCAAATCCGATACCAATCAAGGAAATCAAACAAACGACGAAAGCGGCGATCGGTACGAATGGAAAGAGTGGTGTGCGATAGACCAATTCGTCGACCGTATGCCCTTCACGAAGAAATTGCTTCCGGAAGCGATACTGGGCAACGCTGATACTCATCCAAACAACGACAACAGCGAGACCGGAAATCGAGACGAGCGCGATATAGACACTTCCTGCTGCATAGATGCTAGACAGCAAGGCAAGTCCTCCGCCAAGCATGCTGAACAATACGGCTCGAAGTGGAACCCCACTTGGCGTCACCTGGGCGAAGAAGCGTGGAATCATGCGTTCGTTCGCAAGCGACCAGAGCATCCGAGAGGCGGCGTAAAGTCCAGAATTCGCTGCCGACAAGATCGCTGTCAAAATGACGAAGTTCATCACGTCTGCCGCATACGGAATTCCGATCCGTTCAAACACGGCGACGAACGGACTTTCGAGTACACCTTTCCCATCCGTTGGTAATAAGACGGCTAACACGATGATCGTACCGACGAAAAAGAGGACGAGTCGCAAAATTGTCGTCCGGATCGCAAGCGGAATCGTCCGTTTCGGATCGACTGCTTCACCCGCTGCGACACCGATTAGTTCCGTTCCCGAGTAAGCAAAGTTCACGGCAAGCATCGTCATGAAGATGACGAAAGCGCCATTTGGGAACAACCCGCCTTCGGTTAACGAAGAAAAGAATGGAGCCGGGCTACCATCTTGCAGTGGAATGAAGCCGACGATTGCTCCCGCACCGAGTAAAATGAAAGCAATGATCGTCACGACCTTAATGGCGGAAAACCAAAACTCGACTTCAGCGAACACGCGAACTTTCAAGACGTTAATACCGAGGATCATCGCAGCGAACAATGCGCTGAACACCCATACAGGAATCGACGGGAACCAACGTTGCATCAAAATGCCTGCTGCCGTGAATTCTGAACCAAGGGCGACCGTCCATGTCAGCCAGTAGAGCCAGGCCACTGTATAACCGGTGCCGGGTCCGATGTACTTCGTTGCGTACTTATGGAATGATCCGGTTTCCGGCATGTGCACGGCGAGTTCACCGAGACTTAACATGACTAAGTAAACGACGACGGCCCCAATCAAGTAAGACAGAATCGTTCCGACGCGTCCTGCTTGTTCCAACGTATAACCTGTACTTAAAAATAATCCTGTTCCAATGACACCACCTAACGACAGCATGATCAGATGACGTGATTCCATCTTGCGTCGAAACGCTCCGCTCGTTTTCATGAATCCATTTCCTCCTCGTTCCAACTATTCCAAACAAAAAACGCATCCTCACGGATGCGTCGGTCGACAATTCGGAAATCTTATCGATCGGGTGCAGCACCCGCAGGAATTAGCACAGTATCTTTCGACCTGTTGCTGAGGTTTCATAGGGCCAGTCCCTCCACCTCTCTGGATAAGTATGTAATTGTTCCTAACCCTATCAAGTCTTTTTTAAATTGTCAATACAATTCAGAATACTCCTATCAAAAAAACATTCCGCATCGTATCAATCCGGAATGTTTAAAGGGTTACTTTTTGGCGAATAAATCCGCTGTTTTCAAGGCTGCACGAACCGCTTTCCGATTCAATGTTCCTTGCTGGTGCTTCATTTTCTTCGTTTGGGCAGCCAATTGCGCTTTGAGCGCCGCAATCTCTTGATCCTTTTGAGCCGTTCCTGTTTGTTTCTGCAATGCTTTGATTTTCTTATCTTTTTCAGCTAATTGTGCTTTTGTTTGTTTTTGCGCATCCGCAATCTTCTTCTCTTGTTCCGGGAAGAACCGTTCAAAACGAGCGACTGCTTCCTCAAGACTTACGCCAGAAATCGGCTGGACTGGTGGGAGCAACTCGGTTTGCGCCATTTGACGGTCAAACGGTACATTCTCAGGATAGTTCGTCTCTTGATAAATATGCTCAAGATTGTTCACGTTCAAGAAGTCAACGAAGTTGTCGAAGTTACGCGCTTGAACACGTGCCGGACTTTGGAAGTCAGCATTTGCTACGACGTCGGATAATTGTGTATCCGCTTTGATGTCGTTCGCCCAAATGTGCGTCAACTGATGGTAATCCGTCAATTCGCGCATCCGTGCATCTTTTGGAATGAGGATACTCGGCGTACCCGCAAGTGTCGCTGTGATGTTTCCGTGTAAACGAGCTCCAAAACTGAGGTCTGCTTGACCGATGAAATCAAACCATGTCTGTGCGTTCAAGAAGAAACGGACACGATCGTTCATATAAGCAGGATTCGACATCTTCACCGGATAGTTCGTCACGGACAAGTCTGCGATTGGGTGCGTTCCTGTATACGTCAACTTCAGTTCCTTCATCCACTGTGGAATGAAGTAGTGATTCGGATACTCTTCCATCCCGCGCGTAATGAAATCAAGAACGTTTTGTGGTGCCAAACGTGACGAGTTGACTGTAATCATCGACTCGGACGTGATATTTGTTTCGCGAATGTTCAAATCACGACCGAACGCGTACATCGAAGGACATCCGATAACGCGATGATCGATCCCTTCGCGGAAACCAAGACGTGTTAAGTATTTCGACGTGATCTCCCCGCGAAGACCTAGCATGCTCGAGCGCTCGAGAACGGCACTGACGAACGCTTTGACATCTTCATCGAATGGGAATCCACCATCTAAGTCTGGTTCAAACGGTGCACGTAACCCTACACCGATGACGACGACTGGAATTTTTAATTTTTTGATGAGACGTGTATATTTCCGTAACGTCGGTACGAATTCTTTTCGGAATGCATCCGCTAACGGAATGACATAAAGATCAAAGTTGGCATTGATTTCGTCTGCCCGTTCTTCGTCGTAATAGTAATAGTCAGGTGTAATCGTCGTACCTTCTGTCATCAACGTCCGAAAGATACTGTATTGATAGATAAGATTTCCAACGTTTCCTCCAATGGAATTATGTTTCATCAAATAAGGAGCATCGAACTGTTCGAATGGTGTCATACCTGCACGAATAATAATACGTTTCATAATGGATAAACTTCCCCTCTCGTCTGCTTCATTCGTCCTTGCAAGAAAAAAATACGGAAAAATATATTATCAGTTTTTTTCAATCTCATTAAGAATAGATGAACTTTATTTCGGAAGTCAACGATTCCTAAGGGAAACAGGTCTTTCGTCATCAAAACGAAACATTTGCACCACACCATCATTTTTCTAAAATAGAAAAATGTGACTATTTAGTCGTTTCGAGATACATGCGTAAATTCGCTTCGACTAATTTCAAGGCATGCATCTGATCAGTCGTAGCAGGCTTTAATAATTCACTGAAAAAATGTTCCACTTCGACGGGCTGACCCTTTTCCATGTCCCGTAACATCGATGATTTCATCGTATCTTCCATTGCATGCATCTGCTTCAGCAAGACCGCTTCTACATCGTCATTAAAGACTGCCCCTTGTTTTTCCATCGCCTGTTTCGCTTCCGCCATGACGTCTAGGATCATTTGACGTCCAACAGCTTCTTCCCGAATCGGACCGATTGCTGAGCGAAATAGCGTCGTCACGCCCGCGAATGTCGAAATGAAGAGATACTTTTGCCACATGTCATCCATGATATGCATCGAATACTTCATTGGTGCCTTCGCTTTCGCAAAACACGCTGCGATTTTCTCTAGACGCGCTGTTGGTTTACCGGTTCGTGAACCAAATAGCAGCCGATGCGACGGGCTTGTCTGTACAATGCGCCCTTCTGCATCAAGCGTCGACTCAATAAAGCAAAGACCACCCAAAACTCGATCTTCTCCAAAGACTTCTGTTAATCGTCGAATGTGCTGCATGCCGTTCAACAAAGGAATGATATACGTCTCGCTCGAAACGAATGGCGCGATGTCCTGTAGGACGTCATCTAAGTGATAGGCTTTCGTCGAAAGCAAGATGACATCAAATGCACGATCCAGTCGCATGTCTCGTGTTATCAACTGAGGCGTAATCGTCATATCGCCATGAGGACTAGTGATGTGTAGTCCTGTTTTTTGTAGTTGTTCATATCGATTCGAACGGACGAGGAATGTCACCTGCTCCCCTTGCTCAGCAAGACGACCTCCGAAATAGCCTCCAACTGCCCCTGCACCTACAACTAACATGTTCATATGTACTATCTCCTCCTTACCCGTTCTGTGCGTTGCTTACTCCTTCACCCTAACATATTTGGAACCGATTTCCTGATTTCTGCGTGGATCGATCCGTTTTAAGTTAAGCGTTTGCATTTTAGAAAAAAACGTATATACTAACTTGTATACAAGTATACTCACTTTAGAAATCAGGTGATTCCATGTCAGAAATGTTATACCCCTTGAAGTGGTTATCAAAAGCTTCCGCCGGAGATCGTGTTGCACACGAGCTACGGATGCGCATCATTTCAGGAAGGATTGAAAGCGGTAACATCTTATCTGAGAACAAATTAGCCTCTGATTTTTCAGTCAGTCGCTCGCCTGTCCGTGATGCATTAAAGGTCCTTGCATCCGAACAATTGATTCGTCTCGAGCGGATGGGAGCAGTCGTCGTCGGTTTGTCTGAGCGCGACATTCAGGAAATCTATGATGTCCGGCTACTCATCGAAACGTTCGTCTTCGAACGACTCGTCAAAATCGAACGGGCAGAACTCGTCCGAGAGCTCAGTAAAATTCTCGAAATGATGAAGGTTGCCATCAAATACAAGGATGCCGATGAATTCTCCTTCCAGGATGTACTGTTTCATGAAACGATCATCCGCTCGATTGATCATGGATATGTCAGCATGATTTGGCAAAATCTCAAACCGGTCATGGAAAGTTTCATCCTCCTATCGATGCGGGTACGATTCGAGGAAGACATCGAAGACTTCGAACGCATCCTCGCGAACCACGCCTTGTACATCGAAGCGATCGAGACAGGCGACCGTGAACGGATGGTTGCTTCCTTACATCAGAACTTTGATGACGTCCAGGAAGTCGAAGATCTCTGGAAAACGCAACAAATGATGTCGAAAGGAGTCGATTCACATGACTGAATATATGTTAGGCGTCGATATCGGAACGACGAGTACGAAAGCGGTCTTATTTACGACAAAAGGAGAGGTCATCGGACAAACGAACGTCGGTTACCCGCTCCATACACCAAATCGCTCGACGGCGGAGCAGGATCCGGAAGAAATTTTTGATGCTGTACTCGAATCAATCCGCTTGATCACGAAACGTCATCCGAGCATGCCACCAAAGTTCGTCGCGTTCAGTAGTGCTATGCACAGCTTGATCGCAATGGACGCACAGCATCAACCATTGACTGCCTGCATCACGTGGGCAGACAGTCGGAGTGAAGCATGGTCGAACAAGATCAAGGAACAATATGGTCTATCGATCTATCACCGGACCGGAACACCGATTCATCCGATGTCACCGCTCAGCAAAATCAGTTGGCTCGTCGAAGATCGTCCGGAGCTCCATGCTCAAACGAAAAAATATGTCGGGATCAAGGAATTCGTGTTCCAAAGACTGTTCGGCAGATATGTCATCGACCACTCTCTCGCTTCAGCGACCGGTCTTTTCAACATTCATGAATTAGGCTGGGATACGGGCGCGTTACACGTCGCAGGGATCGATGCAAGCTACTTATCGGAACCCGTACCGACGACGACGACATGTACCGAACTAAATGCTGATTACGCACGACAAATGGGACTCTCCATCGATACGCCGTTCCTAGTCGGTGCCAGTGACGGTGTCCTTTCTAACTTAGGTGTCAACGCGATTCGCAAAGGGGAAATTGCGATCACGATCGGAACGAGCGGTGCCATCCGAACGATCATTGATCGTCCGCAGACCGATGAAAAGGGACGTACGTTCTGTTACGCGCTGACCGAGGACCACTGGGTCATCGGCGGACCCGTTAATAATGGTGGAATGGTCTTACGGTGGATCCGAGACGAACTCGCTTCAGCAGAAGTCGAGACAGCAAAACGCCTTGGCATCGATCCGTACGCTGTTTTGACGAAGATTGCCGAACGCGTCCGTCCTGGATCCGACGGGCTATTGTTCCATCCTTACTTGTCCGGTGAACGTGCGCCGCTTTGGAATCCGGATGTCAGCGGTTCGTTCTTCGGTTTGACACTTTCGCACAAAAAAGAGCATATGATCCGGGCGGCACTAGAAGGCGTCATCTACAATCTCTATACCGTCTTCCTCGCCCTAATCGAGTGCATGGACGGTCCCGTGACACGGATTCAGGCAACAGGTGGGTTTGCCCGGTCCGAAGTCTGGCGCCAAATGATGGCGGACATCTTTGAATCAGAAGTCGTCATTCCGGAAAGTTTTGAAAGTTCATGTCTTGGTGCTTGTATTCTTGGACTGTATGCGACAGGGGAAGTCGATTCGTTCGAAGTCGTCTCTGAGATGATCGGGGAAACGCATCGCCATGTACCAAATGAAGAAGCGATGCATGAATATCGTCAGCTCTTACCAATTTTCATTAGTCTAGCGCGGACATTGTCTGAGGATCACAAACGAATCGCTACGTATCAACGGAGCTTGATTCAAGAAGAAAACTAACTTAATCTTTTGGGGGAAGTCATCATGCCTTTAGTCATCGTAGGAATTGGGATTGTCGCGTTGCTCGTTCTCATCATGGGGTTGAAATTAAATACGTTCGTCTCACTCATCATCGTTTCCTTTGGCGTTGCACTACTACTCGGCATGCCGCTCGATCAGATCGTCAAGACGATCGAAGCCGGTATCGGAGGAACGCTTGGTCACTTGGCACTGATTTTTGGTCTCGGTGCCATGCTTGGAAAGCTGATTGCTGACGCCGGGGGGGCGCAGCGAATCGCCATGACGCTTGTCGCCCGATTCGGGGAAAAGAACATCCAGTGGGCGGTTGTCGTCGCTTCGTTCATCATCGGGATCGCCCTCTTCTTCGAAGTCGGACTCGTTTTGTTGATTCCAATCGTCTTTGCGATTTCACGTCAGCTCCGCGTCTCGATCCTGTATCTCGGGATCCCGATGGTCGCAGCACTATCTGTCACGCACGGCTTCTTACCACCTCACCCGGGTCCGACCGTCATCGCCGGGGAGTATAAAGCCAATATCGGGGAAGTCTTATTGTATGGTTTCATCGTTGCTGTTCCGACCGTCATCATCGCCGGTCCTATCTTTACGAAAATCGCCAAACGACTCGTTCCTGAATCGTTTACACGGACAGGAAACATCGCGTCACTCGGGGAACAAAAAGAATTTGATTTAGACGAGACACCAGGCTTCGGCATCAGTGTCTTCACGGCGATGCTACCGGTCCTCTTGATGTCGGTCGCAACAATCTTCACGCTTTTACAAGAAACACTCGGTTGGGGTGAAAACAGTGTCATCTCGGCAATCGAGTTCATCGGGAACGCCTCGACGGCGATGTTGATTTCGTTACTCGTCGCGGTCTACACGATGGGGATCGCGCGTAAGATTCCGATGCAAACGGTCATGGAATCTTGTACGACGGCGATCGCCCAAATCGGGATGATGCTATTGATCATCGGTGGTGGCGGTGCCTTCAAACAAGTCTTGATTGACGGTGGTGTTGGAAAATACGTCGCGCACTTATTTGAGGGGTCGGCGTTATCCCCGATTCTACTCGCTTGGTTGATCGCTGCGATTCTGCGGATCTCACTCGGTTCCGCGACAGTCGCTGCCCTATCAACGGCAGGTCTCGTCATTCCGTTACTAGAGCAATCCGACGTCAACTTAGCGCTCGTCGTTCTCGCGACTGGTGCGGGTAGTCTGATCGCTTCACACGTCAATGATGCGGGCTTCTGGATGTTTAAAGAGTATTTCGGATTATCATTAAAAGAAACGTTTGCGACATGGACTGTGCTTGAGACGATCATTTCCGTTTGTGGACTTGGGTTCGTTCTTCTCCTCAGCCTCGTCGTCTAAGAAAAGGAGTCGTTCTACTTATGCAACATTCTATCGGAGTCATCGGGCTTGGCGTCATGGGACGCAACCTGGCACTGAATATGGCGAGTCATCAAGAAGAAGTCGCCATCTATAACTACACACGTGATTTAACGGACGATCTCGTCGCACATGATGAAGGACTACCTCTTCATCCGTACTACGACATTGAAGCATTCGTTCAATCACTCGCTCGCCCACGTAAAATCTTCATGATGGTCACAGCCGGTAGCGCGATTGATTCAGTCATCGAATCGTTGCTTCCGCATCTCGAAACAGGCGATATCATCATGGATGGCGGAAACTCTCACTTCCTCGATACAGAGCGTCGTTTCGACGAGTTACAACGCCACGGGATCGAATACATCGGTGTCGGTGTATCGGGTGGTGAAGTCGGTGCGCGGACCGGCCCTGCGATCATGCCGGGTGGATCGAAAGAAGCTTACGAACATGTCGCACCAATCTTGACGAAGATCGCCGCTCACGTCGAAGGAGATCCATGTTGTGTTTATATTGGTCCGAAGGGCGCTGGTCACTTCGTTAAGATGGTCCATAACGGAATCGAGTATGCGGACATGCAACTGATCGCTGAAGCGTATAGCTTCCTCCGTTTCCGTCTCGGACTCGACGTCACGGAAGTCGCGGATATCTTCGCTGAGTGGAACGCGGGTGAACTGAAAAGTTACCTGATTGAGATCACAGCGGACATTCTCCGAAAAACGGATGACGAGACAGGGCAACCGTTGATTGATGTCATTCTCGATCAAGCCGGTCAAAAAGGAACTGGAAAATGGACGAGCCTGCAAGCCATTGATAATGGGATCGCCTCTTCAATCATTACAGAAGCTCTGTTCGCGCGTTACCTTTCAGCTATTAAAGAAGAACGCGTCGCAGCGTCTGCTGTCCTAAAGGGACCCGAAGACTTGTCGACGCTTGAGCGAGACGCGTGGGTCGAACGAATTCGTCAAGCGCTTTATATGGGGAAAGTTGCCGCATACGCGCAAGGCTTCACCCAGTACCGAACGTCGTCTGAGTTGTATGACTGGAACTTACGCCTTGAGGAGATCGCCTTGATCTTCCGTGGTGGATGTATCATCCGGGCCGACTTCTTGAACGTCATCAGTGAAGCGTTCAAAAATGATGCGAACCTCTCGAACTTGATGCTCGCCCCGTTCTTCGCTGAGAAAGTACAGGCGTATCAAGAATCGTTACGTCACGTCGTTGCCGAGGGTGCGTTATCTGGTTTTGCACTCCCATCTCTATCGACGTCACTGACGTATTACGATAGCTACCGGACAGCGAATTCGAATGCCAACATGTTGCAAGCACAACGCGATTATTTTGGTGCTCATACGTATGCTCGGACAGACCGCGAAGGGATCTTCCACACGGACTGGCAATAAAGAATACAGCTCCCGACTCCTGTTTCATTTAGGAGTCGGGATTTCTTTTTTTGTTCACACAATCTTTCCTGAAATAAGAAATTACCGATTATACCTTGACAAAAGTGTTGGTCTATATGAAATTAGTATTAGATTAGAATTATTCTAGTGTGATAAATACAGATTGTTTGTATGCACTAGAACAGATTCTAAAAATAGAACCCTTGAGGAGGATTTTTATCATGTCTTTAATCGGAAGTGAAGTAAAACCATTCAGTGCATCAGCATTCCACAACGGAGAATTCGTTGACCTAACGGATGCTAACCTTCGCGGTAAATGGAGTGTCGTATGTTTCTACCCTGCAGACTTTACATTCGTTTGCCCGACAGAACTCGAAGATCTCCAAAACCAATACGAAACCCTCAAAGCGCTTGACGTTGAAGTTTACTCTGTCTCAACAGATACGCATTTCACACATAAAGCATGGCACGAAACATCAGAAACAATCGGTAAAATCGAGTACGTCATGATCGGTGACCCATCACACGTCATCTCACGTAACTTCGAAGTCTTGAACGAACAAGATGGTCTTGCTGACCGCGGTACGTTCATCATCGACCCAGACGGCGTCATCCAAACAGTTGAGATCAACGCAGGCGGTATCGGTCGCGATGCAAGCACGCTCGTCAACAAAATCAAAGCAGCACAATACGTACGTAACAATCCAGGCGAAGTCTGCCCAGCGAAATGGGAAGAAGGCTCTGCAACACTCACACCAAGCCTTGACCTCGTCGGAAAAATTTAAGGAGCGGATTCGCGATGGCTTTAGCACCAGACATTAAAGCACAACTCGCGCAATACCTCGAGCTTCTCGAAGGCGATCTCGTCCTAGCGGTTAGCGCTGGGACAGACGCCGTCTCGCTTGAGATGAGCGCACTCGTCGAAGAGATCGCAAGCATGACACCACGCATCTCCGTCGAGCAGGCAAGCCTTCCCCGGACACCAAGTTTCACAGTCAACCGTGTCGGTGAGACAAGCGGCATCACGTTCGCGGGAATCCCACTCGGTCATGAATTCACGTCCCTCGTTCTCGCTCTGCTACAAGTCAGCGGTCGAGCACCGAAGGTCGATGCGGACGTCATCAAGCAGATTCAAGGCATTCAAGAAACGTACCACTTCGAGTCGTACATCAGCTTGAGCTGCCACAACTGTCCAGATGTCGTACAAGCATTGAACGTCATGAGCGTCCTCAACCCGAACATCAGTCACACGATGATTGATGGCGCGGCATTTAAGGAAGAAGTCGAACAAAAAGAGATCATGGCTGTTCCGACGGTCTTCGTCAACGGCGAAGCATTCGGTAACGGACGGATGTCACTTGAAGAAATCTTGGCGAAGCTTGGCACAGGTGCCGATGCTTCTGATTTCGCTGATAAAGATCCATACGATGTCCTCGTCGTCGGTGGTGGTCCAGCTGGATCGAGTGCTGCCATCTATGCAGCCCGTAAAGGCATCCGGACAGGAATCGTCGCAGAGCGCTTCGGTGGACAAGTCATGGATACGATGAGCATCGAAAACTTCATCAGCATGAAGTACACGGAAGGACCAAAACTCGTCGCAAGTCTTGAGGAGCACGTCAAGGAGTATGGCATTGATGTCATGAACCTGCAGCGGGCAACTCGTCTTGAGAAGAAAGACCTTTTCGAGCTCGAGCTTGAGAACGGTGCTGTCTTGAAGACGAAGAGTTTGATCCTTTCAACAGGTGCACGCTGGCGTAACGTTGGTGTCCCAGGCGAACTCGAATTCAAGAACAAAGGCGTCGCCTACTGTCCACACTGTGATGGTCCGTTGTTCGAAGGAAAACGTGTCGCAGTCATCGGTGGCGGAAACTCAGGGATCGAAGCAGCCATCGATCTCGCGGGAATCGTCAAGCATGTCACGGTCCTTGAATTCGCACCGGAACTAAAAGCGGATGCTGTTCTTCAAGAACGCCTCGCTTCGCTTCCGAACGTCACGGTCGTCGTCAACGCACAGACGAAGGAAATCACAGGAACGGACAAAGTGAACGGTATCACGTACATCGAGCGCGAAACGAACGTCGAGCGTCACGTTGAGCTCGAAGGTGTCTTCGTCCAGATCGGTCTCGTACCGAACACGGACTGGCTCGGTGAAACGGTGAGCCGTAACAAGTTCGGTGAAGTCCAAGTCGATCGCCACGGCGCAACGAACGTACCAGGCGTTTTCGCTGCAGGAGACTGCACAGATAGCGCGTATAAACAGATCATCATCTCGATGGGATCTGGTGCAACAGCTGCACTGGGTGCTTTCGATCACTTGATCCGGAATTAAACGAAAAGAGCGAAACTCAAACGAGTTTTGCTCTTTTTCTATTTCAATAGTAGATTTCACCAACGGATGAACAATGAAATTCTTTTGTGATGTGGTGCTTTGTTAAGATGCCTTGCTTCGCGTATGTACCACTGACCGTTACGACCATCGTTTGTCCTGCATCGATTGGTCTACCGACAAATTCAGTTTGCGTCCATCTTCCATCATCGATCGCAAGAGACGTCATCGAAAAGACATCGGATAATCGTTGGCGTTTACTCTGTTCCAAGAGTTCTGTCTCGAAATTCCCGATAATCCGGACTTCGTTTCCACGTTGCGTGCGTTCGAGCGTCCGTTCACTATCCCACTCGAAGCTCGTTTGGACACGTAACGGCTTCAACCGTTTGACTGCTCGTTCCTGAAAACGTTTCGGCGAAACCCAGTCCTCGTCTGCGAATTGATTTGCTGCAAGCAACGTGACGTCCGCATTTTCATGTGTCCGATTTATTTTCTGCACGATTTTTTCATATGCCGCGTAATAACGTTGATGTTGTGTCGTCTGGTCCTTTGCCTCCGATATGACTGGTGACAATGAAGCGAATAAAAAAACAGCTGTCGCGATCTGATATTTCATTAACTTCCCCTTCCTTTCGCTGTTCATTGTACAGAAAAAACAAAAAGTAGATTCAAAAACGACAACCGTTTTGGAGATTTTTTCATTTAAGACTGTATGAATAGATTAAACTCTTTTGGAATTAAGAACGAATGACGACTTTTTAGTCAATCTGACCCCTATAAATAATTCAAAGTTGACACTTTTGACTAGTCCAGTCATCTGATAGATTAAAGCTATCTTAAAATCTATCATAAAGAAGGTTAGCCACATGCAAAAAGCAGCACCGTATTCTAGCACTCGTACTCGCCAGCTCGTCATCACTGCGATGTCAATCGCACTTGTTCTTGTCGCGACACTATTCATCAATATCAAATTGCCAATCGCTTCAAGCGGTGGTCTCGTTCATATGGGAACAGCGATGCTCTTTCTCATCGCGATTTTATTCGGTCCACGGACAGCACTGATTGCCGGAGCAATCGGCATGGGATTATTTGATCTTATCAGTGGATGGACACTCTGGGCTCCATTTACAATCGTAGCTCGAGGACTCCAAGGATATATTGTCGGGCGTATCGCCTGGTCTTCGCGATACAAAGGAGACAATCCAGGCTTAAATATTTTCGCAATGATTGTTTCTGCTCCCGTCATGCTTGCTGTTTACTATGTTTGTGAAGGTATCCTTTACAGCAACTGGGTCGCACCAGTCGCTTCAATTCCAGGAAACATCACACAAAACGTCGTCGGAATCCTCGTTGCGATTCCAGTCGGGATTGCATTAAAGAAAACACGTTTCTTCCGTAACTTCCGCTAAATCAAAACACCGTCCGGCTCCTTGTGGAGTCGGACGGTTTTCGTTTAGCGAATCGGTTGACCTTGTTCAAGCTCGAGCGTTTTAGCTGTTTCGGCATGGATCTGTTCGAACAGCTCCGGATTTTCAACGAGTGAGATCCCGTAAGACGGAATCATCTCCTTGATTTTTGCTTCCCACGCCGGTAATTCGGACGGGAAACATTTCGCGAGTACTTCGAGCATGACGGGAACTGCTGTTGAGGCACCTGGTGACGCCCCGAGTAAGGCAGCGACAGATCCGTCGGCTGCACTAATGACCTCTGTTCCGAACTGGAGTGTCCCTTTTCCTTGTGGTGTATCCTTGATGACTTGGACACGTTGACCAGCGACGACGACATCCCAGTCTTCTGTCTTCGCATTCGGAATGAACTCTCGTAATTCGTTCATCCGTTGTTCCGTCGACAAGAGGACTTGTTCGATCAGATACTTCGTCAATCCCATCTCTTTAGCTCCCGCAGCAAGCATCGTCAAGACGTTGTTCGGTTTGACAGACGCGATCAAATCAAGATTTGATCCTGTCTTTAGGAACTTCGGTGAGAAGCCAGCAAACGGTCCGAAGAGGAGTGATTTCTTCCCATCGATGTATCGTGTATCTAAGTGCGGTACTGACATCGGCGGTGCTCCGACTTTCGCTTTTCCGTAGACTTTCGCATGGTGCTGTTCGATGATCTCAGGATTTTTACAAACGAGGAATAAACCACTGACCGGGAAACCACCGATTTGCTTCGATTCCTCGATGCCTGTTTTTTGGAGCAACGGCAGACTACCGCCGCCACCTCCGATGAAGACGAACTGCGCCGTATGATGCTCGATCCGGTGATCGCGCTCATTCTTCACTTTGACTTCCCAACCCCCGTCAACACGCTTCAAATCCTCGACACCATGCTGATAGTTGATCGCTACATCGTGTTGTGCGAGATATTCAAACAGGATTCGTGTCAACGCACCAAAGTTGACGTCCGTTCCTGAATCGATTTTTGTCGCAGCGATCGGCTCTGGTGACGTCCGACCGTTCATGATGAGTGGAATCCACTCGGCTAATTTCGCTGGATCCTCTGAATATTCCATTCCCGCAAACAACGGATTCGCTGATAGCGCTTCCAATCGTTTTTTCAGGAATTCGACGTTTTCCGTTCCTTCAACCATGCTCATATGTGGAATCGGCATGATGAATTCTTTCGGATTCGGCAAGACACCTTCCTTGACGAGATGCGACCAGAATTGACGTGACAGTTGGAACTGTTCGTTTACTTTGACCGCTTTACTGATATCGATCGAACCATCGGCATTTTCCGTCGTATAGTTCAGTTCGCATAGTGCGGCGTGACCTGTTCCTGCATTGTTCCACTCGTTCGAGCTCTCTTCCCCGGCACTCGCGAGTTTCTCGAATACCTTGATGTTGATCTCAGGCGCGAGTTCTTTTAATAAGACCCCTAACGTCGCGCTCATGACTCCGGCACCAATTAAAATAACGTCTGTTTTTTTAGGCATACTGCTCATGATATCCTTCCTATCCCCGTTGATATTATGGACTACCTGTCATGAAAAACTTCCCCCTCATGACGACTACTTACCTTTCCATTATAACCCTATCATAGCTTGCACAGAAAGGAACTTCTTTTACATTCAGAAATGTGTAAAAGCGACGATTCAGGTAAGAAGATTTTCGTCAGCCGGCATACAATCAGGCATGACTTTGACGAAAAACGGTAATCATATAACGAAAGTAAAAGGAGGAACACTCATGGCGACACGCTGGATATTCGGCAATCAATTGAATCACGATCTCCCTTTATTGAAGGAAGCAAACAAACAAGACGACGTCATCCTGATGGTCGAAGCGACCTCACGCTCCAAGTGGAAGACGTACCATAAACAAAAACTTGTCCTCGTCTTCTCAGCGATGCGACATTTTGCGGAAGAACTGCGCGAAAAAGGCTTCACCGTCGATTACCGGGAAGCTGATTCGTTCGATCAGGCATTTAAGGCGCACCGGAAAGATCATGATCCGGATCATGTATTCTATACGGCGATCACGGACGAACCGATGCGAAAGGCGATGCACAAGTGGCAAGACGCTTTACCGAAGAAAATCAAGGTCGAGGTCTGTTCCGACGTGCCGTTGTTTTTACTGACACAGGAAGAAGCGGTCGAAGCAATCGGCGACAAGCCATACAAGATGGACCGTTTTTATCGCAAACTGCGCAAGGAACGAAACGTTCTCATGAACGGCTCCAAACCGATTGGTGGAAAGTGGTCGTTTGACGCCGAGAACCGGAAACCGGCGAAGTCCGGGACGACGTTCCCCGATCCGATTCAGTTTCGTCCCGATCGCATCACAAAGGATGTCATCGACAAGGTCGAACGTGATTTTTCCAATCATCCGGGAGCACTTGATTCCTTCCATTGGCCCGTCACGCGCAAGGAAGCGACGCGGACTCTTCATCGTTTCATCGAAGAACGACTTGAGACGTTCGGAACGTATCAAGACGCCATGCTGACCGGTGAAGATACGTTATCGCATTCGCTCTTATCCGCAGCAATCAATCTCGGATTGCTGACACCGGAAGAGGTCATTCGTCAAGTTGAAGCCGCCCTCGAAGATCAAGATGCTCCGCTCAATGCGGTCGAAGGTTTTATTCGACAAATCCTTGGCTGGCGCGAGTACATGCGTGCTATCTACTTAGCCGAGATGCCGGACTATGCTTCCGTCAATGCGCTACGGCATGAAGCGGATTTACCGGACTTTTTCTGGACCGGGAAGACGAACATGAACTGTGTCGCTGAATCGTTACGTCCTGTTGTCGAGCATGCGCACAATCACCATATCCAACGCTTGATGGTGCTCGGGAATTTCGCTAATCTGTTTGCGATTTCGCCGCAACAGACGGCAGATTGGTTCAACGAGATGTACATCGATGCCTATGACTGGGTCGTCTTACCGAACGTCCTCGGGATGGCGCTTCATGCTGATGGCGGAACGTTATCGACGAAACCGTACATCGCTTCGGCGAATTACATCCATAAGATGAGTGATTATTGCAAGGGATGTCCGTTCCATCAAAAGGACATGCTCGGAGAGGATGCTTGTCCGTTTAACGCCTTGTACTGGGACTTCATCGACCGGCACGAAAAACGGTTCGCTGATAATCAGCGGATGTCGATGATGTATCGGCAATGGGGAAAGCGCGATGCGGACAGCAAACGCGATATTCGAAAGAAAGCGAAAGCACTTCGAAAACAACTGCAGGACGGTGCTTTCGATACACCATAAAACAAGCCGGTCGGATTAGATCCGACCGGCTTGTTTTGGCTTACGCACTTTTTTGATTAGCTGCTTGTTGTTTCTTTTTCCGGAGGTGATACAGTCCGAATAGTCCGAGGAACCAGACCGGTGTCAGCAACAAGGCTGGGCGTGTATCGTCAGCAAACAGCATGACGACGAGAATGACTGCAAACAATCCGAGCACGAGGTAATTGACGAGTGGTGTCAATGGTGCTTTGAATGTCGACGCCGCATGCAATTCTGGATTTTGTTTCTTGTACCGGAGATGACAGACGAGGATGACACCCCAAACCCAGATGAAGCAGATCGCACTGATCGTCGTAACGATACTGAACGCTTGTCCTGGTAACAGTTTACTGAGCAAAGCACCGACTGAGACGACGATCGTTGAGACGAACAAGGCGTTTGCCGGGACATGGTTTTTATTCAACTTCGAGAACTTGTTCGACGCTTGCTGTTGATTTCCCAGGTTATACAGAATCCGGCTCGTCGAGAACATTCCGCTGTTACACGCAGAAGCAGCAGACGTCAGTACGACGAAGTTGATGATTCCTGCTGCGAGCGGAATCCCAATCAGACTGAACGTCTTGACGAACGGGCTCTCTGTTGCACTTAATCCTGTCCATGGGTTGATCATCAATAGGACGAGTAAGGCACCGACATAGAAGAATAAGATCCGAAGTGGAATCTTATTGATTGCGGATGGAATGTTCTTCTTCGGATCTGCTGTCTCTGCTGCGGATACCCCGACGAGCTCAACGCCAACATAAGCGAAGACGACCATTTGGAACGATAGCAGGAATCCTGTAATTCCATTTGGCATCCAGCCGCCATGTGACCAGAGATTCGAGACCGTCACCGGACCCGCGTCTGTTTTAAACCCAATCGCGAGCAAGACGATTCCGACACCAATCAAAGCAAGGATTGTCACGACCTTGATCAAGGCAAACCAAAACTCTAGTTCACCGAACAATTTAACGGTCAACAAGTTAAATCCAAGTAAAATCAAGAGAGCAAGCACGGCTGGAATCCATTGCGGGATATCAAACCAATACTTGACGTAAAGACCGACAGCGATGATGTCTGCCATCGCTGTCATGATCCAACAGAACCAATACGTCCAACCGGTCACGAACGCGGCACGTGGTCCGAGATAATCTTCTGCGATGTCTGTGAGTGACTGATAACCTGCTTTTGACAATAACAATTCCCCAAGTGCCCGCATGACGAAGAAGATCGCGATCCCGACGAGTAAGTAGGCAAAAATGATCGATGGTCCGGCGAGTTGGATCGCTTTTCCTGATCCTAAAAATAACCCTGTTCCGATCGTTCCACCAATGGCAATCAACTGTACATGACGATTCGATAAATCCCGCTTTAATCCTTGCTGTTCCAAACCTGAACTCCTCCTTGTGATGGTTTCTCTACGCTTCAGACCGTTCTGTCGGTCCTGAAAAAGAAAAAAAGAGACTGGACGAATGTCCAATCTCAACAAAATCAAAGGAATAACCCATACACGCCACTACGACATTCCATGAATGCCCGTCGCTGCATGTGATTACTCTTCTGTCCGTTTGCCTGAGATTGTGAACCCTTCGGCGCCGTGTCGACACGGTCTCTCCAGAAGCTGCTCCTGCCATAGTGTGACCCATGACAATCATAGCTTTCTCTTTATTTGATTATCCGATGCGTCGCTGCATCGATGAATTGTTTCTAATTCTAGTAATCTCGACAGCGTTTGTCAACGCCTTTTTCAAAATGATTTTTCAATCTATGAAAAGGACTTTACCATCTTTTCCAGAAATCATACAGCACCACTTGATCACGAAAGGATGAAACATTCATGTCGACGATTTACTTGATTCGCCACTGTGAAACGACTGGTCAAGCACCGGAAGCCCCGTTAACACCTCGTGGAGAAGAACAGGCGCAACGACTGTGTACGCAGTTATTTGAGCTTCCAATCACACATCTTATTTCGAGTCCGTATCGCCGAGCGCTCGACTCGATTCAACCACTTGCGACTGCTCTGAAACTACCCGTTGCACAAGAAGAGGACTTAAAAGAACGACGGTTAAGTGCTATTCCACTTGACGATTGGCAGGATCATCTTCGTCGAACGTTCATCGATCCAGACTATACGTGTCCTGGTGGTGAATCTAGCCGGATAGCAACTAAGCGCATCACGCGTGTCGTTGAAAAAGCCTTGCAACAGCATGATGGTTCCATTCTCGTGACACATGGGAATTTGTTATCTTTATACTTGCATTCGATTGACCCTACTTTTGGATTCGAAGAAAGTTTACAGCTGAAGAATCCGGATATTTTTAAGGTGACGCAAGTAGATGATGTAATATCTTTTCAACCAATCGATCTACACTAACGGAGCCTGACTAAAATACGCATAACGCTTCAACTCTAATACGGTTTGTTCAAAATTAATTTTTTGATCATCAAAGACTTGTATGTAATCGGGGCGTTGTGCAATCGTCATCGTTTTTCCACTACGAACACTTTTTGGTCGACTTAAATTCAACTCATTTTTTTGAGAATACTCCAATAATGCTTGCATACAGTGATCTCGATACTCTCTTATATTTTGACTATCAGCAGCTTCTACCTTTGCTTTTAACGTTGATTCTTCTAACTGCCAATAGTGCGGTTGACTATCATCTCCCTTCCACCAGAATGCCCAAAATCCACCGCGGGCATTTTCCACACGCCCCCAGTTTCCGTGCTTCAATTCTTTTTGCAGATCTCTAAAGAATCCTTGCCAAGAGAAATTGCTCCATTCCGTGAGAGGTAATGATTTATAGGATTCGATCGAGGTGTCAATCTGCTTGAGATACTGAAGATAATCATTCAAAATATCATTTCTCGTCGAAGCAGGAAAGCCGCTCAGTACTTCAATCATCTTCGTTCGCGTAAATACTTGATATCCTGCTCCTGTCACGCCGGAGTAGTCGCCTTGTTCTACGATTTTGTAATAAATCGGTATCGGCTCCAAATACCATGTTTCAGGATGCGTTTTGACCATATCAAGATATCGCTTTAATTGGTTGGAATGATGTTTCGTAAAGACTTTATCCTCGATCAAAATGGCATATGTCTCATTAATGATCGCTAATATATCTAGACTATTGAACTGTCTTCTAATACGGACACTGTGAATAGGCTCCGGCAATGAGCAATCATGAAGGTAAAACATTTCGCGTACGAATCCATTCGCAATCGCATGGAGTTGTGGATCGTGATTTCGTGCTCCTTCTTCCGCCCACTTCAATAACCAACATAGAAAGGCATCTTGCGATAATTCACTGGTGGCATAATTAAAAATATTAGGTTTCAAATGAACAACTCCTTTTATTACAATTATAGGCATTTATTTTCTTATTATTATTCATTTGAAGAATAATAATGAACTCTACTCATTCAATTTGCTTATAGATTTCATAAGAACTATCTATTTTACTTCCCTTCGAAACGGCTTTATATTAAACGAATTGATAATAAAGTTAAGTAGTTTTCGATTCAGGTATGAAGCGGAACTTCAGAAAAGAAGGGATTTTTATGTCTACCACAAAAAAAGGCTATTTCATGATGATCGTCCTCTGGTTCGCCTATGCGACCTTCGCCATGAACTGGGTTGCAGGTTCGTCGTTGACGCCACAAATCACGGCGCATTTCTTCGGCAATCAGACCGTTGACCCCCTCATCTCACAACTCGTCAATTATTCGATTACGACGGCGCGTGTCTTCGCCAACATTCTCGCCGCGCTCATCTTGATGAAGCTCGGTCCGAAAAAAGCACCGTTACTCGCACTGTTCTTCCTGATGATGTCGATTGTCGCCATCTACCTGCCGAACTACTGGGCGTATACGGTCGCTCGCATGGTCATGGGACTCGGTGGTTCAATGGTCATCGTCTATATGAACCCGGTCGTGACACGTTACGTTCAAGATCCGGCTGAAAAATTACGCATCAACGCTTTCAATACTGTCTCCTATAACGTCGGTGCATTCGTTGTTTCGCTCTTGTTCACCTTGTTCGCTGATCAATTCGTCAGTGACTGGAAACTGACGTTGACGATCTTCGCGAGTCTGACAGCGATCCTCTTCTTCGCATGGTGGATCGGTAGTGAATCGTTCGAGTTGAACGATGCTCCGGACGCGGACGAAACGCCTTACGGTTACGGAGATGCTGTCCGCGATCCGTTCCTCTGGAAATATGCGGTTGCCTTCGGCGGTTTCTTGACGCTCTATATCTTATCGCTCGTCGGCTTGAAACCTGTGTTCGATACGTATACGCAGTTGAACGGTTCGCTCGTCAACCTGTTGGTCTCAGGTGCCGGAATCGTCGGTACGTTCGTCGGTCTGCGGATCGGTAACAAAGGAACACCTCGTAAACCGATTCTGTTGATCAGCGGGACGGTCATGATTGCGAGTTTCCTCGTCACCGTCTTGTTCGGAAACATCTCGCCAGTCGTTTCGTATGTCTTTGCGTTCATTTCCGGATTTGCGATGTACATCCAGTATCCGATCTTCATGAACTTGGCACACGAACGAAAAGGCATGACACCGCAAAAGATCACCGTTTTATTCGGCCTCTTCTGGGCAATCGCTTATGCGACGCAGACGATCTTTACGATCATTTGGAGTTACGCACTCGGACATGCGGGATATACGGTCTCAATGATCGTCTTCTTCCTCTGCTGTTCCGTGTATCTGTTCTTCACGTTCTTCTTACCAGAAACAAAACCAAAACGGACGGATACACTTCAAAAATCCGCTTAATCAAGCAACAAGCCCTTCCGAATTACCGGAAGGGCTTGTTTTTATGTCTCGTTATGCGCGCCGTAACTATGGCGAAGGGCAAACAACAGTCGAATCAATGATTCATGATAACAGATGAACCATCCTTCTTTGATCCCGTTAACGATCGCTTCTTCTGTCATCCAAGCAACGCGTTGGACTTCTTCTTCCTGCAACGTCAGTGTCGTCAAATCCACTTCCTGCTCGACGAGATAATAATCATCAAAACCGATCTCAAACGGGATCGTCAGATGGGGACGGACACCTGTGAAATCGATATCGAGTCCAAGCTCTTCCGACAGTTCCCGTTGCGCTGCCATCTGACTCGTATCCCCGCTAATTGCACTGCCTCCGACCGTCAGATCCCACATGTTCGGCCAACCAGATTTGAACGGTTGCCGTTGTTGGACGAGCATCTCTCCTTTGGCGTTAAAGACACAGACGTGAATCGTCATGTGATAATCGCCGGCTGTATGTGGCGTTCCCCGTGTCCAGAGCCGTCCTGTTTTCTTACGATCTGCTGTGTATACGTCCCACTGTTCCATCCTAAATCATGCCCCTTTTAATCAATGAAAGATGTAGAGTTCGAACTTTCCTCCGCCTTGACGCAATCAATCGCGACGACGAGGGCGATCAACAATTCTTCCATTGCTTCATCTTCGACTTCAATGATGTATTGATCGGTCCAAGAGATCCATTTCTTCTGCACGCGACCAATCCGTTGCCCTTGTTGTAAGACCTCAAAATCAACATCCCACCAGTCGCCCGTCACTTCGAATTGATCCGAGTTGATTGTATAGCGGTCCTTGAAGAACGTGAACTCTTTAATGATTTCAAACGATTGCCCTGCTGCTTCGACATAAAAGACCGGTCGGAAACTGAACGTCTTCTTCGTGATTTCCGCGACTTCCTCTCCATCTCGGTTCGTCACGCTGAACGACTTCGGAAGTTTCATAAAACTGCCCTCGATGTGATAGGCGTCGTGCCCTGCCTCGTCTTGAATCGAGAATCGTCCACGTAAACTAAACGCTTTTTCTTTCATATAGAGTGTATGCATCCCGGTCTCCTCCTTTAGTGTATAGTCTCATTTACGCGATCATCGACGGAAAAGATTCAATATCTGGAAACTACCTCCGTCCAACTTTCTCTTATTTCCTTCATTCCCTCCTGCATCTAGTGAATCGCATCCCTTACTTGCACTTTTTAGCCAGAGCGCTTAAAGTGTATAGTTGATGAAATTCTTTAACCACACATGTGCATTACCTTAAGGAAAGGGTTTAATATACTATGAAAAAGAACTTTTGGCAGGACTTACCACGACCATTTTTCGTCTTAGCACCGATGGAAGACGTCACCGACGTCGTCTTCCGCCACGTCGTCGCAAAAGCGGCGCGTCCGGACGTCTTCTTCACGGAATTTACGAATACAGAAAGCTATTGTCATCCGAAAGGCAAACAGAGCGTCCGCGGACGTCTCGAGTTCACGGAAGATGAACAACCAATGGTTGCTCACATCTGGGGCGACAAACCAGAATATTTCCGCGAAATGAGTATCGGCATGGCAGAGATAGGCTTTAGCGGGATCGACATCAACATGGGCTGTCCCGTCCATAACGTCGCCGTGAACGGAAAAGGCTCCGGCTTGATCAATCGTCCGGAAGTCGCGGCTGAACTGATCCAAGCTGCAAAAGCGGGCGGTCTCCCAGTCAGCGTCAAAACGCGTCTCGGCTACACGAAGGTCGAAGAGTGGCACGATTGGTTGCGTCACATCCTCGAACAAGATATCGCGAACCTCTCGATTCACCTCCGGACACGTAAAGAGATGAGCGCCGTTCCAGCGCACTTCGAATTGATTCCGGAAATCAAAAAGTTACGCGATGAGATCGCACCACAGACGTTACTGACGATCAACGGGGATATCAACGATCGCCAACACGGTCTTGAACTCGTCGAGAAATACGGTGTCGACGGTGTCATGATCGGTCGCGGGATCTTCCACAATCCGTTTGCATTCGAAGTCGAGAAAAAAGAACATTCGAGCCAAGAACTCCTCGATTTGTTACGTCTCCAGCTCGATCTGCACGATCATTACTCGGCTCAATTCGAGCCACGTCTCTTCAAACCATTACGCCGGTTCTTCAAGATTTACGTCCGCGGATTCCGCGGCGCGAGTGAACTGCGGGTCAAATTGATGGAGACGAACTCAACGGACGAAGTGCGTGCTTTACTCGACGCTTTCGTTGAAGAAGAAGGCATTCACGAGGTCAACTCGTTTTCAATCTAACAACAAAGCACGCCTCCTCATCTTGAGGAAGCGTGCTTTTTCGTGTCACCAGCGTTCGACGGTTTGCCGCGTATCCGCACACCATTGTTCAAAATCAGACTGATGCGTCAGCGATAGGAAACGTCGTTTGCCGAGTCGCCGATCGAGCCGTGCGATACCACGGATAAAAGGATGTGGATGAACAAGCGCTTGTTCGAACGCGAGGTTCGGGTACTGCAACAAGTCCTGTTGCATCTCGTAGTTCTCCATGTACCCGTCTTGTTTGACCTGTCGTTCAATCTCAGCGGATAACGCATGCGACTGCTTCAACCAGTCGGACTGCCATAACGATCCGGCTGGTTTTTCCGGTAGCTGTGCAGCTTGTAACGCGTAGCGCCGATCGACTTCCCGCTCGAAGTGAAAGTCGCCTGCTCCGAGAATCTCTTCTCCGTCAAACGTCATCCAGACGCGACTAGGACTGTCTTGAATCCGGTAGACGGCTGCATGAAAAGCAATCCGTCCCTGTAACGACGGGGCGAGCAGTGGCTCGACCCGTTTTTTGATGATGGAAAACTGCACGCAATCCGTCCTTTCCGTCCGGCTAATCTAATCAGCCGTTCTTCATATGAACCGATTCCGCCAGCGTAAACGTCAACTCTTTTAACTCGAGACCACCGAGTGCAAAGTAGAGTTTTAAATAGTTGTGTGGGTTGAAGACGAAGACGTCCTTCGTCTGACTGACCCACTCGCTGTTCGTTCCATTGAAGGTGAAGGTCGCGACCGGCATATTGTTCGCAAACAGTGTCACCGGCATTTGCGCCAGTTCACCAGCGTTCGAACGTGCCGTCAACGTGACCTGATACATCCCTGTCTCTTCCGCCGTGACAGCGAAGACATGACTGCTTCCTGTCGTCGTCGTGACGTCCGTTAACGGGAAGGCATCTCCACTGATGAGGCGTTGGTGCGAGACCGCTTGATCTTCGAGCGTCTCCTCTTCGACCGGTGCCCCGAGAACTTCGACCGGTGATACTGTTCCCATCACACGGTCCATGACCGGTGAGCGTAACAGGAACTGACAGATGTTCGCAGCACTCCGCAGTAACTCGGAACGTCGAAGTGTTCCGTCAGCGAGAGCCGTCAACGTATCATCCTCGAACGGATTCGTTCCCGGTTCGCCGACGACCATATAGAGATCGTTTTGCGAACGGACCATCGTCGCCGTTTGCTGACGGTTTGCTTCCGTTCCTTCGGCGTTGATCTTCGCCCACCAGTCGGTCATGACGATTCCGTCAAAGCCCCACTCATCGCGCAAAATACGTGTGTTCTGATCATATAAGCCGGCAGTCCAGATGCCATTGACGGCACCATACGTCGTCATGATCGAGTAGGCTTTCCCGTCCTTGACGGCCATCTCGAACCCTTTCAGGTACAACTCACGTAACGCCCGTTCTGATACGATTGAATCCAGATCGTGCCGGTGGAACTCTTGGTTGTTGGCACTGAAGTGTTTCAATGTTCCCGTCACACCAACCCGATGCATCCCGTCGAGCTGTGCCACGGCCATTTTTCCAGTCAGATACGAATCTTCCGAGAAATACTCGAAGTTCCGTCCGTTGAGTGGATGACGGTGGAGGTTCATCCCGGGTCCAAGCAACGTATCAATCTCGTTCTTCCGTAACTCAAGACCGGTCATCTCAAATAGATCGGCAATCAACGTTGTGTTGAACGTCGAAGCAAGCAACGTTCCGTTCGGTAACGAGAAGGCTTTCGTTCCGATGTCCATCCGGATCCCGGACGGACCATCTGCGCAACAGCCTGCTGGAATGCCGAGTGCTTCGAGTTCTCCCGTCACGCCACCAAAAGCGCCCGCTGTTCCCGGTGTGACACGCGGTGAGTTCATCCCTTCCCCCCGCACGATTGCTGCGAGATCCGCATTCGTCAATTGATCGAGGAACGTCTCGAGCGTGACGCGCTCTTCTTTAACATCGCGTAACTTCCAACCGGCATCTTCTGCCTGTGTCCGTTCAACGGGACGCTCCTGTTGACGACGCTGTTCCGGATCGATCGTCCGCAGTGGGGTCGCTTCATACGTCACCGTATATCCCGTTTCGGTCGCTTGCGGTTTGATGCGTTCAAACGCCGTCACCGGTGCCATGTTCTCCGTTAAGACGTCCGTGACGTCAAACGTCTCGACGGAATGGCTTGCGACTAGAACCGCCGACCGGACGTCCGTTCCGAGATACAGCTGATACGTGCCAGGTTCGACAACATAAGACGACTTATGCCCCGTAACGCCACTATCGTCATAACTCGCAAACGAGGCGAACGGTACGACGAGTGTGAGAGACTCTTGCTCACCTGGTGTGAGTTCTTTCGTCTTGCCGAACGTAACGAGTTGACGCGTCGGGTTCCCGAGTTGTCCTTGTGGTTTCTCAAGGTATCCTTGTACGACTTCCTTCCCGCTCGTCTGACCGGTATTCGTCACCGTCGCTGTAATCGTCCAAGCATCAGCTGACGTCGTCACGTCTGCCGTAAGGTTAAACGACGTATACGATAATCCATACCCGAACGGATACAAGACCGCTTCCGGTGCGAACGTCTCGAAGTAACGGTACCCGACATAGATGTCTTCTTGATACAACGCGCGATCGGCATGACCGAAGTGTGGTGTTGACGGATAATCATCGAGTGAACGAACGATCGTATCCGGTAGTTTCCCAGACGGCGAGACGCGGCCGAGCAAGAGATCACTCAGTCCAGTTCCGCCTTCCATTCCTCCTTGCCACGCGTAGAGAATAGCACTTGGCGCCGTCTCTTCGACCCAGCGCATATCGATGATGTTCCCGACGTTCAAGACGACGACAGTTTGTTTGAAGTGTGTCGTCACGAGTCGGAGCATCTCCTGTTCCGTCTCCGTTAAAAAATAACTCCCTGGATCCGCTGTATTGTCGCGGTCTTCCCCAGCCGTACGACCGATCATGATCAAGGCAACATCGGAGTCAAGCGCTGCTTGCTGAACGAGTGTCGCGTCAAGCGGCATCTCTTCTTGCGACCACGGCTCAGCTGCCCAGCCTTCGCCTTGGTCAAACGGATGGTCTTCAAGCCAGTTCTCGTATGCCTTGAGGACGTCTGCGTTCAGCGTTACCTCTTCGCGTAGCATGTCGAGCGGACTGACGACGTTCGTGACGTTGACCATCCCGCCTGATCCTGTGCCACTTTTATAGTAGTTGAACTGATTACGTCCGAAGACAGCGACCGTCGATGCGGGTTGCAACGGGAGCACACCATCATTTTGTAAGAGGACTGCCCCTTCCGCGACGGTTTGTCGAGCGAGTTTTGTATAGGCTTGCCAATCGAGTGTGTATGTCATACGTCATCCACCTTTATTAGTTAGTTTGAGAAAAGAGTCGTTTTAAGTCCTTCGCAATTTCGTCTAAGCTGTCTTCGGCTTGCGGATACAGACCGAGTTTATCAAGAAAGGCATGTTCCATCCCGCGGTAGTGGAGATAACGAGTCTTGACGCCAGCGCGTGCCAGTTTTTTCGCATACGCTTCCCCTTCAAGACGTAAGTAATCAAACTCTCCTGTAATGACGAGTGCCTCTGGTAGATCATCGAGCGTCGCGAACAACGGTGAGATCCGTCGATCCGTCGAATCACTTGCTTGAACATACCATTGCTCGAGGACACCTTCTTCATCTTGAAGCGACAAAATGATCCGTTCGAGTAACTGCGGTTCCGTTTGTCGATCATACGCTTCAAGCGTCCAGTCATATTCCGAATTCGGATGTTCCCCGACATTGACGACCGGATAATACAAGACTTGATAGCGGATATACGGCGTCGGACGCTCGCGGTCGAGCAAACAACAGACCGTCGCTAAGTTCCCACCGGCACTATCACCGGCAACCGCGATTGCGCCTGGATCAATCCCAAGTCGGTCAGCGTGTTCAACTGCCCAATCGATCGCTGCATGACAATCCTCAAGCCCTGTTGGAAACGGATGCTCGGGTGCCAATCGATAACCAACGGACAAGACAGCGACGTTCGCTTTATCGGCTAATGCTTTACACGGATTCTCGACCGTCTCGAGCGTACCACCGAAAAAACCACCGCCATGGAAATAGACGACGAGCGGGAGTTGACGCGCCGCTTTCGGACGATACAGCCGTGCTTCGATCGTGGTACCGGGTCTTGGGATCGCGAGGACATCCGTTGAGATTTGCCGAGTCGTCACGTCTTCGTTGTCCCACCCCATGCCGGCACGCGCCAGTTCGACTGGCGACGCCCCTTCTGGAATCGAGACCGATGGACGCTGCGTGAGGACGACCTCACGGACACGCGGATCGAGTGTTCCTGGAGTCGAGACGTCAGGAATCGGCTTATCGACGATTTCAAGTCCGTCTTGATGGATGGATGAACAATTTTGTAACGTCCGCAGTAAGTCTTGCATCGATGCAGTAGACAAATGAATCGCTTCCTTTCTAGTCAAACCGTTATCGAAAGCGCTTTCGATAACGGTTAAAAAAATTTCGAATGCCTCTTTTTTTAAAAAGAGACCGCTTACATCACAATATACCTGTCTTTGATAGCAGAAGCAAATGTTTCACCTAAAAAAATCAGCGCAGTCGCCTGCGCTGATCCTCATCGTAATTGTTCTTGGGAAACGATCGTAAAGCCATCGATGACCGTGTCTTCCTCGACCTCGATCAACAGGCATCGTTTCCCTTGATAGTTGACTTGTTTGACGTACTTCAAGTCTTGCGGACTGATCGCGATATTTGCGACCTTCGTATTGATTTTAATCGATTTCGCTTCATAGTTCGGGACGATGTTACTTGCCTTCATCTCGTATGTCGGATCGTCAACGACCGTCTTAAACGCCCGTTCGACCTGCTCCGTGCTGACGTCTTCGACACCGCTTGCCTTGAGGACACGCTCGACTTCCTGAACGTCGAGCATCGGTACTTCTTCTTCATCCTGATCCTCTTCGACGACGATCAACTGGTTGATGTTTTCATAGACACCAGCTAACGTCTTCGTATCCATCGATTCACCGACGACTGATTTGACGATTTCCTCGAAGATCGCTTTATCCTCATCTGCCGTGACGATCGGTTGACCGTTCAAGACGTTTTCAAGGAAGCCAAAATCTGGTTTATTCGGCTTGCCCGCCGCATACAGGACATGATTGACGTCTGCTGCATTGTCGGTGAAGGTCGGGAAGAGGAATCCACCAATTGGCGACGCCAGTTTGATGACCGGATTGATGAATAAGTTCGACTTGAATTCGCGTTCAACGAAATCAAAGACGAGCGATTGTTTCGGTAACTCTGTCAAGTTAAGGCTACCGAGGATGAACGGCGTCGTATAAACGTCGTCATTCGGATCGATCTCTGTCTCATCCGCTTGGCGCTTCGTCGTTTTATAGTATTGTCCGCGAATGAACGTGACGACGAGGTCATTCTCGTACTGAACGTCTTGGACCATCTTCAACGCCATCGTCTGCATCTGCTCGACCCAGTCCTCCGGCTCTTCCGCATACAGTCCTTCATAAAGGAGCTGCTGTGTGTGACCCGTCTCTCCTTCTTCCGGATGCGTGAACTTGACCTCGAACAGCTTGACGTCGAGTTTTCCACCTAATACTTTCTTGAAGTTCGCGAGGAACAGCTCCTGTTGTTCCGGATCAAGCAATGGAAACGGTCGGGCTTCCTCATGATAGATTTCGCTCGTCTCTTTTCGGATATAGACGTTGTAGATTTCATGGATTTTTAGTAAATCGGCATCCATCTTGAAGTGACGACGGATGTCGGCGATGTCTTTTTTATTCATGCATACCAGCTCCTTGAATCATTAAAATCCTGCTTCCTGAAAAGCGTACCATATGCGAGATGACCCGACATCTTTTAGAAAATCAATGCGCACGGAACGAATACGCGCGTGTGACAGGATTAACGATCTCATATTCATATTCCTGGTGGGCAGCGCGAGCTTGCGCGATGCAATTATCTAGTTCTTTTGTGTTGAAATAACGTTGTGCTTCCATCAACGTGCCACTTACGACTAAAAAGATACCAAACACGATCAACCATCCTCTGATTCGTTCGTTCATTATGTAGTCCCCTTTCTTCTCCACCTAAATCCTAACATCAGACCCTTTTATATAATGACAAAAATTTTATTTTAATAACATTTACACGATATTCATTTTCTCCTAAATAAGTGATGCCATACTAAAAATTGTGAAGGGTGTCTTCACATCATCTCGTCTCATACATAGGAGGAATGACACGTGTTCAAAGCCATCAAGTCCATCGTCATCACTACGCTCGTCTGCCTGACCGCTTTCCAATTCGATACGACGTCCGTTTCCGCGTTACCGTCGGGCATCTCATCGAAAGCGACGGCCCAGTCTCAACTCGATGCCTTAACTGTTAAAACAGAAGGCAGCATGACCGGTTATTCGCGTGATTTGTTCCCGCACTGGAGCAGTCAAGGAGGCGGCTGTGATACACGACAAGTCGTCTTAAAACGTGACGCTGATTCATATGTCGGATCGTGCCCCGTTACATCTGGTTCTTGGTATAGTTACTATGACGGACTGACATTCACGAATCCGTCTGACCTCGACATTGATCACGTCGTACCGCTTGCGGAAGCATGGCGCTCAGGAGCAAGCAGCTGGACGACAACGACTCGTCAAGCATTCGCAAACGATTTAACAGGTCCGCAATTGATTGCTGTCTCTGCAAGCTCGAACCGTTCAAAAGGGGATCAGGATCCGTCGACATGGAAGCCGACACGGGCAGGTGCGAGCTGCGCTTACTCGAAGATGTGGATCAATACGAAGAGTCGTTGGAACCTCAGCTTACAGTCGAGTGAAAAAACAGCTCTACAAACGATGTTGAACACATGTACATACTAAAAAGGAGTCGATTCGATGGAAACGAAAACCTCTACTTTTACCGCCACACATGGTGTGATGACGCAAGAAGTCGGTGTCATCAGCGGTGAACTCGAACTCCGGACGACTTGTCAGGAGGACGGAACGTTGGAACTGAAGATTGCTTACGTCGGGGCGATAGACGTCTATACGTTACCCGGCACTTATCATGTCCATGACGTCCGGGATCATGACGTCATCCATCAGATGCTCGTCAATGTACTAGAGCGAACATAACGAAAAACAGACGCTGTCCAAGTTGATGGACGGCGTCTGTTTTCGTTCTACATATTCAAAATCAGATTGTCATTATTTACTAAAGCATGCGTTTTATCTGACGTTCTATCCGGTATAGTGAAAACAACGTCATTATCCTTTCAGGGAGGAATACTTCATGCGAAACGTTTTGATTCCAACCGGCGTCATTTTAAGTGGTGCAGGTCTCTACATGGCATTAGAGAGTCACGTGCCTACGTTACTTGTTACGGGCGTCATCATGCTGTTTGGTTTCGGTATCGGTATCATCACGAAAGAAAAGTTGGAGTAATACATAGGTCCAGTCAGGGGGATAATTATGATTCAACAATTCATCAAGGAACAGCAGTCACACGATACTATTGGCGGGTTTATTGCTAAGTCTGTCGATCCGATCCTCGCCCACGTCAATCCATCGCGTTTACAAGACAACGATCTTGTACTATTGATTCAAGCTGATCAATCGATTGTTGTCTCTTTCGCTAATTCACAAGATCAATCAGATTGGACGCCACTATCACGAGAGCAGATTCATCGATCGAAAAGTCTACTTTCACTTAAGACATGCTATTTCAAAATTAAGCACGGTGAATATGCCGGAACCTATTTGATTTCACCGGATTTGATTGTGAATGATCAATTCAAGAGTGAGAAAGATTATTTAGAAGTTCTAATATAAACAACGAATAAGTAACTTATAAATGTTTTATCAAGACGATTTCGTCTTTAATCGGAACTCCCTTTTCATTGTACAACGGAATTTCCGGTTTTATTTTGCGTGCAAGTTCTACAGCATTCGGAATCACCTGCGATACTGTATATCCTCTGCTTTCTTCAAGACTATCCAGTGAAATGATTCCGCATGTCTGTGAAGTAATATGATAGGTGATCAGTCCAATGATTTCATAATCATTGTTCGTGGAATAAAACCCGTCTAACAGACTACAATTATGAACACTTATTAAAATTACCTATTTCTTTGTAAAAAAGGAATTAACTTATTATCCTACTTCGACTTAAACAATATGAGTAATTACTCTGTCATCATTTATCGCTATCTAGAATTAAATTTGCTAAAGTCTTATCTGATTTTCCACCTTTATAATTTAATGATTTTTTATGTAAGATTGTAATCATAGCTATTAATTATATACTTTGAACTGCATTAAAAATTATCTGTACAGTTAATAATTATGAAACAACTTTATTATCATTCTTTTTATAAAAAGAATATAAATAATGGTCTACGAGAAAGAAAAATAAGTTGCGTTCATGTATAATATTACAATCAAAGAAAAAATAGATTAATCAATTGATAATATTAATTTTTCTTAAAAGAGAGGCTAAATAGAAGTGAAAAAACCAAAAGCGATCGACTTATTTTGTGGAGCTGGAGGAGTATCCCAAGCATTAAAAAAATATTTTGAAATTGTTACCGCAATCGAATACGATCCAATAATAGCAAAAACATACGAATTAAATCATGGAAGTGAACATCTGATTATAAATGATATTAAAAAAGTGACGAAAGAAGATTTTATAAAGAAAGCAGGATTAAAACAAAATCAACTAGATTTGTTAGTGTCAACCCCCCCCTGTCAAGGTTTTTCAAGACACTCAAGAAAAAAAGCGCTTGACAGTAAAGACGAAAGAAATAAATTAATACTTGAGACAATACGAATAGCTGATATTTTTCATCCTGAATTTATTTTTTTTGAGAACGTAGATAATATAGTCAATTATAAAATATTTCATACATTTTTAAGAAAGTTAGCTAATTTAAATGCATCTGGACAAAAAAAAAATCCTAGTCGTCCCTCTTACCATATAAACTTTAAAATCATCAGTGTCAATAAATATGGTGTTCCACAAAAAAGAAAAAGATTAATACTTCTGGCTAAAAAAATTAATAATTTTCCATTTGTTGAAGGGGTAATAAAAATTCCTAAAAATAAATTACCTATCGTTACTTCTCCCCTTAATCTATGGCCCAAAGAGCAATTATCTCCATTACTCGGAGTTCATCTTTCAAAGTATAATCTTAATCCAATTTCTGCTGGAGAAACTGACTTGTTTGATCCTCTTCATTCTTGTAGAAATCTATCAGAATTAAATTTAGAGAGAATTCGATATACTCCACATGATGGAGGTAGCAGAAATTCTTGGCCAGAATATTTATTGTTAAACTGCCATAAAAAGGGTAATGTGGGCTTCGGAGATGTGTATGGTAGAATGAATAGATACGATTATGCTCCAACTATCACATGTGGTTGCATAAGTTATACTAAGGGACGTTTCGGTCATCCAACTGAAGACAGAGCCATAAGCCTTAGAGAAGCTGCTCTCATACAAACTTTCCCTTTGGATTATAAATTCACGGGCGAACTATCTGACATTCCCTATAAAGGTTCAAAGGATGTTATGGCAACTCAAATAGGAAATGCTGTTCCTGTAAAACTGGCTGAGATTTTTATTAAGGAGTTTTACTCAAGATTAACAATCAATAAAATAGACAAAAAAATATTTTCCATTCAGAATGACGAAAAGTGCAATTTTTCTCTTAGTTGAACTGAACCCCGAATGATAGATACTTGAAAAAAGTGTATCATTCGGGGTTTTTCGTGTGCATACGAATCGCTATAATGAACCTATTCAATCAGACGGGAGAAACAATCATGAGTAAAATCATCTTCACTATGATCCAAATCAACCAGCTCGAAGAAAATCCGAACGTCGCTTCCGTATCAGAACGATCGATCCAGTACAAGACCGAGTTCGAGGTCAGGGCCGTACGTGAGAATATGGAAGGAAAGGGACCTCAACAAATCTTCACGGAGGCCGGATTCGACCTGACGGTGATCGGGAAACGAAAAGCGCATTCTGCGTTGATTCGCTGGCGCCAAACGTTCCGAAAAGATGGAGAGGAGGGTCTCCGGAACGACAAACGTGGAAAGACACTGGGAGGCGGACGCCCGAAGACAGACGAGTCGATGGAGAGACGGTTGGCGAAGGCAGAGGCACGGATCAAATACCTGACGGCAGAGAACGAGCTCTTAAAAAAGCTAGAGCAGTTAGAGGGGCCGGCGAAACATACGAACTGACACCAGCAGAGAAATATCAGGTCATCAACACCGTCATCCGCATCGCACAGATTAAGAATCTCGTCCACCCACTATGTGAGATTGCCGGAGTGAGCCGCAGTGGCTATTACTCTTGGTTGACCCGTGCCGAGGCGGATTCTCCGACTGATGCGCAAATTTAACATCGTGACTAAAATCCGGAGGATGAATCCGTATCGCAAGCTCTCTCCGGCGACGCACGAGCATCGCATCGCGTCGTGCCGAACCGATTGAACCGCAAGTTCCGACAGAGCGAGCCCGGGAAGGTATTCGTGACCGATATCACCTATCTCCCCATCGCCTCTGGCGAGAACGTCTATCTGTCTTGTGTGAAGGACGTCGCCACACGCGAGATCGTGGCATACAAACTCTTCACAGATCTTCGTATGGACCTCGTCTTTCAGACGATGAAAAAGCTCGAAGAGCATCTCCAGGGGAATCGACATCCCGAGGCGATTATTCATTCGGACCAAGGCTTCCACTACACCCATCCGGGCTACCAGCGACTCATTGGCGACCTCGGACTGGTTCAGTCCATGTCCCGTCGGGGCAACTGCCTCGATAACGCACCGATCGAATCGTTCTTTGGTCATTTGAAGGACTATGTCGCCAACCGTTCGTGCGAGTCAATCGAGGAGGTTCGAGAGATGATCGGGGACTACATCAGCTATTACAACTACGAACGCGGTCAATGGAACCTAAAAAAGATGACCCCGAAACAATATCGGGACCATCTGATCGCAGCATAGAAAACGTGGTCTTTTTATTAAACTGTCCATTTTACGTGGCTCAGTTCAAGTTGAGAAGAATTGCACTTTCTTAAATCAATTAATTAAAAGAATGATATTTAATAAAAATAGTAGGTGAAAATAATTATCATAGTTTATCAATAGTAACTATAAATACAATTTTTAATCAATATATCGTTTTTAGTACAAATAAAGGCATCATTCATTTTCCATTAACTTCATAAAGTTTGAAATATAATTTGACTCTTTATAGAAAATTTCATTAATTCCTGCTCTAGATTGGTAAGCAATGTAACGATTCATTATATTTTGAATATAGTCCTTTTTTAACGTAAGCAAGGATTCTTTTTCATCTAAGTCTGATAATTCTATTGTGCAAGTATCGAAAAAATTCCATTTGATATAGATTAATTCCTCATCTAACGGCAATGGCATAAAATAACAACCATTCTTATTATTCTTCAAATCATCTCTAGAAGGTTTATCGATCTTATCACCTATTAAGAATTTGTATTTGTTATTTATAGAAGCTGGTCGTTCTGTGTCACATAAAGGAGTAATGCACAATAAATAACTATCATCTTTTAAATTTTTAATGACACTTCCTGTTTTAATTTTCTTATCTCCTAAAGAAATAAATTTCAAAATTTTAGTGAAATTTAAAGACTGTTGCTTAAATGATTCAATAAATTTTTCTTTTTCTTGTGCGTTGTAATCGTCTAAAAATAATATGAGAAAAAGGGTATCACCTTTTATTCTATCAAAATACTTACCTTTCACAACGTCTTCTGGCAAATGCTTTTTCAACATATCAGATAATTTATTTTTGAAACACTCTACAGAATTAGAATTTTCTAAATTATTCACTAAATCTTTAATGAAATTATAATTTTTAAATAATTTAATTACTTGAGTATTTAGCTTAGAGATAAGATTAAGAAGCTCTACTAACTCTTCTAGTGATTTTTTATGATTATCTGTCTTTGTGTGATTATCAAGATCTTTTTCAAATATATTTAATTTTTTTACAATATTCATTTTTTTTGTTTCGAATAAAAAATTTCTTTTTTCGCTCTCAAAAATAGTGTTATCGTTTTCTATAACACTCGATACTAACGTTTCATTAATAAATTGAGAAACTTTGTTATTTGAAAGATTAGAAGTTATCATCTGAGAAAATAACACTTTTTCAAATGGAGCGTTGAAATTTGTCATTGATTTACCAAGATTAGCATTTAATGCGTTAGCGCTTTCCATTAAATGAATTGTTATACTTTTACTTTCTAATAAAATCTGAGCAATATTCTTAATTATATTCTCTGGCTTTGTATTTTTAGTCATAATTATTCCAAATAATGATTTAGAAGGTTCACTATCTTTTTCCTCAAAAATAAATAAATCTTCTTCTTCAAAGCCTTCTATCTTTTTACAAGCAAACGTACTTTGTAATTTCGCCTGTACACTCTGAGTATCTTCTTGTGTATAAATAACAGCACATTTAAGTCCCTTTTTTGATGAAATAAAGTTATTGATTATTTCAATAGCTATTTCGCCCATTGTCGAATTGTCGTAAGATGAAGGTTCTAAATTCCAATCAACAATTAAAAGCTTAGAATTATTTAAAGTATTTTTTAAAACACCTATATCATTTTTATCATTATATTTCCAAGGCATAATAACGAAACCCTCTTTTATAAACTCTTGGTAGGTTTCAAATGGTGTATTCAAATTTTCTTCATTTTGCTTGTCAGATTCAATACTATCGTCTTCTTCTGATTGTTCCCAAAAAATTTCATCCGAACTTCCAATTCCTAAATCATTATCAGTTAAAGTATCTTGATTATCGATTTTATTAGTAACTAGTTCAAGATTATCGTCAATTATTACAGCACTATTAAAGTACTCTTTTACAATTTTTTGAACAACTTGTTGCTCACTCATTTTGATTTTCCTCCTGTTAAAACTACCTTACTATTGAATTCAATACAAAAACATGCCCCTGATAACTCTGTAAGAAAGTTATTTGGATCGATAGCAAAAAATTGATGTCCATTATGTTCTAGAATATCTCTGGATAAAAACAAACCTAGACCTCTACCTCCTACTTTCTTAGTAAAATAAGGTTCAAAAATATAAGGTATATCTATTGGTTTTATACCAGGACCTGTATCTTGTACATACAACTTCGTCATATTGTAATCCATATAAAAATGAATTTCTCTTTTTTCTTGGTTGAGCAACCAGTAAATAGAGTTAGAAATTATGTTAATAAGAGGAGTGAATAGTACAGCTTCCACTTCTTTTATAATAACGTCTTCAGGTATCTCATTAATTATCTGGATGTCATATCTTTTTAAATCTGTACTAAAGTATTCTACCAGCGTTCCGATAAACTTCTTCAAATTGATTTCGCTTTTAATATTCCGTGATTGTCTATACAAGGGGCTCATTCTTTCATGCAAACGTTCTAAAGAACGAAACGCGCGATTACTTTTTTGTAGAACAGGAAGTAAAGAAGTATTTTTAAGTTTTAAATCTAGAATTTTATAATTTCTTTTAATTTCTTGATATAAAGCATTAAATTCATGACTTGTTAATTCTGCAGCTAAACCTACAGCAGAAATATCACGATACATATCCACTTCTTTTTTCAATATTCCAATCAATTGATCATCTGTATAATCATTGTTCTTAATAATATTGTTGAAATTTTCAATCATATTTTTTGCTTTTATATGAAATTCCTTTGATAAAATATCATTTTTTACTAATAGTGTTTTTTCGTGAATTGAAAACTTTTGCATTTGAATTAAATTGACGATATTTCTTATTTTTTCAATTAATAAAGCACTATCAGCAGATAAATCTGCAGATTTTAATTGATTGTACAGTGGTTCTAATTCACTAAGTTTTAGTGTTAATTCTTGATTTTCTTCTTCAATTGATTTAAATTCTTTTCTTAAATTATCAGTGTATTCATCAAAAATCTTATTTGTTATCTTTTTTAGATCAATGGCAATATTTTTTTCATAATCTTCTTTGAATCTTTTAATGATTTTCGAGGTATCCTCTACATCACTTTTTAAAGTATTAATTTGATCTAATGTATCAATTATTGTTTCTTCTTCAGATTTTAAATTATTTTCATATTTTTTTAAAATAATTAATTCTTCTTCTATAATGATTTTTTGAAAATATGTTTCAAGTCTTGTAATTTCTCTTTTTATTTCACTATTATTTTCTTTTATAATTCCCATGATATTAGAAGGTATTGTATATCTTAAGTTAGGTGTGATAATTAAATTTTCTAATTTTTTTATTATTTCACGATGATGTAATTTCAATTTGATTATTTTTTCTCTTAGATAACTTCTAAAATTTATTTTAGTTGGATTTAAATTGTTTCTAAATCTAATTAATTCGTCATTAAAACTTTTTTCTATTGTTCTAACTGTCTTTTTTAAATTAGCATGTACAGATTGAACATTTTTTTGCAAATTTAGTAAATATATTTCTTGATTTTTCTCTTCTTCTTTCTGTGCTTCACGCAGCTGTCTCTCAACTGCAAATTTCTCTAGTCTTTCTCTTCTTCTCCCACTATCTTTATCTTTAGTTTCAAGAAATTCATAAGCCCACCATTCTAGCATATTAAGAGTGACGTCTTTAAAATAATGATAATATTGATTTTCTATAAAACCCTCCCTGCTCGATTTATCAAGTAACTTTCCATTAAGTTCCTTAGTAATTTCAATGTATCCAAACATTCTTCTAAAACTAAAAGGAAAATCAGAAGCACGTTTACTTCTTATCGCTTCAAGTTCAAGAAAATCATTTCCTGGTTCTCCATAAGGCAATATTCGTAATCCATCCCTAAATACAAAAATTCCACCTATTTCATCTAATTTTTTCGTTATTTTTTTATGTGAATCTTTATCTAAAGCAGAATTAGACTTGTTTCCTTCGACGAAGTACCAATTTATTGATAGGGGACCACAATCTTTTCCGATTTTATATTCTATTCCTTGAGTTAATTCTTTATTTTCAAACGGAATTTCCTCAATCTCCTCTTCGCTGTGTTTTATTTTACATACACCAGAAAACTTCCCGTTATTTATAATTCCTTTAACTGAATAATCATATAAATGAATATCATCTTCATTAAACCAAGTTTGATCATTTAAATTTACTCCATTTATTATTATAGAAGGCTCAAAACTAATCTTCTTTTCTTCAACCTCATTATCAAATTTTGCTATAGGATTTTCAAACGAGTAAAGAGTTCCTATTAACCTTTTATGCCTTCTTAGCATACTTTTTTCTTTCGTTCCTGAGATATAAGAATCCCAACTCCAAGTGTATTCCAGATTACTAATATGAAATATTGTTCCATTTTTACTTTGATTTACTTTATAGATTTCACTTAAAACCTTATTTGTAATTTTAAAATCTTCAATTTGTTGAGTAACTTTTAAAATAATTTTGTCACTCCAAATTTCTTTATTGTTGAAATTTTTCAGAAGATGAGTTTTAAATTCATTAAACTTATTATCAATAAATACTTTTAATTCTTCAAATGTATCAAAAGATTTTATTGGTAATTCTATATCTTCAAGAAACATATGTTCATTCCTAAATAATTCCCAGTGCAAATAAAGTATTGACCATTCTTTTTCTTTTTTAGAAATAAGAAGTAATTGGTCTCCTAGTAAAGATATTGCAAGACGCCCAATTCCTTTTTCTCCAATTTTAACTCGTCCTTTTCTAGTTTTTTTTATATTATTAGTTTTAGAATGTGTTCCTAAAGTAAGCCATTTCTCTTCTATATCTTTTCTTGTCATTCCTTCGCCGTCGTCGGAAATAATTATTTGATTTTGTTTAGTATTTACATCAATAGTTCCATAATTAGCATCAGCATCGTAAGAGTTACGAAGTAATTCAGATATGGCAGTTACTTCATCACGAATTTGTTGTTTACCTAACAAATCTACAGCTCTTGCTCTAGTTCTAAAAGTAGCCATAATATCCTCCTAGTTATACATTATTTCTAAATATAATAATATTTTACAACTTTTCAGCATAAAAAGCATATCATGTATAATTTATTCCAATTTAATCTCTATTAAATTGAATTGATATAATAAAATTTTATAATTATATACTTATATAGTAATATTAAACATATATAAGAATTCTTCATTAAGCTTTCAATGCGCCTTATTTTTCGGTACCAGATAATCTAATTTTTCTTAAATTCGTTCTTATTTACAGTAATTTAAATGAGACCTCTTTTTTCGTTACTCACTACTCCGTTTATCATTTACTACTGCCCACTCCACTTGAATATACATTTTGGCCCATTCAAAAACACCTCCGATGTTAGTACCTTTTAAAGGTGTAACGCCCCGAAGATGCTTTTTTATTGTCTAATTTTTACGTTAACCTAAACTACTTACATAGAATAAAGCTTGCATACTATATTTTATAGAGAATTCGCTAGTATCTAAAACCCAAACTTCGTACATATTCTGTTCAATAGTTTATCAATTCGAATATTCTTAAACAAATACAGGATGACTTTATAATCTACAAAAAACTTTTTATCGTTCAAAAAAATATAGAAATAAACCAATGAGTAAGAATCAACTTCATATCCAATTCCTAATATCACCTTCATATCTTATTAATTCTTACATTATATTAGAATTTAGGATTTTAAAATCTCACTTACTTATGATACGGTTCATTCCGATTAATCCGGTACGCCCGATAAATCTGTTCACAGAGGATCATCTTCATCAATTGATGCGGGAATGTCATCTTTGAAAACGAGATCGTATCATTTGCCCGCTGCATCACTTCTGGTGCAAGACCAAGTGATCCGCCGATGACGAAAGCAATTTTACTCTTGCCGTATGTCGCGAGTTGATCGAGTTCTTTTGCGAACTGTTCACTCGTCCGTTGTTTTCCTTCGATAGCAAGTGCGAGGACGTGAACGTCGGGTCCGATCTTCGCTAAAATCCGTTCGCCCTCTTTTTTCTTCACTTGCGCCATCTCCGCTTCACTCAATTGCTCCGGTGCCTTTTCGTCCGCGACCTCGATTTCTTGGATCGAACAGTAGGCGCCGAGACGCTTCGTATATTCAGCGATGCCTTGCTTCAAATACTTCTCTTTTAGCTTTCCGACCGTAATGATGGTAATTTGCATCTTATTTCTCGCTTTCTGACAGAAAATTCAGGAGTTATCCACAGAGTTATCCACAAATCCACATGTTGATATTTATTTTTTGCTTGACACAAGATATGTTGCCGGTGCGTCACAGTATTCACAGGTGATGTTTTTTTCTGGATTTAGCTGATCGAGAATCGGGTATTGTTCTGTTTCATCTACGATTTCGTCAAGCGCGAGCTCGACATGTTCTAAACAGACGTACTTATCCACAGGTGGTCTCCTCCTTTCACTTATCCACATTTATCCGCTTCCAGTATAACAAATATCGACCTTCCTGACCGGAAAAGGCGCAGGTTTCCTCACTCAAAAAAACCATCCACAGGTCGGACCTGTGGATGGTTTTTCAGATTATGCTTTACTGAACAGTTGGTGACTGAGCTGACAACTTCACATCTGCTGTCTGTTTTTCACCGCCACGGTAGAACGTGACTTTGACCGTTTCGCCAACTTTTGCATCCCGGTAGAGAACACTTTTTAGATCAGCGAACGATGCGATCGCTTTTCCGTTGATCTCAACGATGACATCGTTTGCCTTCATACCCGCTTTTTCGGCTCCGCTGTTACGTGTCAGACCGACGACGACGATTCCTTTCGTGACATCATTCGGTAATTTCAGACGATCTTCGCGATATCCGCTTGGGAATTCCTGCACGTCACGAATCTGAATCCCGAGCTGTGGACGAACGACTTCACCATTTTGCTCGAGATCACGCATGATTGGTAACGCTTCGTTGATCGGAATCGCAAACCCGACTCCTTCGACACTTGCTTCCGCAATCTTCATCGAGTTGATCCCGATCAATTGACCGGCTGTGTTGATGAGCGCTCCACCCGAGTTCCCCGGGTTGATCGCTGCATCGGTTTGGATGACTTCCGTGTTGAAGTCTTGCTGTCCATCCTTGTTCGTATCGACTGGAACTGTCCGTTCCTGCGCACTGATGACACCGCGTGTGACGGAGTTCGCGAAGATTCCGAGTGGGTTTCCGATCGCAAGCACCGTTTCACCGGCACGTAACGTATCCGAATCCCCCAGTTTTGCGACTTGTGTCACTTTCGATGAATCAATCGACAAGACCGCTAAATCGTACGTCGGATCTTCCCCGAGGACTTTTGCCTCGAGTGCTGTTCCGTCGGATAACGTGACAGACAGGCGGCTCGCGCCTTCGACGACGTGGTAGTTCGTAACGACGTAGGCTTTATTGCCGTCTTTTTTATAGATGACGCCGGACCCCGCACCCGTTTCCTGATCGGTTCCTTGGAACGAGCTCTGAAGGTTCGTCACGCTCACGACGGCTTCCTTCGTCTTACCGACCGCACCGACGATGTCGGCTTCATCCTCTGTCGTCTGTGTCGCAGTCTGTTCCGCTGTCGTCGACGAAACCGGAGTCGGACTCGTCATCTCATCGCGGACGAACGGCCACGCGACGAGAGCAATCAACAAGGCTCCGACGATTCCGCCGATCAGACCGACGAAAAAGGCTTTTCCGGCACCGCGACGACGCGGTGGTTCTGGTTGTTCTTCATATGGTTCACGATAAGGGCTGACCGGTTCGCTCGTTGCCGGTTGACGGGGCGGGAAGCCGCTCTCATCGGATGACTGTTCGTATCGTTCGGATTCGTTCCGTGGTTCTTCGGGTCGATCCATCGACATACGCCTCCTTTATGACTCTCTTTACACAAGTATACCCCCATCACGTGGCAAGTGAGCCAAATGTGGGGGTCTTTTGAGCATATTCAGTAATTTCCCATAATCAAAGCTTTAGGAGCGGCGTCGGAATGACCGGATCCGTGTCGAGAAGCTGAATCTTACTCAGATCGACGTCACGGCTCGCGAGCGTCTGGGAGACACTCATCCGGGCGAGTTCCTTCATGTTGTTGTCCTTGCTCAAATGGGCCATATGGATCCGTTTTGTCCGATCATCAAGGACCTCGCTCATCGCGATTGCGGCATCCTCGTTCGAGACGTGTCCGTAATCCCCGAGGATCCGTCGTTTGACGCTCCACGGGTAATGTCCCATCTGGAGCATGCCGATATCATGGTTCGCTTCGAAGATATAAGCATCAGCGCCCCGAATGACACCTTTCATCCGGTCCGAGACGTATCCGGTATCCGTGATGTGCGCCAATCGTTTTCCTTCGTGTGCGAACTGGAAGAACATCGGATCGGCTGCATCGTGACTGACGTTGAATGATTCGACTTCGATGTCACCGAACTGCTTGACCTCTCCGACTTCCCAGAGGAACTTCAGCGCCGGATCGATCTTACCGATCTTCGCTTCCATCGCTGCCCATGTCTTTTCATTCGCATAGAGCGGGATATTGTACTTCCGTGCCATGATGCCGACGCCTTTGATATGGTCGGAGTGTTCATGGGTGACGAACAGACCATCGATGCCATGCGGCGATCGGTCGATCTGGTCGAACAAGGCGAGCATCGCCTTGCCGGTCAGTCCCGCGTCGACGAGCAAGCGGGTCTGTTCACTTTCGATATAGAGGGCGTTCCCCGTCGAGCCACTGGCCATGACGCTGTAGTGTAGGCTCATCGTGCATTCCTCATTTCTCTGAGACTGTATCCAATCGTTCGACGGTCTGGACGCCGCCGTCAATCGCATTGACGAAGTAGACTTCTTCATTATCGAGCTCGATTTGCCACGTCGGCGGCAGGATTTGGACCGATTCCGTACCTTCCGTGACGAGACAGAAATAACCGAGCTTGTGACTCGTCAACCGTTTTGATGCCGGGAACAAGCCTTGCTCCGACAACTGGACGATCGCTTCACTTGCCGATAACAACGTCACGTCCTGCGCTTGCCGGACGACCTTGTTCAAGTGGCGTTGTTTGTAGCTGACGATTTCCTTCGCATCGTTGAGCTGCAAGACGAGCAGGGACGGTCCGATCATCGCATCGTCCTCACGCGACTGCTGTGGTGTCGAATAGAGCGGCTGTCCCTTATACGTCTGAACGAATGTCATCTCCTGATACTTACTATCATACTTCCAAAATGTATATTCGGCACCATATCGAACTGATGCTTGAACGAACGATGAAGCAGAATCTCGCATCGTCTTCGCATCGAGTCGATACGGTTTCGTCAACCGGACCGACCACTCGACATCGTTCTTGACGGAGGCGACCGCGTCACGAATCGGTGAACTCGCGAGTGGCGCTAGCGTCCGCGCATCGACTTCGGCTGTTAAATAGCCGATGTCTCGCGTAACCGGTTGTAGTTTTTTCTCATCGATTTGACGATCCTTCAAGATCGATTTACCGGTCGCACTCGTCGCGACGATCCGCGGCTCGACCATCCGGTCCATCAATTGAATGGCGAGGTAGACGTTCAGGATCAAAAAGGTCAGCATCAATAAGGTCTTCGCTTTACTCCAGTCCATTCATCCTCACCCCTCATTCCCGACAGCTTGATTGATCGATTGCCAGACGCCGTCGATTTTGATGAACCACGTCGGCTCAAAGACGGCATAGCGGCTCGTTGAAATCTTATACGTCATCTCATATCCAATCCGGATTCCACTGATCTCTTTTAAGAGATCAGCACGGCTCAGACGTTCGAGAACCGTTTCAACAGCTGGCACCGTCTCTTCCCGAAGGATCAGCTTCCGCTTCGCTCGGAGCATGCTACGGCTGAGCGACCGGACTTGATTTTCCTCATACATGATCTTCAGTGTCGCGAGATCGAACTTCGTCTGTTCGAGCAGCGGACCACTCTCCCCAAATACCGGATACCGGTTCAAGTACAACCGGAACGTCGCTGTCTGTTCCTCACTCTTTTTACTCATCTGATCAAAGTAATACCGGAAGCCACTGCGCTGGGTATCTTGATCGAGCCAGCCCCCATGAATGTTGACATAGCTGACGAGCGTGCTGTAATCGACAGTTGAGCTTTGGGTGTTCGGCGATAACGTATTGAAGCGATACACATTGTAGTTTCGGTCATACGTCGAAACGCTGACGCCGTCCGTCAAGACGTCGAGATCATCCCGACTCTTGATTTGCTGGACGTTCGAGTTCTCGGCGAAAAAGGCACTCCGGATGCGATCGAGTGGTTTTGGCGATTGTCCGACCTCGTCATAGACGAAGACTTGCTCTAGTCGCGTCGTACCGCTCGCGACATACGTATAATCGCCACCTTTGAGTTCGACGCGTGTCATCGGTTTTTTCTTATCATGCGCGAACAGTCGCTTCAGAACCGTCTCATCGCCGACGAGCTTGAAGTCCTTCAGGCGACCGGTCGCCGACTCGAGACGGAGGATCGGTCCATCATAATCGAGTAAATAGAGCCGTTTGATCGGTTCCGAGAAGGCGATTTGTTTTTCTCCGAGTAACTCTTCAAGAATCGTCGCACTGATCGGTGTCGGGAAAATCATCTCGACACTCCGGTCACCGACCGGGATGTTATTCGCTTTATCCGTCAAGACGAGGACACCGATGTTAAACGACGCACCGATGCGGTTAAGGAAGGTCCGACCGATGATTTGTGTCTGATAGATCCCTTCCTGATCCGAATAGACGAGTAGTTCCGGGTTAATCAGTTGGTTGCTTTCAATCGTCTTTGAGGCATCGATCTCGTTGAACGAGACCTGTTCCCGCTCGATTGATTCACTGCTTGGATGATAGGTCCAGAGCATCGCTGTCTGAGCGATCGAACCGGCGACAAGCAGGACGAGTAACAGCGAACTCCAGTGTTGTTTCTTCATCCGGCATCCACCTCTTCGATCACCTCATACGGAAGCGTGAAGTAAATCGTCGTGCCGCGTCCCCATTCACTTTCTGCCCAGATGTCGCCACCATGTGCCGAAACGACGTCTTTTGCGATCGACAGACCAAGACCGGTGCCGCCGATTTTACGGGCACGGGCTTTATCGACACGATAGAAGCGTTCGAAGATTTTTTGGAGATTCGCTTTCGGGATTCCGACACCTTCATCCTTGATGCTGATGACGATCCGTTTTGCCCGGAGCATCGTCCGGACGGTGATTGTTCCGCCTTCCGGTGAGTACTTGATTGCGTTCGTCAGGATGTTGTCTGCGACCTGAATCAATTTATCCTGATCACCACGGATATAGACTTTCCGCTTCATGATCTTACGACGGAAACGAATCCGTTCCGGCTTCGTCATGTCATGGCGATCGAGAATCTCATTCAGGAACTGAATGTAATCGAAGCGGACCTTGTTCATCTTGTATTCCTTACTGTCCATCTTCGACAGCTGTAAAAGATCGGTGACGAGGCGGATCATTCGCTCCGTCTCGTTTTGTGTCGTCTCAAGGAAACGCGGGGCAAGTTCCTCGTCCTGATACGCTCCTTCTGCTAAGGCTTCAAGATAGCTGCGCATCGTCGTCAGCGGTGTTCGGAGCTCATGACTGACGTTCGCGACGAATTCGCGACGATCCTGTTCGACTTGCTCCTGTTCCGTGACGTCATGCAGGACGACGATCATCCCCGTAATCGGACCACTGTGTTTCTTGACGGGCGAGAAGAATGCCCGAACGAGGAACAGTTCGTCCTCACTGCTGAAATCAAGCAGACGCGGTGGCATCGTACCGTCTTCCGGAATCATGAAATCGTCACCGAGTGCCAGTAAGTCCTTCAAGTTCGTGCCGACGACGCTCGCATCGTCAGCACCGACGATATCCTTCGCTTGGTCGTTCATCAAGATGACGCGCAGCGTCCGGTCCGTCGCGATGACGCCATCGGTCATGTTCTCTAGGACACTCGTCAACTTCCGCCGTTCAGCTTCCGTCGTCGCGTTTGCTTCGAGTAGCTCATCCGTCAATTCGTTGAAGGAACGGGCGAGTTGCCCGATCTCATCATCCGAATAGACCTTAACCTTCCGCGAGAAGTTCCCGCGTCGCATCTCAATCGCTTGACGCCGCATATCGGAAATCGGGCGCGTGATCGTCCGCGACAGCAACACACCGAGAATTGACGTGATGACGAGGGCGATGACCGTTCCGGTCGCAAGAATCCGCGTAACCTGTTGCATCTGCGAATAGATTGACTCCATCGAGGCGCGAACATAAATCATACCGGTCGTTACGCCGTCTCGTTCCGAGGTAACCGGTACGGCAAAGATCCGGATCTTATCCTCTGATTCTGGATCAAGCACGGTGTCCGTCCGGGTCGAGCTCGTTGCCTGCGCTTTTTTAATCAGTGAATTCGTCGCCCGTTGTCCGACTGCTGATTGGTTCTCGTTATCCGATGTCGCTTGGATGATCGAGTCCTGGTCAATGATCTGGACTTCGAGGATGTCGTTCCTTGAGGTGGAGCCATTACTAAACTCAGACAGCAGTTGCCCTAGTGATTGGGACAACTGCCGCTTGGAGGCGTCATCATCGCCTGTTTTATCGAATTCCTTCCCGACGTTATAGGCGACAAGGCCTGCTCGGTCCTCGACCGACTTCGAGAAGTTCGTAATGTACTGCTTTTCAAGGGAACGAACGAAATAGACGCCAATGACCTGCATCGCCACTAAAATCAATAAGGCATAGATGACGACGAGTTTCCATTGGATGGATTTAAAGAAGTTCGTTCCTTTTAACATCGTTATTCATTCTCCCCGTCTTGGAGATAGTAGCCGACACCACGACGCGTCATGATATAGACAGGCGTACTTGGGTTGTCTTCGACTTTCTCACGGAGACGACGTACTGTCACGTCGACTGTCCGGACATCACCGAAGTAGTCATAGCCCCAGACCGTTTGCAACAAATGCTCACGTGTCATGACTTGACCGATGTTTTTCGCGAGGTAGTGCAACAATTCGAACTCACGTTGCGTCAGCTCGATCTTTTGATCCTTACGTGTCACCGTATGCGAATTCGTATCGATATACAGTTCTCCGACTTTGAGTGGACCTGGTCCAACCGGTTGTGGTGTAGCTTCAGGACTCGTGTTGCGTAAGTGGACTTTCACACGGGCAAGTAACTCGCGCGAGCTAAATGGCTTCGTCACGTAATCGTTCGCGCCAAGCTCAAGACCAAGTACCGTATCAATCTCGGAATCCTTCGCTGTCAACATGATGATTGGAATCTTCGACGTCTTCCGGACTTCTCGGCAGACTTCCATCCCGTCCATCAGCGGAAGCATGATGTCGAGTAACATCAAATCCGGTTTGAACTCCTCGAATTTCTCTAATGCCTCCACGCCGTCATTTGCGATCGCGACCTGGTAGCCTTCTTTTTCTAATTTAAACTTGAGTATATCTGCAATCGGTAACTCGTCATCGACGACTAGAATTTTGCGTTCCGTCACTGGGTGTGCCCCCTTAAAAATTTCTATTCAATCTATTTTACCTGTTTTTTCGGCATATAGAAAGGTGGCGACGGAAACTCCCGGCGCCACTCTCTCTGCTGTTCGTCGTCTCACGAGAGAGGTTCCACGTGAAACACTGTATTCAGTATACCTGTTTTTGCTTCCGTTTGTGAACCATTTCGCACAAAAAACAGCCTCTTGCAGGAAGCAAGAGGCTGTTGAGACTTATGCTTCTTCGTAGAGATCACGCAAGACGACTGTCTGTTCACGACCCGGTCCGACCGAGAACGTGACGAGTGAGATACCTGTCAGATCCGCAATCCGCTTAACGTAGTTCTGTGCGTTCAACGGTAGATCTTCAAAGCGACGGACACCTGTGATGTCCTCTTTCCAGCCTGGAAGTTCTTCGTAAATTGGAACACATGCTTCGAGATCACGGAAGCTTGCTGGGTACTCATCGATCTGTTTACCGTTGAATTCGTATGATGTACAGATTTTCAATGTGTCGAGTCCTGTCAAAACGTCGATCGAGTTGAGCGAAAGATCCGTCAATCCACTTGTACGGCGCGAGTGGCGAACAACGACCGAGTCGAACCAACCAACACGACGCGGACGTCCTGTCGTCGTTCCGTATTCACGACCGACTTCACGGATTTGATGACCGATGTCATCGAACAATTCCGTTGGGAACGGACCGTCACCGACTCGTGACGTGTACGCTTTACAGACACCAACGACGTGATCGATCCGAGCTGGACCAACACCGACACCTGATGCGACACCACCAGCTGATGCGTTCGATGATGTAACGAACGGATACGTTCCGTGGTCAAGGTCGAGTAAGACACCTTGTGCGCCTTCGAACAACACTTTTTCACCATGGTCGAGGCTATCGTTGACGACGACGGATGTATCGCAGACGTATTTCGCGAACTCTTGTCCATAGGCATAGTACTCTTCGAAGATATCGTCGAACGCGATTGGTTCAGCGTCATACATCTTCGTGAACATGCGGTTCTTTTGGTCGAGAACGATCTTCAACTTCTCAGCGAACGTTTCTTTGTCGAGTAAGTCTGCCATCCGGATTCCGATTCGAGCGGCTTTATCCATGTAGCACGGTCCGATTCCTTTTAGCGTCGTTCCGACTTTTGCGTCGCCTTTCGCTTCTTCTTCTAACTGATCCTGCAACTGATGATACGGCAAGATGACATGCGCCCGATTCGAAATTAACAAGTTATCCGTTGAAACACCACGATCGTGCAGATACTTCAATTCCTTGACGAGTGATTTCGGGTTAACGACGAGACCGTTCCCGATGACACATTTCTTATCCGAGTAAAAAATACCTGATGGGATCAAGTGCAATTTGTACGTCTCGTTATTGAATACGATCGTATGTCCTGCATTGTCTCCACCTTGATAACGTGCTACGACGTCGGCTTGTTTCGAAAGAAAATCGGTGATTTTCCCTTTTCCTTCGTCGCCCCACTGTGTTCCGACTACTACTACTGATGACATCTTATCATCCACCTCCACGTACGATTCAAAACCACGACTAAGTGTAACGCGATAAAAAAAAGAAGTCAACCAAATACCGAACAATTAATTGTTACAATTCTCTTTCGTTCGTTTAATTATCGTTTTTGATAAATAAACTGAGAATCTTTAGGTGAAAATAAAAAAAGCTACGTTTTGTCTCCGATCGATCGAAGACAAAGCGTAGCTTGGATTAAGCTGGTGGCGCGTACGAGTTACTTGGCTCGAGATCCACAAACTTGTTGAATTCTTTTCGGAAGGCGAGTTTGACGGTACCGGTTGGACCATTCCGCTGTTTTGCGATGATGATCTCAATCGTATTCGCATCTTCCGTTTCTTTGTTGTAGTAATCGTCACGATACAAGAAGGCGACGATATCGGCATCTTGCTCGATCGCTCCCGATTCCCGGATATCCGACATCATCGGTCGCTTATCTTGACGACTCTCAACCCCACGGGAGAGCTGCGATAAGGCGATGACCGGGACTTCGAGTTCCCGCGCGAGTGATTTCAAGGAACGGGAAATTTCCGAAACCTCTTGTTGACGGTTGTCGCTTGAGCGACCGTTCCCTTGAATCAGCTGCAAGTAGTCGATCATGATCATCCCAAGACCGTGCTCCTGCTTCAAACGACGGCACTTTGCCCGGATATCGTTGACCCGAATCCCTGGTGTATCGTCGATGTAGATGCCGGCTTGAGACAGGTTACTCATCGCAAGCGATAACTTGCCCCAGTCCTCTTCTTCGAGTTGACCAGTCCGGAGTCGCTGCGCATCGACGTTTCCTTCGGCACAGAGCATCCGCATGACGAGCTGTTCGGCACCCATCTCAAGACTAAAGATGGCGACGTTCTCGTCAGCGCGTGTCGCGACGTTTTGCGAGATGTTCAAGGCAAACGCCGTCTTCCCGACCGATGGACGTGCTGCGACGATGATTAGATCGTTACGCTGGAATCCGGCCGTCATCTTATCGAGATCCTGGAAACCGGTCGGAATCCCCGTCGTCTCGCCGCTTTGTTTATGCAATTTATCAATCGTTGCATAGGCACTCGTCAAGACGTCCGAGATCGGGATGAAGCTCGCGCTCCCTTTTCCTTGTGATACTTCGAGAATCTTCCGTTCTGCCTCGTTCAGCAGGACATCGACCTCGTTTTGCCGCTCGTATCCGTCAGTGACGATTTCACCCGCCGTCCGAATGAGACGCCGAAGCGTCGACTTCTGGTCAACGACGTTGACGTAGTAATTGATGTTGGCTGCGGTTGGTACACCTTCCGCTAGTTCCGCTAGATATGGTAGACCACCGATCTCATCTAGGATGCCAAGCGTACTGAGCTCGGCTGTGACCGTGACGAGGTCGATCGCTTCGCCTCGGTCGGACAGCACGAGCATCGCTTCGAAGATCCGTTGGTGAGAGGCACGGTAAAAGTCCTGCGGTAACAGACGTTCTGATGCACTGATCAAACGATCCGCATCAATCATGATCGCCCCTAGGACGGCTTGTTCTGCCTCGATACTTTGGGGAGGCATATTTTGCATGACTTCACTCATCACCGTTCCCCTTTTCTACTCACGCCTCTTTGACCTGAACGTTCAGCGTCGCTGTCACTTCGTTGTGTAACTTCAATGGTACCTTCGTAAAGCCGAGTGCCTTGATTGGGTGTTCGAGCTCGATTTTACGTTTATCGATCTTGTAACCCATGCTCTTGAGTGCTTCCGCGATCTGTTTGCTTGTGACAGAACCGAAGACACGACCGCCTTCACCGGCTTTCGTCGAGACGACGATCGTCTCTTTTTCGATTTTCTCTTTTAACGCTTGCGCGTCAAGCAAGTTCTGTTTCGCTTCTTCTGCTGCTTTACGTTCATGTGCTTCATGTTGCTTCAAGTTGCCAGTCGTCGCAGGACGCGCCAACTTTTTCTTGAAGAGTACGTTATTTGCATAAGCATCGGCCACGTCTTTGACGTCTCCTGCTTTACCTTGTCCTTTTACATCTTGTAAGAAAATAACCTTCATTCTGATTCCTCTCCTTTTGTCTCATCTTCTAGATATTGATCGATCGCTTTACGCAACGCATCCGCGACCGTGATGACCGATTCTGACATCTGTGTCGCCGCGTTCGTCAAGTGACCGCCGCCTCCGAGCGTCTCCATGATCAACTGGACGTTGACTTCTCCAAGCGAACGGGCACTGATCGCTGTCCGTCCGTCTTGAAGTTCCGCGATGACGAAGGCAGCACGAATGCCTTGAAGCGACAACAATTGATCGGCCGCTTGTGCGATCAAGACTTGATCGTGAATGACGCCAGGTTCCGCTGTCGCAATCGCCATCCCTTTCGTATAGACCTCGGACCGCTCGAGGATATGTGACTGCTCAACGTACGTCTCAAGATCCTGACTGAGGAACTCTTGCACGAGCACCGTGTCAGCACCTTGTGAACGCAAGTAAGATGCAGCATCGAACGTCCGCGAGCCGGTCCGAAGCGCAAAGCCTTTCGTATCGACGATGATTCCGGCAAGTAACGCCGTCGCCTCAAGCATCGATAGCTTCTGATTCGTCGGCTGGTACTCGATTAACTCGGTGACGAGTTCTGACGTCGACGATGCGTAAGGCTCGAGATAAACGAGGACCGCGTCTTCGATGAAATCCTCTCCACGCCGGTGATGGTCAATGACGACCATATGCTCGAATCGATCGAGTAACGTCGGCACGACGACGAGCGACGGCTTATGTGTATCGACGACGACGAGTAACGTCTGATCGTCGATCAACTGATCCGCTTGAAACGCATTGACGAACCGTGTCTCGAGTTGTGGTACTTCAGCGATCTCGTCCATCATCCGGCGAATCCCGCGACCGATTTCTTCTGGCGGTAAAACGATATGCGCTTCCTTATCGTTCATTTCCGCAAGCTTCAAAATGCCGATCGCTGATCCGAGTGCATCCATATCCGGATTCTTATGCCCCATGATCAGGACACGGCTTGATTCCTGCATTAAGTCACGAAGCGAGTTAGCGATGACCCGTGCCCGGACACGTGTCCGTTTTTCTGTCGGATTCGTCTTGCCACCATAGAAGCGGACTTTTCCATCGCGTTTGATGACGACTTGGTCGCCTCCCCGTCCTAATGCGAGATCGAGACTCGACTGAGCCATCAGACCAAGCGCCGGAATCGGGTCACTTCCGCAACCAATTCCGATTGATAACGTCAACTGGACACCACGCTGACTCGTCTCTTCGCGCACGGTATCGAGAATCGTGAACTTCGATCGTTCGAGAATCCGGAGATTCTCTTCTGTCGTGACGATGAAATACCGATCAGATGCGGTCCGCTTGATATACGTTCCGTGTTCGGCTGCCCAGTGATTCAATAGTTGAGTGACACGACTGTTCAACTCACTGCGCAACTGATCTTCGATACCTTGTGTCATCTCATCGTAGTTATCGAGATAGATGACGCCGATGACCGTCTGATTGTCGACGAGTTGTTGTTCGACTTGTGCCTCTTCTGTCATATCGAACAGATAGAACGTCCGGTTCTCATGATTTGAAAAGACGCGATATACGGCATCACCGATTTCAAGCGTCGCTTGGTCCTCATTCGTCGCGACCATCTCGATGAATAAGGGATCGAGCTCATTGAGCGTCTGTCCCATCGCTACATCATCAAAGATGTCCCGCATCGGATCATTGAACCAGGTGACGAGGGTTTCCTCATCGTATAACAAAATCCCGATTGGCATGTTCGTCAACGCATCTTGTCCCGTCTCCTCGACTTGCATCGAGATTCCGGCGACATACGCCTCCCATGCCCTGCGTGCACGGCGTTCTTCGAATAGGTGCAATCCGAAGAGGAGGGCAGTCACGACGGCTCCGATAGCGGAGATGATCGGTTCACGTACAGCGACGACGAGAAGCAGACCGACGATTAATAGATACGGAATGAAGCGAACGATGCGTCGTTCTCGTTCCGGTGATACTTGTTGACCTGACTCCATCGTGTCCTCCTTATATGCTCTATAGGGTTCATTTAAATTTTTAGTAACTTGTTTATTATAACCGAAAAGCAGGAGGGGATGAAAGGGAAGCGAAAAAAAGCACCATCCTCACGTATGAGGATGGTGCTACGAAATCAGTCAGCCACGTATGGGATTAAAGCCATTTGACGTGCGCGTTTGATTGCGATTGTAAGTGGACGTTGGTATTTCGCTGAAGTACCAGTCACACGACGTGGAAGAATCTTACCGCGTTCCGAAATGAAACGTTTGAGAAGTTCTACGTCTTTATAATCGATATGAGTGATGTGGTTCGACGTGAAGTAACATACTTTACGACGACGTTTTCCACCTGGACGACGTGCCATGTGATTAACCTCCTTTTTAACTTGGATTTTTCAGGACGATTTCCTTAGAACGGGAGATCGTCGTCTGAAAGGTCGATCGAACTACCGCCGCTGAACGGATCAGCGCCGAAGCCCGAATTCGATGAAGCGGGTGCTGGCGAGGAAGAGTTGTTCTGCTGTTGCTGTGAACCCCATCCTGCAGCATTCCCGTTTCCACCAGTAGATGAAGCGTAGCCTTCGCTACCATCCGAAGAACGGCTCGCGTTACGTGACTCAAGGAAGCGGACGCTATCAGCGACGACTTCCGCACGATAACGGCGTTGCCCTTCTTTATCGTCGTAGCTGCTAATCTGGAGGCGACCCTCTACACCAGCAAGACTACCTTTCTTCAAATACTGAGCAACGTTCTCTGCTTGCTTGCGCCAAACGACGCAATCGATGAAATCAGCTTCTCGCTTCCCATCTTGCCCTGTGAAAGGACGGTCACATGCGAGTGTGAATCGCGTTACCGCAATCCCGCTCTGCGTATAACGCATTTCCGGGTCACGAGTTAACCGACCGACTAAAACGACGCGGTTAATCATCAGAATCACTCTCCTGTTTCAGCTTATTTCTCGTCTTTTGTGATCATTAAGCGAACGATATCGTCACTGATCTTCATGAGACGGTCAAGTTCTTTTGTAGCTGCTGGTTCAGCAGAAACGTTAAGAAGAACGTAGAACCCTTCACGCATATCATTGATTTCGTAAGCGAAACGACGTTTACCCATTTCAGTTGTTTTATCAACTGTACCACCGTTATCAGTGAGGACTTTGTTGAAACGCTCCACTGTTGCTTTGCGTGCTTCCTCATCAAGTTCCGGACGGATGATGTAAAGTACTTCGTATTTACGCATATCTGTCACCTCCTCTTGGACTGGCGGCTCGAATGTTCGAGCAAGGAGCAATAATTCATTACTCACATTCGTTAATACTACCAAAGTATTTTGCTTTATGCAATAACGATTCGTTTTCGATTAGACGTTGAAGCGGAATGTGACGACATCGCCGTCTTGGAAGACATATTCCTTACCTTCTGAACGGTAACGTCCTTGTTCCTTGACTGTCGCCATGTTGCCTGCTGCTGCTAAATCTTCGTACGAAACGACTTCTGCACGGATAAATCCACGTTCGAAGTCCGAGTGGATGACACCCGCACATTGTGGAGCTTTCATCCCTTTTTTGAACGTCCAAGCGCGCACTTCTTTTTCGCCTGCTGTGAAGTATGTCGCAAGACCAAGCGTGCTGTATGCTGCATGGATCAATTGATCAAGACCTGATTCTTCGATTCCGAGATCGACGAGGAACTCTTGACGTTCTTCTGGCTCAAGCTCCGCAATCTCTTCTTCGATCCGAGCACAGATGACGATGACTTCAGAACCTTCTTTTTCTGCGAATTCGCGTACGAGACGGACATTTTCGTTATTGTCCGCATCTGCGACTTCATCTTCGCCGACGTTTGCGACGTAAAGCATCGGTTTCATCGTCAACAATTGGAAGTGTTTAACGAGAGCTGCTTGATCTTCGTTCAATTCAGCGAGACGTGCTGGTTTCTCATCTTCGAGTAATGCTTGCACGATTTCAAGTGCTTCGAGTTCAGCCGCTGCGTTTTTATCGCGTGACTTGACTTGTTTTTGGACACGCTGAATCCGTTTTTCGACTTGCTCGAGGTCTGCGAGGATCAATTCGAGGTTGATCGTCTCGATATCATCGATCGGTGAGACTTTCCCGGCCACGTGTGTGATGTTTTCATCGACGAAACAACGCACGACCTGACAGATCGCATCTACTTCACGAATGTTCGCGAGGAATTTATTTCCGAGACCTTCCCCTTTAGACGCACCTTTTACGATACCCGCGATATCCGTGAATTCGAATGCTGTCGGGATCGTCTTTTTCGGGTTGACGAGTTCCGTCAATTTCCGAAGACGTGCATCTGGTACTTCAACGACACCGACATTCGGGTCGATCGTTGCGAACGGGTAGTTCGCTGCCTCTACACCTGCTTGTGTGATGGCGTTAAAAAGTGTTGATTTTCCTACGTTTGGTAAGCCAACGATTCCTGCTGTTAATCCCACTTGGAATTCCTCCTTTTCGGTATTTCCTAGGAAATCCGTGCTAGCGGCCGCAGTGGGTAGAATGATTACACCACGTCAGCACATCTTTCACAATTATAGATAGTTCAATTTTTTTAAGCAAGGAGCTCGACCGTCTTTTTTACTCACGTCCTAACCGAACGCAACCGCTCCACTTAGGCAAGACAACAAAAAAGCGAATCTAATCACGAGGATCAGATCCGCTTTTCATCACTCTGGTAAGACTTTTTTCAATCGTTTATCAAAATCACGACGTGGCATCAAGATGCTTGCCCCGCAACCTTGACATTTGATTCGGATATCCATGCCGACCCGAATGATTTGCCATCGGTTCGTACCACATGGATGCTGCTTCTTCATCTCAACATAATCATGGAGTTGATACGTTTTTGGAATCATCCGTTTGTCCACCATTCTTTTGTTCTGGATTCATCATGACCATCCGTGGATACGGGATCTTGATGTTCTCTTCTTCGAGTCCTTGCTTCAATTCTTTCCGGATCAGACGACCAGCTTGGAAATGTTGCATCGGTGGTACTTCTGCCATCAAACGATAGACGACTTCAGAAGGACCAAGTGTCTGGACGCCAAGCATCTGGATTGGTTCGACGAACATATCGACATACTTCTTCGTCGTCCGGTCAGCGATCTCATGCAAGACTTGTTCGACCCGCTCGAGATCTTCGTCATAGGAGACTTGGACGTCGACGAGTGCAAAACTGTTGTCGACCGAATAGTTCGTCACTTGCAAAATCTGACCGTTCGGGATGATGTGGATCTCCCCGTTGAGTCCTTTGAGTTTCGTCGTCCGGATCCCAAGTTCCGTGACGACCCCTTCAATCACACCGACGCGTACATAATCTCCGACTTTGAACTGGCGTTCGAAGATGATGAACGCTCCGGTAATGATATCTTGCACCAAGTTCTTCGCACCGAACGAAATCGCAAGACCGGCGATTCCGGCACTGGCGACAAGACCGGTGATGTTGATTCCGAACTGACTGAGTACCGTCAACAACATGACGATTCCGAGCACGTAACGGATTGCATTTTGGAGCAACTTCAGTAATGTCTCGTTCTGTCGCTGCGCCAAATAGTCCTGTTCATTGATTTTCCTGATCGTAAAGAGACGCGAGACTGCCCCAGTCAAAACGCGCGTTAACACATAGAACGCCGCGATGATGATGAGCGCAATCAGTAATTTCATCCCAAAACGAATCCACATATCCGCATCCATTACTTGATTGATTAGTTTATCGACTTGGGCGACGGATTCTTGTACATCTTGATTGGTAGCCATTCTCTCATCCTTTCTTGTTCTCTCTATTACGACAGTATACGTGATTTTAATTGAGTTTCAACCAAAGAGCCGATTTTGACGTTAGATTTTCGCAAAAACCGGGAAAGGAAAATCATCTAAGAACCCTTCACTCTTGCCAATCCACCACGACACCGACACCAAGAGAAGAAAGGATGATTTCGATGAATTTCCGCTTTCATTCGCACGAGCCCAAGCCTTATTCTTTCTTTTTAGAATATACGGAACCGTTCGCGAAAGAACGCTTAGCTGAACAACTATTCGAACAAATCTCCGCAGTCCAAGAAAAACGACCAATCGTACTCGTCTGCATTGGTTCTGATCGTTCGACGGGCGACTCACTCGGTCCACTTGTCGGAACATTCCTTGAAAAACAAGCACCTGCTCATCTCCACGTTTACGGTACACTCGCTAAACCCGTCCATGCACTGAATCTCGCTGAAACGATTCACTCGATCCAAACGACCCATTACCGTCCGCTCGTCATCGCAATTGATGCGTGTCTTGGTCGGCTTTCAAGTGTCGGGCATGTCTTTTTCTCGGAAGGTCCACTCGCACCCGGTGCCGGCGTTCAAAAAGAATTGCCTTCGGTCGGTGACTTCAACATTAAGGCCGTCGTTAACGTCAGTGGCTTCATGGAGATGATGATTCTCCAAAATACACGGTTACATCTCGTTTATGAACTAGCAGAACTCGTCGCGAACAGTTTCCACATGCTCGATGCGAAACTATCCGCTGAATCGACACGGACGACGATTTCCTTCACGCCCCGTTCGATGTAATGAAAAAGAAGCGAACCGTTACCGGAACGCTTCTTTTTCATTGATCCGATTCAGGTAATAACAAGTCGAGCAACCGATTGAGGTCGTCTTCATCTGCAAAATCAATCTCGAGTTTCCCTGCTTGTTTCCCTTGTTTGATCCGAACCGTCGCTCCGTATTTTTCGCGAAGCGACTCTTCGACGAATTGCACAGCGGTCGCTTGTTGCGGACGCGTGGATTCTTTCCGTTCCCGAAGCGCCTGCTCTAATCGACGGACGTTCCAGTTTTCCGCCATGACGCGTTCTGCCATCTGCTCGATCTTCTTTGGATGCTTCAGCGACAATAGGGCACGGGCATGTCCCATCGATAGCCGCTCATCCATGACCGCTTGTTGAACGAGTAACGGCAATTGTAGTAACCGAAGACTATTCGTGATGTGCGAACGACTTTTGCCGACACGCTGCGCAAGCTCTGCTTGCGTGATACCGAATTCCTCGATCATCTCCGCATACGCCATCGCCTCTTCAATCGCGGATAAATCCGCCCGTTGGATGTTTTCGATCAAAGCGAGCTCCATCACGCGTGTCTCGTCTGCTTCGATCACGAGGACCGGTACACGTTCGAATCCTGCGCGACTCGCTGCTTGATACCGTCGTTCGCCGGCGATGATTTCATAATAGCCATCACGTGGTCGGACGACGATCGGTTGGATCATCCCGTGCCGAACGAGTGATTGGGCTAACTCTTCTAATGCTTTTTCATTGAATCGTTTCCGGGGTTGAGTCGGATTCGGGCGAATCGCCCGAACAGGTAATTCGTTCACTTGCCTTCTCTCCTAAACGTAGCGGAAGGCACGACCGCTTATTCCGGACGTGCCTTCACGATGCGAATCCGCACCTCTACATATTCTTCACAATCGACTTCTTCTTTTTCAATCGTCAATCCGGTTTGCTCGATCATATCGACGGAATCGCGAAGGGTATTTAACGCAATCCGTGTATCGCGAGCAAAGCTCTTATGACGTTTTTTCTTCGGTGGCTGTGGTGTCATCAATCGTTCCACCCGGCGCTCCGTCTCCTTGACGTTCCATTCCCGTTCCAGGATTTCAGCGAGTACCGTTACTTGTAGCGCTTCATCCTTGAGCGGCAATAACGCACGGGCATGACGCTCCGTGATCGTCCGTTGCTTCAATGCTTCCCGGACATCCGTTGGCAATCGAAGCAAACGCAATTTGTTAGCAATCGTCGATTGACTACGTCCGAGCTTACGGGCTAACACCTCTTGCGTGATGTCTTGTAACGCAAGCAAGCGCTCATAGGCTTCCGCTTCTTCGATTGGTGTCAAATCTTCGCGTTGCAGATTTTCAATCAATGCCAGTGAAGCAGTCGTCTCGTCCGTCATCTCTTTGACGATGGCAGGAATCGTTTCCCAACCAAGCGAGCGCACTGCCCGGTATCGTCGTTCTCCCGCAATGATTTCGTATCCTGTTCCTTGTTTTCGAACGACGATCGGCTGGAGTAATCCATGCTCTTCGATCGTAACGGCTAGCTCTTCAATTCGGTCCCCATCAAACACTGTCCGTGGTTGGAACTGGTTCGCGACAAGTTCTGTCAATGGTAATTCCTGAACCGTCTCTTGTGGGTCAAGCTCGATCGTAGCAGGTTGCCCTCCCTTACCGAGCAGCTTGGCAATTGCATTTCTCACGTTGGCGCACCTCACCTTTATCAGTCATCGTTTCACGTGAAACGGTGTTTAGCTTAATGGATCTTTTGCAGGCGTACCCGCTTTACGCGGATATTTCCCGGGTGTTGTTCGTTTTTTATCTACAATAACGATATTACGCTCACTTTCCTCGCCTGGCAATTGGAACTGGAAACTTTCCCGTAAATTCCCACCGAGTACTTTTAAGGCAATCGCACCATCCTCGAGCTCTTCACTGACTTTCGCTGCCTTCAAGGCAACGAATTGACCCCCGACTTTCGCAAGTGGTAAGCAATATTCTGCTAGAACGGACATCCGAGCAACCGCACGTGCTGTCACGACGTCGAACCGTTCGCGGAACTGTTTGTTTTTACCGAACTCCTCAGCGCGTCCATGATGGAACGCGACACCTTCGAGTCCGAGTTCCGTCGCCAAATGATTCAGGAAGCCGATTCGTTTGTTCAGTGAATCGACGATCGTCACTTGGAGATGTGGGAACATGATCTTGATCGGCAGACTTGGGAAACCAGCGCCCGCTCCGACATCACACACCGTCGTGACCGTCGTGAAATCGAAATAGAATGCTGCTGTGATCGAATCATAGAAGTGCTTGAGATAGACATCTTCTTCGTCCGTGATCGCCGTCAGGTTCATCTTTTCATTCCACTCGACGAGCAGTTCATAATACCGTTTGAATTGATGCAACTGATGTTCTGAGACCTCAAGTCCCTGTGCTGCCAATGCTGTTACGAATTGCTGTTGGTTCATCTCGTTCACTCCGCAGTCAATGCGTATTGGCCTTGCTCGATGTAGACAAGCAGGATCGAGATATCAGACGGGTTTACCCCTGAGATCCGGGATGCTTGTCCGATCGAGAGCGGACGCACTTGGTTTAGTTTTTGTTTCGCTTCAATCGCTAATCCACTGATCGCATCGTAATCGAGACGATCCGGAATCCGTTTTTGCTCCATCCGCATCATTTTTTCGACTTGATCGAGTTGTTTATCGATGTAGCCGGCATATTTGACTTGGATTTCGACTTGTTCTGCTGCTTCTGCAGACAGTGGTGTTTCTGGTGGTGTCATCTGCGCGATCATCGCATACGTGATTTCCGGGCGTTTCAGCAACGTGATCGCATGCAGAGCTTCCTTGAGTGGTGATGCACCAATTGCTTCTAGCTGTGCATTCACGTCCGCTGTCGCTTTGATGACGACCTTCTCAAGACGTTTCATCTCAAGACGGATTTGTTCTTGTTTATCGAGCAACTTCGCTTGGCGCTCTTCCGAGATCAATCCGAGTTCATGTCCGATTTCCGATAGACGAAGATCCGCATTATCATGACGGAGCAACAACCGATACTCGGCACGTGACGTCAAGAGGCGGTACGGTTCGTTCGTACCTTTCGTAACGAGATCATCGATCATGACACCGATATAGCCTTGTGAACGTGACAAGATAAGTGGTTCTTTGCCTTGGACTTGTAGTCCGGCATTGATCCCTGCCATGATCCCTTGTCCTGCCGCTTCCTCATAACCACTTGTTCCGTTGATTTGACCCGCTGTGAATAAACCAGGAACACGTTTTGTCTCGAGCGTTGGCCATAGTTGTGTTGGAACAACGGCATCGTACTCAATCGCATAACCAGGACGCATCATTTCTGAATTCTCAAGCCCAGGAATCGAGCGGAGAATATCGTGTTGAACGTCTTCCGGTAAACTTGTCGATAATCCTTGCACGTAGACTTCTTCCGTATCGCGACCTTCTGGCTCAAGGAAGATTTGGTGACGCGGTTTATCGTTGAACCGGACGACCTTATCTTCGATCGATGGGCAATAACGTGGACCTGTTCCTTTGATCATCCCAGAGAACATTGGTGAGCGGTGCAGGTTCGCATCGATCAACTGATGCGTATACTCCGTCGTATACGTCAACCAGCATGGGATCTGTTCCGTGATCATCTGAGTCGTTTCATGACTAAATGGAAGTGCTACTTCGTCGCCTGGTTGAATCTCCGTCTTCGAGTAATCGATCGTTTTCCCGTCGATTCGCGGTGGTGTACCTGTCTTGAAACGTGCGAGCTCAAATCCGAGTTCTTCAAGATGTTTCGATAGATTGATCGATGGCATCTGATTGTTCGGACCACTCTCGTACGACAATTCACCGATGATGATTTTTCCGCGCATGAACGTTCCTGTCGTGATGATGACCGCTTTCGCCCGGTACTCCGCCCCTGTATTCGTGACGACACCGACGCAACGTCCTTCGTCGTTAATCAATAACCGTTCGACGAGCGCTTGACGTAAGAGCAGATTCGGCTCATCCTCGAGCGCTTTTTTCATTCGGTTTTGGTATTCGAATTTATCCGCCTGTGCCCGTAGTGCTCGCACGGCAGGACCTTTTGATGTGTTTAACATTTTCATTTGAATATACGTTGCATCGATCGCGCGTGCCATTTCGCCACCGAGCGCATCGATTTCCCGGACGACGATTCCTTTTGCAGGACCACCGATCGACGGGTTGCAATACATGAATCCGACCATATCGGGATTCATTGTCAACATGACCGTTTTCGAGCCCATTCGTGCCGCAGCAAGAGAGGCTTCGATGCCGGCATGTCCGGCTCCGACGACGATGACGTCGAATTCACCTGCTTGATAAGCCATAGTACTGGTTCCTCCTTCTTATTCCACACGCAGTCGTCTCGAATTATTTCCCGAGACAGAACTGCGAAAACAACTGATCCAATAAACTATCCTGTGCTGTATCACCATTGATTTCGCCAAGCGTATCCCACGCTCGTCGTAAATCGATCTGTACCATGTCGATTGGCATCGCTGCTTCTGCTGCACCGAGAGCATCTTCAATCATTTGACTCGCTCGTTTGATGAGCTGGATGTGACGCGCATTTGAGACGTACGTCATATCCTGACTTTCGACACCCTGTTCAAAGAACAGACTCGCAATCGCTGCTTCGAGATCGTTGACGCCTGCTTCTTCGAGCAAGGATGTCGTGACGATTGGTCGACCATCAGCAAGCTCCGTGACACGCGCTAAGTCAATCTGTTGCGCCAAGTCACTCTTGTTGACGATGATGATCGCGTTCATTCCTTTGATTGCTTCAAACAGCAAGACGTCCTCATCCGTCAGAACATCATTCCCGTTTAGGACGAGTAAGATTAAATCGGCCGTCTTCAAAGCCTGACGCGACTTTTCAACACCCATCCGTTCGACGATATCTTCCGTCTCGCGAATCCCTGCCGTATCAATCAACTTCAACGGTACACCGCGAACATTGACGTACTCCTCGATCGTATCGCGTGTCGTTCCCGCGATATCCGTGACGATGGCCTTTGCTTCTTGCACCAATGTGTTGAGCAAAGACGACTTTCCGACGTTTGGTCGACCGATGATCGCTGTGGATAACCCTTCGCGCAAGATTTTTCCTTGGCGTGCCGTTGTTAATAACTCTGCTAAAATCGCGCGGACAGCACCAGCATCACGTTCGACGATCTGTTGCGTCATCTCTTCTGCATCGTATTCCGGGTAATCGATGTTGACTTCGATCGCAGCAATCGTCTGTAACAATTGTTGACGTAAGTCTTGGACGAGTTTTGAGAGACGTCCTTCAATCTGACTGACGGCGACATGCATCGCTCGGTCCGTCTTCGCCCGGATCAGATCCATGACGGCTTCCGCTTGTGATAAATCGATGCGTCCGTTCAAGAACGCACGTTTCGTAAATTCACCAGGTTCCGCCAGCCGGACTTCCGGTTGGGCGAGGATGAGTTCGAGGACACGATTGACCGCGACGACTCCTCCATGACAATTCAATTCGATGACATCTTCACGTGTAAACGTCTTTGGTGCGCGCATGACACTCACCATTACTTCATCGACGACACGGTCCGCCTCATGGTCGACCAATTTCCCGTAATGAATCGTATGGGTTGGTACTTCCGTCAAGCGGTTGCTCCCTTTGTAAACACGGTCGGCTACAGCGACTGCATCAGGACCTGATAAGCGCACGATCGCAATCGCCCCTTCTCCCATCGGCGTCGAAATCGCGGCAATCGTATCAAATTCCATCATCCGTTCTTCCACCTCGTTTTTCTTCTGTCTTTTTATGAGTATTTAATCCTTAATCGTTGCAATGGGTATAACGAAACAACTATACACGAAATGACGCAAAAGAAAAAGAGCGACACTCTGTCAAAACAAAGCGTCGCTCTTCACGTATTAGCGTTTCTTTTTCGATTTTTTAGGAGCCGGAGCTGCTTGTGCTGCTTCTTTTTCACGTTTAGCAGCCATTGTCGCTTCCGTCTGCAACTTAATCTTTTCACGCATTGGTTTCATGATGACGATCGTGACGATGATCGAGAAGATGTAACCGACGACCCAGTAAAGCGAAAGGGCAGATGGGAGTGTAACACCCATGATGAAGATCATGATTGGGAAGACGTAAAGCATGATTTTCATTTGTGGGTTGTCTTCTTGACCTGCCATCGAGATCTTTTGTTGCAGATATGTTAGTACCGCAGACATGATCGGCAAGATGAAGAATGGATCCGGTTTCCCAAGGTCGAACCAGAGGAACGTGTGTTGGAAAATAGCTGGTGTATAAATGATGGCATTGTAGAACGCGATCAAAATCGGCATTTGGATCAAGATCGGTAAACAGCCTGCAAGTGGATTGACGTTGTGCTCTTGATAGAGCTTCATCATTTCCTGTTGCAATTTCTGTTGTGTCTCTTGGTCTTTTGAGCTGTATTTCTCACGAAGCTTCATCATTTCTGGTTGAATGACTTGCATTCCACCCATACTCTTCGTTTGTTTAATCATCAATGGAAGGATGACAAGACGAACGAGAAGTGTCGTAATGATGATTCCGATACCGTAATCACCGCTAAAGAACTGTGAAATCTCACGAATCAACCACGCCATCGGCCAAACGAAGTAATGTTTCCAAAAACCTTCTGTGTCTGCTGTGATCGGTTCACCAGTACCATACGAACTAGGTGTACAGCCGGATAATACGATCGCGAGCACGGACATGAGTCCGAGAGTTAACCAAATCTTAGTTCTCTTGTTCATAATTCCTCCTAGAAATTGTTTACGCTTTGTCGAACGCCATCTTCTTCTATAGTAAGGCAAGGAAAGGGAGCGCCGTACAAATCAACAGGATGCATTGCTACGATTCATTTTTTTGATCGCATCCAGACACCGGAACGTTTGAGCACGTGACGGAGACTGTCAGCCACTTCTTGCGCGGTCATCTTCGCGGCCGGATTGCGCGCGATGATCACCAAATCATAATTCGGGGCAATCGAGGCTTCATGCTGCTGGCATGCTTCCCGAAGATACCGTTTTACCTGATTCCGGACGACGGCATTCCCGATTTTCTTACTGACGGATAAACCAACCCGAAAGTGAGTCTGTTGCTCCTTTTTCAAGGCATACACGACAAATTGCCGATTTGCGACAGAGGCTCCTTTAGTAAACACCGCTTGGAACTCCTTGTCTTTCTTGACGCGGTATTCCTTCTTCACCTTATTCACACTCCATCCTGACACTACGAAAATTCGTCGTCTCTCATCATATCATAGAATAAACATGCGACGCGATAGGGCGCATGTGACAAAAGCACGAACACACGAAAAAACATAAAAAAAAATCACCTCGGATCATGCCCGAAGTGATGGATGCATCAATGCATTAGACAGTCAAGGCTTTGCGGCCCTTAAGACGGCGAGCAGCCAAGATACGGCGGCCACTCTTCGTAGCCATACGCGCACGGAATCCGTGAACTTTTTTACGCTTACGGTTGTTTGGGTTGAAAGTTGGTTTCATTCGTCTGCACCTCCTTTAAAAGATCTTTATAACCAATTGTTATTTTCTACTTTAAGGCAGTCTTGTACATTATATAAACTGATTGTGGCATTGTCAATGAAAGTTCAGAAGATTTCTTGTCCTGCTTAAGGGATTTCTGGTTCGAAAACAGGCGATAGGATTCGACTGCGCAAACTCTATTACGCGATAGAATACATATCGATCATGGAGGGGATGTTTGTAGACTTATCCACCTATCCACAGACTTATCCACATTATCCACACTTTCCGTGGATAACTCTTCACTTTGTCTACAATAGTATTTTTTAAAATCGACGTCAATCCTCGATTTTCGATTCCTTTTTTCGTCCTCTTTCGTATTTTGTGAATAACTCTTTTTCAACGCTTCCTCTTTCGAAAAGTTATCCACCTCTTATCCACAATTTATCCACACTATCCACAGCTTGTGGGTAACTACCTGTGGACGGTTTAATTTACTTGTGGATAAATCATTCCAACCATTGCCAGGGCTCATTTCTTTTGATACACTAATTGTGCATAACATGATCCTGATTGTTCAGGACAAAACAAGTTATACACACCCTGTGGATAACTTTATACACAGATTCAACTGCCTGTGGATAACGTTATCCACAGTTTTTACGTTATGGGGATAAGTCGAGTTTCTTCATTAACTTTGTCTGTGTATAAGCCTGTGTACAAAAATTTTCTATCTTGATAAAAAAAGGGGGGTATTTATGAAAAACGCTGCCGAACTTTGGCATAATGTCTTATCTGTGATCGAGGAAGAGGAACGAACACCGAAAGCTAGTTATGATATGTGGTTGAAATCCACAGAAGGCGTCACGCTAAATGGAACGACACTACTCGTTTCAGCACCAGCTGCATTTACGGTGACATGGCTCGAGCGCCAGTACTTATCTTTACTCGAAGACACAGTTGAGGAAGTAACAGGAAGCCGACTCGATATTCAGTTCATTGAAGAGGGACAAGCGAAGAAAATGCTCGATCGACAAGAAGAGGAACGTGTTGAGGCAACACCGACTCCGAAATCGCGTCCATCGAACATGCGGAGACCAACAGAGGAATTGACGATGAGTGAACTCGGACAATTAAATGAGAAGTATACGTTCGATACATTCGTCATCGGATCGGGGAACCGTTTTGCGCATGCCGCTTCACTCGCTGTTGCGGAAGCGCCTGCTAAAGCATACAATCCGCTTTTCATCTATGGTGGCGTTGGTCTTGGCAAAACCCATCTGATGCATGCCATCGGACAGTACGTTCAAGATCAAAATCTCGGGACACGGATTGCCTATGTCTCTTCTGAACGCTTTACGAATGACTTCATTAACTCCATCCGCGATAATAAAACGGTTGAGTTTCGAAATAAATACCGTAACATCGATGTCCTCTTAATTGATGACATCCAGTTCCTTGCGGGCAAAGAACAGACGCAAGAAGAGTTTTTCCACACATTCAATGCCCTGCATAACGACCAAAAACAAATCATCATCTCGAGCGATCGACCACCAAAAGAGATTCCAACGCTTGAAGATCGGCTTCGTTCACGTTTCGAATGGGGATTAATCACCGACATCACGCCACCGGATCTCGAAACACGGATTGCGATTTTACGGAAAAAGGCGAATGCGGAGCAACTTGATGTCTCAAACGAAGTCATGCTCTACATCGCAAGTCAAATTGATACGAACATTCGGGAGCTCGAAGGGGCGTTGACGCGTGTCATTGCCTATGCGAATCTCGTCGGGCGACCAATCGATCCAAATGTCGCTGCAGAAGCCTTGCATAACATCATGCCGGTCGCTGAACCGCGTAAAGTCACGATTCGTGACATCCAGGAGTCGGTCAGTAAACATTTCAACTTACCATTTGATGATCTTAAGGCGAAGAAACGAACGAAATCGATTGCCTTCCCACGTCAAATCGCGATGTATCTTTCGCGTGAGATGACAGAAAGCTCTTTACCGAAAATCGGAGAAGAATTCGGGGGACGCGACCATACGACCGTCATCCATGCCCATGAAAAGATCAGTATGTTGATCAAATCGGACGGGGAAACTGGGAAAGTCATCGAACAAATCAAACATGAATTGAAGCATTCGTAAAACTGTGGATAAACATGTGGATAAAGCAGGGTAGTTATCCACAACTTATCCACACCGTTTTTGGCTTTATATCAAGTTATCCACCGACTTATCCACACTATCCACAGCCCCTAAGACTATTATTAAAAAAATATATTATTATGTTATGATGGGCGCATGCCCATTATTTTCGAGAGGAGTCTAACGACGATATGCATATCACCATTCAACGCGAAGCTTTAATTCAAGCAGTACAAGATGTAGCCAAGGCGGTCTCATCCCGCACGACGATTCCGATTCTGACAGGAATCAAACTCGAAGCTCATGGAGATGGCATGACGCTGACAGGAAGCGATACAGAAATCTCGATTGAACGGACGATCTATGCAGAAGAGAATGGAACATCTTATGTCACGGTTCACCGTGCTGGTAGTGTCGTCTTGAATGCCCGCTTCTTCGGCGATATCGTCAAAAAGATGCCAAAAGACGAAGTCACACTCGAAGTCTCACCGAACTTCATGACACGGATCCAGTCAGGAACAGCGGAATTCCATTTGAACGGTCTTGATCCAGATGAGTTCCCACGCCTTCCGCAAGTCGATGGGGGACAACGTTTCCGTTTACCGGCTGATCTCTTACGTTCGATGATTCGCCAAACGAGCTTTGCTGTCGCCGTTCAAGAAACACGTCCTGTTCTGACAGGTGTGAACTTCTCAGCTGACAAAGGCATCTTGACGTGTGTCTCAACGGATAGTCACCGTCTAGCCCTTCGTCGTGCTCAGTTCGAGACAGATACGGACATCTCGTTCCAGAACGTCATCGTTCCAGGGAAGAGCTTAAATGAATTATCGAAGTTGCTTGGGGATGGTCATGTGGATATCACGATCACGAACCAACAAATCTTGTTCAAGATGAAGCACGTCCTCTTCTTCTCGCGTCTACTCGACGGAAACTATCCGGATACATCACGCTTGATTCCAGAAGAGTACCGGACAGCTGTCCGCATGAACGCGAAAGAATTGCTTCAAGCGATCGATCGCGCGTCACTGCTTGCACGTGAAGACCGTAACAACGTCATCAAGTTCGCAGCTGAAGGAACGACAGCGGTCGAGATCTCTTCACATTCACCAGAAGTCGGGAAAGTCTCGGAGCAAGTCAGCATCCTGTCGCTTGAAGGAGAAGAGCTGAAAATCTCGTTCAACTCGAAGTACATGATGGACGCCTTGAAGGCGCTTGACGCGACAGATATCGAAATCCAGTTCACGGGTTCGATTCGTCCATTCATCTTGCACCCAGTCGATCAAGATAACGTCCTGCAACTGATTCTTCCAGTCCGGACGGCGTAAGTATAAACACGAAATACGTGATAAGACGGGTTCGATCGTTTCGACATCGGACCCGTCTTTTTCGTATACCGTATATACGTTCGGGGATTTTGCTAAATCGCTCAATGTTTAGTACAATAAAGAGTACGTCATTTATAATATGTAGGTAGGAGGAGTCAATCCATGCAAGAAATCAGAATTACAACGGAATACGTCACATTAGGGCAGTTCCTGAAGCTATCGGATATCATCTCAAGCGGAGGACAAGCCAAACCGTTTTTAGCAGAGGTACCGATTCTAGTCAACGGCGAGGTCGATCAGCGACGTGGTCGTAAATTACGGGATGGAGACATCATTGATGTAGAAGACTACGGTCAGTTCATCATCAAGAACGAGGGCAACTAACGTGCGGCTGGATTCAGTCCGACTCAGTCATTATCGCAACTATGACGCACTCGAACTGTCATTCTCCGAAAAAACGAATGTCCTGATTGGTGAAAATGCACAAGGGAAGACGAACTTACTGGAAGCGATCTATGTTCTTGCTCTCGCGAAGTCGCACCGGACGACGCATGACAAGGAACTGATCGGTTGGGACCAAGAAACAGCGCGCGTCGAAGGACGTGTCGTCAAGCGGACCGGCTCCCATGTCCAAGAGATCGTCATCTCGGGTCGCGGGAAAAAAGCAAAGCTGAATCATCTAGAGCAACGACGCTTGAGTGATTATGTCGGGGCACTGAACATCGTTTTATTCGCCCCGGAAGATTTGCATATCGTCAAAGGCAGTCCACAAGTCCGCCGGCGATTTCTCGATATGGAGATCGGTCAAGTCAGTCCGGTCTATCTGCATGAATTGAGCCAGTACCTGAAAGTGTTGAAGCAGCGGAACGCATTGCTGAAACAACTGTCCATGAAGGGAGGAGACGAGACCTTCCTTGATATCTTGACGGAGCAAATGATTACGCTAGCCGTTAAAATCGTTCAGCGCCGGCATCATTTCATGGCCCAGCTCGAAAAATGGGCACGACCGATTCATGACGGAATCAGTCGTGGACAGGAAGAACTCGCGCTCATCTATCGTTCGGACACATTCGGCGACGAATTACTCGATGTCGAAGGAATGACTGCGTCCTACACGCGGAAGTTTGGTAAAATAAAAGAAAATGAAATCCGAAGAGGAGTTACGTTGTTTGGACCACATCGCGATGACTTCGAGATGGAAGTCAATGGACGAAACGTCCAAACGTATGGTTCACAAGGACAACAACGGACAGCAGCCCTCTCGTTAAAGCTTGCGGAGATCGAATTGATTCATGAGGAAGTAGGGGAATATCCACTTCTTCTGCTCGACGATGTCTTATCCGAGCTTGATGATCATCGTCAAACACATTTGCTCGATACGATGCAACAAAAGGTCCAGACGATCCTGACGACGACAAGCGTCGACGGGATTGCGCATGAAACGATCAACCAAGCGAAGTTGTTCCACGTGAAACAAGGGACGGTCGATTTGGAAGAGACATCATATAAAGAAACAGTAGGTGAGAAAACCGATGAGTAATCATGAAGATATGGAATTGGAACAAGGGTACGGTGCCGATCAGATTCAAGTACTTGAAGGATTAGAAGCAGTTCGTAAACGTCCAGGGATGTATATCGGCTCGACGGCATCAAAGGGTCTCCATCACCTCGTATGGGAGATCGTCGATAACTCGATTGATGAGGCGCTCGCAGGATACTGTGACACGATCAAGGTGACGATCGAACCAGGGAACTCGATCTTAGTCGAGGATAATGGACGCGGTATTCCAGTCGACATTCAAGAGAAGATGGGTCGTCCTGCCGTTGAGGTCATCCTGACAGTCCTCCACGCCGGTGGTAAGTTCGGCGGCGGCGGATATAAAGTATCGGGTGGACTACACGGTGTTGGGGCTTCGGTTGTTAACGCCCTGTCGACGAAACTTGAAGTATTCGTCAAACGGAACGAGAAGCTGTATTACCAAGCGTATCATCGCGGTGTACCAGCGCAAGATCTCGAAGTCATCGGAACATCAGAAGAGACAGGAACGACGATTCGTTTCTTCCCAGACGGTGAGATTTTCCAAGAGACGCTCGAGTATGACTATGATTTGCTAGCGACACGCCTTCGCGAGCTTGCTTTCTTGAACAAAGGCCTGAAGATCATCATCACGGACGATCGTGCAGATGAGCCGATGACACGTAGCTTCCACTATGAAGGTGGAATCAAGTCCTACGTCGAGCACTTGAACCGTTCAAAAGAAGTCGTTCATGCGGAACCTGTCTATGTACACGGTACAAAGGATGGCATCGAAGTCGAAGTCGCGCTTCAGTACAACGATGGATTTGCGTCAAACATCTACTCGTTCACGAACAACATTCCGACGCATGAGGGTGGTACGCATGAGACGGGCTTTAAGACAGCTCTGACACGCGTCATCAATGACTATGCGAAGAAGTTCGGTTTGATGAAGGATGCGGACGGTACGTTATCCGGTGAGGACGTGCGTGAAGGAATGACCGCGATCGTTTCCGTCAAACACCCGAACCCACAGTTCGAAGGTCAGACGAAAACGAAACTCGGGAACTCCGACGCGCGTACGGTTACGGATTCACTCTTCTCTGGTGCATTTGAGCAGTTCATGCTCGAAAACCCGACGAACGCACGCGCAATCGTCGAAAAAGGGATGATGGCGTCGCGCGCCCGCATGGCAGCGAAACGCGCCCGTGAACTGACACGCCGTAAAGGTGTTCTCGAAGTGAGCTCACTACCGGGTAAACTGGCTGACTGTTCATCACGTGATGCGTCGATTTCCGAATTGTACATCGTTGAGGGTGACTCGGCGGGTGGTTCTGCAAAATCCGGACGCGATCGTCATTTCCAAGCGATCTTACCGATTCGCGGTAAAATCTTGAACGTTGAGAAAGCACGTCTCGATAAGATTCTCGGAAGCAATGAGATTCGGACGATCATCACGGCACTCGGAACAAGTATCGGTTCTGAGTTCAATATCGAAAAAGCACGCTATCACAAAGTCATCATCATGACCGATGCCGATGTCGATGGTGCCCACATTCGGACACTCTTGTTGACGTTCTTCTACCGTTACATGCGTCCGCTTGTCGAGCATGGGTATGTCTATATCGCTCAGCCACCGCTATACGGGATCAAACAAGGGAAGAACATCACGTACGTGCATAACGAACGTGAATTGACAGAGGCGCTTGCAGCGCTTCCTGAAAACGCACGGTACGACATTCAGCGCTACAAAGGTCTTGGGGAGATGGATCCAGAGCAACTTTGGGAAACTACGATGGATCCAAGTGGTCGTCAAATGTTGCGTGTCGAGCTTCAAGATGCAATCGAAGCAGATGAAGTCTTTGATATCTTGATGGGAGATCAAGTCGAACCACGACGCGACTTCATTCAATCACACGCACATTACGTCAAGAACCTGGATATTTAACGCTGAACAGAGAGGGTGGCCAGAAGCATGTCCGAACAAAATCACGGAATCATCAAGGATATTAATATCAGTCAAGAGATGCGTACGTCCTTCATGGACTACGCGATGAGCGTCATCGTCGCACGTGCTCTTCCGGACGTACGGGACGGCTTAAAACCCGGACACCGCCGGATTCTCTATGCGATGAACGACCTCGGTATTCGTGCCGATAAACCACATAAAAAGTCTGCCCGTATCGTCGGGGAAGTCATCGGTAAGTATCACCCGCACGGGGATTCTGCCGTCTATGACACGATGGTCCGCATGGCGCAAGACTTCAGCTACCGTTACGAACTCGTCGATGGACACGGAAACTTTGGGTCTGTCGATGGGGACTCGGCGGCTGCGATGCGATATACGGAAGCTCGTATGTCAAAAATCGCGATGGAGATCGTTCGCGATATCAACAAAAACACAGTCGATTTCAAAGATAACTACGATGGTTCGGAACGCGAACCGGAAGTCTTACCGTCACGCTTCCCGAACTTACTCGTCAACGGTTCGAGCGGGATCGCGGTCGGGATGGCAACGAACATTCCACCACATCAGCTTGGCGAAGTCATCGATGGTGTCTTAGCATTATCTCACGATCCAGAAATCACGATCCAAGAACTGATGCAGCACATTCCGGGACCTGATTTCCCGACAGCTGGTGAAATTCTTGGTCGTAGCGGTATTCGTCGCGCTTATGAGACAGGACGTGGCTCAATCATCGTCCGCGCGAAAGCTGAAATCGAACAGACGAAAAAAGACCGGGAACGGATCATCGTGACGGAGCTGCCTTATCAGGTCAATAAAGCCCGCCTCGTTGAAAAGATTGCCGATCTCGTTCGCGAGAAAAAGATCGAAGGTATCACCGATTTACGAGATGAGTCAGATCGCCGCGGTATGCGCATCGTCATGGAAATCCGTCGTGACGCAAATGCGAGCGTCATCTTAAACAACTTGTATAAGCAGACGTCGATGCAAACGACGTTTGGTGTCAACATGCTAGCGATCGTTGGAGGACGTCCGAAAACATTGACGCTCAAGGAAATGCTTTATCATTACCTCGAGCATCAAAAAGAAATCGTGCGTCGTCGGACACAGTTCGATCTCGAAAAAGCAGAAGCACGTGAACACTTACTCGCTGGTCTACGGATTGCACTCGATCATTTGGATGAAGTCATTCAAATCATCCGCGGGAACCGGACAGCGGACGCAGCACGTGAACAGTTGATGGAGCGTTTTGCGTTATCCGAGAAACAATCACAAGCGATTCTTGATATGCGCTTGCAACGCCTGACAGGTCTTGAGCGGGAGAAAATTGAAGCAGAGTATGACGAAATCATGCAATTGATCGCGGAACTGAACCGCATCCTTGCGAGTGAGGAAGTCTTGCTTGATTTAATCCGGACAGAGCTCGAGGAGTTAAAAGAACGTTTCAACGACGAACGTCGGACGGAAATCCGCATGGACCACATCGAATTCGAAGACGAAGATTTGATTCCGGAACAGGATATCATCATCACGTTGACAAGCAGTGGCTACATCAAACGGATGACGACGGATTCGTACCGGACACAACGCCGCGGCGGACGTGGGGTTCAGGGAATCGGAACGAACGACGAAGATTACGTCACGCGTCTCTTGTCTTGTTCGACGCATGATACGATTCTATTCTTTACGAACCGTGGGAAAGTCTACCGGATTCGTGGATATGAAGTACCGGAGATGAGCCGGACATCAAAAGGTGTACCAATCATCAACCTCATCCAAATCGAACGCGACGAAAAGGTCGAGACGATGATTCCAGTCAACTTCAAACGTTATCTCGAGGAGCAACAAGCAACTGAAGCACCTGTCGAGGTGATTGAAGGAGAGATTGAAGAGACGGAAGAAACGCTTGAAACGGAAGAAGTCGTTCAAGATGAGCAAAAATCATTGATCTTCATGACACGTAAAGGACGCGTCAAACGTTCACCGTTGTCTGCGTACGCACGGATCAACAAAAACGGTTTGATCGCGATTCGATTGTTTGAAGACGATGAGTTGACATCGGTTCGTCTCGCATCGACGGACGATGAAGTCTTTGCTGTTTCAACAAGCGGGAAAGCGATTCGTTTCCCAATCACGAATGTCCGCTCGATGGGACGTGGCGCTCGTGGTGTCAAAGCGATGACGTTACGTCCAGACGATTTCGTCGTCGGGATGGAACTTGCACGTGATGCTCAAGATGTTCTTGTCATTACGGAAAAAGGATTCGGTAAACGAACACCGATGACCGAGTTCCGTAGCCAGTCTCGTGGTGGTAAAGGATTGATCGCGAGTAAGGTGACAGAACGCGTCGGTCAAATCGTTGCCATGCGAATCGTTGATGTCGACGATGACATCATGATCATGACAGAGAGCGGGATCGTCATTCGGACAGACTCGCAATACATTTCACGTGTCGGCCGGAATACCCAAGGGGTGAAGGTCATTCGAATTGAAGAAGGTGACCGTGTTGCAACGGTTGCGAAACTGAAACGCGAAGAGACTGATGAAATGGAAGAAGACACGGATATCGTGTCTGAAGAGAATGTAGTCGAATCGGATGCTTCAGAAGAAGCGGAAGAATAAGCAAGACGTCAGCAAGGAAGCAGCAGAGTGATACTACTCTGCTGCTTTTATCTACATATATAGAAAGAAGAGAAAGGAACGAAGCGATATGCGAGTGGCAAGTGACCAATTACGCATCGGGGATCGTTTGACAGAATCCATCTATTTACATACGGATCATCCGATCGTAGAAGCAGGGAAAAAAATAGGGACCGATGAGTTACGACGAATCCAGCGTTTCTTAATCAAAGAAGTCGTCATTGAAGATCGACCTGATTTCGGTAAAGATGAACAAGTACAGATTGAAACAGTTGAAGCCCATGTGGAACATCCCTTTGAAGAATTTATTCGCTTTTACAATAAAGTCTTCATGTCATGGGAACAAGGAATGAAGCCGAATGTATACGAAGCCTTGAGTTGGGTCAAACAGTCCGTTCCAGAACGGATTACGAGACAAGATGTCTTACCATTCTTCCTAGAGCGGGGAACGGAAGCTTATACAGTGCGACATGCCATTTATCGAGGGGCAATTGCGCAAATGCTGGCGGAAGCAGTCGGAAAAGAACGGAAAATGATTCATGAGTTGTGGACCGCATCCTATTTTGCAGACTATGGACTAGCGCGAATCATGGAATGGCGTCACACGAAACGATATGAAGCAATGCAACAAGAAATTTTTCAACGTCACCCGGCTATGGCGTATCAAGCCTTGCAAAAGGAGACGATCATCTCTGATACAGTAAATCGTTTAATTGTTCAACATCATGAACGGTTAGATGGAACAGGTTACCCTTTAAAGGTAAAAGGAGATAAGATCGCAGATCACACACGATTGTTCATCGTAGCAGACGTCTTTGCTGCAATGACGAGTTGGCGTCCGTATCGGGAAGCTTATACGCCGTTTGATGCCTATCGTCATTTGAAAGCAAGACCGATGCAATATTGCTCAAAGTATGTATTGTTGCTCGGACAATTACTTCTACCAATAGAAGTCGGTGATCGCGTGCTGATGAGTAACGGAAAGATTGCAACCATCACGCGAAAGAATCCAGTCTTTGATCGACCTGTCATTTCTTATGAAGAACAAGGACGGATGACGATCATTGATTTAATGGAAGAACGACAACATAGTATTATTCAGTTGATGGATTAATAGGGAATAAACAGCCTCTTGAGCCGGAATCGCAAGGTTCAAGAGGCTTGTTCATGATTTTAAAAACAATTTTAAAATAAGTGTTGCACAATAATAAAACGCATGATATATTATTACATGTCCTTAACAACGACAAGCGCTTGAAACAAACGAGAAAAACAATTTCAAAAAAGTTGTTGACTTCTTGTTTCAGACTTGGTATTCTAATTGAGTCGCCAAAACAGGCGCGGACGAACTTTGAAA
>NZ_JACSNA010000004.1:0-224023 GCF_018618925.1 Exiguobacterium sp. s39
CCGTTCCCATGCCGAACACGGAAGTTAAGCACTTGAACGCCGAAAGTAGTTGGGGGCTTCCCCCTGTGAGGATAGGACGTTGCCAGGCAAACGGTGGTTCTGGAGCATGCGCTCAAGGGCCGCCGCTTTTTTGTGTCTTTTTGTAGAAAGACATGTATCCATTTTAATGAAGGGACTGAACAGGGATATGGCGAAAAAAACGAAACTACGCGTAGCCGTCGAAGAGAACGAGACGATTGGTGCCTGTTTGGATCGTATCGATGCCATGGGATACCGCCCGACGGTCCGACGAGAAGAACCGATCTTTGGATTAGACGCTAATGGCGAACCGTATCCAATTCGTCAGCAAATCGTCTTCGATTGCAAAGTGAAAGAGAACGAATAACTGCCTAGAGCATCCTCCGAATCATGTGGAGGGTGCTTTTTTTAGTGCTTGATTCCATGTGATGCCTTTCAAGAAAATAAACTCCGAATGGACACTAGATGAAATCAGAAAAACTACTTTTAAAACCGAACGATAAATTTTCAGACAATTAAATTGTTCGCCTTTGGTTGACGCCTTGGGATGGACTTGTTAAGATGAAGTCGTGACAGGATGATTGAATATAAACACCTCGTATAATAGCAGGGATATGGCTTGCAAGTTTCTACCCAACGACCCTAAATCGTTGGACTATGGGGTATATGGATGTTCGTCGATATTTCTTTGGCGTACCTTTTTATACCCTAAGCCACCCTTTTAGCCGTGGTTTGGGCTTTTTTTATGCACAAAGGAGGAAACAGCGATGGGAAATGCAGAAGTCGGCGTCATCATGGGAAGTCAATCGGATTGGGAAACGATGAAACATACATGTGATGTGTTGGAGCAACTTGAGATTCCTTACGAAAAGAAAGTCGTTTCCGCACACCGGACACCGGATCTAATGTTTCGTTATGCTGAATCAGCACGTGAACGAGGACTGAAGGTCATCATTGCCGGTGCAGGCGGTGCTGCTCATCTACCGGGCATGGTAGCCGCTAAAACGACATTACCCGTCGTCGGTGTTCCTGTGAAAAGTAGAGCGCTCCAAGGAATTGATTCCTTGCTCTCGATCGTTCAAATGCCAGGTGGTGTACCGGTCGCAACGGTTGCCATCGGAGAAGCAGGCGCAAAAAACGCCGGATTGCTAGCTGCTCAAATTCTTTCGATTCAAGATGAACGACTTGCCCGCAAGCTCGATCATATGCGAGTCGAACTAGAAGGAGACGTCATTGCATCTGGAGGAAACCTGTTATGAAACGAATCGGGATACTAGGTGGCGGTCAACTTGGTCGGATGATGGCACTGTCCGCCCGTGAGATGGGCTTTGAGATTCTGACACTCGATCCAACGGACAACGCACCATGTGCGCAAGTGGCGGATCAACATATTAAAGCTCCCTTTACGGATGTCGAGGCAGCGAAACAGCTCGCAGCTGAATCAGATGTCGTCACCTACGAATTCGAGAACATCTCGACGGAAGTCGCTGAAGCGATCGGGACGAAACTGATTCACGGAACGGATCTCCTCTTTCAAACGCAACATCGGGTACGGGAAAAAGAGATGATTGAACGCATTGGACACTCTGTCGCTCCGTACTATCCGGTGACGCATCCTTCTGACTTAGAGGAAGCAAAACAGCGACTCGGGTTACCGTTCGTCTTGAAGACAGCACGATTCGGCTATGACGGAAAAGGACAGACCGTCATCCGGACGGAAGAACAGTTCCAAGCGGCAATCGAACGATTCGAACCGACAGAGTATGTTGCGGAGCAGTGGTTACCGTTTGATCAGGAAATTTCCGTCATCGTCACTCGAAGCGCAACAGAAACACGTGTCTTCCCAGTCAGTGAGAACATTCACCAAGAGAACATTTTGCATCTCTCGATTGTACCGGCACGCATTTCTGAATCGCTCGAACAAGAAGCAATTGCGCTCGCTGAATCGATTGCGGATGCCGTCGGGTTGATTGGTACACTGGCCATCGAGTTGTTTGTCGTTGGTTCTCGACTAATCGTCAATGAACTAGCACCCCGACCACACAATTCGGGTCACTATTCGATTGATGCTTGCGAAACATCCCAATTCGAGCAACATATCCGTGCCATCAGTGGTCTCCCACTCGGTGATACCCGTCTGACGACACCGGTCGTCATGGCGAACATCCTGGGTCAGTATGTCACAGCATTATACGAGGAACTACCGAGACTAAACGCTCGGACGAAAGTTCACTTATATGGAAAAGCAGAAGCCAAGACAGGACGCAAGATGGGCCATTTGAACATTCTTGCGGATACCGTCGACGATGCTTTGGCAGAAGTCGAACGCCTGTCGATATGGAAGGAGACAGTTCAATGATCGAACGGTATACACGTCCTGAGATGAAAGCAATCTGGACCGAACAAAACAAATTCGAGGCTTGGTTAAAAGTCGAGATTCTTGCATGTGAAGCATGGAGTGAACTAGGTGTCATCCCGAAAGAGGACGTCCAGTTGCTTTGGGACAATGCCTCATTTGATGTCAACCGCATCCTTGAAATCGAGCAAGAGACACGTCATGATGTCATCGCCTTCACGCGTGCCGTCTCTGAAACACTCGGAGAAGAACGCAAGTGGGTGCATTACGGACTCACGTCAACGGATGTCGTCGATACCGCACTCTCGTATCTGTTGAAGCAAGCAAACGACATTCTTGCTGCAGATCTCGATCGGTTCATCGAAATCTTAAAAATCAAAGCGAACGAACATAAATATACGGTCATGATGGGACGCACACATGGCGTACATGCAGAACCGACGACGTTCGGTCTGAAACTAGCGCTTTGGTATGAAGAGATGAAGCGGAATAAAGTTCGTTTCGAAGCAGCGCGTGAGACGGTCGAATACGGCAAGATGTCGGGTGCCGTCGGAACATTCGCGAACATCGATCCGTTCATTGAAAAGTATGTCTGCGAAAAGTTAGGGACAAAGCCCGCTCCGGTCTCAACGCAAACGTTACAACGTGATCGTCATGCACACTACATGTCGACGCTTGCTTTGATCGCGACATCGATCGAAAAGATGGCAACGGAAATCCGAGGTCTGCAAAAAACGGAAACACGTGAAGTCGAAGAATTCTTCGCTAAAGGTCAAAAAGGATCATCGGCGATGCCGCACAAGCGAAATCCGATCGGTTCAGAGAACATGACAGGTCTTGCTCGAGTCATCCGTGGACACATGGTGACGGCATACGAGAACGTCTCACTCTGGCACGAACGGGATATCTCGCATTCTTCGGCAGAACGTATCATTCTTCCGGATGCGACAGGACTACTCAACTATATGTTGAACCGTTTCGGAAACATCGTGAAGAACTTGACGGTCTTCCCGGACAACATGAAGCGGAACATGGACCAGACGTTCGGCGTCATCTTCTCTGGACATGTCTTACTCGCTTTAATCGAAAAAGGTTGGTCGCGTGAAGCAGCGTATGATTTCGTTCAACCGCGTGCGATGCAGGCGTGGGAAGAACAAATCATGTTCCGTGACTTATTGTGGCAAGAACAGGACATTCAACAGCTTTTCACAGAAGAAGAGCTCGATGCGTGTTTCGATCCGACGTATCATACGAGTCGTGTCGATGAAATCTTTGAACGGTGTGGCTTGAACTAATCAACCTGAGACGGGGCACTTGCCCCGTCTACATCTTAGGATCATGGGGGACGAAAGCGATGCAACCACTTTATGAAGGAAAAGCAAAACGATTGTACACGACGCAGGAGCAGGATGTGCTCCGGATCGTCTATAAAGACGAAGCCACGGCATTCAACGGCGAGAAAAAAGAAGTCTTTGCTGGAAAAGGCGAATTAAACAACCGATTGACGAGTCATTTCTTTGAAATCCTCGAACAAGCGGGCATTCCGACACATTTCATTGAACGTGTCTCGGAGCGCGAACAGCTCGTACGTCGTGTCACCATCATTCCACTCGAAGTCGTCGTCAGAAACGTCGTCGCGGGAAGCTTGAGTAAACGGCTCGGTATCGAAGAAGGTACGGTGCTCGAAACACCAATCGTTGAGTTCTACTATAAAGATGATACGTTAGGCGATCCACTCGTCACCTCATCACACATCAATTTACTGAAGATTGCGACTTCTGAAGAGTTGAAACAGTTGTCGGACAAGGCACTTCGCGTGAATGAAGTCTTGCAACCTTACTTCCGTCAAAACGGAATCACGTTGATTGATTTTAAATTGGAGTACGGCAAGACGGCAGACGGAACGATTCTACTAGCAGATGAGATTTCACCTGATACATGTCGCTTGTGGGATCAGGCGACAGGAGAACATCTCGATAAAGATGTCTTCCGTCGCAATATCGGTTCACTGACAGAGACTTACCAAACACTATTCAATCGCCTAGGGGGAAACACACAATGAAAAAAGTCATCGTATCGATCGCATTACGGGAAAGCATTTTAGATCCACAAGGAGTTGCTGTAAAAGGCGGATTGCAACAGCTTGGTTTTACGGGTGTCGAGAGTGTCCGAATCGGAAAACAGATTGAACTGCTCGTTGAGACGGAAACGACAGAAGCGATGATTCATGAGATGTGTCAAAAACTACTCGTCAACACGGTGATGGAAGATTACCAGATTACGATCGAAGAGGTGACGCCAGCATGAAGTTCGCGGTCATCGTCTTTCCGGGATCGAACTGTGATTTAGATATGTACCATGCGGTCAAGGATGCTCTCGGAGAAGAAGCGGAATATGTCTTCCATACCGAAACATCACTTGAAGGCTACGACGGCGTCCTGTTACCGGGCGGATTCTCCTACGGTGATTACCTTCGTTGCGGCGCGATCGCGCGCTTCTCACCGATCATGGAAGAAGTCAAACGTTTTGCGGCAGAAGGGAAAACGGTCCTCGGGGTATGTAACGGATTCCAGATCCTTGTCGAAGCGGGACTCTTACCAGGTGTCTTGCACCGAAACAACGGCTTGAAGTTCATGTGCCGGACGGTTGAACTAAAGGTTGAGAATACAAAGACACGTTTTACATCGGATTACCTGCCAGGCGAGACGATTTCGATTCCGATCGCGCATGGTGAAGGAAACTACTACTGCGACGATGCGACTTACGCGATGCTGCAAACGAACGGACAAATCGCCTTCACATATGTCGACAATCCGAACGGCTCGCGCGGCGATATCGCCGGAATCACGAACAAAGCCGGCAACGTTCTTGGGATGATGCCACACCCGGAACGAGCGGTCGAACTCTTGACCGGCGGAACAGATGGACTAAAACTCTTTACTTCACTCGTCAAACAGGGGGCACACCATGCTAAAACAACAGTCTGAACCAACACCAGAATTGATTCAAGAGCAACGCGTCTATGCCACGATGGGCTTGAGTGATACAGAATACCAGATGGTTGTCGATTTACTCGGACGCCAACCGAACTATACGGAAACAGGATTGTTCTCAGTCATGTGGTCCGAGCATTGTTCATACAAGACATCTAAACCCGTCCTCCGTCAATTCCCGACGACTGGACCACGTGTCTTACAAGGACCAGGGGAAGGTGCAGGTGTCGTTGATATCGGCGATGAGCAGGCAGTCGTCTTTAAGATCGAAAGCCACAACCATCCATCCGCTGTTGAACCGTATCAAGGGGCTGCGACAGGCGTCGGCGGAATCATTCGTGACATCTTCTCGATGGGCGCACGACCGGTCGCACTCATGAACTCGCTCCGTTTCGGTCATCTCGGTACACCACGTGTCAATCAACTGTTCGAACAAGTCGTCGCTGGGATCGCGGGTTATGGCAACTGTGTCGGGATCCCAACGATCGGTGGCGAAATCGGATTTGATCGCTCGTATGAAGGCAATCCACTCGTCAACGCGATGTGTATCGGTTTAATCAACCATGCGGATATTCAAAAAGGTCAGGCAAAAGGTGTCGGCAACTCAGTCATGTACGTCGGTGCAGCTACTGGACGCGACGGAATTCATGGTGCGACGTTTGCCTCGGAGGATCTCGGAGAGGATACGGAAGCAAAACGTCCGGCTGTTCAAGTCGGTGATCCATTCATGGAGAAGCTATTGATTGAAGCTTGTCTTGAAATCGTCGGGCACCCGGCACTGGTCGGAATGCAGGACATGGGTGCTGCTGGACTGACATCGTCTTCAGCAGAGATGGCTTCAAAAGCCGGTATGGGCATCGAGATGCACCTCGATGACGTTCCGCAACGAGAAACAGGGATGACTGCCTACGAAATGATGCTCTCGGAATCACAGGAGCGGATGTTACTCGTCGTCAAGCGTGGTCGCGAAGCAGAGATCGAAGCAATCGTCAGCAAATGGGGACTCCATGCCGTTCACGTTGGAGAAGTCATTGAAGAGAAAGTCTTACGTTTGATCCATCACGGGGATATCGTCGCAGAAGTTCCGGTCGACGCGTTAGCGGAAGAAGCACCAGTCTATGAAAAACCATCTCGCGTCCCTGCGTATTATGAAGAATTCCAAGCGATGGAAGAGACGCTTCCAGTCGTTGAAGACGTCGTTGAGACATGGCGGGCGCTACTACGTCAGCCGACGATCGCTTCAAAACGTTGGGTCTACGATCAGTACGATCATATGGTCCAGACATCGACCGTCGTCGCACCAGGATCAGACGCAGCCGTCATTCGTGTCCGCGGCACGAACAAAGCGCTCGCGATGACGACCGACTGTAACAGCCGCTTCGTCTACTTGGATCCATATGTCGGTGGACAGATTGCGGTTGCAGAAGCAGCCCGTAATATCGTCGCGAGTGGGGCGACACCACTCGCCATCACGGATTGCCTGAACTTCGGAAATCCGGATAAACCAGAAGGCTTCTGGCAGTTGCAGCAAGCAACAGCCGGTATGGCCGAAGCATGTCGTGTCCTTGAGACACCTGTCATCGGTGGAAACGTCTCACTCTACAACGAGTCAGCCGGTCAAGCGGTTCACCCGACACCGGTCGTCGGAATGGTTGGCTTACACGAGCAAACCGAATGGATCACAACGCAACACGTCAAACAAGCTGGTGACCAGATCTATCTATTAGGAGAAACAACAGACGAGTTTGGTGGCAGTGAGCTTCAATATATGCAATTCGGTAAATCATTCGGTCGCGCACCACAGATTGATTTAGCCGTCGAACACGCACGCTTACAATTGTTACAGCAGGCAGTACAAGCAGGTGAAGTCAATGCGATGCATGATGTGTCAGAAGGTGGTCTCGCCATCGCTCTCGCTGAGATGACGTTTGGAACGGATCTCGGGTTGACGGTTCAGTTCAACGGACCAACGTTACACCTGTTCAGTGAATCGCAATCACGCTTCGTCGTCACGGTGCCACAAGCGCACGTCACAGCATTCGAACAACGGACTGGTGCTCAAGCGATCGGTGTCGTCACGAACGATGAGCTTCTCGTCATCGAAACGGTAGAGACACGGATCGAAGCAGACCGTTCGACCTTACAGGAAGACTGGGAAGGAGCAATCGCGTGTTATATGACATCAAAGGACTAAATGAGGAGTGTGGCGTCTTCGGGATCTTCGGACAACCGAATGCAGCGCAACTCGCCTATTACGGCTTGCACAGTTTGCAACACCGGGGACAGGAAGGGGCAGGCATCGTCACGAGTGACGGTGACGACCTCTTCCCGCACCGCGGGCAAGGACTCGTAACGGAAGTCTTTTCGGAAGAGACACTGACGAATCTGAAAGGACATCACGCGATCGGACATGTCCGGTATTCGACAGCAGGTGGAAACACGCTTGAGAATACTCAACCGCTGCATTTCAAATCGCGGACGGGAGATCTCGCCCTCGCACATAACGGAAACCTCGTCAACGCCGATTCACTGAAGCACCTGTTAGAAGCAGAAGGTGCCATCTTTCAGACGACGAGTGATACGGAAGTCGTCGCCCATCTCGTCAAACGCAGTAAGCTCGACACACTCGAAGACCGGATTGCTGACAGTCTCGCGCGTCTCGTCGGGGCGTTCGCCTTCCTTTTCTTAACGGAAGACACGTTATTCGTGGCAGTTGATCCACACGGACTGCGTCCATTGTCACTCGGGAAGACACCAGACGGCGGCATCGTATTCGCGTCAGAAACATGTGCCTTTGATATCGTCGGCGCGGAGTTCATTCGTGATATTGAGCCAGGGGAGCTCGTAACGATCACAGAACACGGTATGTCGTCTCGTCAATACATGGAACCACGTGAACGGGCGATGTGTTCGATGGAATACATCTACTTCTCACGTCCGGATTCAATCATTGATGGCGTCAACGTCCATACGGCCCGCAAAGCACTCGGGAAAAAGATGTATGAAGAAGCACCGATCGAAGCAGACGTCGTTACCGGAGTGCCGGATTCAAGTATTTCGGCAGCGATCGGTTACGCGGAAGCGAGTGGGATTCCATATGAAATGGGATTGATCAAGAACCGGTATGTCGGACGGACGTTCATCCAGCCGTCACAAGAGTTACGGGAACGTGGGGTCAAAATGAAGTTGTCCGCGCTACGTGGCGTCGTGCAAGGAAAGCGTGTCATCATGGTCGATGATTCAATCGTCCGGGGAACGACGAGTCGCCGGATCGTCGGTTTATTACGTGAAGCCGGTGCGACGGAAGTGCACGTCCGCATCACGGCACCACCAATTACGAATCCATGTTATTACGGGATTGATACTTCATCGAAGGAAGAACTGATCTCTGCTCGGTTGATGCCGGAAGAAATCCGTCAGGAAATCGGTGCGGATTCACTTGAATTCTTGACTGTACCGGGCATGGTCGATGCCATCGATCGCCCGTTCGATGGACCGTTAAAAGGACAATGTACCGCTTGCTTCACAGGAGAGTATCCGACACCGCTCGGTTCGCTCGAGTTAGAAGCTAAACTTTGATAGATGGGGGAAGAACATGAGCAAACATTACGAAGCAGCAGGTGTGAGTCTGACAGCAGGATATGAGTCAGTCACCCGAATGAAAAAACACGTCGCCCGTTCGATGCGCAAAGAAGTATTGACGGGACTCGGTAGCTTTGGTGCGATGTTCGACCTCAGCCAATTGCAGTTGAAAGAACCGGTCCTTGTCAGTGGGACAGACGGTGTCGGTACGAAGCTCAAGCTCGCCTTCGCACTGGAACAACACGATACGATTGGGATCGACTGTGTCGCGATGTGTGTGAACGATATCATCGTCCAAGGCGCGGAACCACTTTATTTCCTTGACTACATCGCGCTCGGTCAGGCAATTCCGGCGAAGATCGAACGGATCGTCGCAGGTGTCGCAGAAGGTTGCGTCCAGGCGGGATGTACGTTAATCGGCGGCGAAACAGCGGAAATGCCAGGGATGTATGCGGACGGCGAATATGATATCGCCGGGTTCGCTGTAGGTGCCGTCGAGAAACAAAAATTGATCACAGGTGATAACGTCGCAGCGGGAGATGTTATTCTCGGTCTCGCTTCGTCCGGCGTCCATTCAAATGGGTTCTCACTTGTTCGTAAAATCGTCGCCGACAGTGGCCTCCGATACGAAGATGAAGTCATGATGCTCGGTCATACGCTCGGAAATGCGCTCCTCATGCCAACACGTATCTATGTCGAAGCGGTCAAAGCAGCCCTTGAGACGGAAAAGATCCAAGCGATGGTTCATATTACGGGTGGGGGATTCTACGAGAACGTACCACGCGTCTTGCCAGAAGGGCTCGGCGCATCGTTCGACCCGAAAAAGTGGCCGACGTTACCAGTCTTCGACTGGCTCGAGCAAGCGGGTGACCTTCCACGACATGACATGTATAATGTCTTCAACATGGGGATTGGTTTCATGTTGATCGTCAAACCAGAAGATGTCGCGGAAGTAACAGCACGCCTCGCTCGTGAAAATGAGACGGCGTACGTGATTGGTCACGTGACCGATCAAGAAGGTGTTCGAATTCAAGGAGTCGACGCATGAAGATTGCCTGTTTTGCATCAGGAAGCGGTAGTAATGTCGAAGCACTTTTTGAAGCAATCGAGGCAGGAACGTTACATGCCTCGATTGAACTGATCGTCTGCGATCAACCGGACGCAGCAGTCATTGAACGGGCGAAACGACGCGGATGTGACGTCTTCGTCTTTCGGGCGAAGGACTATCCGGATAAACCGAGTTTTGAGCGGGAAATCATTGCCCGTCTTGAAGCAAAAGGCGTTGAACGGATCATTCTCGCCGGCTATATGCGATTGATCGGGGAAGAGTTGCTCGGACGATACGCAGGGCGGATCGTCAACATCCACCCGTCGCTACTTCCGGCCTTCCCGGGAAAAGATGCGATCGGTCAAGCATTTCGTGGCGGAGTTAAAATCACAGGTGTTACAATTCATATAGTCGATGAAGGCATGGACACAGGACCGATCATGGCCCAAGAATCCGTCCGGATTACAGAAGAGATGACGCGTGAAACATTGCAACAAGCGATTCAGCGTGTCGAACATAGACTGTATCCGCAAGTCATCGAAGAGTGGATGAAAGAGGAGGCAAACGTATGAGAGCGTTAATTAGTGTGTCGGATAAAACAGGAATCGTCGAATTAGGACGAGCGTTCCATGAAGCAGGTATCGAGCTCGTCTCGACAGGCGGAACACATCAAGCATTAGAGGAAGCTGGGCTTCCGGTCATTGGTATCAGTGAAGTCACACAATTCCCAGAAATGCTCGATGGGCGTGTCAAGACGCTCCATCCAATGGTTCATGGTGGATTACTCGGTCGTCGTGATCTTGAATCCCATCGTGAGCAGATGGCTGCGCAACAGATTCAACCGATTGATTTCGTCGTCGTCAATCTGTATCCGTTCAAGCAGACGGTCTTACAAGAAGACGTCGCCTATGCCGATGCGATCGAGAACATCGATATCGGTGGACCAAGCATGTTGCGTTCAGCAGCGAAAAACCACGCAGCTGTCACGGTCGTCGTCGACCCAGTTGATTACGAAACGGTCGTTGCTGAGATTCGTGAAGGCGGTACGACGTTTGAGACACGTCAACGTCTTGCGGCGAAAGCCTTCCGGCATACAGCGGCGTACGATGCGTTGATCGCGGATTATTTCTTGACGCAAACAGGTGAGAAGTTCCCCGATCAGTTGACGATCACGCTTGAGAAAGTCCAAGATCTCCGTTACGGAGAAAATCCACACCAAGAAGCAGCCTTCTATAAAACACCGATTTACCGTGGAGCATCTCTCGCTTCAGCGAAACAGTTGCACGGTAAAGAGTTGTCGTATAACAACATTCAAGATGCGAACGCTGCACTTGAAATTCTCGACGAGTTCCGCGAAGCAGCAGCTGTCGTCGTCAAACACATGAACCCATGTGGTGTTGCCGTCGGTCCAACGATCGGAGAGGCATTCCGCCGCGCTCATGCAGCCGATCCAGTGTCGATTTTCGGTGGCATCGTCGCCTTGAACCGTGAAGTTGACCTAGAGACAGCAGAACAATTGAGCGGTATCTTCCTTGAGATCATCATCGCTCCATCCTTCACAGAAGAAGCATTCGCCTTGTTGTCAGCGAAAAAGAACATCCGTCTGCTTGAACTCGACGTCAAGCGTGTCCAAGCGATCCGTTATACGGCAGTCGCTGGCGGCATGCTCGTCCAAGACAGTGACGATGAGACGCTTGATGATGCAGCAGCACGTGTCGTGACAGACCGCAAACCGACAGCAGCGGAATGGGAGGACTTGAAACTCGCATGGCGCGCCGTCAAACACGTCAAGTCGAATGCCATCGTTCTCGCGAAGGACGAAGTGACGGTCGGTGTTGGTGCAGGACAGATGAACCGTGTTGGTTCAGCGAACATCGCGATTACGCAAGCCGGAGAAAAAGCAGTTGGCGCGTCCCTTGCTTCCGATGCTTTCTTCCCAATGGGTGATACGGTCGAAGCGGCAGCAGCAGCTGGCATTACAGCAATTATTCAACCAGGCGGCTCGATTCGTGACCAAGAGTCGATCGATGCGTGTAACAAACATGGCATTACGATGGTCTTTACGAACGTTCGACATTTCAAACACTAAGTGGAGGCGATTTGAATGAAGGTATTGGTGATTGGTAAAGGAGGGCGTGAACACGCGCTCGTCTGGAAGCTGGCACAGGATGAACGGATCGAGACCGTGTATGCTGCGCCTGGGAATGCCGGGATGACACAAGCCACATGTGTTCCGATCGCCGAAGATGCTATCGATGAACTCGTGGCGTTCGCACAAGACGAACAGATCGATTGGACGATTGTCGGACCAGAAGGACCACTTGTTCTCGGAGTCGTTAACGCCTTTCAGGCAGCGGGACTGCAAATCTTCGGACCAACACGGGAAGCGGCAGCGATCGAAGGAAGTAAGCAGTTCGCGAAAGAATTGATGGAGCGTGCCGGTATTCCGACCGCTGCTCACGCCGTCTTTACTTCAGCAGCAGATGCAGAGGCGTATGTTCGCAAAGCGGGTGCACCGATCGTCATCAAAGCCGATGGACTTGCTGCCGGAAAAGGAGTCACGGTCGCAGAAACCGTGGACCAGGCGCTTGTTGCAATCCACGATACGTTTGCCGGAGAATACGGTCAACAAAGCCGCGTCGTCATCGAAGAATGCCTGATCGGGGAAGAGTGTTCGTTGATGGCATTCGTGCACGAAGAGACGGTCATCCCGATGGTATTGTCGCAAGATCATAAACGGGCGTTTGACGGTGACTTAGGTCCGAACACAGGAGGCATGGGCGCGTATTCTCCGCTTCCTCAGTGGGACGAAGCAGCGTTGACGACAGAAGCTGTTGATCGCATCATTCAGCCGCTCGTCGATCAGATGGCAAGCGAAGGAATTCCGTTCACCGGCTTCCTCTATGCCGGTCTGATGCTGACGAAACAAGGACCATTCGTCATCGAGTTCAATGCCCGGTTCGGTGATCCGGAAACAGAGGTCATTCTTCCGCGCTTAGAGACGCCGTTGCTTGATGTCATCATGCCGCTGATGGACGGACAGATACCAGAAGTCGTTTGGACGGATCAAGCAGCTGTCGGTGTCGTCGTCGCAGCAGAAGGATATCCGGAAGCGCCAAAAACGGGACAAGCGATTCCACTTGATCAGATCGGGAACGGTCTTCTCGTCTTTCATGCCGGCACGGCAGAACGAGACGATCAACTTGTCTCAGCTGGTGGACGTGTCCTCGTATGTGTCAGCCGTGCCGAGACGATCGAGCAGGCTGTCGAACAGGTCTATGCGAACTTACCAGACGTGACGGATCAACCATTCTTTTACCGAACTGATATCGCTCAAAAAGCCTTTCGTGCCTCGCATGAATCATGATATCTGAACCAGACGTGCTCGAAGGAGCCTCGTCTGGTTTTTTGTTTCTTGGCGAAGTGCACGAAAAGATTTGTCTTCCATGGCGAATTTGTGTTATTTTGACCAAATGAATCCGGAACGGGGCAAAACTTCTTGAAACTTACTTAGCAACATTTTAGTATAAGAACTATAAGAAAGCGTTTTCAATAAAACAAAGGAGGTCGAGCTTTCGTGAAAAAAAATTGTGGAAGATCCCCTTGGACGAAATCTGAAGTACGAACACACCAAGCGGTCATCAGCGGAAAGCTTGCACCGACACTTGTCATACAGAATGCCACTTACCTGAATCATGGTGTCAAAGCATGGCGGACGGCGAATATCTGGATTAGTGGCGACCGGATCGTCTATGTCGGTCCAGAGATGCCGGAACAAGCCGATGCGTACCATGATGCGACAGGTCAATATATCGTACCCGGTTACATTGAACCCCATGCCCATCCGTTCCAACTTTACAATCCAGCGAGTCTTGCAAAATTCGCAGCAGAGCGGGGAACATCGACGCTCGTCAACGACAATATGTTGTTATTATTAGAGCCGACGGAGCAAGCGTTTGCTCAAGTCGAGGCGCTAGCAGACTTACCGACCTCGATGTACTGGTGGGCACGACTCGACGCACAAACCGAGCTTGATGCCGACAGTATATCGATCGATAATCGCCGGATTCAAGCGTGGCTCAAGCATCCACAAGTCATCCAAGCAGGTGAGTTGACGGGATGGCCACGTCTCTCGCAAGGGGACGATGAATTGCTCCATTGGATGCAGGATGCGATCAAACTCGGAAAACCGATCGAAGGTCATTTCCCTGGTGCTTCAGCGAAGACGCTGACGAAGATGGCGCTGTATGGCGTGACGAGCGATCACGAAGCGATGACGGTCGAAGAAGCGATGACACGTCTTGAACTTGGCTACACGACGACAATTCGTTATTCATCGATTCGTCCAGATCTACCGGATATCTTTAAAGGTCTCGTCGAAGCAGGGTTGACGCAGTTCGATAAGGTACTCGTGACGACAGATGGTTCAACGCCGTCCTTTTATAAGGCAGGCATGATGGATGAGACGATCCGATTGATGCTCGAGGCAGGCATCCCGGTCGAAGAAGCGTACCGGATCGCGTCGTACAATGCAGCGCGTCATTTTAATCTCGATCATCTACTCGGGAGTATCGCACCAGGACGAATCGCGCATCTCAATTTCCTTGAGGCAAAAGATGCACCGACACCTGTCGCCGTACTTGCGCGCGGCACATGGGTCCGTCAAGCCGACATCCCCTGTTACCCGGCAGAAGCGCTCGATGCTGTCTATGCGCTCATGCCACGCTCGGAAGTCCAGGTTTCCTTAACGGAACAGGATTTTTCGTTTAGCATGCCGGTTGGTCTTGAGATGGTCAATTCCGTCATCATGAAGCTCTATCAAGTCGAACACGATACAAGTGTGCCTGTGCTACCGGCAGGATGTGATGAATCCTTCCTGATGTTACTCGACCGGGAAGGGAAGTGGCGACTGAATACCGTTCTGAAAAACTTTGCGACACAAGTCGGTGGTCTCGTCAGTTCGTACTCGATTAGCGGTGATATCTTGATGATCGGTAAATCGAAACGAGACATGCAAGTCGCGTTTGATCGAATGAAAGCGTTCGGCGGCGGAATCGTTCTCGTCGAGGACGGAGAAGTCATCGCTGAAGTTCCGTTGACCTTGATGGGGCAGACGTCCGACTTGCCACTCGAAGATTTGATCGTTCAGGAAACCGCTCTACGGGAAGCATTGTTCGAACGCGGTTATGCGTTTGAAGATCCTGTCTATACGTTGCTATTCCTAGCGTCCACTCACTTGCCATATGTGCGGATCACACCGCAGGGAATATACGAAGTCCTTCGGAAAAAAGTCCTTTTCCCAGCGATTTTGCGATGATGCTTGAATTTTAAAACGTCGCGCTTTAAACTATTAAAGAGCAATTGAATGGGAAAGGGAGTCACAAGATGCAACTCGATAAATTGCGTGGAAAAGAATTGGATCAGTTATTTACAGCCATCATGAAGATGGATTCATTAGAAGATTGTTATACGTTGTTCGAAGACTTAGCGACCGTCAACGAAATCCAGGCGCTCGCCCAACGTCTTGAAGTCGCACGTCAATTACGTGAAGGCAATACGTATCACAAAATCGAAAAGGCGACCGGTGCTTCAACAGCAACGATCTCGCGTGTCAAACGTTGCTTGAACTACGGTTCGGGCGGTTATGATCTGGCGCTTGCCCGCCTAGGTCTTATCGAGCAAGAAGTAGCGGATAACTAATGTTATCCGCTACTTCTATGAAGGGGGGCGTGTCATATTGGATTTTGCGTTACAACATAAAATTCAGCATTTCATTCGAAGGCTGACGCCCATCCAGTCGCTCGTCATCATCTATTTCGTTGCAGTCATCATCGGAATCATCATGCTCGGTCTGCCGTGGTCGACCAAGGGAGACTACAACTGGGATTTCACGGACCTCGTCTTCATGGCGGTCAGTTGTGTCAGTGTCACTGGTTTGACGACGGTCTCGGTCTCAGAAACCTTCACGACGTTCGGCTACTTCATGATCATGATTTTAGTGCAAGTCAGCGGAATCGGTTTGATGTCGCTTCATATCGCGATGTGGGTCATTCTCGGAAAACGAATCGGCTTTCGGGAACGCCAACTCGTCGTCCGAGATCAGAACCAGACGACGATGCAAGGGGTCGTCAAATACATTCGGGAAGTCATCTTGATCATCGTCTCGATTGAATTGATCGGGGCATTGATTCTCGGGCTGTACTATACGAAATATTTTCCGACACTAGGTGAAGCGATGCTCCAAGGACTGTTCGGATCGGTCAGTGCGACGACGAATGCTGGTTTTGATATCACGGGTGAATCGTTACTACCGTTTCGTGGTGATTTGTTCGTCGTCTTCATGCAAATTTTGTTACTGACACTTGGGGCGATCGGCTTTCCGGTACTCGTCGAAGTCCGGCGCTACATCTCGTACCGGGCGACACGCCAAGCGACACGTCAACCGTATCATTTTTCACTGTTTACAAAATTAACGGCGTCAACGTTCTTCATTCTCGTCCTATTCGGAACGGTAGCATTGCTGCTATTTGAATGGAACCAATCCTTTAAAGGTTTACCGATCGATGAGAAGCTCGTCGACGCCTTGTTCCAATCCGTCACGACCCGAAACGGGGGATTGACGACGGTCGACATCACCTCCTTCTCACAAGCGTCGATTTTCGTCCTGTCGCTCTTGATGTTCATCGGGGCGTCACCGTCTTCCGTTGGTGGGGGGATTCGAACGACGACGTTCGCGGTCGCCGTCTTGAGTGTCATCGCCTTCATCCGAGGCGAATACGGCATCAAAATCTTTGGTCGTGAGATTGGTCAGTCGGACATCTGGAAAGCCTTCGTCGTCATCGTCGTCTCGACTGGTGTGACGATGGTCGGATTGATCGTCTTATTGCTTGTCGAAGATGCCCCGTTCCTCGTGCTGTTTTTTGAAGCCTGTTCAGCGTTCGGAACGACCGGTCTATCGCTCGGCATCACGGATCAATTATCGGATATCGGAAAATGGACGTTGTCTGTGCTGATGTTCATCGGTCGAATCGGTGTCATCTCGTTCGTTCTTCTCTTGAAAGCGAACCAACCGAAACGTAACTACAACTATCCGAAGGAATCCGTCATCATCGGATAAGGAGGCTCTTTTATGAAACGTGCCTTTTGGATCAACTTCGCCTATATCTTTGCTGTTCCTGTCTTACCGTTTTTGGCGCTCGTAAACGGTCGAGCACTCTGTTCACCGGATTCACCGTTACTGGACGTCCCGGTACTCGGCTTCTTTTTGGCAGAAACGTGGGCGTTCGTGCCGGTATATGCTGTCTTTGCGTTGTTACTGGCGTCACTCTTGACGAAACGACGGACACACGTCTGACCATCTCGCCCTGCGCGAGATGGTTTTTTGTTTTATACTGAATGTGGAATGAGAAAGAGAGGATGGGACGAACCGTGTTATTACCTTTTAATGAATGGCGACATGTCTTTAAACTAGATCCAGCAAAACCAATTGATGATGCTAGCCTGCAGGCGATTGCGACGTCCGGAACGGATGCGATTCTTGTCGGTGGAACAGATGACATCACACTCGATGCGACGCTTGATCTCTTGATGCGTTTGCGCCGGTATCCAGTCGCAGTGGCACTCGAGATTTCTGAACTCGAAGCCGCAACGATGGGATTTGATACGTATCTGACACCGACAGTCCTGAATGCGGGAACATTAGAGTACGTCGTTGAAAAACAAGTCGAGGCGTTAGAACAAGTCGGTCATATGCTGGCGCACGCTGATCTTGTCGGGGAAGGGTATATCGTCCTGAATCCTGATGCGAAGGTCGCGCGTGTGACACAAGCAAAACCGCTAACATTAGATGAGACCGTCGCTTATGCGCAGTTAGCGGATAGCGTCTTCCGTCTACCGGTCGTGTATCTCGAATACAGCGGCATTTACGGAGAACCGGAACGAGTAGCAGCCGTTCGCGATGTCTTGAAACAGGCACGCCTGTTTTACGGTGGAGGAATCGATTCCGAGGAGCGAGCGCGTGAGATGCTGCAGTATGCGGATACGATCGTCGTCGGGAACGTCATTTATGAGGATTTAAAAGCAGCGCTTGCGACTGTCGCAGCGACACGATAAAATATAGGAACAAAAGTTCGGAATATAAGAAATGAGGCTATTGATATGTTTAATTTGAGTGAACAGCTCGTCAGTGGACTAAACCCTGAGCAAGCAAGAGCAGTCAAGCATACGGAAGGTCCACTGCTGATCATGGCAGGAGCCGGTTCCGGGAAGACACGCGTCCTGACACATCGGGTCGCTTATTTGATGGCGGCTAAACAAGTCGCACCGTGGAACATCCTCGCGATTACGTTCACGAACAAGGCGGCGCGGGAAATGCGAGACCGGATCGGTCGTTTGGTCGGTGGTGTCGCGAACGATATTTGGGTCTCGACCTTCCACTCGATGTGCGTCCGGATGTTACGTCGCGACATCGATCAGCTTGGATACGATCGTAACTTCACGATTCTTGATTCAAGTGATCAGCAGTCGGCGATCAAGCTCGTCTTAAAGGAACAAAACTTGGATCCAAAAAAATGGGATCCACGTTCGATGCTGACGATCATCTCGTCACAGAAAAATGAATTACGCAGTGCTGAATTCTACGCCTCGATCGTGACGAGCCCGTATGAAAAGACAGTTGCTGAAATCTATAAAGGATATGAAGCGGTCTTACGCCGGAACAACGCGCTCGACTTTGATGATTTGATCGGAAAAACGACGGAATTGTTCAAGAAGAGTCCGGATGTCCTTGCTTACTATCAGAAGAAATTCCGCTACATTCATGTCGATGAGTATCAAGATACGAACAAAGCCCAGTATGATCTCGTCAACCTGTTAGCATCGGGACATCAGAATCTCTGTGTCGTTGGAGACTCGGATCAGTCGATCTATCGCTGGCGTGGTGCTGACATCGCGAACATCCTCTCGTTCGAAGAGGACTATCCGAATGCAGCTGTCATCTTACTCGAGCAAAACTACCGTTCTTCCAAACGAATCTTGGAAGCAGCCAACCATGTCATCCAAAACAACTCGACACGCAAAGATAAGAAACTTTGGACGGATAATGATGAAGGCGAGAAGCTCGTCGTTCATACGGCGGAGAATGAGCGGGAAGAAGCCTTTTATATCGTCCAGGAGATTCGGAACTCACTTCGTTACGGGATGAAACTGAGCGATATCGCGATTCTGTACCGGACGAATGCACAATCGCGTGCCATTGAGGAAACGCTTCTTAAGTCGAACGTTCCGTACAAAATGATCGGCGGCACGAAGTTCTACGATCGTAAAGAGATCAAGGACGTGCTTGCTTATCTCCGATTGATTTCGAATCCGGATGAAGACCTGTCCTTCGCGCGGATCGTCAACGAACCAAAACGCGGGATTGGTGCGACGACGATTGATAAGCTGCGTGATTTCGCCGACTTACAAGGTGTGTCATTGATGGAAGCGATTCGCGATATCGAATTGTCGAGTATCGCACCAAAGACGGCAGCGAAGCTGACGGATTTCCGGACGATGATTCTCGGACTCAGCCAAATGCAAGAATTCATCAGCCTGTCGGAACTAGTCGAAGAAGTGCTCGAAAAATCAGGCTATCGTCAAGTGCTGAAGGAAGATAAGACACTTGAAGCGCAGAGTCGTCTCGAGAACATCAACGAGTTCATCACTGTTGCGCAAAACTTCGAGAAGGAGACGGCGAAAGCCGATCCAGAAGACCGGACGATCATCGCCTTCTTGACCGATTTGACACTCGTCGCCGATGTTGATTCACTCGACGAGACGGATCCGGAAGAACAAGTCACGTTGATGACGCTTCACTCGGCAAAAGGACTCGAGTTCCCTGTCGTCTTCTTGATTGGGATGGAGGAAGGATTGTTCCCACATAGCCGCTCGCTTCAAGATGAAGACGAGATGGAAGAAGAACGTCGCCTCGCGTACGTCGGGATCACACGTGCTGAGAAACGCCTTTACTTGTCACACGCGCGGATGCGCTCCCTGTACGGACGAACGAATGCGAACCAAGAATCACGGTTCCTAGCAGAGCTGCCGGAAGTCGTCATCGAGCGGACCGGTAAAAAAGCGAAGCCACTCCCATGGGAAGACCGCCCTGTTCCGCAAGGCAAAGCCGTCATCGGTCGCTCGATCAGCAAACCGACAGCAATGAAGACGTCAGGTGCGGAAACGCTCGGTTGGTCGGTCGGAGATAAGGCAGAGCACGGGAAATGGGGACTTGGTACAGTCGTCCAGACTCGTGGTGAAGGGGATAATCTTGAAATCGATATCGCATTCCCAGCAGTCGGAATCAAACGATTGCTCGCGAAATTCGCACCGATTAAAAAGGTATGACGGGAGGTCCACAGATGGACGCAAGCCAGCGTATAGATGAGATTCGTCAAACATTGAACCGATACAGCTACGAATACTACGTACTGGATCAACCAACGGTACCGGATGCGACGTACGATCAACTGCTTCGTGAACTGACGGAGTTAGAAACAGAGCATCCAGAACTGATTACACCGGATTCGCCGACGCAACGCGTCGGCGCGGCACCGCTCGAAGCGTTCGAGAAGGTGACGCATGATTTACCGATGCTGTCGCTCGGAAACGTCTTTGATGAGACGGAAATTCGCGAATGGGTCGCTCGGATTGAGCGGTCGCTCGGACGTTCGACGACGTATGTCGCCGAACTGAAATTCGATGGACTTGCCATCTCGCTGAAATACGAAGACGGGCGATTCGTCCGTGGGGCGACGCGTGGCGATGGAACAGTCGGCGAAAACATCACGCAGAATCTACGGACGATCAAAGCGTTACCGCTTCGTTTGCAGGCGGAAGAGACGGTCGAAGTCCGCGGTGAGGCTTACATGCCGAAACAATCGTTCGAACGCTTGAATGAAGACCGGGCTAGCCGAGAAGAGACATTGTTCGCGAATCCGCGTAACGCGGCCGCAGGTAGTCTGCGTCAGCTGGATTCGTCAATCACAGCGTCGCGTAATCTGTCGTTATTCGTGTATGGCGTCGGTGTCAATACGTTGACGGCCCGTTCACATAGCGAAGCGATGGCACAACTTGCCTCACTTGGGTTACCGACCAATCAACATATGCAGACGTGTGAGACGGTGGAAGAGATTCTTGCCTACATCGCACATTGGACGGAAGCGCGCGCGAGCCTGCCATATGAGATCGACGGAATCGTCTTGAAAGTCGATCGATACGATGATCAGGAAGAGCTCGGCTTCACAGCAAAAAGTCCCCGCTTCGCGACAGCCTATAAGTTCGCGGCGGAAGAAGTCATGACAACAGTCGAAGACGTTGATTTCAGTGTCGGTCGGACCGGGAAAGTCACGCCTCGTGCCCGTTTTGCACCGGTCGTCGTCGCGGGATCGACGGTAACATATGCGACACTACACAACGCCGACTTCATCGCTGAAAAAGATATCCGCCTTCAGGACTCGGTCATCATTAAAAAAGCGGGCGATGTCATCCCGGCAGTCGTACAAGTCGTCACGGCAGAGCGAACGGGGGAAGAGACACCGATCGTCTTCCCGACACATTGTCCGGCCTGTCAGTCGGAACTTGTCCGTCTCGAAGGTGAAGTCGACATCCGCTGTGTCAGTCCGGAATGCCCAGCGCAATTGATGGAAGGCATCATTCACTTCGTTTCGCGTCAAGCGATGAACATTGACGGTCTCGGTGAAAAAGTCGTTCGTCAATTGTATGATCATGAAGCGATCCGGACGATTGCCGATTTATATCGACTCGATCGTGAGGAATTATTGACGTTTGACCGCATGGGTGAGACGTCCGTCGATAAATTACTTGCGGCGATCGAAGCCTCGAAACAGAACTCGGTCGAGCGTCTCTTATTTGGTCTCGGAATCCGACTCGTCGGTCAAAAAGCGGCGTATCTCTTAGCGGAACGTTTTGATTCGTTAGCAGGGATTGCGGCTGCAAGCTACGATGAGATTGTCGCAATCGATGGCATTGGGGGGAAAATCGCAGATTCAATCGTGAAGTACTTCGAGCATCCGGAAGCACAGGCATTGATTCGTGATTTGGAACAACTCGGCGTCAATCAACGTTTCCTTGGTGAACGGGTCGATCAGACGAATGCACCGCTCGGCGGCAAAACGATCGTCTTGACGGGGACGCTCGAGAGCTTAAAACGGTCAGAGGCCGGTAAACGACTCGAAGCACTCGGAGCCGATGTGACAGGAAGTGTCAGTAAAAAGACGGACGTACTCGTCGCAGGGGAAAAGGCAGGCTCTAAACTGACGAAAGCGGAATCGCTTGGTATCGAAATTTGGGATGAAGCGCGTCTGTTAGAAGAATTAGCTAAACACGAAGCGTGAGAAGAATGAATGAGAACGATCAAACAAAAAGGAAGGCGGAATTCCGCCTTCCTTTGAAACTGAAGATAGTGTGCAATTTTTCTCTAACGAGAAGGATTGCGCTTTTTTTGTTCGTCTCGCATCGTTTTCCTGGGACAAGCATCGCGCCGCTTCGCTTCGCTGCAGGGTCGCTCTTGCTTGTTTTTCCCTAGGAAGCGATGTCGAGGGAACAAAACGCTTCTCTGATCTTTCTTCCGGGGATAAAAAAGAATGACGCGTCATACGCCACTCCTACAGGAAAAAGCGCGATTTTGCGCTGTCAGAGACAAACGAGACCCGTTTTTCTGCTCGAATGGAGCGGGAAAACCGGCTTGTGTCTCGCCTGAGGAAAGGGCGTGAAAAGACGCGTCATTTTTTGAGTCATCCTTCTTTTTGTCTATAATCTGAAAGGAAGGCAGAAATCCGCCTTCCTTTATTCGTGTTCATCCTTGTTACGAAGCAATCGTCTCGCTCCGAATCAAAGTACCTTGTTTGATGAGACGATTCGTTGCCGTTTCTGGTGGATCACAGGTGATCAATGTGATGGTTGGGGAAGCGACGGATTGGTCGAGAACGGACAATGTCGTCGGTGTGACAAGACGACTGGACGTGATGCGGTACGTATACCGATGTGTTTTTGTCGTGACGATAACGGTATCGCCTTTTTTGACGTCAGGCAGACGATTGAAGTGAAGTCCTTCCGTGAAACTTCGGTGTCCGGCGAGCGCATAATTGCCTTTTCCGGGTGATCCGGTTTCTGGAATATGACCGATACTACGGTCTAAGACCGCTGTCGTCGAACCCTCTAAGATGACTTGCTCAAAATCAATGCTTGGAATCGAGAGCAGTCCAACACCTGATTTTGCGAGCGGTTGTTTCGTCTCTTTCGCATCAACGGTCTTCAAACTTTTGGTCCATTGTTCCTTTAAATTTGCTGCTTCCTGTTCACGCTGATAGTCACTGATGAAGGGCCAAGCAATAAGGGCGATGCCTGCCAGTAAAAAAAGCAGACCGATGAATTTACGACGTGTCATGAGAAAAAGTCCTTTCGGATACGCTAAGGCGCATCATCTTTTTTGAAAATCAGGGGAAAACTTGTCCTTCCCCGATGGAAAACGATTCTGTTATGATAAAGAGAACGATTTAAAAACATGGGGTGCAAATAGAGATGAACTATAAAACAGCAGTAGCGTTGACGTTATCGAGCACGTTATTTTTAGGTGCTTGTTCGTTCGACCTTTCGCCAAGTAGCGATACAAAAGAAGTCATTACTGAAAGTGAACAAGGTAAGGAAGTCCAAGCCGTCGTCAGTCCAGCCATTGATACGACGGATTCGTACTACCGGACGGTCTTGCCGTTTCGTCCAAGTGTCGCACGTGGAATGACACAAAAACGTGTCAGTTCACGTCTTGAGCTCGATGAAATCGAAACGGGTTTAATGCGTCATTCGACACAGTTTTTTGATCCGGAAAAATACTATTACCAAGAAGGTCAGTTACTCGAAGCCGACCAAATCGCGAAATGGTTGTTGCGAAAAGGAAAAGCAGGCGATGGCGTCAGCGATCCTGAAGGTCTGAACCCAGCCTATACGTCTGGTAAGTCGTATAAAGAAAAAAACCAAAAGTCACCTATGATTCTATCGCATATCTTAGAGCAAGACTACATGCTTGAAGAAGATAAGAAACTCGAACTCGGTGGCACGTCGATTGCGCTTGTCTTAAATAGTGAGTATGTGTTCCAAGATGAAAACTATGGACCGACCTATACTGTTAAACTTGATGAAAAGAAAGTCGTTGCTGAAGGAAAGCGGATGGCGAATGATTTAGTCAAGAAGATGCGTAAGACACAAGGGATGAAGACGACACCGATTCACGTCGCCCTCTACCTCCAGGAAAAAGAAGGGTCACCGGTTTCCGGTCACTATCTCTCGTCTGCCTTCATCGGTCGCGGGAATCAAATCAGTGCGAACGACTGGAAAAACTACAATGAACGCTATTATTACTACCCGTCAGCACGCGCGACGAATGATGTGCGAGATGATGCAGCGAAGTTCGATTTATTCAAAGACCGTCTAGAAGACTACTTCCCGAACTACACCGGTATGATGGGAGAAGGCTTCTATCAAGAAGATGAACTGAAAAAGCTTGAGATGAAGATTCCCGTTCAATTTTACGGAAAAGCAGAACTCGTTGCATTCGTTCAGTACGTGACGTATCTGCTTGAGAATCGTTGGGAGTATAATCGAAACATTCCAACGACGATCACTGTGACGAACTTGAACGGGGATACGGAAGCGATGCTGTTCCTCGATCCGGATACAAAGAAACCAATCGTCAAGATTCGCTGATTTCTCCATTCACTTTATGTAGCGACATTCCTCCAATGGACGGAATGTCGCTTTTTTTGTAGAACGGACGCTGGAAGAGAGAAGCATATGAATCAGAAAGGAAGGGTATGGAAGAAGAATGGTATTTTGTTTCACTTTCCCATTTTTTAGATTTACGAAAGCCAGTCGGAGAGAGCATAATGAAAGAAGAACAGTTCTACACACAGGAACGACGCGGTAAGTAATGAATCGTCAGTTCTTTTAAAAAGAAGAGGATAAAGGAGAGATGTAGATGAAAGGCGGTATCTATTCACAAATCGGTGCAGTTCGAGAGGAACTACCATCATCCTCACGAAAAGTCGCAGACTATGTCTTGACGCATATGAACCAAATTGCGCGCATGACGATTCACCAACTTGCAGAGGAATCAGATACAAGTGCCGCTGCAGTTGTCCGCTTTTGCCGCGCGCTCGGATTAAAGGGATACCCGGAGTTGCGGATGCGCATCTCTGCCGATACAGCACGGACGGATTTAAAAGGGTATCACGATATCGAAAAGGATGAACGTCCTGTCGACTTGATTGAAAAAACGCTTAGTAACAGCATTCAAGCATTACAGGATACTGCGAAGCAGTTGAATGATGAACGGATTGCGGATGCGATTGATGTGATTGATCAGGCACGCGCGATTTATTTTTACGGGATTGGGGCATCGCATGTCGTAGCTGAAGACGCTGCTCAAAAATGGACGCGTGTCGGGAAACTGGCGATTCAAGAAACGGACCAGCATCTACTTGCAACGATTTTAGCGAATGCACGTAAAGAAGATGTCTTCTTTGCGATTTCCTACAGCGGAGAAACGGAAGAGGTCGTCGAGTTGATCCGTTTGGCGAAAATCCAAGGGCTGAGGGTCATCAGTCTGACACGTTTCGGGGACAATCGGATCAGCCAACTCGCGGATATCGCGCTTTGGACATCCCGCGCACCGGAAGCGCCGCTTCGTAGTGCAGCGCTCAGTTCGCGTCTCGCCCAACTATTTGCGATCGATGTCTTGTTCTTATCGTATGCTGCGGGACATTATGAAGACACACTCGAACGCCTCCAATACACGCGGGAAAGCGTTAAGACACTGCATCAAAAGAAATAAGGGGGATACATATATGTCAGAACGAACTGCCGGACTAGACGCGTTGTATCCAGAAATGGTCGAGCGCCGTCGTTATTTACATCAGCACCCAGAGTTGTCGTTTCACGAAGTCGAGACACCGCGTTATATCGCGAAACATTTAAAAGCGCTCGGAATCGAAGTCAGGACGGAGGTCGGCGGACGTGGTGTCGTCGGGTATATTCGTGGAGGAAAACCGGGGAAGACCGTCGCGTTACGTGCTGACTTTGATGCCTTACCGATTGCTGACGCCAAAGAGGTCGCGTACCGGTCGACGGTTCCGGGTGTGATGCATGCATGCGGTCACGATGGTCATACGGCAACGCTGTTGGCCGTCGCAGAGACGCTCATGCAACAGAGAGAATCATTACCGGGGAACGTCGTCTTGATTCATCAACATGCGGAAGAAGTCGTTCCGGGCGGTGCACGCGATATGATTGCGGACGGTTGTCTCGAAGGGGTCGATGCCATCTTCGGAACGCATCTTTGGTCAACAATCGATTTAGGACATGTCGGTGTTCGGACCGGTCCGATCATGGCAGCGGCTGATAAGTTCGAGCTGACCTTATATGGAAAAGGCGGACACGGTGCGAAACCACATGAGACGATTGATGCTGTCTTACTCGGGGCAACGATCGTTAAGGAATTACAATCAATCGTCAGTCGTCAACTCAATCCACTGGAGCCGGCAGTCGTGACCGTCGGAACATTACATGCGGGGAATACGTTTAATGTCATCGCAGATCAAGCGACGTTGACAGGAACGGTCCGGACGTTTGATGAAGCGACAGCGGACGATATCATCGAGCGGATGGAGCGAACGATCAAAGGAATCTGTGAAGCAGTCGGAGCAACGTATCACTTTACATACGAAAAAGGCTATCCAGCTGTCATCAACCATGCTGCACCCACCGCATTGATTGAATCTGTCGCACGAGAAGTTCTAGGAGACGAGCGTGTATTTGAGATCGAACCGACGATGGGTGGCGAGGATTTTGCTTATTATCTGCAACACATACCGGGCGCGTTCTTCTTTACAGGAGCGGGAGATGCTTCGTATCCACCGCATCATCATCCGCAGTTTGATTTTAAGGAGCCAGCGATGCTTGATGCAGCGCGTATTCTTGTCGAAGCGACGTGGCGGTATTTAGAACAAGCGACTAAAGCATGAAAAAAATCGCTCGTCTTGACTCCGAAAAGGAATCAGGGCGAGCGATTGCTGTCTTTTTATCCTAAAATTTCTTGAACACGACCGACTTGACCGTCTTCCAAGCGTACTTTAATCCCGTGTGGATGTTGCGGAGATTTCGTGAGAAGGTCTTTGACGATTCCTTCTGTTCGTTTACCTGTTCGTTGATCTTGCTTCAACACGATGCTGACTTTAAGACCAGGCGTAATATTTTTACGTGTTTTACCATCCATCTGTAAATCCTCCCATCGTTCATTTCCTGTTTGGCTATCAGTATAACATGGTTCAGTCGGTGAAACTTGTTTGTCGCAAGGACGTAAAGTGAAAAGAGAACAGAATGTCAGAAAAAAGTTTGACTATATTTGACCAATTAAGATACGACTTTTATAATTAAGGTAATGAAGTATAGGAAAAGGAAGTGAATTCGAATGGCAAAAGACTACTACCAAACACTCGGTGTCGCAAAGGATGCATCGAATCAAGATATTAAGCGCGCGTACCGCAAATTGGCGAAGCAGTATCACCCAGACGTCAATAAAGAGGCGAGTGCGGACCAGCGTTTCAAGGATATCCAAGAAGCCTTCGATGTGCTTGGAGATGAGGAAAAACGAGCGAAGTATGATCGATACGGCAGTAACTTCGACCAGATGGCAGGCGCTGGAGCTGGTGGCGCTGGAGATTACGAAGATCTGTTCCGACAGTTCGGAGGTGGTGGACGGACACGACCTGGACAATCGTTCGGATTTGAAGATATGTTCGGTTCGTTCTTTAGTCAGGAAGAAGTGTCGACCGATGAAGAGCTTGAATTGACGGTCCCACTCAGTCATCTCAGTACGAACGAAAAAGTCACGGTGCGTCTTGCGACGGGTTCGATCCAGCTGACGCTTCCGAAAGACGTCTATGACGGTAAAAAAGTTCGCTTACGTGGAAAAAGTTCAATGCGTAACCGACAAGGTGTCGCGGGAGATGTTTACGTGACGATTCACTTGAAGGATGACGATCAGTTCCGACGGGTCGACCAAGACGTCATTTCAACCGTCCGTGTTCATCCGACGACGCTTGTGCTCGGAGGCGAAGTCGTCGCAGATACGCTTGAAGGGAAACGAATCAAACTGAAAGTCAAACCGGGCACGAAACCAGGAGCACGACTCCGGATTCCAAATCGTGGTCTGAGTCAAGCGAATGGTCATCGTGGGGCGTTACTTGTCCAACTCGAAGTCAAGTTACCTGAGATGGACCGTGCCTTTTATGAAGAGTGGGAACGTCAACTTGCAGTGAAGGAGTGATCAAGGATGGATTTTGAACGTTTAACGGATCGGGCACACGAGGGAATCGTCTCTGCCCAAGCGATCGCGAAACAACGTCGTCATAGTGAAATCACAGAATGGCATTTGTTACTTGCCTTACTTGCTCAAGAAGAAGGGATTGCACGAGTCGTCTTTGAAAAGCTGAATCAACGGATTGAGACATTGAATGGAGCGATTGACGAGGCGATTGGTAAACTTCCTGCTTTGTCCCAGGCGACGACGCCTCGGATCGGTAGCTCGTTGCTGAACGTGTTGACGGAAGCAGAGACGGAAGCACGTCTCATGCAGGATGACTATGTCTCCGTCGAACACTTATTGCTAGCATTGATCAAACAATCAAGTCCAGCAGCTCAATATTTACGTCGTCAAGGCATTACGGAAGAGACACTCCGGGAAGCGATCGTCAGTATGCGAGGCAATCGGAAGGTCACGACGAAAAATCCCGAAGAGACGTTTGATGTGCTGAAAAAATACGGACGTGATCTCGTAGCGGATTTCCGGTCTGGGAAAACAGACCCGGTCATCGGCCGTGATGATGAGATTCGACGTGTCATCCGGATTTTGAGTCGGAAGACAAAAAACAATCCCGTCTTGATTGGAGAACCCGGCGTCGGGAAAACGGCAATCGTTGAAGGACTCGCGCAACGGATCGTCCGAGGGGATGTACCGGAGAGTCTGAAGAACAAGCAGTTGTTCAGTTTAGACATGAGTGCGCTCGTCGCTGGTGCGAAGTATCGGGGTGAGTTCGAAGAACGCCTGCAGGCAGTCTTGAATGAAGTCAAGGAAGCCGAAGGACAGATTCTCTTATTCATCGATGAGCTGCATACAATCGTCGGTGCTGGGAAGACGGACGGCGCAATGGATGCCGGAAACATGCTCAAGCCGATGCTTGCGCGAGGAGAATTGCACTGTATCGGTGCGACGACGCTAGATGAGTACCGGAAGTATATCGAAAAGGACCCGGCGCTCGAACGTCGCTTCCAACAAGTCCTCGTCGCGGAACCGGATGTCGAGGATACGATTTCCATTCTGCGTGGACTAAAAGAACGATTTGAGATTCACCACGGTGTACGGATTCATGATAATGCGCTCGTCGCGGCGGCGATGTTATCCGATCGGTATATCACGGACCGGTTCATGCCGGATAAGGCGATTGATCTCGTCGATGAAGCATGTGCGATGATTCGGACCGATATGGAGTCGATGCCAGCTGAGCTCGATTCACTCGTTCGTCGGGTCATGCAGCTCGAAATCGAAGAAGCGGCGTTAAAAAAAGAAACGGATGAAGCATCCCGGAAACGACTTGCCGTCTTACAGCAAGAGCTCAGCTCTGTCCGGGAAGACGAGAGTGCGCTGCGGACGCGATGGGAACGGGAAAAAGAGAGTTCGCAAAGTGTCCAGCAGTTACGTGCGGATCTTGAGAAGGCGAAACTGGTGTTACAAGAAGCGGAAGGACGCTATGATTTGAACCGAGCATCGGAAATCAAGTACGGTCAAATTCCGGATCTTGAGGCACGGCTGAAAGTCGCGGAAGAGTCATCTGAACACGTCTCACACGAACTCGTTCGAGAAGCGGTGACGGAAGAAGAGATATCCGACATCGTTTCGAAATGGACCGGCATTCCAGTGACGCGGCTTGCGCAGGGCGAACGGGAAAAATTACTTTATCTTGAAGATACGCTTCATGAGCGTGTCTTCGGTCAAGACGAAGCGGTCCGTCTCGTCGCGGACGCTGTCATTCGAGCGCGCGCGGGCATCAAGGATCCGAACCGCCCGATTGGCTCGTTCTTGTTCCTCGGTCCGACAGGGGTCGGGAAGACAGAACTCGCCAAAGCCTTAGCGGCAGCGATGTTCGATAGTGAAGATCACATCGTCCGCATCGATATGTCGGAGTATATGGAAAAACACAATGTCTCCCGTCTCGTCGGTGCGCCTCCAGGATATGTCGGTTATGAAGAAGGCGGTCAATTGACGGAAGCCGTTCGACGGAGTCCGTATTCGGTTCTGTTGTTCGATGAGATCGAAAAAGCGCACGGCGACGTCTTTAATATCTTGCTTCAGTTGCTCGACGATGGTCGATTGACGGATGCGCAAGGACGGGTCGTCGACTTCAAAAACACGATCGTCATCATGACGTCAAACATCGGAGCACCGATCCTGCTTGAAGCCGCCAAAGATGGTGTCATCGATGCAGCGGAAGAGGAAGCCGTTCGCCAAGAACTGAAGCGCCACTTCCGACCGGAGTTCTTGAACCGGATCGATGATACGATTTTATTCCATCCACTCCACCGGACGGAAATCGAACGAATCATCGACAAAGCGGTCGAGAAAATGAGTTCACGTTTATCTGGACGTGGCATTACGATTGATGTCACGGATGCTGCGAAGACGTTGATTTTCGAAGAAGCCTTCGAACCACAATACGGGGCGCGTCCAATCAATCGTTATATGCAACGAACGATTGAGACGAAACTTGCCCGTGCCTTGATCAGTGGGGCGATTCAAGATGGCGCCCGGATTGCGATTGACGTAGAAGACGGCGAACTAGTCGTCCACGGATGAAGCAGATGCTAGAAAAAGGAGTCGACTCAGCTGAAACGAGTCGACTCCTTGTAGCGTTTACGGAAGAACCATATCCGTATTCGTCAGATGCGTGATAAGCTAGAAAAAAAGAGAAAGAGGGAACGCCATGAATGTTACACAAGCCCAACTCGAGGAGTTGATTGAAGAATGCCGTCCGTATACAGTGCTTGGACAAGTCGCCAGTTATATCCCAGAGCTTGCGAAGGTTGATCCGACACAACTCGGAATCGCCGTCTGTAATGCCGACGGGACGTTCGTTTCGGCAGGTGATGCGGATACGATGTTTACACTACAGAGTGTATCGAAGATCATCACGCTCGCATTCGTTCTCGAGACATTCGGAGAAGATTATGTTTTTTCAAAAGTCGGGATGGAACCGACAGGCGATGCGTTCAATTCGATCGCAAAACTTGAAGAGACGATTCCGACAAAACCGCTCAATCCAATGATCAATGCAGGGGCACTAGCCGTGACGAGTATGCTACCGGGAACGGATGCTGCCGATAAATTACTTCAATTGCGTCAATTCATCGCAAAGCTATTGGATATTGAAGTAGAAATGGTAAAATATGACGCAGATGTCGCTGAATCAGAATTCGAAACGACGGATTTGAATCGGGCGTTGCTCTACTTCATGCGCTATCACGGTGTCATCGAAGGCAATGTCGAAGAAATCATCGACGTCTATACGAAACAATGTGCGATTTTGACGAACTGTAAAGGACTTGCCATGATGGGGAAAATTTTGAGTACATCCGGTAAGACGCCATCAGGACGCCAAGTCATTTCACGTCGGAACGCACGAATCATTCGAGCAATCATGACGACGTGTGGCATGTACGATGCATCTGGAGAATTTTCCGTCCAAGTCGGGCTTCCAGGAAAAAGTGGTGTTTCCGGTGCAGTCGTTGCTTGCGGTCGAAGTGATTTCGATATGGCCGATCTCGGAATCGGTGTCTTTGGACCATCGCTTGATGCCAAAGGGAACTCGATTGCCGGAACAAAGATGCTGGAATTACTCGTTCAACGTCATCCATGAGCGATTTCAATCTGATCAAGCGCAGAACGTAGTTCGTCCTCTAACCGCTTGATCTGACGCAAACGTTCTTCTTGATAAGCAGATGGAACCTCGAAAGAGCGCCATCTTTCTAATCGCTGATACGTGTCATTGATGTGTCCGAGTCGTGTCTGGGTTGCCTTTAGACGATCGACAGCAGACTTCGGTTGATGCGTGTAGGGACGAAGATACTCGACCGTATAACGGTATGCTTTTGTAGCAAGCCGTAATTCATGCATCCGTTCGACACGCTTCGTTCCATCCTTTCGTTGCACTTTTTCAAATTGTTCACGTTTTTTTTCATAGCGTTTCTCAGCGGCCTGAATCAGCTCTTTTTCTGACATCCGTTTGAGGCGCTTTGTCATTGGACCGGCTAAAAAGCGACGAACGGATCGATCCAGTTCATTGGAGATCAAGAGATGCATCGTCTCGATTAAAGTCGAACGTTTCCCTTGAAGTTGCAGAGCGACATGGTTCGCGAATAACTGATCGATTTCTGTTTTGTTTGAGGTTGCTTCGAGTTGTACGTCGAGGTCACGGACTTCGCCGAAAGCATGCATCAGCCGCTTCCAAATCAAATAAACGGGTTCCTCCGTTAAATCGACCAATCGGGCGAATGTGATTAGTTTCCGTAACCGAATCCGCGCTTGATGGACATCTTCCGGATTTTCAAACGTTTGAGCCTCTTTGGCATAATGATTGAAGGTCGACCATGTCTCAAGCAGTTCGAAAGTCAGCTTTTCAGTATCTCGATGGTTCATGAGATGAATCCCTCCTCGGATTATTTTCGTAAGAGTTCAAGAGTGCTAGGTTTTAAAATTAAGGAGGACACCTCCTGAAATGTGGTGGAAACATGTTAGAAACAGTTACGTTCTCAGGAAAGATGAAGCAATTCATGAAAATTTTCTTTCCGATCCTCGTAACGCAAGTCGCGTTTTACTTAATTAGTTTTTTCGATACGGTCATGGCCGGTCGATATGGTTCTGCTGATTTAGCAGGCGTCGGGGTCGGAGCAAGTCTCTGGGCACCCGTCTACACAGGACTGACCGGTATTCTACTTGCCGTCGCACCGCTCGTTTCCCAAGCGATGGGAGCAAAACGCGAGCGGGAAGTCAAACGGATCGTCATGCAGGCGTTGTACGTTGCTGTCGTGATCATTGGTTTGACTGTCGTCATCGGACTTATTGCTGTCAATCCGATTCTCGAACGGATGGAGTTATCAGCAGAGGCGCGTGAAGTCGCGCGAAATTATCTCGTGATGTTAGCACTCGGGATCGTACCGATGTTCGTTTTCTTCGTTTTACGAACACTCGTCGATTCATTAGGTAAATCAAATATCACGATGGTCTTACTACTAATCTCTTTACCCATTAACGTCCTTTTCAATTATCTATTCATCTTCGGAAACTTCGGTTTTCCGGAACTTGGTGGAGTGGGCGCGGGAGTTGCGACTGCCATCACGTACTGGATTCTCTGTCTAGCGATCATCGCTGTCGTCTTCAAAGGAGAATTATTTCAACGCCTTGGGATTCTGCGGCGCTTTTACCGTCCAGATATGAAGCGAATCAAGGAATTGATTCTACTCGGTGCTCCGATTGGTCTAGCGATTTTTTCTGAAGTCAGTATTTTCTCGGCGGTCACGTTGCTGCTCGGAGCGTACGGCGATGTCATCATCGGTGCCTATCAAGCGGCCATCAACTTCGCTTCGTTCGTCTATATGATCCCATTATCTGCTGCGTCCGCTTTGACGATCACAGTCGGTTTTGAGGTCGGTGCCAAACGGATTAAGGACGCTGTCCAGTACGTCGTCATTGGATTGACGATGTGTGTTGCCGTCTCCTTGTTCTCCGGGATCTTGTTGTACTTAAAGAATGAAGAACTTGCCGCTTTATATAGTCGTGATCCTCAAGTCATCGAAGCAGCCGCACATTTCATGATTTTAGCGATTTTCTTTCAACTGTCGGATGCCGTTGCTGCACCGACGCAAGGTGCATTACGTGGATTCAAGGATGTCAACGTCACCTTCTTGTTGACGATTGCTGCCTACTGGGTCATTGGACTACCATTAGGTTTTTATCTCGAACGCTATACGACGCTCGGACCAGATGGTTACTGGTGGGGATTGATCATCGGTCTTGCGGTCGGAGCAACACTACTACTTGTTCGTCTTATGCATTTAATCCGTAAATCAAGGAGGCTGGCAGCTTGAAATTCTCAAAACAACGCATCATGACGATTGTGAAGATCATCTTGCCGATCGTCTTGATTGGATTCATTTTTTATCAAGGACAAAACGAATTGCGTAGTTTGTCGCTACAGGAATCGATTCAAGCGATTCGTCAAGTCCCATCTTGGCAATTCATCCTGTTGATTCTCGCAGGTCTTGCGGCAGTCTCGACGATGTTCTTTTATGACTTCTTCTTATTACGTTCATTGGAGGCGAAAGTACCGATCGGACTAATTTTCCGAGCATCCTGGATTGCGAACTCCTTTAACGGCATCATCGGATTCGGCGGTCTCGCTGGGATGGCGATCCGCTCCGCTCTTTATCGACCATTCGTTGAAGGCGGTCGTTTGTTGAAGGCGATCGGCTGGATGGCACCGACGTTGATCAGTGGATTGTCCATCTTATCTGCCTTATCGCTTCTACACGTTTTTCCGGCGTTTGAAGTGCTCGATTTAAAAAAATGGCTGTGGCCCGTCATCATTGGTGTCGCATTCTTCTTTCCACTCTATCTGCTGTTCTCGTTTCGACGAGGCAATAGTAGCATCCATCCGAAATCGATTGCGTTATATTCACTCGTTTCACTCGCAGAATGGTTCAGTGCTGGCGTTGTCGTCTATCTGATCTTGGCAGCGCTCGGAACGGATGTTAGTTTCTCAAAAGTCATCGGTGTTTTCATCATCGCTGCGACAGCCGGTTTGATCTCGATGGTACCGGGTGGGTTTGGTTCGTTTGACTTAGTGTTTTTGATCGGCATGCAGCGTGCGGGTGTCGAGGAAGGCATCGTCTTGACAGGATTATTGATCTACCGTCTTGTCTACTACTTGATTCCGTTCCTGATCGGTGTCATTTTCTCAGCTCGGGAGTTCAGCGGTCCGGTCGTCAAGATGATCGAAGACAAACCGATCGTTGGTCCATCGATGGAGGTCGGGGGCGTCATTTGGCGCTTACAACTGCGATTCCTCAGTAAAATTCGTCATTTCACACTCGCATTGATCACACTCGTTGCCGGGATCACGATCTGGGGATTGGCGATTTTACCACCTGTCTCGACGCAATATGAATATTTGGAATCGAAATTACCGCATGAAGCGCTGTTACTCGCGAATAGTTTCTTCTTGATGGGCGGCTTATTGTTCGTCCTCTTATCGACAGCACTGTATCGTCGAACAAAACGGTCGTTATATATGATGTACGGGGCATCTTTTTTCGCGTTGATTGGAATGGCACTTCGTGGTTTTAACTTGATTTCCTTCCTTGCCGTCATCATCGTCCTCGTCTTGCTACTGATGTCGCGAAAAGCATTTCACCGAGAACGAACGCTCATTACGACGACACGGTTCATCCGGGTTGCCTTCGCTGGTCTATTGTACATTGGAGGATTCGTCTTTTTTGGATACGCCTTCTATACACTCGGATCAGCAGACGGAACAAAAGTGTATCCGGCACATGAAATTTTCATGTTTGCAGCGAGTGCCTCTATCTTTGCGCTCGTGTATGTTCTCGTCTTCATCCGCTTATTCAATACATTCAATCAACCGGTTCTCGGTGAGCGATTCGATGCTGAAAAGATCGAGTTGGTGTTGCGTGAGCAGGGTGGGAATTATTTAAGCCATCTCGCGTTTCTAGGTGATAAACGTTTCTTCTTCTCCGAAACAGGACGTTCATTCATCCAGTTCAGTCAGACCGGCAATCGGATCATGGTCCTTGGCGACCCTAGTGGAGATCCGAAGGAGCATTCACAAGTCATCGCGTCTTTCTTGCGTCGCGTCGAAGATCTTGGATATATTCCGAACATCTATCAAATTCAAGCGCAAAATATGTCTCTCTATCATGATTTTGGCTTCAACTTCTTCAAACTTGGTGAAGAAGCGATCGTTGATATTCCATCTTTCACTGTATCAGGAAAAAAACGAGCTGGACTTCGGTCGATTAAAAATCGCTTTGAACGAGAGGGCATGACGTTCGAAGTAGTCGAGCCACCTATTTCAGGAACTCTATTAGCAGAACTACAAGAGGTCTCCGACGAATGGTTAGGAGGGAAGTCCGAGAAAGGTTTCTCGCTCGGTTACTTCCACGAACCTTATTTAAACCGGGCACCGATCGGCATCATGCGTGAAGCGGAAGGACGATTGATCGGGTTCATGACATTCATGCCTGCTTACCAAGAAGGGGTCCTATCGATTGACTTGATGCGTTTTCGACCAGATGGACCGAATGGAATCATGGATGCGATGTTCATCCGACTATTCGAGTATGCGAAAGATGAAGGCTACCATACGTTCAACATGGGAATGGCTCCGCTTTCGTCCGTCGGAGAGGACGAGACGTCCTTCTGGCAAGAACGTGTGGCAGCGGATGTCTTCAATAATATTCGCTACATGTATAGTTTCACCGGTCTACGACGATACAAAGAAAAGTACGATCCAAAATGGGAAGGACGATATCTTGCTTACCGCAAGCGTCAATCGTTACCGATGGCAATCTTAAAAGCAACGCGTCTGATTTCTCGAAAGAAAGACCGGATTTTATTACCATGATCGACTGACGCATGAAGTCGGCAATCGACGGGTATACAAAGGGCGACCCTATATCTACGGATATGCGGGATCGTCCTTTTATAATTTCCTTTAAATGTACAAAGGTCTATACAACTAGAATTAATCGCGTTATACTAGATACGGAAGCAAGTCATGGAACGGATAGAGAAAGGAAGATGCCAGATGACAGTGATCATCAATGCTCGGATTTACACGGGAGAGCAGACGATTGAAGACGGCTTCATTCGTTTTGACCGAACAATCGAGGCGATTGGACCCATGTCGAAATTCGAGGAAATCGCAGGAGAAGAGATGATCGATGCGCAGTATCAATCACTCATTCCGGGAATGATCGATGTGCATATTCATGGGGGATATGATGTCGATGTCATGGATGGAGATGCCGAGAGGTTGCGTCATTTCAGCCGACAGATGTTACAAGAAGGTGTGACATCATTTTTAGCGACGACGATTACTCAGGACTGGGGAAATATCACACGCGCGCTTGAGACGGTCCGAGAAGTCGTAGCGCAAGACGATACGACGATCGTCGGCGTTCATCTTGAAGGACCATTCATCAATCCGGATTATGCGGGTGCACAGCCTCACGAACATATCGTCGAACCGGATGTCGAGCAGTTCTTGAAATGGCAAAAAGCAGCAGGGAACACGATCAAGCTCGTCACATACGCTCCGGAACGCCCGGGAGCACGGGCGTTCGAAGAAGCGGTGCGCTTGACGGGTGCGATTCCGTCAGCCGGACATACAGACGCGACGTATGCCCAAAACCAAGCCGGTCACGTCACGCATGGTACCCACCTCTACAATCAAATGCGGGCACTTCATCACCGGGAACCAGGCACGGTCGGATATTGCCTCCTGACACCAGACGTCTATGCGGAGATCATTCCGGATGGGATTCACAGTGCGCCAGAAATGGTCGACTTCGCCTACCGAATGAAAGGCGCAGATCGACTGATCGTCATCACGGATGCGATGCGTGCAAAAGGATTAGCTGATGGTGAATATGAGTTAGGTGGTCAGGCTGTATTCGTTCGAGACGGTGCGGCACGTCTTGAAAACGGTAGCTTAGCTGGAAGTGTCTTAACGATGGACACCGCCTTACGGAATATCATCGCCTATACAGGCTGTTCGCTCGAAGAAGCGGTCCGCATGACATCGGTCAATGCGGCAAAAGAACTTCAATTGACTCAAAAGGGTAGCCTCTCGGTCGGCAAGGATGCGGACATCGTCCTGCTCGACGAAGCGCTACACATTCAAGAAACGATTCATCGTGGTACGCGACACCGGATCACGAACGGAAAGGAGTCTACCTCATGAAATGGATGATCGTAGAAAAAGGAGAAGAATTAGCACAGGTGGCCTATCAATTTTTGAAACAGGAAATTGAGCGTCACCCGGAAGGTTTGACGGTAGGACTGGCAACGGGAAGTTCACCGGTCGGCGTTTATGAAGAATGGCGGAAGGATTCGCTCGATTGTCGACATGTGACGACGGTTAATCTAGACGAATATGTCGGTCTCAGCCCAGAGCATCCACAAAGTTATCATACGTTCATGCAAGAGCATCTATTCAAAGATGTCGCGTTTAAGGAATCATTCGTTCCAATCGGGGACACAGAAGATCCCGTGCGCGAAAGTGAACGATATGAAGCGCTCGTCCGCAATCGAGGAATCGACATTCAATTACTTGGAATCGGAGCGAATGGACACATCGCCTTCAATGAACCAGGTACACCGTTCGATGCTAAGACACACGTAACGGAATTGACAGAGTCGACACGAGAAGCGAACCAACGATTCTTTGATCGATTAGAAGAAGTACCGACGAAGGCGATCACGATGGGAATCGGTACGATCATGGAAGCGAAGAAAATCCTTCTCGTTGCTTCTAGTGAACGGAAGGCAGAAGCGGTTCGCGATATGATGGAAGGTGTCGCAACAACGGATTGTCCAGCAACTGTACTCAAGCGTCATGCTGATGTCATGGTGATCTTGGACGAAGAAGCTGCATCTTTATTGTCAGATGACGCTAAACGTACAGGACGGGCGGCATATCTGAATTTCATGAAAGTATGACGATGGAAGAGCGATGAATCAAAAGGGATAGAGACAATCATTGGATTGACTCTATTCCTTTTTTTGATTCTGTTGAGCCTAGTCTCAAGCGATTTGTTATTTAGATAGAAAGGTATCAACAGGACATATACCAAGATCATTCAATCTCATGATACAGCGCACTAAGGATCCATGATTTTTTCAGTGCAACGATTCCATACGATTTCTTTAACCGAAACGTAAATTGACATTTCATTAAATGTCCGGATAATGGAGATTAGCGAACTTTACGGAAAATTTACATGAAAATGAGGGTTTACATGATGGAAACGCGATCCGCACGAAAGAGACAGCCAAGTGCTGGCAAGATGTTCATGAAAGTCATCGCTGCACTCGTCCTGCTTGTCACAATCATCGGTTCTGGATATGCTGGAGCTGTTTTTATTAAAACGCAAGAAACATTGGCAAAGACGCAGATTAACATTCCCGGCTCGAAGGTGAGCTCTAAATATGATGATGTTCCGTCTGAATCGTTCTTGATTCTTGGAACGGATGAAACGAAAAAAAGTAAAGAACGAAATGAACCGGCGCGATCAGATGTCATGATCGTCGGGATCTTAAATAAAAAAACGGAACAATTAGTGTTGACGAGTATTCCGCGTGATTCACTCGTGAACATCGATTATTCGAAATACGATGTACCTTATGGTAAGACAGGTGTTGAGCAAGATAAAATCACCCATGCCCATTACTTCGGTTCGATGGATAAATCGAATTCCTATAATGGGATTAAATTAGCGCGTGAAACGACAGAAAACCTGCTCGGTATTCAAATCGATCACGTCGTTAAAGTTAATTTCCAAGGATTCGTTCAATTGATTGATGCATTGGACGGCGTAGACATCGATGTACGATATGCGTTCAAAGAGCAAGATTCAAAACGTAAAGCCGGTACTGTCACTGTTGATAAAGGTATGCAACATTTAACAGGAGAGCAAGCACTTGCTTACGTCCGGAACCGTCATGATGATCCGCTCGGTGATATCGGACGCGGTCAAAAACAGATGCAAGTCATTCAAGCGGTCGCCAAAGAAGCGGCAAGTTTCCGTTCCCTCAGTGCATACCGTGATATTTTGGATGCTGTCGGTGATAACGTCGAAACGAATTTAGGTCCGAACGATTATACACGCTTAGCAGATTTCACAGCAGCGTTACGTAACACGACGGAGTACCAACTCGCTGGAGAAGGTTATATTGGTATCAGCGGGAAATGGGAGTATCACCTCGATCCGAATCAATTGGAGCAAGTGAAAAGTAACTTAGCAAAAGCGATGCAAGGTCAAGAAGTCGAACCGATCAAGGAAGAGACAGACCCGGCACAAAGCACGACAGAAGAACCAGTGACGGAAACAGAAGCCGTTCCTGCTCAATAATATACGCTAAAAATCCCCTTGTATCATTGTCACTATACGACGATACAAGGGGATTTTTAGCGTTGTCGTTCCATTTCGACGGTGAAGGTATAGCGGTCTCCTCGGTAAGCAGAGATGACATATTCAAACGGTTGCTCCGTTGTAAGATACGTCAGTTGCTCGACAGATAAGACAGGCGAAGCGGTCGATAGACCAAGATGGCCCGCCTCTTCCTTCGTTGCCAGGCGTGATTCGAACGTTTGACTCGCACGCCCAAGATTTAATCCGCTCGCTTCTGCAAATGCATAGAGCGATGCGGTCGCGACGTCTTGATCGAGTCCAGGTAAGAGCTGTTCCGGGATATAGACGGTCTCAAGGGCAAGCGCTTGCTCATCAGCAATTCGTAAACGTTTCAGTTCATACACCGATGCCCCTTCGCGAATCCGTAGCTTATTGGCAATCGTCATCGAGGCGTCGATGATTTGATAGGAAAGTAGCGCACTCGTCGGTTCTAAACCTAAGTGCTCCATCTCTTCCGAGAAACTCGTCAATCCAGACAGTTGCATGACGATTTTTTTATTCGCGACGAATGTTCCACGTCCTTTTTGACGAATCAAGTAACCGGCGTTGACCAAGTTTGAAATGGCTTGTCGGACCGTCATTCGGCTGATTTGGTGCGCTTCCGCAAATTCGCGCTCGGACGGGATCAGATCGCCAGGTTGAAGAACACCGCTTTCGATTTGTTGTTTTAAGGCAGCTTCGATTTGATAGTAGATGGGGAGTGGTGAATTTTTATTGATATGCTGAATCACGGCATTTCGTCCCTTCGCGATCGGTAGTCTTTCGTCTAGTGTACTAGGAAAAAGGCAAGCCGACAAACGATTCTGGATGAAATATGGCATAATACAGAGTGAAACTGACAGAGAAAGGTGGTCGAGGTATGCGCCCCGAACAAATAGAATCCGATGTCCGAACCTTTCAGACATCCATTCGTGCAACAAAACAAGTAGATGGTTATTGGGTTGCTTTAGAGAAAAGTTACTTCTATCCGGAGAGCGGTGGACAGCCGGCGGATCGTGGAACATTGAACGACCAACCGGTCCTTGACGTTCAAATCGAAGACGGTGTCGTCTGGCACCAACTGGCGACGCCGCTCACAGGTGACGTCACCGGTATCGTAGATGACGCAGTCCGAATCGATCATGCGGCGCAGCATACGGCACAACATGTCATCTCTGCAATCCTACAAGATGAATCAAATATCAAGACACTCAGTTTTCGGACGGGAAGTGAGGTCTCGACGCTTGATATCGAGACACCTGAATGGACAACTATGCAACAAGAACAGCTGGATCGACGATTACGACATGTGATTGAACAAGGATTACCGATCACGGCGACAGAGTATGACGAGGCGGAAGCGCTACGCTTACCATTACGAAAAACACCACAAGTTGAAGGACGAATTCGTGTCGTTCAAATCGGCACACTCGATTATAGTGCCTGTGGTGGGACGCATCTTGATTCGACGGCACAGCTCGAGTCGATTCTCTTTACCGGAGTCGAGCGGATTCGTGGAAATATTCGTCTGTCCTATGTCGCGAAGGAACGGGCATACCAACTCGTTCAGGCAGAACGACGAGCCTTACGGGAAGCGGCGCAAGCCTTGTCGGTCAAACCAGTTCAAATGCTAGAAGCCGTCCAAGCGTTACAAGAAGAGCAGAAACGCTTAACGAAACAGGTCGAATACGCCCAGGAACAACTCGCAACGTTCACACTCGCTCACGCTTTAGAACAACAAGAAGGCATTCTTGTGTTTGAACATCTGGATGAAGAAATCAAAATATCCGAGCAGCTTGCTAAAGCGATTCAAGAAGCGGGACGCGTCGGCGTCGTCTGGAATGCGACGACGAACAAGTTACTGATGAGTAGTCCAGGTGAACCCCATCTCGGGAAGTTCGCTAAAGCACATGTCCAAACATTTAACGGGCGAGGCGGAGGAAGTGCGGTTCAGGCACAGGCACAATTTACGAATCGGGATGATGCGATGGCATATGTCGATCGATTACGGGAGGAATATCAGTCATGACAGTCATTCAAGTACGTACAGCAGAACAACATCAAGCCGTCCGGATGATCCGGGAGCGTGTCTTCGTCGAGGAGCAAGGCGTACCACGTCATCTTGAATACGATACACACGATGAGACAGCGATTCATCTGCTTGTCCTCGATGAGCAGAGTCGACCGGTCGCAACGGGTCGTACCCGTCCATATGACGACCAACGGATGAAGGTAGAGCGTGTCGCGACGCTAGCGACAGCGCGAGGAAAAGGATACGGTGGCGAGTTGATGCAGGCGATGGAACGAGTCGCACGTCGCGAAGGGAAGCAATTGCTAACACTCGGCGCACAAGTTCAAGCGATCCCGTTTTATCAAGGACTCGGGTATACGATCGTCTCCGATGAATTCGATGATGCGGGCATCCCGCACCGAACGATGGAGAAAAAAATGTAAGTCATTTTGAAAGAAATCCTGCAAAAAGGGTTTCTTTTTTTTGTTTTCTATGTATATATATAATTCATAATGAATTTTTATACAGACAGATGAATTTAAAACCAGGAGGGAATTATACATGTCGAAACAAAAATTGATCTTAGCGTACTCTGGGGGACTTGATACATCGGTAGCCATTAAATGGTTGAGCAAGGACTATGACGTCATTGCCTTATGCATGGATGTCGGAGAAGGAAAAGATTTATCCGTCATTAAAGAAAAAGCACTCCTCGTCGGTGCGATCGAATCGATCGTCCTCGATGTAAAAGAAGAATTCGCACAAGACTTCGTATTACCGGCACTTCAATATGGCGCGCATTACGAAAATGCCTATCCGTTGATTTCAGCGCTTTCGCGTCCGTTGATCGCAGAAAAGCTCGTCGAAGTCGCGCATCAACATGGTGCAACAGCGGTTGCTCACGGATGTACCGGAAAAGGGAACGACCAAGTCCGGTTCGAAGTTTCGGTCGCAGCACTTGATCCATCACTCGAAGTCATCGCACCGGTTCGGGAATGGAAATGGTCACGGGAAGAAGAGATCGCCTATGCGAAAGAAAACAACGTGCCGATCCCGATCAACCTCGACAGCCCATACTCAATCGACATGAACCTCTGGGGACGGAGTAACGAGTGTGGCGTCCTAGAAAACCCTTGGACAGAGCCACCACAAGACGCTTACGCGTTAACAGTAGCGCCAGAAGACGCACCGGATCAGGCAGAAGAAGTCATCATTGGCTTTGAAGCAGGTGTTCCGGTCTCGATCAACGGAACAACATATCCACTGGCGAAACTGATCACGGAACTGAACATCATCGCTGGTGCACATGGGGTCGGACGGATCGACCACGTCGAGAACCGTCTCGTCGGTATCAAATCGCGGGAAGTCTATGAGTGCCCAGGAGCAACGGTTTTACTCAAAGCTCACGCTGCACTCGAGACGATTACATTGACGAAGGACGTCGCGCATTTCAAACCACTACTCAGCAAACAATACGCAGAAACGATCTATAACGGTCTCTTCCATGCACCATTGACAAAAGGCTTGAAAGCATTCCTGACGGCGACACAACAGGACGTCACAGGAGAAGTTCGCGTTAAACTGTTCAAAGGAAACGCAACCGTGACAGGTCGTCAGTCCGCTGTCTCACTCTACGATGAGAAACTTGCGACGTATACGAAAGAAGACGCGTTCGATCATGAAGCAGCAAAAGGCTTCATCAAATTACACGGACTTGCCGTTTCGACTCATGCGAGCGTACATCGTCAGGCGGGTGTAACGAAATGACCAAACTCTGGGGTGGACGTTTTACGGAAAGTGCTTCCGCTCAAGCGGAAGCCTTCGGAGCATCGATCACGTTCGATCAAAAATTAGCGAGCGTCGATTTAAAAGGCAGTCTCGCACACGCGCAGATGCTATTTGAACAAGGGATCCTCGCTCAAGACGAGTGGACACAAATCGAGCAAGGACTGAAGCAACTGGAAACGACGTTAGCGGATCATGTGTATACGCTAGCAGATGAAGACATTCATATGAATCTCGAGCGTCTATTGACGGAACAGATTGGTCCGGTTGCAGGAAAACTGCATACGGCACGGAGCCGAAATGACCAGGTCGCAACGGATTTACATCTATGGATGGAACAACATGTTGAAGCGTTGACGACGGCATTACGCGAGCTCCAATCGGTTATCACGGAACAAGCTGAGCAACATATCGAGACGGTCATGCCAGGTTATACACATTTGCAACGGGCACAACCGATCTCGCTTGCGCATCACTTGCTCGCTTATTTCTGGATGTTCGAACGTGATGTCGAACGGTTGACGGATAATCAAAAGCGGATCCGGAAATCACCGCTCGGGGCAGGCGCGCTCGCAGGGACGACATTCCCAATCGATCGTTTCCGTTCTGCCGAGTTGCTCGGTTTTGAGTCAATCTATCCGAACAGTCTCGACGCTGTCTCCGACCGCGATTTCGTCATCGAATACCTCGGGATCGCCTCGACCGTCATGATGCATCTCTCGCGTTTTTGTGAAGAAATCATCATCTGGGCATCGCAAGAATTTGGCTTCATCGAGTTGTCTGATGCTTTCTCGACAGGGTCGAGCATGATGCCACAGAAGAAAAATCCTGATTTCGCTGAATTGATTCGTGGGAAAACGGGGCGCGTCTACGGCAATCTGATGGGCTTCTTGACGACGATGAAGGCATTACCACTCGCTTACAACAAAGACATGCAAGAGGATAAGGAAGGGGTCTTCGATACAGCAGATACCGTTCTCCAATCCGTTCAAATCTTCACCGGAATGATTGAATCTGCGACGTTTAAGACCGAAGCGCTCAAGAAGGCGACAATGCAAGACTTCTCGAATGCAACGGAACTCGCCGACTACCTTGTAACGAAAGGCATACCGTTCCGGGAAGCGCATGAAATCGTCGGCAAAGCCGTCCTTTACTGTGTGCAGAACGGTTGTTTCCTGAAGGATTTGAACCTCGAGACGTATCAAACGTTCCATCCTGATATCAAGGAAGACGTCTATCCGCTCCTCGATCCGGTTCAAGCAGTAGCACGCCGGACTAGCTACGGCGGGACAGGGTTTGCTGCCGTGTCGGAGCAACTCGAACTCGCGAAACAGCATCTTGCGAATTGACGAATTTTGAAAAAAAACAGTCAAATGACTGGATTTAACAAAAGATGTCTGCTATAACTGTAACTAACAACCGACAGATAGAGGCGCGGATGACATGAGTAGCATCATTCTTGAAGGCAAGCATGCCGAATGATGTGAAAGGGGAAGTCCGCCGAAGTGAACGAGAAGATGCTTCTTCTTGTTTGCTGGTACAACGGTTAAGATCCGTTGTACTGCCGAAACCGATGTTTCGGAGCGCTATCTTACGTAAAAGAACGAATGACTTTGTCTTCGTTTGTCCGATCGTGATAACGACGGGCCGTAGGAACGCTCCTACCGGCCCGTCGTTTTTTTTCTGTATCGGGACAAAGGAGATAGGATTGTGACAACTGTACTTAAATTTGGTGGAAGCTCGGTTGCGACTGTCGAACAGATTCAGTCTATTGCGAATTATTTGAAGAGTCGCGCAGCCGAAGGTGAAAAACTCGTCGTCGTCGTTTCGGCGATGGGCAAGATGACAGATTCTTTGATCGCTCAGGCGCAAGCCATCACGGATCGCCCCGAGCGAAGAGAACTCGATCGACTGCTTGCCATCGGAGAAGAACAGACGATTTCATTACTCAGCATCGCCCTCAACTCGCTCGGTGTCAAAGCATTATCACAAACAGGCGCTCAAGCAGGAATCAGCACGATGGGCGTGCATACGAAAAGTAAGATCAAACAGATCGATGGAGATCTGTTACGACAAAAACTCGAAACGTACGATGTCGTCATCGTCGCCGGATTCCAAGGTGTCAACGAACTCGGTGATGTCACGACGCTTGGACGGGGTGGGTCGGATACAACGGCAGTTGCCCTTGCGGCAGTCCTTGATAAACGGTGCGAAATCTATACCGATGTCGACGGTGTCTATACAGCTGATCCGCGAATCCATGCTGCTGCTCAACCGATTCCGCACATCTCATATGATGAGATGATGGAGATGAGCGCCCTCGGGTCGAAGGTCATGGAAATGCGGAGTGTCGAACTAGGAAAAAAATACGGCGTACACATCTTCGTCGGGAAAACACTTGAATCGAAAAGGGGAACATGGATCATGGAAGCGACGGAAACAATGGAACAAAAAGCGGTGACGAGTGTCAGTGTGACGAAGAACGTCTTGACGGTATCAATCAAACACGTACCGCAAACGAACGCAGCAGTAGCCGATATCTTCGAACTGTTATCCAATCGCCACGTCAACATCGACATGATCAGTCAAACGACGTTCGACAGTGACATCTTCTTATCGTTCTCATGTCCACTCGATGAGGAAGAGTTCCTCGATGAAGCATTGAAAGACATCATGGATCGCTTCACGACAGTCAAGGTCGACCGCCACAATCAGCACGCGAAGTTATCTGTCGTCGGCATCGGGATGCGGGATGCAACAGGTGTCGCTTCGAAGTTGTTCGCAATCTTCCGAGCGGAGAACATTCCGTTCTATCAAGTTACGACTTCAGAAATCAGCATCTCATACACGATTGCACAAGCAGATATTGAACGGACGGTTGCAGCGATTGCAAACGCGTTCGAGTTATAAGGAGGAAAATAGGATGTATCATGTAGCAGTCATTGGAGCAACCGGCGCCGTCGGTCAAAAAATGTTACAAGTACTAGCCGAACTGGACTTCCCGGTCAGCCGCCTGTCCGCTTACGCTTCTGCTCGTTCAGCAGGGAACACGGTACAGTTCAAGGAAGAAGCCATTACGATCCAAGCACTGACACCAAGTATCACGGAAGACGAGATTGACGTCGCGTTGTTCGCGGCGGGCGGAACGATCAGTGAACAATATGCCCCGTTACTAGCTGAAAACGGAACACTCGTCGTTGATAATTCAAGTGCTTTCCGGATGCAGGAGACGATTCCGCTTGTCGTGCCAGAAGTCAATCCACAAGCGATTCAAGTGACGGACCGCTTGATCGCAAATCCGAACTGTTCGACGATTCAATCCGTCGTCGCCTTAGCACCGCTCCAGTCACTGGGATTCGAGCGTGTCAACTATACGACGTATCAGGCCGTATCCGGTTCTGGTCAAAAAGGAATCGAGGATCTGGCACGTGGAGCACGCGGAGAAGAGCCCGTCAATTATCCGCATCCGATTCACGATAACATCTTGCCACATATCGATGTGTTCCTTGAGAACGGCTATACGAAAGAAGAGCAGAAGATGATTGACGAAACACGGAAAATCTTCAATCTTCCAGCACTACCAGTCAGTGCGACATGTGTGCGTGTTCCAGTCACGAATTCTCACTCGGTTGCGATCAACGTCACGTTTACGCAGCCGACGACGGTTGCAGCGATCCGTGAAGCACTTGAAGGCGCACCGGGCGTCGTCCTCATCGATGATGTCGCGAATACGCGTTATCCGATGCCACTCGATGCAAGTGGTACGGACGACGTCTACGTCGGTCGGATTCGACAAGATGATAGTCTCGCGAACACGTTCCATCTCTGGTGTGTAGCCGACAACATTCGAAAAGGTGCCGCCTCGAATGCCGTACAAGTCGCACGCCAAGCAATCGAACAGTCGATTCATTCATAAAAAAGGAGGAGTTCTTCATGTTCAAAGGAGCAGGTACAGCGCTCGTCACACCATTTAATGAAGCAGGCGAGTTGGATCTACACGTATTCGAACGCTTGATCGAGCAACAACTCGCAGCAGGAATTCAGGCGCTTGTCGTCGGAGGAACGACAGGAGAAGGATCGACACTGACGAACACGGAATTCGAACAACTACTGACGACTGCCGTTCAAATCACGGCAGGACGAGTACCAGTCATTGCCGGAACGGGTTCGAACAACACGGCAGCAACAATCGAGAAGACGTTACTCGCAGAGCGCCTCGGTGCGGACGCAGCGATGCTCGTCACACCGTACTACAATAAAACATCGCAAGCGGGTCTCGTCGCACATTTCACGGCGGTCGCTGATGCAACCGAATTACCAATCATGCTGTACAACGTTCCATCGCGGACAGGAGTTGCGATCGCAGTCGAAACAGCAGTGACGTTAGCACGTCATCCACGAATCCAAGCGTTTAAGGAGGCGAGTGGAGACGTCAGCTTCATGGGTGAACTGATGGCGGCGATTCCGGAAGATTTCGCGGTCTTCTGTGGAAATGATGATCAAATCCTGCCGTACATGGCATGGGGGGCACAAGGCGTCATCTCAGTTCTTTCGAACCCGTACCCAGCAGAGACACAAGCACTTGCTGAGGCGTTACTCGCACAAGATCTCGTCACAGCTCGCCGGATTCAGGCAGACTTGTTACCGGTCATCGGTGCCTTGTTCAGTGACGTTAATCCGATTCCAGTCAAAGCATCGCTTGAAGAACTTGGCTTTGCTGTCGGTGCGCCGCGCTTGCCGCTCGTCCGTCAATCGGAAGCGGGACATGCCCACTTACTCGAAACGATGCGGGCTTACAAAGGAGTGGTTCGATGAAACTCGCGTTACACGGTTATGGGGCGACAGGACAATACGTCGTCGAACTCGCACCACAAAGTGTCGTGGCGATCGTTGACCGGACGAAGTCATCCGATACGATCGCTTCATATGCCGAGCTAACGGAGATGTCAGAGACGGTCGATGCGATCATCGACTTCTCCCATCCGAGTTTGCTACCGGATCTGCTCGCATACGGGCTGGCGACAAAAACACCACTCGTCATTGCAACGACTGGTTTTTCAGAAGCGGAACTGACATCGATCAAGGACGCTGCGAAAGAAATTCCAATCTTCCAGTCGTACAATATGTCGTACGGCATCGCGATGGTGCAGCAACTGCTGAAGACACTTGTGCCACTAGCAGGGGCGTATGACATCGAATTGCTCGAGAAACATCACAACCAAAAAGTCGATGCTCCAAGCGGAACGGCTGAGTTGTTATTGCAAACGATTCAGACGGCACGTGACGTGACACCGGTGTATGACCGATCACAGACGCGGCAAAAGCGAGAGACGAACGAGATCGGGATGCATGCGATGCGCGGTGGAACGATCTTCGGTGAACACGAAGTCTTATTCGCAGGTGTCGACGAATTGATTGAAATCAAACATACGGCGTTATCGAAAAAAGTATTTGCTTCTGGTGCGATTAAAGCAGCTGAAGCACTCATTCAAAAAACAGCGGGACTCTATACATTAGAGACGCTCTACACACAGGAGGATTCACATGTTACTCACTGATGCTTACGAAATTGCTAAATTCATTAAAGATGCTAAAAAACAAACACCGGTAAAACTTTACGTCAACGGCGATTTGGCGGGCTTGACGATCGAAGGCGCTACAGCGTTCGGATCAGATGAATCAAAGATTTTCTTCGCGGATGCAGGACTTGCGGCTACTTTCTTAGAAAAGTATTCAGATCGCATCACAGATGTTCACGTGGAGTATGACCGTCGCAACAGTGCGGTACCAATGCTTGATACACGTCACTTGAATGCGCGCATCGAACCAGGTTCATGGATTCGTGATCATGTCGTCATCGGTGATAACGCGGTCGTCATGATGGGTGCCATCATCAATATCGGTGCATCAATCGGAGATGGTACAATGATTGATATGAACGCTGTCGTCGGTGCACGTGGGACGATTGGGAAAAACGTTCATGTCGGCGCAGGTGCAGTGGTCGCGGGTGTCCTCGAACCACCTTCAAAAACACCTGTCATCATTGAAGACGGTGTCTTGATCGGTGCGAATGCAGTCATCCTCGAAGGGGTCAAAGTTGGTAAAGATGCCGTCGTCGCTGCTGGTAGTGTCGTCACAGAAGACGTACCTGCTGGAAGCGTCGTTGCCGGAACACCTGCACGTGTCATTAAACAGAAAGATGCGAAAACAGAAGAGAAGACGCAATTGGTGGATGATTTACGTTCACTCTGATTGACGTCGAAGAGGAGGAAAACACATGGCAGTGGATACACAGTATGGAGAAGCAATTTGGTTAGATGGAGTCTTTCATGATCCGAAAGATGCGAACACGAGCGTCATGTCACATGCGATTCACTATGGTAGTGGATTCTTTGAAGGAATTCGTGCTTACGCGACACCGGACGGACCGGCGATTTTCCAATTGAAGGAACATATCGAACGTCTCTTCCGCAGTTGTGCGTATTACCACGTCACGATTCCGTATACGGTTGATGAACTCGTCCAGGCGACGATTGATCTAGTTGCGAAAAACGGATTCGAATCTTGTTATATCCGTCCATTCGTGTTCCTCGGTACGCCATGGCAAGCATTGATGGCGAAAGATACGACGGTTCATGTCGGGATCTCTTGCTGGGAGCTTGGGGAATACTTCGATAAAGGCGCTGGCATCCGTGCCAAAGTCGCGTCATACCGCCGTGTCTCATCAACGATGATGCCGATGCAAGCGAAAGCGGCTGCGAACTATATGAACTCACAACTCTTAAAAGGTGAAGCGATTCGTGATGGATTTGACGAAGCAATCGCGCTCGACATGAACGGAAACGTTAGTGAAGCGAGTGTTGCGAACCTCTTCCTTCTTAAAAACGGAACGATTCATACACCGTCACTTGATTGTTCAGTACTCGACGGTATCACACGCCAAGTTATCATCCGTTTGGCACAAGATCAAGGCTATCCTGTTGTTGAACGTCACATCGGACGCGATGAGTTGTATGTCGCAGATGAGATCTTCTTAACAGGAACAGCTGCTGAAATCACGAGTGTCGGTGAAATCGATCACATCTCAATCAACGGCGGAACACGGAACGTCGCAGATGAGTTGCTCGGTCTTTACCGTCAAGCCGTCACAGGTCAATTGCCGCAATACGCGGATTGGTTGACGTACGTGACACCAGCTGTCGCAGAATGACGACGCGTACACTCGTCACGATCGATCGGAAGGCGGTGCGACAGAACGTCGCATCGGTCTTCGCTCGATCACGTAAACGTATTTTTGCCGTGGTCAAGAACAATGCGTACAACTTAGGCATGCTCGAGATGGTCGAAACGCTGACGGCGTCTGATGTGCATCACTTTGCTGTCGCTGAGTTGTATGAAGCCATTGAAATCAAAACGAATTTTCCAGACAGTTATGTACTGGTGATGAATCCGACGGAGGATTTTGAAACAGCACGACGTTTCGGAATCGCACTCGGTGTCTCATCGCTAGAATGGCTCGCCCTAAACAGTAAACAGCTGCAGGGAATCGAGTTACATTTGAAGATCAACGTCGGGATGAATCGTTTTGGTGTCAGTTCGCTTCAAGAGGCGGAAGCTGTCCTTGCGCTTGCGCAAGCAGATTCGCTTGATTTAACAGGTTTATATACACACTTTCCACTTGCCGATGAACCGGATGCGGATCACGATGGACAAGTCGAACGTTTCGTCGCCATTGCCGATGTGTTACGAAAGCGCCATACGTTTACGTATATGCACTCGGAAAACAGTGCGACGATCGTCAAACACGATCCGCGTCTCGCATTTTGTAACTATGTCCGCCCTGGCATCTTCTTATTCGGCTATTCACCGATTGAAAAGATGGACTGGCTCGTTCCTTCGCTACGGATGACGACGGAGGTCGTTGAAATTCGCGAAATTGGACCGGGTGAGCATGTGGGATACGGGACGAACTTTACGAGTACAGAACCGATGCGGATTGCTATCTTACCCGTCGGATATGGAGACGGTGTAGTCCGTGGGCGTGCCGCGTTGCCTGTTCATATTAAAGAAAAACCTTATCCGGTCATCAATAAATTATTCATGAGTCATACGTTCGTCGCTGTCGATGGGACGATTGAGGTCGGAGACGAGGTCGTGCTATACGGGGATGGCGTTGAAATTGACGATATCACCCGGACAGGAGCAGCGAACAATTCAGAGCAGATGTGCGCCCGGTCGTGGCGTTTGACGCATCAGTATCTATAAGGAGGAACTTATTATGTATGGAAGTCAATACCTGACAGAAGAAAACAACACGTTGCACATCGATGGTGTCGCAGCGACCGATCTTGCAGCACAGTACGGAACACCATTGTACGTGATGGCAGAGCGGGAGCTGACGGATCGATTAGCGACCGTCCGGGAACACTTCCTTGATAAGTATCCGAACACGTATGCTTCCTTTGCTTCTAAAGCTCTGACTGTCAGTGCCGTATATGAACAAGTCGTTCGTCATGGTCTTGGAATCGATGTCGTCACAGGCGGGGAACTCTTCATCGCCCGTCAATCCGGGGTTCCGGCAGAACGGATCTATTTCCATGGTTCGAATAAATCGACGGCTGATCTTCAATATGCCGTTGAGCAAGGTGTCGGACGGATCGTCATCGATCACTTTGCCGAAATTGCACAACTGGAAGCCATCGCAGCGCAAGCTGGTCAAACGGTCCATGTCCTGATCCGGATCGTGCCACAAGTCATCGGGGGAGCGCATGCGAAAATCCAGACAGGTGGCGTCGATACGAAATTCGGTTTCTCAACACATGCGTCAGATTACTTGGACGCGATCGAGGCAATTTTAGCATCGGAACATCTGTCGTTACTTGGCATCCATTGTCATGTTGGTTCGCAAATCCAAGATCCGTCACTGTTCGAACAGACAGCTCGGACGATGATGGGCTTTGTCGAAACGATTCGTGCGCACCATGGCTTCACAGTCAGCGAAGTCAATGTTGGCGGTGGCTTCGGTATTGCCTATACACAGGACGATCAGCCGCTTGATTTTGAAGCGACGATTGCACGCGTCATGGATGTCATCGAGACGGAAACGGAGCGACTCGGCATCGAACGTCCGCGAATCGGGATCGAGCCAGGGCGCTGGGTCGTTGCGAATGCAGGAACGACACTGTATACGGTCGGGGCCATCAAAGAAATTGAAGGCGTCCGAACATATCTTTCGGTCGATGGCGGAATGACAGATAACATTCGCCCAGCACTTTACGGTGCCGTGTATGAAACGGTCATCGCAAACCGGATGAGTGGTGAGACGACCGAAGTGACGGTCGTTGGAGCAGCTTGTGAATCAGGGGATCTCGTCGCTGAAAAAGCACAGTTGGTCACACCGAACGGTGGCGATACACTTGCTGTCTTTGGGACAGGAGCATATAACTTTTCGATGGCAAGCAACTATAACCAGTTCTTACGTCCGGCACTCGTTTTCGTTCGGGACGGGGAATCCCGTGAAGTCGTCCGTCGACAAACGTATGCGGATTTGATTCAGTGTGATCTTGGGATCAACGGTGTCCGATCAGAGTCGTAAGAGGTGCGGGGTCAAACGAAAGGACAAAAAAACCGACGCTATCGCGCCGGTTTCATGCATACGATCTAAAGCGATTCTTCTCTTGAATAGAGAGGGATCGTTTTTTTTTGTTGTGATCAGCAGATTCAGTTTGGAATTTTTAAGACTTGTCCAACGAGCAAGAGGTTCGGATTCGTAATGTTGTTTGCCTGCATCAATGCTGTGACGGTGACACCATATCGTGTCGCAATCGAGTAAAGTGTATCACCGGCTTTAACCGTATAAGTCGTTGTTGGAATTTTCAAGACTTGACCGACGTTCAACAGATTCCAGTTCGTGATGTTATTCGCACTCGCGAGGGCAGAGACCGAGACGTTGTATTTGCGGGCGATGGAATAGAGTGTATCGCCAGCTTTGACGGTATACGTCGTACCGGTTGAAGTCGGTGACCGTAACAGTTCTGAAATCGTGACGAACGAATAGCCTTTTGCTTTTAGTTTTGAAATCATCGTCGGCAAGGCGGTCGGTGTTCCTTTCGCACCAGCACCGGTATGCATCAGAATAATCGATCCGGGAACGACTTTTGGTAATACACGATCCAAGATGGCTGTTGAAGAGATGCCTTTCCAATCCGTCGTATCGATATTCCATTGAATCGTTTTCGTATAACCTGCCGCCCCAACGGCACTCAATACGTTACTATTACTTGCACCGAACGGCGCTCGGAAAATTGGTTTCGTCGTTTTTCCGGTCAAGGACCGGATGAGAGATTCTGTTCGGGATAATTCACTCGTCATCTGGCTTGCTGTTAAGGTCGTAAAATCCGGATGCGAATACGAGTGATTGCCGATTTGGTGTGTAGGAGAGGCGGTTGTGATGTTCTTGATCGATTGAGGATGATTGTTTGCACCACTGCCTGTCAAAAAGAAAGTCGCTTTCACTTGGTTACTTTTCAAGATACTTAAGATTTTTGCAATGTTCGTCCCATCTGAACCGTCATCAAACGTCAATGCGACGACTTTTTGTGTCGTCGTTCCTTTCGTCACAAACGTAGAGCTCGCCGCATTAACCTGTGAAGGAATCGAAAGTGGACTAAGGAGAAGTAATCCGATCATCATGATGGTAGGTTTCTTGATGTTCATCGTCTAGTACCTCCTTCATCAAAAACATGCTTTACAAGTACTCTTTATTAAGGTATTCCCTTTATTTTAAAAAAAGAACTAAGAAATTCCCGTTTTGCAAAGAAATAAAACTAAATTACAGAAAATTTGTTTAAACCGTAATCTTTTTGGGAAACCATAATATATGGAAATAGTAAAAAGGAGTGAGAAGGAATGATCGAATTCAAAAACGTCGGTAAGCAGTTTAAGGACAATGTCGTCTTGAAAGGCTTATCGCTCGAGATTCAAAAGGGTGAACTCGTTGTTTTCATCGGACCAAGTGGCTGTGGGAAAACGACGTCACTTAAGATGATCAATCGACTGATCGAACCTTCTTCAGGCACGATTTTGGTCAACGGGAAGGACATCATGAAGACGGATACGATCGAATTAAGACGTCATATGGGATATGTCATTCAGCAAACCGGCTTGTTCCCTCACATGACGGTCCGGGAAAACATTCAATTGATTGCTGGGCTTGAGGGGAAGAACCACGATGAGATGGATCAACGGACAGAACAACTGTTGACGATGGTCGGGCTTGATCCAAAGCAATTCATCGATCGTTATCCAAGCGAACTCAGTGGTGGGCAGCAACAGCGTGTTGGTTTCGCACGAGCTTTAATGAATGATCCTGATGTCATTTTGATGGATGAGCCGTTCAGTGCACTCGATCCCGTTACCCGTAACGATCTACAGGAAGAACTTTTTAACTTGCAGGAAGAAGTGAAAAAGACGATCGTTTTCGTCACCCATGATATGGATGAAGCGATCAAGTTAGCGGATCGGATATGTATCATGCGTGATGGGGAAATCGTCCAGTTCGATACTCCAGAAGAAATCTTGCGTCATCCAAAAGATGAATATGTCGAATCGTTCATCGGAAAAAATAAAATCTGGAGTAGTCCAGAATTCATCAAGGCAGAAGATATCATGATCGAGGACCCAGTTTCAATCAGTGGCAAACGGACGTTGTTGCAGGGAATTGAAATCATGCGTGGACGCAAAGTCGACAGCCTGTTGATCACCGATCGTGACCGCGTCTTACAAGGGCTGATTAAGTTGAAGAACATCCAGACGATTCCGGATAAGAGCCAACGGATCGAAGAAGTGATGGAGGGCGAAATCATCGCCGTCAATGAACACGATTCATTACTCGATGTTCTTGAAGTCATGAATCAGGAAGAGACTGGTTATCTACCAGTAACGGATGCAACAGGAAAACTCAGAGGGTTGATTACACGTAGTAGCTTACTTTCCGTCTTGAGTGAGCAATTCATTCATGAGGAGGAAGTCCAATGAACGGATTCTTTGATTATGTAAAAAATAATACCGATCAGATCGGTGATTTATTGCTAGAGCACTTACAGCTGACGGTCTTTGCCGTCGTCATCGCGGTCGTTCTCGGGATTCCGATCGGAATTCTGATCACCCGTTACCAAAAGTTCGCGAAACCTGTCCTTGCGCTGACGAGTGTCGTGCAAGCCGTTCCGAGTCTTGCCTTACTTGGTTTCTTGATTCCGTTCATTGGTATCGGATCGACACCAGCGATCATCATGGTCGTGCTCTATTCACTCTTGCCAATCGTTAAAAATACGTACACGGGTCTGTCGAGCATTCCAGGGGACACGCTCGAAGCAGCCAAAGGAATTGGTTTAACGGATCGGCAAATCCTCAGTAAGGTTCAGATTCCACTTGCCTTGCCGATCATGATGGCAGGGATTCGAATTTCAGCCGTTACAGCTGTTGGTTTAATGACAATCTCAGCATTCATCGGTGCCGGTGGTCTTGGTTACCTTGTCTTCTCAGGTATTCAAACAGTTGATAATAACCAGATTCTTGCCGGAGCAATTCCAGCCGGTATTTTAGCACTCGTCATCGACTTCGTCGTCAGTCGGATTGAATACTCCGTGGCGCCAAATGGGATTCCACTTGCAGATGGTCGGATCAAGAATAAGGCACGGAAGCGTCGTAAGGCGATGCCAGCTGGACGTAAGATCGCGATTGCAAGTATCGTCTTCTTATTAATCGGTGGAACGGTCGCTTACTCTTTCCTCAAGGAAGATAAGATCGTCATCGGATCGAAGAACTTTACGGAACAATTGATTCTTGGAAATATGTTAGCGGATTTAATCGAAGATAAAACGGATTTAGAAGTCGAACGTCAATTGAACCTCGGGGGGACGAAAGTCGCTTACGGGGCGCTTGAAAAAGGGGAAATCGACGCGTATGTCGAGTACACAGGTACTTTGTTGATCGACGTGCTCAAGCAAGACGTCGAGACGGATCCAGAAACAGTCTATGCAAAAGTCGGGAAGATGATTCCTGAGAAAAGTCAGGTCGACGTCCTGGACCCAATCGGTTTCAACAATACGTACGCCCTCGCCATGACGAAAGAAGATATCGAAAAATATGACTTGAAGACGGTATCAGACATGTCAAAAGTCAGTGATCGTTTGATTCTCGGATCAACAATCGAATTCGCGAACCGGGAAGATGGTTATCTTGGTCTGAAGAAAAAGTATCCGGACATGAAATTCCAAGATGTACAACCAGTCGATGGAGGACTCCGTTATACAGCATTGACGAATGGTCGAACGAACGTCATCGATAGCTTCTCAACAGATGGTTTGTTACAAAAATTCGATTTAACAGTGCTAGAAGACGATAAAAAGTTCTTCCCACCATACTATGCGGTACCGCTTGTTCGTCAAGAAACACTTGAAGAACATCCGGAGCTGAAGAAAGTCCTCAACACGTTAAAAGATAAGATTACGGATGAGAAGATGCAAGAATTGAATTACAAAGCAGATGTCGAGAAACAGCGTCCTGAAAAAGTCGCGCGTGATTTCTTGATCGAAGAAGGATTAATTTCAAAATAAACAGATAGAGCCGAGGCGGGAATCCGCTTCGGCTCTTTTGGTATGCGCGCTGACGCGCTATATCGTTTTGGAAAATACGTAATCAAGTGATTAAATTATTTTTTGATGCGACTAGCGAGCCAAGCGCGAACAGTGCGTTGCTGAATCATACACGTTCTTCCTCTCGGTTTAATGTTCCAAGGCGGTGCTCGGCATCTTTAACGATACGTGCTTGAATCTCGACTGTCAACCAATCTGTTTCTGATTCGGGTAACGTCGGCAAACCGTAACTTGGGTTATTCGTAGATGAAAACAAATCAGACATGATGCGTTCTTCGTATACTGGAATCATGTAAAATCCCCTCTCTGTGTCTTGATTCATCTCTTACACCTCTAGTGTACGAAAGAATTGTAAAGACGGAAGAGGGGAGGTATTAAGAACCTGTGAACTTTGTAAACGTTCTCACAAACTTGTCATATCCTCTGTAATAGCTTCACAACTGTCAGCATACTGCTGACCTCGTTTCACGTATTTTCGGACTGTTCGTTCCATGATGAATCGATCATGGTCACTGATATCCCGGACGATTTTTGCAGGAACACCCATGACCATCGCGCCGGCAGGTACCTTCATTTTTGGCGGAACAAGGCTCCCCGCAGCAACGAATGCTCCTTCTCCGATTTCGGCTTCATCGAGGATCGTCGCCGACATTCCGATTAACGCTCCTTTTCGAATGATTCCGCCGTGAATCATCGCCATATGACCAATCGTCACTTCATCTTCAATGATGGTCGGATATCCTTCATACTGATGAATCATCGAACCATCTTGGATGTTGACGCGTTCCCCGATGTGAATCGGACCTTCATCTCCGCGTATGACCGTATTGAACCAGACAGATGAGTCTTTTCCGATCGTGACCTCTCCGATGACTTTAGATCCGTCTGCTAAATAAACGGATGGATCGATGTTTGGAACAAGTGAACCGACACGATATTTCATGCGTTTTTCCCCCTCAGACATTAAATCGATACTCTTTCATCTTGACGTTACAAAAAATAAATTGCAACAGCTTCCAAACTAATTGTAAGATGGTAAAAATACGCTTACAACAGGAGGAGACAGGATGGAACAAACAGTGCGTGAACGATTGATCGCGATTGCTGCAAAAAAAGAGAAAGCAGCCGTCGTCTATCAGAATATTTCAGTCATTGATGTCATGACACGTGAGACATATACAGCAGATGTAGTGATTGATTCAGGCTATATTGCTGCTGTCGGAGAGGGGTATGAGGGAATCGAGAATCGTCCGGGAGAAGGACTTTTCATCGCACCAAGTTTCGTCGATGCCCACGTCCATATTGAATCATCGATGGTGCCACCGAGTGAGTATGAGCAAGCGATTCTACCATTAGGTGTCACGACGATCATCGCCGATCCGCATGAGATCGCGAATGTCAAAGGAGCGGAAGGATTATCCTTCATGCTAGACGATGCTGAAGGTCTCGCCCTTGATGTCCGCATGATGCTACCGAGCTGCGTACCGGCCACTTCGTTTGAACACGCGGGAGCATCTCTTGATGCGGCGGCACTTGCACCGTTCGTCGATCATCCTGGTGTCCATGGTTTGGGAGAAGTCATGGATTATCCAGCGGTCGAACGAGCCGATCACGATATGCTCAAAAAAATTAAACAGATCGAAGACGCAGGAAAACTGGTCGATGGTCATGCGGCGGGACTCGGACCACGCGAAATTAACATTTATGGTGTCGCCGGAATTCGAACGGATCATGAATCTGTCAGTAAGGAAGATGCGATCGCCCGAGCACGTCGTGGTCTGTATGTCGAAGTACGGGAAGGTTCGGCAGCTCGAAACTTAAAAGAAGTACTCGATGCTGTGACGGAAAGCAATGCGAGCCGTTTCCTCTTCTGTACGGATGATAAACATTTGGACGATACATTACGCGAAGGTACGATCGACTATAATATCCGCTATGCGATTCGTCATGGGATTAAACGCGAGACAGCATATGCGATGGCATCGTTGCATGCGACGAATGCCTATCGTCTGGACGATCGTGGAGCTATCGTGCCGGGACGCCGGGCGGACTTCGTCCTGTTATCCGATGCCGATAACGTCGTGATTGACGAGGTTTATATTCAAGGTGAGTGTGTCGCACGAGCAGGAAAAACGACCCGAACAGTACGGCGCGCGCATGTTCCAGAATCGTTACGAGGTGCATTGAATACAAAACCGATTACGCCGGAAGTATTTGCGCTGCCACTTGAATCAGCACGGGCGCATGTGATCGGAGTCATTCCAAAAAGCATCGTCACCGAGCACTTGATTCTCGACGTTCCACTTCAAGACGGGCATTTCATGCCTGTGCCGGAGCAGGATCTCTTAAAGATCGCTGTCATTGAACGGCATCACGGCACATCCTTCTCGGCAGTCGGGATTGTCAAAGGTTTCAAGATGAAACGCGGAGCGATTGCGGCGACTGTTGCCCATGATTCGCACAACCTCGTCATCGTTGGCGCGTCGGATGAGGAAATGCAACTGGCTGCGGAACGTCTCGTCCAAGCGGGTGGAGGAGTCATTGCTGTCAATGGGCAAGAGGTACTTGCTGAGTTACCGCTTGAAATCGCTGGACTGATGACGAATCGTCCCTTCCAAGAAGTTGGAGATACACTCGAAGCATTGAATGATGCCCTCGATGTGTTAGAGGCGGATCGCTCCTTTAATCCCTATTTGACGATGTCATTCCTTTGCTTACCGGTCATTCCGGAGTTGAAGCTGACCGACAGTGGATTATTCGACGTAAAACACTTTCAGCATATTTCAGTACAAGCAGACTGATGTCCGTCGCGAGTCTGAGTCTCATTCCGGGACTCAGACCGTTTTTCTATCAATCGAGTTACGATAAAATCAAAAAAAGCCACTTTACAAAACAGCTAAAATTCCTTAATGAAACTTAATAGTTTGGATGTTGAATCATTTTGGAAAGCTTGTTATAGTAAGTTCTATATCGTTTGTGAGAAATCTCACTTTCTATGAAACTTTTATCTAGAAGGGTCGTAGAAAACAGTAGGACAACAAGGTTAGAAAGGAGATCATCATTATGGATAAGACCTATTTTGAAGGACATGAAGCCTTGATTGCGGATGTCTACCGTTCATTCACGCGTCAATTTCATGCCCTACCGACACATCGACGAACGAAACGTCAGTTGCGAAATCTTGCATTCTCCGTCATTCGTCAAGCTCGACCGACATATGAGGAACGCACCGTTCTTTATGCATACTTCGCTGAATTCTTCCGAGCAGTTGAGGAAGGACAGGATGAAGAGATTGCTTTTTACAAACAAATTGCACAGTAAAGACCCCCGATGGCTCCGTCAGAAGGGGTCTTTGTTGTTTTTTGAGAATGTCGTCTGGAAATAAAAAAACAAGTAGGGAACGAGGTCCGCTACTTGTTCATCAATGTTTTAAAGGGTTATTTTACTTCCATCCATTTAAAGCTCATATCGGCACCGAATGGGTGACGGTACAATTTATCAATGTTTGTCCGTTGTAAGTAAGCTTCCCCTTTTTGGTAGATTGGTGCGATGGCGTAGTCTTCTGTCAACAGCATTTTTTCAGCTTCTTGCATGTCCGACCAACGTTTCGCTTCATCTGCTTGTTGTTTTGCTCCTTTAATGAGATCATCGAACTTTTTGTTCGAGTATTCCATCCGGTTGAAGCTTCCATCCGTTAACCACATATCGAGGAACGTCATTGGATCCTGGTAGTCAGGTCCCCAACCAGCCGCAGAGATATCGTAATCTCCCTTCGATTCGAGTTCGAGGAAGTTTTTGAATGGTTGTTGTTTGATTTTGATCGTCAAACCAGGCAGGTGCTTCTCAAGATCTCCTTTTAAGTACTCAGAAACCTTCTTAAAGGCATCTTCATCTCGTGAGAGCATGCTGAGTTCAACTGTTTTCACACCAAGTTCCTTCAAGCCAGCATCCCAAGCTTTTTTCGCGGCGTCAGCATCGTAGCTTTGAAGATCTGGATATTTCGCGCGGAAGTCTTCCCCATCTGGTGTAAACGTGAAGTCTTTCGCGACGATGAAGTTTGCTGGTTTTGATCCATCGTTTAGGATGACATCTGTAATCCCTTGCTTTTCAAAACCAAGCGCGAGCGCTTTTCGGATGTTCTTATTTTTCAAAGCTTTATTCTTTTGGTTAAAGCGAAGGAAGTTGATCCGAGCATCTGGACGTGTCTTGTAATCATCTGATTTTTCATACTGCGAAACGAACTCAGACGTAATTGGTGCGAAGTCGACTTCTTTCGCTTCGAACAGGTTGACGCCAGTTGAGATTTCTTTGACGACCTTGACATCGATTTTATCCATCTTGACATTCGCTTTATCCCAGTAATCTGGATTTTTCTTGTATGTCCAGCCAGCATTTGCTTGCCACTTATCGAGGACGAAAGGTCCGTTGAAGACCATTGTATCAACACTTGTCGCGAACTTATCGCCTTTATCTTCGACGAATGATTGTTTTAATGGTAAGTAAGTTGGGAAACTTGTCAAACCAAGGAAATAAGGTGCTGGAGCTTCAAGTTGGACTTCAAGTGTTTGATCGTCGACTTTCTTGACACCGAGCTCATCAAGTTCAGCGTCGCCAGCCATGATTTTGTTGGCGTTCTTTAAATCTTGTAAAATGTACGCGTATTCTGCTGCTGTCTTCGGATCAAGTGCGCGTTTCCAAGCATAGATGAAATCATCTGCTGTGACGGCTGATCCATCTGACCACTTCGCATCTTTACGCAGTTTGAATGTGTATGTTTTTTTATCTTCCGACACTTCGACGCTTTCCGCGATTCCAGGTGTTGGTTTGTTATCTCCATCAAGACGATATAGCCCTTCAAAGACGTTGTTCGTGACGATGATGGAAGTCGAGTCCGTCGTTTTCGTCGGATCTAGCTGAGGTACATCCGTCGTCGAAACGAGTGTGACTTCCTTTTTTTTGTTTTTCGAATCTGATCCGCTTGTGTTTTCGTCATTTCCTTGCCCGCATGCAGCGACAGCAAGAAGCGCGATGCTGGAAAGTCCAGCAAAAGCGATTTTCGATGGTTTATTCATGGAACGATGACCCCCCGAGAGTTAGTGTTAAATATTTCAGAAAAATGTGAACATATTGTTAATTTAAGTGAAAGTGATTAAAAATGCAACATAAATTTTCAGATAATTCTCACTGATCAAGGTCTATATCCTCAATTCCAAGCGATTTCAAATAGTCATAAAGTAGGAATAAGGTCAGCTTATGCGGGGAATACATTCGTAACGTCAATCGAACGGGATTACCACGTAAACGCATATTCGTAATACGGACACCTTTACGCTCAAGAGCAAGAACGATGTCCGTCGGATCAAGTCCGGAAGGAAGTAAGAGATGCGCAACGAGGACATTTGCTTCGAACCGACTATTGTTGATACGTCCCATCATCCGAGTTAAACCTTCCAGTAAGAGGAAGAGAAAGAGAACGAGAAAAATCGACTCCCAGATGAAACCTGCACCGACAGCGATTCCAATCCCGCTTGCACTCCAAATAATAGCGGCAGTCGTTAATCCGCTGACGATATCATGCGGTCGACGTAAGATGACACCAGCGCCGATAAAACCGATTCCGGTAATGATTTGGGCGACGAGACGCATCGGATCCATCTGAACATTCGTCGCCATGTCATGGTAGAGTAAGACCGATTTGATGGAAACGATGGTTAACAAGCAACTGATCAGGGTAATTACGAGGCTAGTGCGTATACCAACCGGTTTATTTTTGATTTCACGCTCGAATCCGATGAAAATTCCAAGCGTAGCGGCTAACAGGAGTTTTAGAAGGTCTTCGAGCTGAAATACATGAATCCAGTTCATTTGTCTCAAATCCTTTCTTTACTTTAAAAGGTGATTTGTTATAATGACTTTTGTGTCTTTCGAATGAATATACGTAAGATGTAATAGATATACGAAAAAGGAAGTGTCTCATCATGAATCAACAAAAAATCGGATTCTTTGCGCTCGCTGCAATGGTCATCGGTTCCATGGTCGGTGGAGGAGCTTTTAACCTTCCTGGTGCAATGGCCCAAAGTGCAAGTGCAGGGCCTATCCTCATCGGGTGGAGTATAACGGGGATTGGCATGATCATGCTCGCGCTAGTATTCCAACATCTCGCCAATAGTAAACCAGAGCTTGAAGGCGGTATCTATGCCTACGCGCGTGAAGGGTTCGGACGTTTCGTCGGTTTTAACAGCGCTTGGGGATACTGGGTATCGGCGTGGATCGGAACAGTTGCGAATATCACGCTCGTGTTCAATGCGATTAGTTATTTCTTCCCGATTTTCGCAGCAGAAAATCGAATATTCCTTCTTTTGATGAGTATAGTCGTCATCTGGGGATTGTTCTGGCTCGTCTCGAGCGGAATCAAGGAAGCGACGCTGGTCAATTTGATTACGACGATCGCAAAGCTCGTTCCAATCTTGATTTTCATTCTTCTAGTAGGAATTGCTTTTAATATCAAAACGTTTAATTTGGATATCTGGGGAGAGGGAACAGAACTCGGTTCGATTTTTGATCAAGTAAAAGGAACGATGCTCGTCACACTATGGGCTTTCGTCGGTATCGAAGGTGCTGTCGTCTTATCAAGCCGTGCCAAAAACCGAAGTGATGTCGGGAAGGCGACAGTAACAGGACTTGTTGGCGTTCTTGTCATCTATATCTTAATTTCCGTTTTATCACTCGGAGTGCTCAGTCAAGAACAACTAGCTGGATTAAAAGAACCGACGATGGCGTATGTATTAGAGGCAGCGATCGGACCGGTCGGTGCGACGATCATCATGATTGGTTTGATTATCTCACTATCCGGCGCACTTCTCGGATGGACGATTCTCGCATCGGAGATTTCGTATCTCGTTGCAAAAGACGGCGCATTTCCGAAAGCATTCGCAAAAACGAACCGGAAAGGTGCTCCAGTCGGTGCGCTGTTGATTACACAAATCGCGACACAGGTCGTCGCTGGAATCGCACTCTTCTCAGCACAAACCTATCTTGTCCTGTCGAGTATCGCTGGGATTTGTGCGTTATTGCCATATTTATTGTCAGCGTTGTATAGCATTCGGACATCGCGAGAAGAGCGCAATCAGAAAATGTTACTTTTCTCTGTCATCGCATCAGCGTATTCAATTTGGCTCGTCTATGCGTCGGGTATCTGGTACATCGTCATCGCGGCATTAGTCTATGCGCCAGGGATTCTCGCATATGCGTTAGCAGAGCGAGAACAGCAACGGACGGGCATGTCACGTTATGAGTGGATTGCCAGTATGATTCTCGTTGTCTTAGCAGGAGTAGCTGTTTACGGAATGGTTGTAGGAGAAATTCAATTGTAAGAAACTCTATGCAAAAGAAGTCACGGTGATTGTTATCCACCGTGACTTCTTTTTTGATTAAGGTGTTAAGAATCTCTTTTCGACATCCTGTACAGATAGAGGTTCAGAGAAAATAAATCCTTGCATATGCTGACATGATGTCGTTTTTAGATAATCTAACGCGTGTTCTGTCTCAACACCTTCAGCGACAAGATTCAACTCTAGATTGCGACCGAGTTGAATGATGGAATCGAGCAAAGCATGATCATTTGTCGCCAGACCATCAATGAATACTTTATCGATTTTTAATTCGTCGATTGGAAAAGCACTGAGATACTGTAAAGAAGAATAACCAGTACCGAAATCATCGATTGATAAACGGAAGCCGAGCGACTTGATGAGGTGCATGCGTTCGACCGTTCGTTGTGTCTGTAAGATTGCAATATTCTCTGTCATCTCCAGCGTAACGGAAGATGGTGAAACGAGTCGCTCCGTTACGATATGTTGCAGCGTTCGAATAAAGGAGTCGCTTTGGAACTGATGCGGTGAGATATTGATTGCGATCGTCAGTTCAGGGTCAATCGTCTGTTGCCATTTTGCGAGCTGTTCACATGCTTCGATGATGACCCAGTTGTTGATAGGTGTGATCAGTGAAGCTTCTTCAGCGAGTGGGATGAACTCATCTGGTGGAATGCTCCCGAGTGCCGTGTGATTCCAGCGTAATAACGCTTCGAAGCCTTTGACGGCTTGTGTCTGAAGTTCAATGATTGGTTGATAAGCAAGATAAAGGGATTGATCTTCGAGTGCTGTGAAAAGGGAGCGCTCGAGTTGGATTTTCCGTGTGAATTGTGTGTCCATCTCGTGCGTTAAATACTGGATCGTTCCAGTACCAATCGATTTTCCTGCGTATAGAGCTGTTTCCGACCGGCGATATAAATCTTCCAATGTTTTGGCTTCGGACGGATAGACCGTGATCCCGAACGTACAAGAAACGATCAATGAATGACCGTTGATATAATAAGGACGCTGCAGTGCTTGTTGTAGTTTTCGAGCATATTGGAAAAGCAGATTGCTCGACGGTGCAGGTAACAAGACACCAAATAGATCACTCGTCGGATGAAAGGCGAGTACACCTGTCGTATGTTGCAAAAGGCGTGTTGCCATCGCTTGAAGTAGTTGATCGCCGACATGTGTTCCAAACGAATCGTTGATGACTTTGAAACGATCGATATCGAACAAGATGAGCGCAATCGGATCATGCGACGCGGCAGAACGGAATAATGCTTCGCCTTCGCGTAAAAATCCTCGTTTATTTAATAAATGCGTCATCTCATGATGATGTACTAAAAAATCGAGTTCTTCTTCAAGTGCTGTTGTTTCCGTGATGTCGTTCCCGATGAACAAATGTTGGAAGCGAACGCCGTTCGCATCATAGATCGGAATGAGCGTCGCTTGGAGATGTTTTCGTTCGCCCGTTTGCGAAGTGAGGCTAAGGCGACCAGACCATGCTTTTCGTTCACGAAGTTGTGCACGAATCCCCGAAACGACGGGACTGGATGGATCTAGGATGAGTGACCAAGGCTGGTTGAGAAGCATCTCAGAGCAATATCCTGTCACATCGATGAGTTGATCATTCACGTACGTGATCGTTCCTCGTGCGTCGAAGACGGCGACAGAAGCAATCTGATCGAAGGCATGACGCAAATCCATCAATCCTTGGAAGAGTGGTTTCATATTCGTTTGTTGCTCAGCTGAAGGGATACAGCAAGCAAAAGCGGCAATGACAGTTCCTGTATCATCAAGTAAAGGAGACAAAAGGAGAGTTGACGTTACAGAAGTGCCCGTCTTATGCAATAAGGAGGCATTCGGTAATTGGACGGATTGACGGCGCTCCAAGAAGGCATGCCAAATCTGCTGGCTGAATGCCATGTCTTCCCGTTCAAGAAGTGGAACAGTCTGACCCACGACTTCTTGTTGTGTCCAGCCCCATTGCTGTGCGGCTAGCTCATTCCAAGAGCGGATGGTCAAGTCAGTATTCAATATGAAAGCGGGTAAAGGGAATTCTTGAATGACGACTTCATAGGAATCAATGGTCGAACGGTCCATTACGTGCGCACGCTCCTTTATATTGAAAAGAGATGACGGTTCACTTCTCTTGTCTTTTCCCAATATATTCAATTCTTACGCATTAGAATCCTTTCGCTCGGATACTTTTTAGATGAAGATTCTGTGAAAGAATCTGCTATAATAACATTGAAAGCGTTTTCTAAAGAGTTATGAGGGGGAATTTCGATGAATCAAACAGAGAAAATCATTCAACAGACAGAACAGTTCGGAGCACATAACTACCATCCACTCCCAATCGTCATCTCAGAGGCTGAGGGTGTCTTCGTTACGGATCCTGAAGGACGTCGCTATATGGATATGCTAAGTGCCTATTCAGCCGTTAACCAAGGACATCGTCATCCAAAGATCATCGACGCCTTAAAACGTCAGGCAGACAAGATTACATTGACGTCACGTGCTTTCCACAATGATCAACTTGGCTTTTTCTATGAAAAAGTAGCACAATTGACGGGTAAAGACATGGTGTTACCAATGAATACAGGTGCGGAAGCTGTCGAGACAGCAGTAAAAGCAGCACGACGCTGGGCATATGAAGTCAAACAAATTCCAGGTGATGCTGAAATCATCGTTTGTGAAGGAAACTTCCATGGTCGGACGATGACAGCCGTCTCGATGTCAACGGAAGCAGAATACCAACGGGGATTTGGACCGCTTCTTCCTGGAATCAAGACGATTCCATATGGCGATCTTGAGGCATTAAAACAGGCGATCACTGAAAATACAGCGGCATTCATCTTGGAACCGATTCAAGGCGAAGCGGGCATCTTAATTCCTTATGATGGTTTCTTGAAGGACGCACAAGAAGTTTGTCGTGCGCAGAATGTGTTGCTCGTATCGGATGAGATTCAGTCTGGACTCGGTCGTTCCGGTAAATGGTTTGCTTCTGATTGGGACGAGGTAACACCAGACATGTACATTCTTGGTAAAGCACTGGGTGGTGGTGTATTCCCAATCTCGTGTGTTGCCGCGAATAAAGATGTCCTTTCTGTCTTTAATCCAGGTTCACACGGCTCGACATTTGGTGGTAATCCACTTGCGTGTGCCGTCTCGATTGCTTCACTTGAAGTATTAGAAGACGAAAAGTTACCGGAACGTTCACTCGAACTCGGTACGTACTTCATGGAGAAACTAAAACAAATCAACAACCCGATGATCAAAGAAGTACGTGGTCGTGGATTATTCATTGGTGTTGAGTTGACAGAAGCAGCGCGACCATATTGCGAAGCGTTGAAAGAAAAAGGCTTGCTCTGTAAAGAAACACATGAGACAGTCATTCGCTTTGCACCACCGCTCGTCATTACAAAAGAAGAATTGGATTGGGCGTTCGAACGGATTGAACAAGTGTTAGGTGTTTCCGTCGCCCAGTAAATGAATAGATTCATCGAACAACAGTGGACGAGATGTTCACTGTTGTTTTTGTTTGGATGAGTGTTGGTTTTTCTTCAGGAAACGTTTGAAAATCAGTGACAAGGGAACAGACAACTATCGCAAAAAAAACTTTTAAACGGGGGTAATGGTTATGTCAAACAACAGTGGTCTCAATAAAAAAGCAGATGGTCTCGTCGATAAAGTAGCAGGTAAAGCGAAAGAAGCGCTCGGGAAAGCAACAGGTGATAAATCAACAGAACGCGAAGGTAAAAAAGATCAAGTAAAAGGTGAGGCGAAGAAAACCGTCGGTAACGTCCAACAAAATTTCGAAGATACGAATCGTCGCTAATACTGTCTTAACTAAATAAATAAATAAATCCGGACTGAGTAATCACTCTAGTCCGGTTTTTAGTGTCTGCTATAATGAAATTTTATATCACCTAAAAAGATGAGAAATAATTTGTATAAAGGTCTAGTCATTTAGTTGTTTATGTGGAATAATAAAAAACGTAAAAGCGTTTACATTGTTCTGTCATTATCGTTTTATTCAGGAAAGGGTGAAAGGTATGTTGCAGTTTCTACAACGAATTGGTAAAGCCTTGATGCTACCAATCGCAGTACTACCGGCTGCGGGAATCGTGCTCCGGTTAGGTTCGGCGGATATGCTTGATATTCCGTTGATGGTAGCAGCAGGAGGGGCTATTTTTGATAACCTGCCATTGATTTTTGCCATTGGTGTCGCGATTGGTCTATCGATCGATGCGAGTGGAGCAGCGGGTCTTGCTGGGGCCATCGGGTATCTTGTCTTAAAAAATGGCGTCGACTCGATGAACAAGGATTATTCCAGCGCACAGATTCAGGCGAAGTATGATGCGATCGCTGCGATCGTCAATGATTCCTCGACTAAGGTCGACGGAGCGACACTTGGTTCGATCGCGAATCAGGCGACACTCGGTTCGACCGTTAATATGGCGGTATTCGGTGGAATCATCGCGGGTATCGTCGCAGGACTTCTATACAATCGGTTCTATAACATTAAGTTACCGGATTGGTTAGCATTCTTTGGTGGTCGTCGTTTCGTTCCAATCATTACATCAGCGGTCATGCTCGTACTTGCTTTCATCTTTGGTTATGTCTGGCCGTTCATCGAGCAAGGCATCAACGGTGCTGGTGAATGGATGGTTGGTCTTGGTGCAGGAGGCGCTGCTCTGTTTGGATTCTTTAACCGTCTCTTGATTCCTGTCGGCTTACACCACGTCTTAAATAATATTTTCTGGTTCGTCTTCGGTTCATATGAAAAAGCAGATGGTACGGTCGCGAACGGTGACATCGCGCGCTTCTTCGCTGGAGATCCGACAGCTGGGATTTATCAAGCAGGCTTCTTCCCAATCATGATGTTCGCCTTACCGGCTGCAGCTTTTGCGATCGTTATGGCTGCGCGTAAAGAAAATCGAAAAGCAGTTGCTGGAGCGATGATTGGTCTTGGACTGACGTCCTTCTTGACAGGGATCACGGAACCAATCGAGTTCTCGTTCATGTTCTTATCACCTGTTTTATATGTCATTCATGCGGTTTTAACTGGTCTATCGATGGCAATCGTTAACTTACTCGGTATTTTACATGGCTTCTCCTTCTCGGCTGGTTTCATTGATTACGCCTTAAACTTCGGGATTGCCACAAAACCATTACTTCTCATCCCGGTTGGTCTCGCGTTCGCGGTCGTCTATTACTTCCTGTTCTACTTCATGATCACGAAATTTGATCTGAAGACACCAGGTCGTGAAGATGAATCGCTCGTCACAGACACGGGAGTCGTTTTGACAGATTCAGACGATAAATATGAGCAACAAGCAGCACGCATCTTTGCGGGACTAAAAGGAACAGAAAATGTCACGTCGATTGACAACTGTGCGACACGTTTACGTCTTCAAGTCAAAGATCCAAGCATCATTGACGAAGCAGCGATTAAAGCGGCTGGAGCAAAAGGTGTCATGAAGATGGGGGCGACTAGCGTGCAAATCATCATCGGCACGGACGTCGAGTTCGTTGCGGATGCGATGAAACGACAGAAGTAAAGAAAACGACCTTTCCTGAGCTCAGGAAAGGTCGTTTTGCTGTACGTTCGCAACAGCTGCTGTTTTGCTTGAGCGATAGATTGGATAAAAGATTCCGATCAAGATGATGACGATCCCGATCCATTGGGAACTCATCAGATGTTCTCCTAAAATTAAGACAGAACAGATGACTGCTGTCGGTAGTTCAGCCGCTCCAAGTAAAGAAACGCTTGCTGGGGAAAGATGAGGGGCGCCAGCAGCAAATAAGAGTGGTGGTAAAATCAACGCGAACAGACCGAGCGGAATCGCGTATAACAGAAGTCCATTTTCGAAGTTCGCAGAGGACAAGAATGTCGTCGGTGGATACATGGTCATGACGAAAGCAAGACCACCTGTCATCATATAAAAACTTTTCTTGATGACGGGTAAATGATTGGCGATGCGTCCACTAGCGAGTAAGAAAATTGAGAAGCTGACAGCTGCTCCAAGACCGAATAATGTTCCACGTAAATCGAGTGGACTCGAGTAAGCGGCACTCGCAAGAATGGCTCCGCCAATCAGTAGAATCGCGGACAGGAAATGCGCGCGAGTAGGTAAACGTCTGAATGCGAGCGCATCGATGACGACACCGATCCAAGTAAATTGGAATAAGAGAATGATCGCAACGGATGCGGATACAGTCTGAAGACTTTGATAGTACAGATAACCGGTTGTACCACTTGAGATACCGATCAGCATGAGCAGACCAGCTGTCTTGAGATCGAGACGAAGATTTTTCGTAAATAAGGCAAGTCCGAAAATCATGAGCCAGCCGAAGAAAAATTGACTACCTGAAACGGCTGCTGAGTTAAATCCAGCGGCATAAGCGAGTTTGACGATCGTTGAGAGGACACCATAACTGATAGCGCCAATCAGAACGAATAAGGTTGCTTTTGAACGATGCATGAATAAATTCCCTCCATTTTTAATAAAAACCACACAAAAAAGGTTGCAACAGGGCCTTGTCCAGGTTTTTTGGACAGGGTTTGGTTGCAACCTGTGTGATTTATTGAGTTGATGTGTCGAGCAAACGATACAGCTGGGTTTTCGTTTGATTATACTGAACGGTCAGCGCATTCCACTTCTTTAATGACGCGGTAGCTTTCCGTGTTAAACGATTTAAATCCGCTGTTGACTCATCAATCTTAACGAAATCCGGTTTTTTCGTCAAGCGTGAAAGCACTTTCTTTTCAGCGTCCATCGCTTGTCGATACGTTTTCGAGAACGTTTGAAATGTCTGCTGGCGTTCCTTGATGATTGTCACTAAGGCAGTTCCTTCTGTTTTTGCTTTACCATCAAGTTGGTTGACAGCATCCTTCAATTCTTCAAGATCGAGTGCAGCGTACGTTTCCTTACGTAACGTTTCTTCTTGTTTCAATAAAACAAGCCGTTCGTCATTTAAGGCTTCTAATTCCTCTCGTTCATTTTGAGAGCGTTTGATTTCTTCAGCACCTGCATCAAGAACGGCTTGGTACGTATTAACTGAAATTTCATCCTTACGAGCACGTTGATCAGCTAGCGTGAATGCCTTCTCTTCACCTTTCACTTGTTGCTCTAGCTGTTCATGAAGAGAGGCTGGTGAATCGTTGGAACAGGCAGCGAGTCCAAAGCTCGACAGGAACAGTACTGCTACGAATGTTTTTTTCATCTGGATAGTAACTCCTTATAAATTCGAGTGTTGCGCGAAGTTGTACGGAATATGGAAATCTTCATCATAAATCGCGAATTGATAGCCTTTTTTCTGAAGTCCGGTAACAATGGCTGGAAGTGCCTTGATGGCTTGTGGTTGTTCATGTAAGAGTATGATTTCAAACGGACGCTCTGCTCGCCGAATGACCGTATTCGCTACTTCTTTTGCACTATCTTTGTAATACCAGTCCATTGAATCGATTGACCAGTCCCACACACGGAAGTCTGCTGAATGAATGGCAGATGCCATTTTTTTCGTGATGCCGGGATCAGAGCCATAAGGTGGTCGTGTCAAATGTGGTGTTAGCTTCGTCAACTCATGGATTTTCTTCTGAACACTTTGCATCTCTGAGACATACTTTCCTTTTTCGTACAATGTATCGTAATCGTGTGTTTCCCCGTGTAATCCGATATAGTGTCCAGCTTTAGCAGCAGCTTTGACTTCTTGCGGAAAAGCATCTACTTGTGATCCGAGATAAAAGAAAGTGGCACGAGTCTGAAGTTGATCCAATGTTCGAAGTAAGTCCGGTGTTAATGCGGATGGACCATCCTCGAATGTTAAATAAGCGACTTTTTTCGTCACACCATTCCATTTTTCCACGCGTGCTTTTTCCATATTGACGACAGGTACTTCAGTAATGGATTTACCTGTCGTAATGGATTGCTGTTCAGGAGTAAAAACGTATCGATAAGCGACATATCCCCCAACTCCGAGAAAAACAAGTGTGAGAAGTAAGAAAAATCGAGGGAAAAACTTTCTTTTTTTTGTACGCGGTCGTGGACCGAGTTCGCTAGCGTGGCTTGAGGTAAATGGATCCATCGTTGTCTGTCGCTCCTTTTGTCAAAAAATATCATATACAGATAATGTAACATTCTGACTGTTTCTTTTGTAACAAACAGATGACAAAAAGATGACGGAAAATCGATTTTTCTAAAAAATATCGATTTATTTAGAAAGAGTTTAAAAGAAATAAAAAAACAACCACTAAGTAAGTGATTGTTTCATGTGTTATTAGTGTTCTGTTACAGCACACTCATCGCATTCCGTTTGATAGGATTCACATTGTTCATCCATCTCTTTTCCGCAATGGGCACACGTCTTGACGGGAAGCTCACGATAGAATGCAGCAGATGCTTCTTGGTAAAGGGGTTGTTCCATGTGTTTTTCCTCCTTCAAAGTAAACGCAATGATCTTTTTTCTTGATTTTATTGTATTAGTACAGAAATTGAATGTCAACTATTGTTTTATAACAGTTAATTCATTTGAAGTACTGATAGAGGACAATGAAAAAGAGACATGCTACGATATCTAAGTAATCTGATAATGATAAGGGGGATTTACACATGACACAGGCAACACTTGATACAATACGTGTCTTAACAGAAAGACGTTCCGTTCGTCATTACGACGAAACGTTCAAGCTTTCAAAACAGGAAGTAGAAGAACTATTAGAATGGACGACAGCCGCGCCGAGTGCTTGGAATTTGCAACACTGGCATTTCACGGTCTTTCATTCGGAAGAAGCGAAGCAGCAGCTTGCACCGATCGCATACAATCAGCCGGCTATCACTTCGGCTTCAGCAGTCATTGCGATCTTAGGTGATGTTCAAGCTAATCGAAACTACAATCCGGTGTACGGGCCAGCAGTGGAAGCAGGTGGCATGACAGAGGATCTGTTTGATTCGATCAAGGCACAGGTAGAAGGCGCTTATCAAAGTGAGGCGTATGGACGCGACGCGGCTATGTCGAATGCGAGCCTTGCTGCGATGCAATTGATGCTTGCGGCAGAAGCGCGTGGATTATCAACACTCGCAATGGGTGGATTTGATCATCAACGTTTTGCGGAAACGTTCATCACCGAGTCACGGTATGTACCGGTCATGCTAATTGCTGTCGGAAAAGCGGTTGAAGATGCGAAAAAACGTCCGGCACTACGTTTACCGATTGATCGAGTATCAACCTTCCTGTAAGTCATTCAAAATGGGGGAAGCGGGGTTGATTCCCCCATTTTAAATTTTTTTATTTTTTTTTCGGAAAAAGACTTGTCAGCCTTTTAGTTTCTTGATATATTAATACATGTCCTAGCAAGTACATAACGTACTGCAAACATGATTCTGTAGCTCAGCTGGGAGAGCGCTACCTTGACAGGGTAGAGGTCGCTGGTTCGAGCCCAGTCAGAATCATACCGAAAGCCCGCTTTTCCTTTATAGGAAAAGCGGGCTTTTTTTATTATTTCTTTATCTCATCCTCTGTGACCCATTTATGGTTTTTCACCATCTCTCCACCGTCCGTCGGTTCATAGTTCACCATGTAGACCGTCGTTTCCTTTACTTCATCAATCGTCGCTTTTGCTCCATCCATACCTTTCATATGATCCGCTTTGACAGTCGTTTCATCACCAACTTGCAGTGGTTTAGTTGGAACGGGATCGAGTTCTTCCTGAATGACCCATTTATGATTCTTCACCATCTTTCCACCAGTAGTCGGTTTGTAACTGATCGCATAGACGACGGTATCGTAAGCTCCCGCAATCGTTGCTTTAGCTCCGTCCATACCGTCCATATGATCCGTCGTCAACGTGACGTTGCTTCCTTTCGGATAAGTCGGATCACTGGCTTCCTTTAAACCGGATGGTAGCTTTCCGTCGCTCGAATGCATCATATCTCCATGAGACATATCGTGTGAGTCACTATTACTTCCATCGTTATTGGCGGATCCACATGCACCGAGCCAAAGCGTAGAACTAAGAGCAAGTGCGGTTAATGTCAATGATTTTTTCATATAAAACCCTCCTGAAGTCACTAGTCTTCTTTACTATACCCAGCGTATATGCAAATCGTGTGCAGATGAGGTGACAGTTTCGTTTGCCTGCGTCGATCGCGTTTTTTTTAGCTATACTAAAAGTGGAGAGAAAAAGGAGGAATCGTCATGCGTCGTATTTCATACTCAGTCGGAGGAATCGTGCTTGCGGCATTTTTAATTTGTGGCAGTGTGTTGTTTGGGACATTGTATTATCAGTTGTCTCAAACACGAACGCAGGAAGTAGTAGACGGTTTACTGAACCGAGGAAATACACACCGTGATGTCCTTGTCGATTCCTATGACCAAACGACGATGCGCCATGTCAGCATGATGGAAGCAGATTCATCGTTTACTGTGGTGATCACTGATGCAGATGGAAAACAACTCGAAGCGTCACGACCTTTGTCGAATGAGATGAAGAGCATGTTAGAGCATACGGATTTTGATTACCGTCAACAAGGAAAAATCGTGACGATGCGTGACTTTTTAATGACGGACAGTCCCATCAACATTGACGGGGAACATCGTGGTCATGTCTTCATGTTCGCTTCTAAAGCAATCGTAGATCACGTACTTGATCCGTTGAAACAGCAGTTTCTCCAAGTGGGTCTGCTAGCGCTTTTATTAGCAGGTGCGGCAAGCATTTGGACGACCCGACTCATTTCTCGTCCGTTGATTCAGATGGAAAAAGCGACAGCGCGTCTATTGGATGGGGAAGGTGGAGAGTTGCCGATTGATCGAAAAGATGAACTGGGACAATTGGCGTGTTCGATTCAGCAATTAAAACAAGATCTCGATTTTTTGAATCGGGAACGATCCGAATTTTTAGCAACCGTATCTCATGAACTACGAACACCCTTGACATATATAAAGGGATACGCGGATATTCTCGAACGCCAAACGTTGACGCCGGATGAACAACAACGCTACATTACGATCATTCGAGAAGAAAGTCAGCAAATGAATGAATGGATTGAGCAATTGTTTTGGCTAGCACGAATTGACGCCAATGCTTTTATGATGGAGCGAAAACCTGTCGATGTCGAAGACTTGATTCATCAAGTGATACGATTGATGCGTCCAGACATCGAACAAGAAAATGTTTCGTTCGAGATAGAAGGTGAGCGATTAGAAGTGATGGGTGACGCTCAGCAGCTCCGTCAGATGATCGTGAATATCATTGAAAATGCACGGCGACATACGACGTCGGGAAAAATTATCGTTCGTTATGGTGTCAACGCAGTAGGGGCTTTCATTCAAATCGAAGATACAGGAGAAGGGATCGCTGTAGAATCTTTACCTCATGTAACGAAACGGCTCTACCGAACGGAAGCATCTCGTTCTCGAAAACATGGAGGAACTGGAATCGGACTCTCCATCGTTGAAGCAATTGCTCAGACACATGGTGCAGAATTGAACATCAAGAGTCAACTTGGACATGGAACACAAGTGACACTGCAGTGGAAGGAGAAATAAAATGCCGCATGTATTGATCGTAGATGATGAACCAAGAATGCTTGAACTGCTCAAACTGTATATTCAGCCGTATGGGTACACGTGTCAGCTTGTGGATTCTGCGCAACAAGCTCTTGATCTCTGCCGTCAGCACGTATTCGACCTGATTTTACTAGATGTCATGATGCCGGATATGGATGGCTGGACATGTTGTCGTCTCATTCGAGAACACTCTAACATCCCGATCTTGATGGTTACGGCTCGGAATCAACGGGAAGACATCATTCGGACACGAGAAGTAGGAGCGAATGATTACATATCAAAACCGATTCAAGAAGGGGAACTGATCGGGCGAATGGAAGTTTTATTACAGCAACAGTATGATGGTCTATCCTATGACCGGGAAAGCTATCGTTGTAGTTACCTCCAACAAAAGATTTCGTTAACGAAAACGGAATTTGAGTTGTTAGGTGTATTTTTAGATTCTCCACGACGTGTTTGGACGCGCGATCAACTAACGACGATGTTATGGGGAGCGGAAGCGTCTGTAGACGAGCGGACGATCGACTCGCATATCAGACATTTAAGAGAAAAACTACGTGTTTGCGGTTTTCCGATTGAACAGCATCTCGAAACAGTTCGCGGAATCGGATACCGCTGGACACACCAATAAAGGGGAAAATCAAAACATGACGACACTCTATTTCGTACGGCACGCACACTCGACATATTCACCAGATGAACGGAAGCGGTCACTTTCCGATGCAGGACAGGCAGATGCGATACGTTTACTTGAAACGTTTAAAGGGATTCCAATCGACAGATTCTACAGTAGCCCGTATCAACGGGCAATCGAGACGATTGCACCGCTCGCGGAGGCACGTCAACAACCAATCATTGAGGTAGAGGAACTACGAGAGCGATTGTTGGCACCGGGAGAGCTTGACGATTTTCAAGGAGCGGTCACATATGTATGGCAACATCCGAATGAAAATCCGTATGGAGGCGAAACGAACAAAGAAGCGTCGCAACGCATTCGACCATTCATCGACGAATTAGTGGAGAAGCATCCTGACGAAACAGTCGTTCTTGGAACACACGGAAATATCATGGTGCTACTTTTAGAAACATTTGATCCGACATTCGATTACGCATTTTGGAAGTCCTTACCGATGCCAGCCGTATGTCGAATGGATGTGAAATCAGGAGAAAAGGCGGACATTCACGTCGTACCACTTTTGACGAATACAAAGTAAAAAAGAGACGGAACTGATGCGTGAATCAGTTTCCGTCTCTTTTGTAATTGGAGAAATCTTAAGGTGTAGGAACAGCACCTTCATGTTTTCGGATCAAGTCAGCCGTCAGTTGACCGGACAATGTGACCATCGGTACACCGCCGCCTGGGTGTGTCGAACCACCGACGAAATAAAGTCCTTCGTACAAGTCACTCTTCGATGGAATCTTGAATCCACCATTTTTCTTCCGGTCGGCTGCGACACCATAAATCGATCCACCGTTTGGACCGTATAATTCCTTCAAATCTTCTGGGGTAAAGCGATATTCAAACTCGATCGATTCTCGAAGTCCATGAAGTCCCATCCGCTCCAGTTTATCGAGAACGACTTCACGGTACGCATCCCAGTCGACCTCACCTTTTTGAAGTGTTAGCGGTGGAACGTGTGTCAAGACGAATAAGTTATCCTTCCCTTCAGGAGCTTGGGAGGCGTCGGATTTTGACGAGACTCCGACGTAAATCGTCGGATCCTCAGGAGGGGTACCTTCTTTGAACATTTGGGCGAATTCACGCTCTGGATTTTCCGAGAAAAAGAAATTATGATGCGCTAGCCCGCGATACTCACGATTTACACCGAGCAGCAGGACAAGACCTGAAACGGAAGGGGCAAACGACGCTTGTAATTTTTTTGCCTGTTTTCGAGCTTTTTTCTCCGGTACGATCCGTTCGTAAGTCGGGATGACCTCAAGGTTTGAAACGACGATGTCGGCTGCATGAAACGTTCCGTTTGATAAGACGCCAACCGCTTTTTTATTTTCAAGGACGATTTGTTCAACGGGTGAGTTGAGATGAACCGTGACACGGAGCTCATCAAGCAACCGTTTCATGGCACGCGCGATTTGGTACATACCACCTTTGACATAATAGATGCCGAGTCCCATTTGAACGTAAATCATCTGATTGAAGACAGCAGGTGCCTGATACGGGTTGGAACCAACATACATGACCATATAGTTGAACAGCTGTTCGAGATACGGATCATTGAGATGTTTCTTTGTTCCGGTCGCGACCGTATTCATCGGGTCCATCTTTAATAAATCAGACATCGTATGGTATTTTTTTAAGTCCTTTAAATCTTCGAGACTGTATTTATAAAAACTGTCGAGGCACAAGTCGTACATTTGTTTGGAGTACCGGAACAATTCAACGAAATCAGCCCGTGACGAGACTTGTTCGACTTCTTCAAGCATTCCAGGTAAGTCACCTTTGACATCGATTTTTGTTCCATCCTCAAAGAATGTACGCCATTGCGGTTCAATGCGCTCGATTTCTAAGTAATCATCCAAGTTACGATGAACGCTTGAGAAGAGTTGTTCGAGTACCCAAGGCATCGTTAAGATGGAAGGACCGGTATCGAAAGTAAATCCCTTTCCACTCCGTTGATTCAGTTTCCCTCCGACGTTTGCATTCTTTTCAAGCATCGTGACTGCATAACCATCTCCAGCCAAACGAATGGCAGCAGACATACCAGCAAGACCTGCTCCAATGACAATTGCGCGTTTCTTCAAATGAATCACTTCTCCTTTAGTAGATGAATGGAATCAATCGTTTTCGTTTCGCAGCCCATACCGTATAGGCAGGTCCAAAACCTTTCGTTAACATCGCTTCCTCGATTCGAATCCGGTAGAGCAAGAAAATGAACATCAGAAGTCCAGAGAGAATGAAGAGTCCGGACTGACCGGTGAACAGGGGGAAGCTCATCGTAATCAACAACAATCCACTGTATAACGGGTGACGTAAAAAGCGATAAGGACCGCTACTGACGAGCTGATCACCAGACGCCACGACGACATGACGAGTGAACTGTTGCTTTAAGTGGAGAATTCCCCATAAGCGCAAGGAAACACCACACCATAACAAAATGCATGAAGAGATGCGCATGACAGAAGAAACGGTTTCATTCGCAAAGAGGAAAGCGCAGACGATCGTTCCGCTTAGGACAAGGAAAATCAAATAAAAACTCACTTGTTCTGCTGCGCCTGACTTAGACTCGGAGCGATTCCGGAAACGAATCATCTCACCAATCCAGCAGATGCTACCAATACTGAAAATCCATTCCCAAAGTGACACGTACGCTACTCCTTTCTACATCAGAATCATGTTTCGAAAACGCATACATCGTTATTTACCCATTGTAATTCGTCCTTAAGCTACATTTAGAAAACTTCAGAAATACTTCATTTTCATGACAAGCATTCCGAAAGAACCCTGTTTGAAAAAAAGAATGGTATTCTAATCTAAAATATGGATGCAGATTAGAACATGCATTAAAGGAGATATACGATTCATGAAATACATCACGACACTCATCACGACGTTGACATTAACAGCGGCCTGTACATCAGTGTATATACCAACAGTCGAAGCATCGACTTCTACTTATCGGCAAGCAAAGACATCTCTTCATTTGCGTAAAGGAGCATCGATTGATCAACCGAGTCTTGCGGTTATTCCGACGGGGATCTATGTGACGGAACTTTCAAAAGTCGGTACGTGGTCAAAAGTACAATATGGTACGAAGATTGGTTATGCGAGTACGAAGTATCTACTGACGGATGAACAAATCGGTGGGAAACGGATCGGTAAGACCCTCATCGCGAATAAGAACTTAGCGCTCCGCGCGACGTACGCTCCTGGTGAGAATCAACAAGCAAGAGCAGCGTTTGAGAAAATGCGTGTAGCGGCTAAAAAAGAGGGAATTACGCTCGTTGCGTTTAGTACATATCGCTCCTATGCCTATCAAAAAACGTTGTTTGATAAATATGTTGCGCGGGATGGTTATGAGAAGGCGAGTACGTATAGTGCAGAACCTGGGAAAAGTGAACACCAAACAGGTCTTGCGTTTGATATCGGAGGCGCTGATTCAACAAAATACGCCACGTTTAGCTTTTCCAAAACAAAAGAGGCAAAATGGTTGTTTGCGAATGCTCACCGCTACGGTTTCCATCTCCGCTATCCATCTGGTAAAGAATCTTGGACGGGGTATACGTATGAGAGCTGGCACTATCGGTATGTCGGAGCAACGCTTGCCGCTCGTCTAAAAGTCAGTGGATTAACAATGGAGGAGTATTTCCACCTCGCACCATGGAAACCAGTAAAGGTTTCGACTCCTTAAAAACATGGTAAATAGAGGATGTTGGCTTAGTCGGTTATTCGTCTCAGGTGAAAGAGGTGGAACGAATGGCAAAAAAAGATGCGAAACATCACATCATGACGTTTACGTTCAAAGAAGAAGCGACATCCTATCAAGTGTTCAGTGAATTGAAGAAATATCATGCGCGAGGTCAAGTCGATTTCGAACAGATTGCCGTCATCAAGCGAAATGAGAATGGTGCTTTTTCGTTTGAAGATGCTGTAGACCTAAGTGGATCGAATCGTGCCGTCAAAGGTTCATTGATCGGAATGGCCGTTGGTATCTTAGGTGGACCGTTTGGCATCTTGCTTGGTTCGATGACGGGTATGCTGATTGGTGGATCGAAAGACATGAAGGAAAATCAAGAAATCCAAGAAACATTCAAACGAACACTCGGCGTCATTCCGCCTGGGCAAACAGGAATCATCGCGATCGGTGAAGAGTTTGAACCATCCGTCCTCGACGGATTAGTGGCGCAACATGATGGTACGTTGGAACGAACGGATGAACAGTTAGAGTCGTAAGCCTGATAGAATGAAAAGAAGCCTATCGCGATCCAAGCGATAGGCTTCTTTCATGTGCATTTACTTAGTCGTACGTTCTTTTTTTGCTTTTTTGAAGAAGAACAATTCATAGACGACAGGAACGATGATAAGTGTCAACAACGTAGAGGTCGTTAATCCACCGATGACCGTCAAGGCAAGACCTTTTGAGATCAATGTTCCTGAAGAAGTGGTTAATGCGAGTGGTACCAATGCCATGATTGTTGCAAATGCGGTCATCAGGATTGGGCGTAATCGCGTTTTACCAGCTTCAATCAATGATTCGCGAATCGGCATACCACGTCCGACGTTTTGACCGATGCGGTCTACGAGAACGATTGCGTTCGTGGTGACGATTCCGATCAACATCAGGAAGCCGATCATGACACTGACAGACAATGGTTCATTCGCAAGGAAGAGCGTGACGAGTGAACCGATCGGAACAAAGATCAGAGAAGACAAGATGATGAATGGAATCCGAGCTTTTCCGAACGTAATCAACATTGTCAGGTAAACAAGTCCGATTGCAACGACGATCGCAATTCCAAGTGATTGGAAGATTTCAACCGTATCGTCATTTCCGCCACCACTTGTCAATGAGACACCGTCTGGTAAATCGATTTTTTCGACGTCAGCTTTTACGGAATTCGATACGTTTTGAACGTCGTCTCCTTTGACTTGTCCAGATACGCGAGCATATACTTTTCCGTCGAGTTTCTGAATCGATGTGAAAGTCTCGACTTCATTGACGTTCGCGACATCTTTCAATGCGACAGGACCGTTTGCTGAGAAGAGTTGGACGTCTTCGAGATCTTCTTTCGAGACGAGTCCTTCTTCATAAGATAATTGTACGTCTTGATCCTTATTGTCGAGATTGAGCGTTCCGACCGTAACTGGCTTCGTTTGATCGTTAACGGTACCGAGAATCTGGAAACCAGATAGTCCGCGATCACTTGCTTTCTCAGGATCGATTTCTACGAGATACTGCTTTTGTTTTTCGCTGAAGTTGTTCGTGATATATTTCAAATCATTATTTTTCGACATGTTATCCTCGACGAGTTTTGCCGCCTCTTGAAGGGCTTCGAGGTCGTTCGAGAACAAGTCGACATCGACGTTGTTATTCGACGGAGGACCACCTGTTGATAGTTCAGCCACACTGATTTTGACATCGACGTTTTCATCTTGAGCGATGTCTTCCATCTGTGTTTCAAGTGACTTGATCGTTTTCTCGACGTTTACACCGTCTTTTAGATTCAAGAAGTAACTTGCTTTATTATCGAGACGTAAGCCTGTCGTGAAGTCACGCGCTCCGACAGAAGTCGTCACGTCAGCAATGGCTTTTTCTTTATCAAACATTTTTTCCATCTCAAACGAGACGTCACTTGTTTTTTCAAGTGATGTGGCAGCCGGAAGTTCAAGCGATGCCGTCAAGGTCTTCGATGCTTCGTTCGGAATGAACGTAAAGCCGAGACGCGGTACGATCGCAAGGGAACCACCGAGAAGGATGAACGATACGACCAAGATGATCGCCTTGTGCGAGAGTGATTTTTCAATCAGCTTGCCATACCAACGTTGGAGAGCGCCTTCTTTTTCTTCCGCTGGTACCTTCTTGAATGCAAACTTCGCGAGAATCGGTACGATCGTGATCGCAACGAGTAGTGAAGCAAGTAATGAGAAAATAATCGTCAAAGCGAACGGTAAGAAGAACTTACCAGTAATACCACCGACAAATCCAATCGGTAGGAAGACGACGACGGTCGTCAGCGTAGATGACGTGATTGCTTTTAGAATCTCTTTTGTCGATTGTTCGATGATCTCATCCGTCATACCGGATTCGGATTTTCGGACGCGCCGGAAGATGTTCTCGATGACAACGATACTATCATCGACAACACGACCGACTGCAACAGCCATCCCACCAAGTGTCATGATGTTCAGGGAGATATCTTGCCAGTTCAAGAAGATAGCGGCGATGAGTAATGATAATGGAATCGAGACGATGGCGATGATCGTCGCGCGGATATTCCGCAAGAATAACAGAACAGCGAGTGATGCGAAGAGGGCACCAAGTAATCCTTCTTTGACGAGTGTCGCAACGGACTCCTCGATATCCTTCGCTGAATCAATCCCAATCGTATAGTCGACTTGGTCGTCATATTTATTGAGAATCTTCGTGACTTCATCTGCGATTTCGACTGTATTGGCATCTTGTTTTTTCGTGATTGCCATCGATAAGGAATCTTTTAAATCGTAACGCGTTTTTTCACTTTGTTGTGAGACGGCTTCGATTTTTGCGATATCCTCTAGGCGAATCGGTTCTGCAGGTTCAGACGCCTGATCTGCAGCTGCTCCACCTGTTGTACTTGGTGGACCTTGCGTTGCACCTTGTGGTGGACCGCCAGCAGATGAACCACCTGTTTGACCGTTACTTGATGAACTAGTCGCACCTGCAGCAGGTGTCAATTGTAGATTTTTGAGTTTATCTAGATTTTCTAGTTTTTCCTCAACGCGAATCGGAATTTTCGAATCGTTTTCTGATAGCTGACCAGATGGGAACGAGACATACTTTCCATTGATTTGTTCCTTGATGCTCGAGAGCGAGAGACCCGCTTCCGTCGCTTTCTCCTTATCGACGGTGATTTGAACGAGATCATCCTTATAGCCACCAACCGAAACGCTGTTGATTCCTGGAATCTTATTAAGTTCAGGTTCGATATCTTCCTTTAGGATTTTTTCGATGTCTTTACCATCCTTACTAAAGAAAGAGATGTTATAGATCGGGAATGAACCAAATGACAAACGATTCAATTTCGTCGTTGCTTCCTCCGGTAGATTCGCATCTTGGATGGCAGCATCGATTTGTTGTTCGACCTTATCCATATCAGTATTGAACGGGAATTCGATGTTTAAGATACCGATACTTTCATAAGAAGAACTTGTTAGCTTGGTAGCCCCTTCAATTCCTTTTAGAGAAGTTTCAAGCTTTGAGACGACTTGTTTATCGACATCGTCAGGTGATGCACCAGGGTAAACCGCTTCGATTGAAATCTGAGGAAACTCGATTTCCGGGAACTGGTCGACTTTTAATTGTGAGAAGGAATACACGCCTCCTAAAATCAATAGGATTGCAATGATGAAGACAGCAACCGAGTTCTTCAAACTAAATCGGGTTAAAAAGTTCATATGAACGCTCCTTTCTTTTATATGTGCTTATTTACATAGTAGAGGACACTCATAGAACCCGCAACTTTAAAACTGTTTTTATTTAAAAAGATCTTTTTGAAAAAAGATAAATTTTTTTATGAAAAAGGCTTTACACTTTTCGATATGCTGCTATAATAAAAACATACCCAGTAACAACACAGCATGATTCTGTAGCTCAGCTGGGAGAGCGCTACCTTGACAGGGTAGAGGTCGCTGGTTCGAGCCCAGTCAGAATCATACCGAAATCGTTCCTTTTCGAAGGAGCGATTTTTTTGCGTTAAAAAACTATTCCCGAAATCAATCAGGAATAGTTGGAAGGGAGGTAAATTGTTTTATTGAATTTCGAGATGAAGATCGCCGCGCTTCGTCCACCCTGCGACGGTCGTCAATCGATAGAAGACGAGCGTCAAGACGCCAGGTAGAACGACACCAGTCAAGAAGAAGACGAGGAACGCCTGAGGACCTTGGTTGACGAAGATATTGAGTGGAGCAATCATCGAATTTAATCCAAGTCCTGCGAGTTCGTACGGTACTTTCAAAGAGAGTAGAAGCGTCGCGACAGGAGCTGAAATCATCGCTGCGAGAAACGGTGCAACGACAAGACGTGGATTTTTAACGATATTCGGGAATTGTACTTTAGGTGTTACAAAGAATGAAGCAATCAAACCACCTGGATCCGTCTGACGATATGCCATCAACGTAAAGCCGACGAATTGAGCGGAACAGCCAATGAGCGCAGCGGCACTTGCTACAGGATCAAGTTGCAAAGCGATAGCCAGTGCAGCGGACGAAGCAGGAGACATCAATAAGACACTAAAGATGAGTGCAATGACAAGAGATGTAGCAATAGGAGAAGACTCGACTGAAGCCGTGATCATGGCACTGAATTTTGTAAGGAGTGGTGTCGTGACAGCAGCAGCACCGATTCCAGTCACGCCACCAGCAAGGACAGCACTCATCGGGATGGCCATCATGTCAAATTTCGTTTTTCCAGTCATGCGTTTTCCGACGTATACAGCGACAGCAGCTGCGAGTAACGCACTGATTGGCTGACCGGGTACAAGAACGAGTCCAGAAGCAGTCGATTGAAGAGCGGCACCACCGATCGTCGCTGCGATCATCGCGCTGAACAGGACAAGTGTGTTTCCTCCGAGCTGAAAGGCAATACCGGCACCAAGCGCAGGTGCGAGTAGTACTTTTGCGACACCACCAATCGTCAGTAGCATTTGGATATGTAGAAGATTTCCGAGCGTCTCAATCAGGAGTCCGACACCGAGTGTTACAAGAACGGCATTTGCCATTCCAGCTGATACTTTTACCATTCGATCCATCGCATATTCTTTCAACGTTGTCATCCTCTCTATCTATCTCTATTTTTTGCCATGAAAAAAGCCTATCCGTTTTTGGGATAGGCGCCACTCATTCTGTGCGGGCGCCTCATTCGATGCATCGAAAGAAGGGCCCAAAAATCATTTCCGTTTCATCATCGGAAAAGTTTTCAGTCCCTCATGCATAGAATAATCAGTCGTCCAACTTGGTTAAATGGCTGTTGCGTCGGAATCATTCGATCGTGCCCCTCTCTGTGAATTTTTCTAAGCCTAACACGCTCTTGAATAATAATCAATATTTTCTGACAATTTATTTTTTCCTGAAATCTGACAGGAATTCACGGTATCATCGGGAAATCCTAATTTAACAACAATGGAGGCGTTTACATGAAAGTGATGCTTTTTACAGATATTCATGGCAATGCATCAGCATTACGTGCGGTATTGTCCTATCTTGATCAACAACCAGATATCGATGCCGTCTATTGTCTCGGTGATCTTGTCGGCATTGGACCAGAGCATAATGAAGTCATTGATCTATTGAAGCAACGACCTGATATTCAAACGATTTCTGGGAATCATGATGAATGTGTCCTTGCTTTAATCCATGGGGAGAACTATCCCGATAGTTACCGCCATGCTAAAGAGCACCACCAATGGATTGCGGATACGTTGACGCAAGAAAATCAAAAGTATTTGGAACGATTACCGCGTGTCTTAAATATCATGCATCAGGAACAAACGATGCACCTGACGCACTATGCTTATGCCGACCAGACGAAGAAGATTGGTGAAGAGCCGTTAAAGCAAGCGGTGGATGGAACGAAAGAAAACTTATCCGTCCTGTTTGCTGGAAGTGAGGCGCGGATCATTGGATTCGGTCACCATCATCCAGCGCAACAAGTCGAGACAGAGCAAACGCTCTTTATTAATCCAGGTGCACTTGGATGTCAGGAAACAGCTATTGCTCCAGTAGCAATTATCGATTGGGAGAAGGATCAAGTCCGTTCAGAAATCCTGAAGATTCTATATGATGATCGACCATTTTTAGACGTCCTCAATACGACGGAGATGCCGGAACGTGAGTTGATGCGCCGTCTCTTCTTCGGTAGTAGGACATGAAAAAACCTTCATGAGTAGTTCATGAAGGAAGTCGATTAAGCAGATAGCTTCGTCGTAATTGAGATGAGGCACACGACAATCAGTAACACGATACCGATGTTTCGTTTCAATGGATGGCGTGACCAGTAAAAGAATAGCGCAAGGACAGGGGCCACAAAAAAGGCAACGATGAGACTGATCAATGTTGCAAGAAATAATACAAACATCCAAAGCTTGCTAGTTGTCCGATATACCTGCCACATGTCGTAGAGCGACATGAGTGTATAGGCGAGTAACACGAAGATGATTCCGGTCGATAAACTCAAAGCGATCATCACTCCATTCCCTATTTAGTATAAGGGAAAGAGTGAGAATGATTACACGACTTGAAGTAAAAAAACATGACGAATCGATGAACGTACGATTAGACGCTGTAACGAAAAAAGAAAGGAGAGGGCATCTATGTCAGACATCTATCGCCGTTTTTTTCTATTTCCGGATATTTTGATCATGCTCGTACTACTGATTGGAATAAGTAGTTATACCATTGCTCAGCCTTTTCATTGGTCGATTTTACTGTTCTTTTGTCTTGGACTGATCGTCTTTAGTTTCAGTGAATACCTGACGCATCGTTTTTTGTTCCATTTACCACCGCCTAAAAATATGCTTGGACGAAAGTTGTTGAAGCGACTTCATTACGATCATCATGCGCATCCGAATGAACTGCATCTGTTGTTTTTACCGGTCTGGTATTCCTTGCCGAATCTTGGTTTCTTTGCGGCTCTGACCTATCTTCTGACGCAATCTGTCGTTTCGACAGCTGCAGCCGCGAGTGGATTGATCGTCATGTTGCTTGTGTATGAATGGAAACATTACGTGGCACACGTTCCGCTGAAACCGAGAACACGCTTTGGAAAATGGATGAAAAAGACGCATCTACTACATCATTTCAAAAATGAACACTATTGGTTTGGTGTATCAAATCCGATGGGGGACTGGTTGTTTGGCACTTTGAAAGATGAGAAAACAGTTACTTCTAGTCAAACGGCACGGAATTTAGAAAAAAATCGAGAATATGAAAAACCGCCAATCAGCTGACCGGCGGTTTTTTGATTCATAAAATGCGTAGCATGGCACGACGAATCGTATCTAATTCTAACGGTCGAGCAATCAATGGCCATTCGGCAATTAACGCAATGTACGTCCGGAAAATCAGAAAGGCGGTGACATCGACTGGTACGTCACGATCATCTTGTCCAAGGCGAGTCTCGAGTAGCGTTTTAAGATATTCGACGACATGTCGTTCGATACGTGTCCGTAGTTCTTGCATTTCTTGTAATTTAAGATTACGTGTTTCTTCGATGATTTGAAGAATGAACAAATGTTGTTGCTGATGATAGACGATAGCGTCGATCATTGCTTGCTTATTTTCTTCTACCGTCGCATGTTCGACGTAAGCGCGTTCTGCTTCTTCTTTCATCTCTTGCAGCACACGTGTTACGAGTGATTCGAACAGGTTGAGTTTACTTTCGAACAATTGATAGACGGTCGGTTTCCCGACATGAGCGCGTCGGGCGACACGCTCAATCGTCGTACCTTTATAACCAAGTTCAGAAAAACAAGCCATCGCTGAGTCCAGTATCAATGTTTCTTTATCAGACTGTGTCATGTTGTTTTCGTCTCACTTTCGTTGAGAGTAAAATTCGCTTGGCTCCGAGCCCTCCAACGAAGCTGATGATCAACGCGACGACTAAGATGGTCGCAAGGACTTGACTGTTTGAAATGAGGGCGTCTGTCACACCAAGTCCAAGCGCTTCACGGAATCCGCCGACTGAATACGTCATTGGTAAGAACGTATGAATGGCTTGGAAGAAGCTTGGCGTCATCTCGACTGGGAACGTACCACCACTACCACCGATTTGAAGCAGAAGTAGTAGGAAGGCAAGGAACTGTCCGACGCGACCGAGTAGCATCGCGAGCGTGAACAGAATCGTAATGAACGTCATACCTGTTAAGGCAGCAAATCCATAGAGCGCAGGAACACTCGCGACATCAGCATCGAGGACATAGACGATGGCTGTGACCGCTGCGACACCTTGTAAGGCTCCAATCGGTAAGATGAGTGATAATTTACCGACAAGGAAGCGCCATGTCAGACTTTCGCCATGTTCTGGACGAATCTGATAGACAGACGAGAACATCAAGGCACCTGCGAACAAGGCGATACTAAGGATGTAAGCTGATAAACCAGAACCGTAGTTGTTGACCGTCGAATAGTCATGTTCTTTTAAGACGACGGGTTCTGCCAGCATATTATCCCGCTCTTTCGTCGGCTTGACGGTTGCGTCTTTAGCCCCTTTGCTGAGCTCATCCTTCAATGTTTTAGCACCATCTTCAAGTTTTGTATTGGCATCCGCGATTTTCGAAGCCCCATCGGTCGTTTTGCCGATTCCGTCCGTAATCGTAGTTGAACCAGAAGCCAATTGTCCTAACCCGTTATTTAACGCGCTAGCACCTGTTTGGAGTTGATGTGTGCCATCTGAAAGCTGATTAGCCCCGTCAGCCAGTTGTGCGCCACCTGTTGCAGCTTTATGCACACCCGCAGTATATTGACCGAGTTTTTCATTGAATGTTTGTTGACCACTTGCTAATTGTTGTGCACCAGACTCGACTTGTTTCGCACCGTCGACGAGTTTCACTTGACCTGCGTTCAGTTGTGATACAGCTGATTCGACTTGTTGACCACCTGCAGCCAGTTGACCAATCTTCTTCGTCGCGTCCGTTGCTTGAGCAAGACTCTGATCAATCGCGCCTTCTTGGGCGGCGAGATTTTGGATGTTTTCTTCTAATGAACCGATAGAACCGAGTAACGTTTGTTTTTCTTCATCCGATAACTGTTCAGAAGCAGAAATGACTTCTTTTAGTTGCGCAACGTTTGCTTCAAGGGCCTCACGACGTGCTCGTAAATCTTGTTTCGCTTTTTCAGCATCTTGATTAAGTTGCGTTAAAAAGGCGTTGGCAGCTTGTGCTTTTTCATCCAATTGATTTAATCCATCCGTCAATTGAGGAATTTTTTCATTAAGCTGAGCCGTACCTGCAGCCAGTTGTTCTGCCCCTTGACGGACTTGTGTCGAGCCACCGCTGAGTTTCGTTGCTCCGTCTTCTAGTTGTGCAGCACCGGCTTGTAATTTGCCACCATTTTCGTCTAGCGTGTTCAACCCAGAAGACAACTCACCCGTTTTTTGGGCGAAGAGGGCAGTCTTTTCGTCGAGTGTCGTGACGCCGTCACTGAGTTTTTTCGAACCTTGATTGGCTTCCCCCAGTTTTTCGGACAGTGTCAGACTGCCATCCGCAAGTTTTCCAAGGTTCGTTGCTAGTGTTTTGGCACCATCCGCTGTTTTATGGTTGCCATCTTCTAGTTTAGAAGAACCGTCCGATGCCTTTTCCATACCGTTTGCAATTTTCTTTAACGCACCGAAAATCGCACTACTGTATTGTTTCGTCACGGATTTTCGGATCTTTTCGTTTAATTGTTTTGCAGCCGTACTCGAAATTTGTGTGCCCGAGTAGTTTTTGGCTGGATTCAAGTAATACTCCAACTCAATCTTCTTCGGATGATCATCGAGTAGTGTCGTTGCATTTTTAGAGAAGTTCTTCGGGATGACGACCGTCATATAGATTTTGCCGTCACGTAATTCTTTTTCGGCTTTGTCCTTAGATAAGAACTGCCAATCAAAATCATCATTTTTTTTGAGTTTGTCGACGAATTGATCCCCGATGTCGACTTTCTCTCCTTTAAACTTCGTCGCCTTGTCTTCGTTGACGATAGCGACCTTGATATCTTCTGTTTGACCGTATGGGTCCCAGAATGCAGATAAGAAGATGGAGTTGTAGAGAAACGGTACGAGGATGAGGGCGAGAATGACAACAATCATCATCGGACTCTTCAATTTCTTCCATTCTGAGCGAAACATAAATACAAATCCCCTTTCTAAAACTCAAAACTTATTTGGGTTTTAGGTTTTGATGAGATTTACTTTACTCTCTTCATTAAAAAAAATCAATCGATAATTCTAATTTCACATAAAAAAGACGACTCGCAGGGAGCCGTCTTGGAAAAACGAGTTAAGGAAGCAAAAGTAGTTTTCCTGTACTGCGTCGACTTTCTAAAAAGTCATGTGCTGCTTTGCCATCAGATAATCTGAATGTTGTAGGAGAAGACAGGGTGAGATGATTGGATAGAATCCAATCAAATAATTCACCAGATCTACGGATTCGTTCTTCAGAAGATGTTAATACGTTCCAAAGGTCACCACCCGTCAATGTTTTGGACGTATCCATCAAAAAGCGAGGATCGACAGATACGGGATCGCCGCCTGCCATACCATAGAAGACAACCGTTCCATGGACTTTTGTCACATGGAAACTATCCATTAAGGTAGAACCAATGGATTCGTAGACCACATCAACTCCTTTACCAGAAGTTTGCGCGAGCACGTGCTCGACCCAGTTCTCGGAATATAAATAGACAGATTCACAGCCAGCAGTTTTAGCGATCTGTGCTTTCTCAGGAGAAGACGTCAATCCAATCGGGGTTGCGCCAAGTAAACGAATGAGCTGTGTCAACAACTGACCAACGCCACCGGCGGCTGCATGCACTAAGACGACATCTCCCGGTTGGACATGATAGCTATCTCGAGTTAAATAATGCGCTGTTAACCCTTGTAATAAGACAGAAGCTGCTGTTTCGTATGAGATACCATCAGGAAGCGGAATCAATTTATCGACGGGTGCTGCGACGTACTCCGCGTTCGCAAGCGGAACGTCCGCAAAAGCAACTCGTTGACCTACGTGGAACGTTGAAACAGCAGCACCGATTGCGGTGATGACTCCTGCACCTTCATACCCTAAAATATAGGGAGGCTGTCCTTCTAAATGATAGTTTCCTTTTCGGCGATAGATGTCTGCAAAATTCAGACCGATCGCTTTCATTTCAATCAGAACTTCCTGTTCAGTGATTGTTGGCGTTGGTACGTCTTCGAAGCGTAATACATCAGAACCTCCGAATTCGTGGAAAGTTAATGCCTTCATCTCAACACATCCTTCTTTTAAATCTGCTTTTAGTATAAGGCAGAACATCTGAAAATGATGGACAGATGCGTTACACTAGAAAAAAAGACGAAAGAAGGGACAGTATGAAGCGTGTCTTAATGGGAGGAATTCGTTTTTATCAAAAAGTCATCTCTCCCATGAAACCAGCTACATGTCGATTCTATCCAACATGCTCCCATTACGGGATGGAGGCGATTGAACGTCATGGTGCGGTAAAAGGTAGTTATTTGACGACGCGTCGATTGTTACGGTGCCAACCGTTCCACCCAGGAGGCCTTGACTTCGTTCCAGAACCCGATCAATTTAGTTGGAAAGCACCGCTGCAACGGGAAAATCCACGGGAGAAGACGGAAGAAACGAAGGAGTAAGTCATGTGAAGGTTCTCTCTTGTTTAATGAAGTAAGAACAAATAAAGGGAAGTATGTTACCGGAAATTACCGATAACATACTTCCCTTTTGTTCTACTTACAGACGATCATAGTTTACCCGTTAAAAACTGTGCTTCGCCAAGACCGAAGCTCCAGTCGGCTGCATCATTTTCGACGATCGACACCATCAAATCAGTCGGTGCGAGTCCGCAGTTTGCTTGTAAGCGTTCGGCGAGTAATTGGTAGAGACGTTGTTTTTTCTCTTCCGTCCGCGTTTTACTCGTCACACTAATAAGAACGATATCTTTACTCCGTTCAAATCCGAGTCCTGTATCTTGAATGACCATCTCATGTGCTTTATGCGTATGCACGATTTGATAACGATCGCGCTCCGGCACATCAAATGCTTCGACCATCGCATCGTGTGCGGTATCGAGTAACGTTTTTAACTCTTCTTCTGAACGTCCTTCAATGACGTCGAATCGTAATAACGGCATGTGAAATCACTCCTTCACAAAATTATGTAGAGTAGGGGAAAACCCTACTCTTATATTACTCAAAGAATGGTTTGTATTGACGACGATCGTGCATGACAGATAACCATTGGACAGTCGAGAATTCTTCAAGTACCCACTCGCCGTTAAAGCGACCGAGCCCTGAATCTTTTTCACCACCAAATGGCATATGTGGCTCATCGTTGACCGATTGATCGTTGATATGAATCATACCTGTCTCGACTTCAAGCGCAAAGGCAGTCGCGCGTTCAATAGAAGAACCATGGACAGCGCCGCTCAATCCGTACGGAAGCGAGTTCGCGATTTCAAGTGCCTCTTCATCCGTATCGAACGGGATGATGACAGCGACCGGTCCGAAGATTTCATTTTTAGCGAGTGGCATATCATTCGTAACACCAGTGACGACAGTAGGTGCGATGACGTTATCTTTTGCTTCGCCACCGACACGAACGGTTGCACCCGCAGCTTTTGTTTTCTCGAGATCTTCAAGAATCCGTTCAACTTGTGATTGGTTGATGAGTGGTCCGACTTGTGTCCGATCATGTGATGGATCACCGTATTGTAGCTCTTTTACACGAGCGACGTATTTCTCGACGAATTCATCATGAATCGAAGAAGCGACGAGAATTCGGTTCGTCGACATACAAATTTGACCTTGGTGATAGAACTTGCTGTAGACAGCAGATTCGACCGCACGATCGAGATCAGCATCATCAAGTACGACGAAGACGTTGTTTCCGCCAAGTTCAAGCGCTGTTTTCTTCAGGTGTTTACCAGCAAGTTCACCGATATGACGACCAACTTCAGTGGATCCTGTGAATGAAATCAAGCGTGGTACAGGATGTTCGACGATAGCATCACCGATTTCTGAACCGCGACCGACGATGACATTCAAGACACCTTTTGGCAATCCAGCTTTTTCAAATAGACTAGCAAAAATCAATCCACCTGAAACAGGTGTGTCCGTAGCCGGTTTAACAACGACTGCGTTCCCGATGGCAATGGCAGTAGCGATCGACCGTACAGCTAAGTGGAACGGGAAGTTCCATGGACTGATGACACCGATGACACCAAGTGCTTTACGGTAAATCCGGTTTTCTTTGCCTGGTACGACCGATGGACGAATTTCACCGTGCATCCGAAGTGGGAATGTCGCAGCTTCCTTGACGATCAAGACAGAAGCAAGGAATTCACCTTCCGCTTTGATGCGTGTACTTCCGGACTCTTTGATCAACCATTCGATGATCGTTTCTTTCTCTTCGTACAAGACTTTCAAGAAGTTTTCGATGAGACCTTGACGTTTTAAGGCAGGAACTTTCGCCCAGTCTTTTTGAGCGACTTGAGCCGCTTCATAAGCGTCATCTAAATCTTGTTGATTCGCTGCAGAGATTGTAAAGAGCTCTTCACCCGTGAAAGGATTCGTGTTCGTCATGTTGCTGTCACTTGCGCCTGTGCGCCACTGACCATCAATGTAAATCTTCGTGAAATCTGTATGCAATGTTGCTTCGTTTTGTTGAGCCATATCATTTCATCTCCCATTCGTTTTCATAACAATTAAGTTATTCACGTTATGAAAAGAAGTAAAACACATCCGTGCACTTCGACCAAACATATTGCTCAAAGTCAGTCAGTCAGATGGGTTTTAAAGCGCTCTAAATCAGGAATTCAATCAATATAGTGCTATAAAAAGGAGGAATTTTATTTTGAAGAAGCTGAAAGTCCTGTCTCGAGAAATCAATTGGTGGTGGCCATTGTTATATGGTCTCATTGGGATTGGTTTGACGGGAATCGTGACGTGGTTAGATGTGTATATATCAAACTGGTTTCCAAAAGACTGGCAAACGACGCTTGGCTTAGCGCAGACAATCCATAGTTCTGTCTTTACCGGACTGCTCGCCATGATGACGTTCACATTCTCAACCATTCTTGTCGTATTGACGACCTATTCATCACAATTCTCACCACGGACATTGCCTAACTTCATCGAGAATCGGCAAGTGCAACACATTTTCGGCATATTCATTGGAGCGGTCAGTTACTCGATGACGATGCTCTTTTTTCTTCGTCCGGCGTTGAAGACGAGCGTCGTCGCTTCGACAGTAGCCGTTCTCGTCGTGTTGATATCGATCGTGGCATTCGTCGCATTCATTCATATCGTCAGTCAGTCGATTCGCGTGACGACATTACTCGATCGATTACACGAAGAAGGGAACGAATTATTGAAACGACAAGTCGAACATCTAGGATCAGGAGAACAAAAGATTACTGAAAGAAAGATGACGACAAATTATCCACATCTTATTCAGGCAACTCGAACCGGATATATTCAAGCAGTCGATTATGATGTTTTTGATCAGAAAGACCGCGTGTATATTGATCGAACGGTCGGCTCATTCGTAACAGAGGGAGAAGCCATCGGACGGGCAACTTGCCGGGATATCAATGAAAGTATCTTGATTGGACCGACGAAATCTTCAGAACAGGATTTTGCATTTGTTCTTGAAAAATTAAGTGAAGTTGCTTTACGTGCGATTTCTCCAGGAATCAATGATCCGAATACAGCGAGACATGCGGTTCGGATTATTGGTGACTTAATGCGACAGTATGCCGTAATACCAGATGGTGTGCTAGTTGTTGGAAAGGACCAGCAACACATCGTCGTCAGGGAAACTTACCAACAATTGTTATACACGACGTTTTATCAACTACGACATTACGGAGCAGAAGATATTTCAGTTCTCGCGACGATGCTTGAGTCGCTTGGAACGATGAAGCGGCAAGCCTTACCAGCTCACTATGAAACGATTCAACGGTTCATTCCATACATCTGTTCGGAAGTACGTTTTGAAACAATGAACGACTGGGATCGTGATTTTTTACAAAATCAAATCCATCGGGCGTTGAATGAAACTTTTGTCTCCCCTTCGACGTAAAAAGGGCAAGAGAATCAAAAGAAGGGAGGAATAGAAAGTGACAATCTTGTTATGGAGTCTGATCGTCGTCTGTTTTCTAGTCGCTTTTGCAGGTCTCGTGTATCCGATCATCCCAAGTGCGCCGATTTTAGTAGTTGGTTTTTTGATTTATGGATTCGGATTTGGGTTCTCTGAACTATCGATTAGTTTTTGGGTGATTCAAGCGATTTTCATCATTCTCTTATTTACACTCGATTATCTCGTTAGCGCCTACACCGTCGATCGACGGGGAGGCTCACAAGCGGCTAAGGTTGCAACGACAGTCGGATTGATTGCGGGACCATTTATTTTGCCGGGTATCGGATTATTAATTTTCCCGTTTGTCTTTGCCATCTTGACGGAAAAAATCATTAGTAAAAAGACGTGGCAAACCTCGGTTTCAGTTGGGATCGGAACAGTCCTTGGTATCTTATCAAGTGCCTTGTTAAAGGGAATCGCGATGTTACTCATGATCGTAATCTTTATTCTCTATGTCGTCTGACGGTCTGAAATGATGTCTTCAAGTACACATTTTATGAAAGTTCCGTTATAGTATGAATATGAAAAAGTAGGGAAGCTTTGAAAGTCTGAAGCTTCTTTTTGCTGTAAACCACCAGATGCCTCGGCATCTGGCTTTATATTAATGGAGGTGAATCCCCTTTCTTCGGGGAAACGATTGGACAGTACACACTCAATGGAGACATTCGACACGACGACGATCATCATTCGGCTACTCGTCATTGCACTACTCATCGTCTTAACCGCTTTTTTTGTAGCTGCCGAATTTTCGGTCGTCAAAATGCGAATGTCTCGAATCGATCAGTTGATTACAGAAGGAAGCAAGACTGCGAAAGTGGCGAAGAGGCTACTTGAGAATTTGGATTATTATTTATCGGCCTGTCAACTTGGAATTACCGTGACAGCGCTTGGTCTCGGGTGGTTAGGAGAATCAACGGTAGGTGCGATTCTCGGTATGTTGTTCGAAGAGATTGACATTCCGAACTCCGTCTCGACGATCATTTCGTTCGTTCTTGCATTCTCGATTGTAACGTTTCTTCATGTCGTGCTTGGAGAACTTGCTCCAAAATCTTTAGCGATTCAAAAAACGGAAGCGATCACGATGTTACTCGCGCCACCACTATATTGGTTCGGTAAAATCATGAAACCTTTCATCTGGACATTGAACGGTTCAGCACGAATCATTCTTCGGTTGTTTGGCGTCGAGCCAGCGGGACACGAAGAAGTCCATTCTGAAGAAGAGATTAAAATCATCATGACACAGAGTTATAAGAGTGGAGAAATCAACCAGACTGAGCTTTCCTACATGCAGAACATCTTCTCGTTCGATGAGCGGATCGCGAAAGATATCATGTTACCGCGGACGGACTTAATCACGATCTCGAACGATGCATCGATGGAGGACATCATTCGTCTCGTTGAAGAGTATCAGTTCACACGTTACCCAGTAGCGGAAGAAGGAGATAAGGATAAAATCCTTGGCTTCATCAATGCAAAACAATTATTTACGGATCATATGGCTAACAAAGGAAAAGCATTAAGCTATTACATCCACAACTTGCCGATTGTATCCGAGTATTCACCGCTTCAAGACGCTATGTTGAAAATGCAGGTGGAACGGACGCCAATGGCACTCGTCATTGATGAGTATGGTGGTACAGCCGGTGTGATTACGATGGAAGACATATTGGAAGAAATCGTTGGAGAAATCCGAGATGAATTCGATAAGGATGAGAAAGCAGATATCGAACAAATTCATGAGCGATTATACCGGATCTCAGGCCGTGTCTTGATTGATGACCTAAATGAACGCTTTAACCTAGGAATCGAAGAAGAAGACATCGATACGATTGGTGGCTGGGTCATGGCACAGGATACGGAAGTGTCGAGTGGCCAAGAATTCCGCTATCAGGAATACACGATCAAAGTCATGGAAGTCGATAATCATCAAGTCAAATCAATTTATCTTCAATTGCCTGATCGAGAAGAAACTGCAACAGAAGAGATCGGATAAGAAATAGAATGTGCAAGACGATGGACTTCGAGTTCATCGTCTTTTTTTGTCTACTAAAAAAATGAATCAGCTAAGGTGATAGACACCTCTTGTGTTTATCTCCCTCACTGACGGGTATTACTGTCTATGTGGCAAAAAAGCATTTTTTAATTCAACAGGAAAAGGGGTTTTTTATTATGTCAAACGTCATTCTTACTTCACGTGCATCTGCAGTCGGTGGTCGCGACGGGAAAGTCGCTTCAGACGATAACGTCATCAATCTCGATTTAGTCATGCCAGGAACAAAAGGCAAAGAAGACATTCCGACATCAAACCCGGAACAGTTATTCGCAGCAGGATATGCCGCTTGTTTTGATGGTGCCTATAATTTGATGGCGCGCCAAGCAAAAAAACGAGTCGAGACGCGGACGAATTCAGAAGTCAGCCTCTTACAGGACGAAGCGGATAACGGTGTAAAAATTGCAGCGAAACTCGTCGTCGAGGTCGTCGGCGTATCGCAAGAAGAAGCCGAAGATTTACTAGAGAAGACACACAATTTCTGCCCGTACTCGAAAGCGACACGTGGCAACATTGATGTCGATCTTTCTGTTAAAGTCGTCGATTCACTATAAGCATAATCGACGAATCATAAGGAGGGTTTTCCATGGCACCGAAAGAAACCGATCGTCCAAATGAAGAGTTTGAAGATGAACGGGATCGTCTGTCGGATAAAGAACGGAAACTGACAGAGGAGCAACAAAAGGAAATCCTAAAAGGAAAAGACGAAATGCCAGATGATACGGTTTCTCCACGAGATCGCGGAGAAGATCCGATTTAAATCAAACAACTTGGGGGATGAATCACATGTCTAAAAAAGTAGCAGTCGTACTCGCCGATCATTTTGAAGATGTAGAATTCACAGGACCGGTTGATGCATTAAAAGAAGCAGGGCACGAGATCACGGTCATTGGTGCTAAGAAAGGTGCAGAACTCGTCGGCAAACAGGAAGAGGCAAAAGTAAATGTTGATCTCTCGATTGATGAGACTTCAGCAGCAGACTACGATGCTCTCCTGATTCCAGGCGGATTTTCACCAGATTTACTTCGAGAAGATGAGCGTTTCGTCTCATTCGTCGAAGAATTCGATATGTCGAAAAAACCGATTTTCTCGATCTGCCATGGACCACAATTGATGATTAATGCAAAAATCGTCAAAGGAAGAAAAATGACAGGTTATAAATCGATTCGAATCGATTTAGAAAATGCTGGTGTGGACTTTGCAGATGAAGAAGTCGTCGTTGACGATAATTTCGTCTCAAGTCGTCAACCAGATGATATTCCTGCATTCAATCGGGAAATCGTTGCAAAACTTGGCTAATGGTATAGAACAAAAATCAGCACTGCGATAACGCAGTGCTGATTTTTTATAGATTTTCTGGATAATCACAGAGTTCCGTAATGACGCCGTGTGAATGACGAGGATTCATATAAATCAATCGTCGTCCGAATGGCGTCGTTCGATACGTATCTTCTAAAAATGTTAAGCCTTGTTGTTTTGCTTCTTCAATCGCTTGATCTAAATTCTCTACACGATAAGCAATGTGGTGGACACCTTTCCCACGTTGTTTCAAAAAACGAGCGATCGGACTATCCGGACTTGTTGGCGTTAACAACTCGATGTGCGCATCATCGAACTCGATGACCGCAATATTGGAAGCGACACCAGGCGCAGGATTCGAGTACTCTTTTGTTAAAATTCCTCCAAGTACGTTTGTATAAAATGAAATGGCTTCCTGCATGTCGCGAACGGCAATTCCAGTGTGGTCTAATTTCATATGATATCCTCCTTCTGTTCGCTTCAGTTTCCCAAAAACACTCCAAAGTTGCAACGATGAGTTACCTTCCAAATGTTTCTATTACATAGAAGAGGAAAGATTTATTTAAAATGAAATATCACTGAAATATTATGGAAGAGGAATGAATGCTATAATCAAAAACGTTCTTATAAAAAAGAAAAACTATTACAGAATTTAAATTTAACTTAAATACTCTACGATAAATCATAAAACATACACTACAGAAAAAGAGGGAATACTACATGAAAAAAACGTTCGCGTCGCTCATCGTTTCCGCACTGGTTCTTTCATCAGCACCTCATTTTGCAGCAGCTGACGATTTAAGTGAACAGAAAGCCAAAAACGAACAACAGCAACAAGACAATGCTAAAAAGCAAAAAAACTTAGAGTCTTCTGTTAATCAAGAAGGTCAAAAAATCTCTAAAACACAACAAGAAGTCAATCGACTAGACGAAGCGTTGAACGAAAAAATCTTTGCTGTCGAAACAAAGGATCGTCAAATCAAAGCAACAGAACGTGAAATCGTTGAACTTGGAAAAGAAATCGAGAAATATAAAGCGAAACTAAAACGCCAAGAAAAACTACTCGGTGATCGTCTTCGTGTCATGCAAGAGAATGATGGAAACTCAATTAAATGGGAAGAAGTCATCTTTGGTGCTAAAAACGTTGGTGATCTCGTAAGCCGTGTCATGGCAGGGAAATCCATTTCAAAACAAGATGATAAAATGATCACGGATTACCAGAATACGCAAAAGCAATTAGCGGATGCGCAGCAAGAAGTAAAAGAAAAGAAAGCGCAGTTGGTAGTTGAGAAAAAAGAATTAAAACGTCAACAAGCGGACCTTGAATCACAATTAAAAGAGCGGAATAAACGCTTAAAAGAACTACGTAAGAAAAAAGAAAAGTTCGAAACACAATTGATGGATGCAAAAGAAGTCCAACAAATTCTGATTGCGCAAGAAAAAGCGATTGCTGCTGAAAAAGCAGCACGTGAACGTGAAGCTCGACTCGAAAAAGAGCGTCAAGCTCAAGCGGCACGTGAAGCGAAAGCACGAGCAGAGGCTGAAGCAGCGCAAGCAGCAGCACAAAAAGCAGCAGAAGAGCAAGCTGCTAAAGAAGCAGCAGCTCAGCAAGCAGCACAAGAGAAAGCGGCACAATCGGAAAAACCTTCTGGTTCGACGAAACAATCAGCACCAAAACCATCTACACCAGCACCAGCTGCGCCTGCTCCAGCACCAGCTGCACCAAAACCAGCTGCACCAAAACCAGCACCATCATCAGGTGGTCTGTTCATTCATCCAACTGCTGGAACTGTTACACAAGGTTATGGTTCTGCAGGCGGAGAGAACGGATATACGTTCCATAACGGAATTGACTTTGGTGGTCCAGTCGGTACGCCGATCGTGGCAGCTGCAACAGGTACAGTCATTACAGCATCAGGTGGCGGACCTTACGGAAATCATGTCATGATCGCTCACCAATTGAACGGGAAGACATATACGACAGTATATGCTCACATGAGTTCACTCAATGCCCGTGCTGGTCAACGTGTCAGCCAAGGTCAACAAATTGGCGCGTTAGGTAGTACAGGAAATTCAACAGGACCACACCTCCACTTCGAAATTCACGTTGGTGGATACAGCTATAGTGCAACTGGTCCAGCTAACTCAGTCAATCCATTGTCGATGCTTTAATCGTAAAGAATCGTTGCGTATGCAACGGTTCTTTTTTTTGTCATTTTCAAAAAACAAATCGTATATTACAAAAAACCGTTTTCATTTGAAATGTAAATGAAATTTTTTTGAAACGATTACGGTGCTATAATCTATTTCAGATATGAGAGAAACTTGAATACTATAATAAAATATGAAAAAAACATAAGTGAGGAAAACGATATATGCTAAAAAAACTAATTTCTACCATTGTTTTAGGAGCATTACTTATAACAGGAACACAACCGATCGCAGCAGCGACCATTAAAGAAAAAAAAGCTGAAAATGCCGCTGAACAACGTAAACTTGAAAAAGCGATCAAAAAACAAGAAGCTAAAATCTCAAAAGAGCAACGTCAAATCAATCAAATTGACGCAGCAATCAACGAAAAGATTTTCCAAGTCTCTGAAAAAAATAAACAAATCGAACAGTTGAACGTTCGAATCGATGAGTTAAAGGCAGACATCGTCCGTTACGAAGAAATGTTACAGAAACAGGAAGAACTACTCGGTGATCGTTTGCGTGTTTTCCAAGAGAACGATGGAAATTCGATTAAATGGGAAGAAGTCATTTTTGGATCGAAGGATTTAGGTGATTTATTCAGCCGTGTCATGGCGGGGAAAAAAATCGCTGAGCAAGACGATAAAATGATTTCGGATTACATCGCAACGCAACAAAAATTAGGAGAAGCAAAACAAGCGCTCGTTGAGAAAAAAGCGGAGCAAATGCAAGAAAAGAAAGTATTGCTTGAACAAAAGAAAGCGTTAAAGCTTCAAATGAAAGAACGTAGTGCCACGCTGAAGAAATTACGAAAAGGGAAGACGAAGTTCACGACAGAACTGTTAGACGCAAAAGAACTTCAAGCGACTCTCGAAGCGCAAGAACGTGCAATTGCGGCAGCGAAGGCAGCTGCTAAAGCAGCGGCTGAAAAAGCAGCAGCGGAGAAAGCGGCAGCCGAAAAAGCCGCTAAAGCGAATGCTCAAGCAGCAAAACAAGCAGGTAAGAGTTCAGAATCAACTGATTCTGTTGCCCCGCCGGTTGTTTCGAGTGGAGGGAAATTCGTTCGACCGTCTTCTGGTGGAGTGTCACAAGGATTCGGACCAGCAAGCGGCGCGAACGGTTATACGTTCCACAACGGTGTTGATTTCAGTGGTTCGGTCGGATCTCCAATCGTCGCTGCAGCAGCTGGAACGGTCATTACAGCATCAGGTGGTGGACCTTACGGCAATCATGTCATGATTTCTCACTTCCTCGATGGACAAGTGTACACGACTGTCTACGCACATATGAGTTCATTATCGGTTCGTGCAGGACAAACGGTCTCTCAAGGTCAGCAAGTCGGGACACTTGGTAGTACAGGGAATTCAACAGGACCACACTTACATTTCGAACTACATGTCGGAGGCTATCAATACAGTGCCTCTTCTCCTCTAAATGCAGTCAATCCATTAGCATATCTGTAATCAAAACGGGCTTCGGCTCGTTTTTTTTTCTTCTCTATGCTACAGTAAAGGCGAAACGAATACTTGAGCAACTAGGGGAGCTGGAGGAATCCGGCTGAGAGGAAAACCAATCTGTTTTCGACCCTATTACCTGAACTGGATAATACCAGCGTAGGAAAGTTGAGCCGAACGGATACCGGAATGCGTATATAACGCTTTCGTATAGCGTCGACTGCTTTTTTACAGCGGTCGACGCTTTTTTTGTCGGTCACGACTCCCTTACATTGCTCGATGGGAAGGTGAAAAGAACATGAAACATGTACTGACGATTGCAGGATCCGACTCCGGTGGTGGAGCTGGGATTCAAGCAGATTTAAAAACCTTTTCGGCTTTAGGGGTTTATGGAATGAGCGTCCTGACAGCCGTCACGGCGCAAAATACGTTGGGTGTTCAAGCGGTGGAAGAGTTATCCCCAGAAATCGTAGATGCCCAGTTAACGTCGATTTTTTCAGACATTCGTGTCGATGCGATCAAAATCGGGATGGTCTCGAATGCGCAGACGATTCGAGTCATTGCTAGACATCTCCGCAAACAGACAGTTCCTATCATATTAGATCCCGTCATGGTCGCTAAAGGTGGTCATGCCCTGTTGCGGACGGAAGCTGAACAAGCATTGATTTCAGAACTTCTGCCGCTTGCGACACTCGTTACACCGAATTTACCGGAAGCGGAGCGGTTAACAGGACAATCAGTGACCAATCTAGAGGAAATGCAACTGGCGATGCATCAATTGGCTACACAGACAGGGGCAGTATTACTAAAAGGTGGACATCTCTCAGGAGCTGCAACGGATTTATTGTTTGATGGGGAAGTGGAACACCGTTTCACATCGGAACGGTTAGACAATCAACATACTCATGGAACTGGTTGTACCTTATCTGCAGCGATTGCAGCACGGATGGCGCTTGGAGAAGATTTACAAGATAGTGTACGACAGGCGAAAAACTATGTCACGGAGGCAATTCGTCATGGATTTGCTCTCGGACAAGGTATTGGACCGACACATCATTTTCACTCACTTTGGAGGGATACACATGTTTACGACCATTCTTGAACACAAACCACTCATTCACCATCTGACGAACACGGTTACGATCAACGACTGCGCAAACGTCACACTCGCTGTTGGAGCATCACCCGTCATGGCGGAAGACATTCGTGAAGTAGAAGAGATGGTTAGACTCGCACAAGCTCTTGTCTTAAACATTGGTACGATCGATGCAGACATGCAAGCAGCTCAACGACTCGCAGCACGTGAAGCGGGACGTTTGAATGTCCCGATCGTTCTTGATCCAGTTGGAGCAGGGGCAACGACATTACGTACTGCCTTTTCTAAAGAACTCATTGATCTCGGGTGTACGGTCATTAAAGGAAATGCTTCTGAAATCAAGACGTTACTTGGGGAAGATGGGCGAACTAAGGGAGTCGATGCTGCGGGAGATACAATGATGGATCGAGAAAGCATTCGTGCATTCGCTCGCAAACACAAATCTGTCCTCGTCGTGACAGGTCCGAACGACTATATCACGGATGGAACGCGCGAAATGGAATTACATGTAGGAACACCTCGTCTAGGAGATATCACGGGTACGGGCTGCATGACGGCCTCCTTGATTGCGAGCTTCCTCGGTGCAGGATATACAGCGTTTGAGGCGGCTGTTCACGGAACATTCGTCATGGGAAAAGCAGGAGAACAAGCAGCCTCCGCGCAAGGTCTTGGTGATTTTAAACGAGAGTTGTTCAATGCCATCAGCCTCATGACGGTACAAGATCTTGTGGAGGTGACAGAACGTGTCAATTGATTACTCCATCTATGCAGTGACGGATCGTCGGTACCATCCTGAAGTCGCGATCGAGACGGTCGTTGAGGAAGCCATTTTAGGTGGTGCAACGATCGTGCAATTACGGGAAAAAACAGCGCAAGGAAAGGAATTCTTTGATCAGGCAGTTCGGTTGAAAGCACTCACGGATCGGCACGACATTCCTTTGATCATCAATGATCGGATCGATATCGCGTTACTCGTCGGAGCTGGTTTGCATATCGGACAAGAAGACATTCCTTTAACCGCAGCACGTCGCCTTTTACCAGATGCCGTGATTGGTGTGTCGGTAGCAACCGTTGCACAAGCGATTGAAGCAGAACGAGACGGAGCATCTTATTTAGGCGTGGGGTCTCTATTTACGACGTCATCCAAAGCGGACGCTGATTCCATGTCGCATACGATGCTTCAGGCGATTCGGGAAGCTGTACGATTACCCCTAATCGGTATTGGTGGAATCACAGCAACGAATGTCTCTTCTCTGCCTATCCCGCTAGAAGGGTATGCCGTCATCTCAGAAATTTTTGCTAAAGAAGATCGGCAACTCGCTGCGCAGCAAATGACAGATGCTGTGCGTGAATGGCATCAATCACTTCAGAACAGGGTATAATCCGTTCAGAGGTGATTGTATTGAAATGGCAGACGATCCGTTTTCGCGGCTATTGGATTCGATATCGGTTAGAACCACAAATCATTCGAGTCGATAATCAGGGGATCTACCATCTAGGAAAAGTCTTATTTCCACATCCTAATCGTATATCTTATGAGATGGCCCTTTTATTGAAAGAAAAGTATGAAAGACGCTACAAACGTCCGTTGTATATTAAAACGAGCTCGATTGCGACGGAAATTTGGGGACATACTCATTTAGATATTTATTACCGGGCACTTCTTCATCTACCGATTCCGACGCGACTTCGTCAACGTTATACGAATCGATTAGAAAGCACGAAAGTCATTGACATCGGCGTACGCGCTGTCGATCAAAATCGAATTGTCTGGGATATTGGAGATTACGTAGGAGGATGGTTCGTGTTTTGGCTCATTCGCAGACGAATGCGCTGAACTTGCAATGTCCCGTTTCTCATGGTGCAATATAAGTAGAAACGAGGTGACGGACATGGACATTCCCCGTTGTGAAACGATTGCGATTGATGAACAACGTGCGTCTGAAATCGGACATATCGTTGATACGATTCCGACGCTTGAAATCGGAAAGCTATTTAAGATTCTTTCGGATGCGACACGACTGCGAATCGTTTATGCGCTGACGATCGAAGAAGAACTATGCGTTTGTGATGTCTCGGCCTCTGTCGACTGTTCGATCGCGACAGCGTCGCATCATCTTCGATCTTTGTTGAAACAAGGACTCGTCAAGTTTCGAAAAGACGGTAAAGTCGTCTATTATTCCTTGGATGACCATCATGTGTCATCGCTTGTACATATGGCGATGGAACATGTACAAGAGGGAAAAGCAATGCCTGAATGAGTCTTTAGAATAAACGAAAAGCGCAGCTTTAGCTGCGCTTTTCGTTTATTCTAAAGACGATTGTTCTGATCCTTTTGGAGCGAAGTGGTGGAAGAAAAAGACCGTGGCACTAATCAATAAAAAGGACAGGATGGAGAGACCAAGACACATCCATTTATATGTAGCGATTAAAGTATCTGATTGTTGTAATTTGGCTTGAAGCGTTTTATACAAATCATCTTTCACACGGGATAAGTCTTCGAGAATCGTTTGAGTCGTCTGAGTCGACTGTCTAGCAAGACGTTTTGCGGCTGTTGGACTTTGACGTTCATAGACAACAAACACGCGTTCAATCTCGGACTCCCAGACATTGTTGCGACGAAGAAGATCTTTAATCGTCCCTGGAGTAGTCGACGATTGGTTCAGACTATTGCGCAAATCATGGATTTTAGACGTTGAAAAGTAATATTGTTCGATATAACGATTATCTTCATACAATAAGAGACCACGAACCGCATTAGCACGATCTCGATTGTGTTCGACCAACTGATCTACCTGATTGATTAACGGTATATCATGATCCTTCATTTGCTCGGTCATCGTTGCAATCGTCCGATAACCGGATAACGCATAGATGATCGGGATAGAGGCGAATAAGCTGACCAAGAAAATCAGCAGAATACGCTGACGCCAAAGAGAGTGCATGCAATCATTCCTTTAAATAAAAGACATGTCATAAGCTTAACTACTATCGTAAAAAAAGTGAAGCCTGTCTATTTTTTGAATAGGGATAATGACTGAAAAAGTGAATAATACTCATAAAAAAGCAGGAAAGATGATGCAATACGAGAAGCTGTTTTAAGAAGATGAAAAAAGCACAGCTAAGCTGCGCTTGGTGTTAAAACGAATACGAATGTTCCTTGTAATTGCCGAAGACAGTGTGGATTTCCGAAAATGTAACGAATGCATTCGGTTCGACAGAAGAGACGATTTCTTGCAAACGGACGATTTCATTATTTTGAACGACGACATATACCATTTTTTTCGTTCGGTTGGAATATCCTCCACGTGCATCGAGAATCGTGACACCACGACCGAGTTCTTTTGTAATGACTTCATTGATTTCATCTGCTTTCTCACAAATGATGATACATTGCTTAGAAGCAGAATAGAAACTGTAAACCGTCTGAAGGGCTTTGGCACGAACAAAGCTCATGATGAGAGCATACATAACGTGTTTAAGATCAAATACCCACCATACAAGGATGTAGATGACAAGATCTTGCATCAGAAATATACGAGGAAGTGGCCAGTTATGAAAACGAGCAAAGAAAAACTTTCCGAGAATATCAAGCCCTCCAGTTGAAGCACCACCGAAGAAGATCAATGCCATTGCAAGACCAGAGACTAGACCAGCAAAGATGGAAGCGACGAGTGGATCGTTTAAAGATTCCGGAACGATTTGAGTCGGAATCCAGTCAATTAAAAAGGAAGAAGCAATGACGATAATTCCAGATAAGAACATGAATCGTTTGCGTAGGAAACGGAAACCTAAAAGGAAGAGGGGAATGTTTAAGAGCAATTGCGTTAATCCAATTGGCGTGTGGAAGAGCTCTTGAATAATGAGCGTGATCCCCATGATACCGCCTGATCCGATATCATTTGGAGATAGTAGTAGGCTGATGTAAAGGGAATACAGCAACGTACCAATGATTAAGAAACTGATTTTTTCAACTCTCTTTTTCTGTGGGTGTGTTGTAGTCATGGCAATATGATGAGTGACCTCATGCTCCTCCTTCTGTGAGTATCTGCATGCAAGAGTACGCTCATATGCATAAAATTTCAACCCTTCTTATGAAAAAAGATGAAAAAGGGTACGTTTTTTTAGGAAGGTGATGAAAATGAAGAAAATGTTATGGATTCTTGGTTGTATCTGCTTAGGAATACTAGTTGGGATTCGTCTTTTCGAACAACCCAATGAAAAAAATCAATCATCCATTTGGCATGCTGGTGATCTTGTAGCGAGACAAGTAGGTGCCTCGATGATGAATACGGTAGCGGTTCGTCAATTAGCCGAACAACTTCCGTTCTCATCAGAATTAAAACAGGTAGATGTCGAAGGAGAATCGTTACGTCTTGCCTATGAAGTGACAGGAAAAGAGCGACAAGCTTGGATTGGTACCGATACCGGAACACTACAAGTGAATCAGGATTTTTTGAAGGCTCGGTTATCTAAAGTTCTGATGCATCATACGCTTGTTTTATTTTCAACGATTCCTGATTTAACCGATCTTGAAATTCACTACACGGATCCGTATTCAGGTGCAGATTTTACGATGGACCGGAAAACATTCGACGCCTACACTCCGACCGATATCGAACGAGCTACTTCATCTTCTAGACGCTTTAATCGGGTTGTCATTGATGGTTATGTGCTCGATGCATCAAGGCGAAACACGTTCTTTGAACGCTTCGCATCACGACTACGAATTCAAACTAATTAGTTGTATAAAGCAAGAAAAGGCATTTTTCACAATCTCGACACAATGATATCGTTTACATCTCGTTCTTTTATAAAAACGATAAAACAGGTCTATTCAATACTTGAACATCTTTTAAGATGGAAGTATGATAATAAATGAACAAACATTGTGAAGTGTTGAACAAAAGAAAGAGAGGTTTCTACGATGAACGAGGTAGAAGCATTAGAAGGATTACGGAATAAAGCAATCAAGTCGACGCGCATGCTACAAATGCGTCCTCTCGAGTACTTAGTTCGTGCCATGCTAGCAGGAATTTTCATTGGATTTGCAATTATTTTTACCTTAAAAGCAATTAACGGTCTATATATGGCGGAGTCACCTGTTGCGACACTTGTCGGTGGACTGACCTTCGGAGTGGCACTCGTCCTGATCGTTTACGGTGGGGCAGAGCTGTTCACAGGAAATACGATGTATTTCACGACGGCGACGATGCGCGGCTATACGACGAAGATGGATACGATGAAGGTCTGGTTGATCTGTCTGATTGGAAATGGACTTGGAGGATTAGCGTTTGCGCTACTCTTTTCTCAAACAGGAATCATCCAAGAGCTTGGTATGAACAACTGGTTATTTTCTGTCTCAGAAACGAAGATCCACCATACGACGTGGGAAATCTTCACACGAGCTATCTTCTGTAACTGGATGGTCTGTTTAGCGATTTTCATTCCAAAGAACATGAAGAATGAGTTGGCGCAGATCATGATGATGATGGTACTCGTCGCAGTATTCTTTGCTTCTGGATTTGATCACGTCATCGCCAATATGGCATTGTTCTCCATTGCGTTAGTCGTACCACATCCGGATACGATCACATTTGCCGGAGCGATGCATAACCTGTTGCCAGCTTTAGCTGGGAACATCATTGGTGGAGCAGTCTTCATGGGAATGATCTATACGTGGCTGAATAAAGAAAAATTAGAAGTAGATGAATCACGTCAATCCACGACAACTGTTCATATTGCTTCGAAACAAAATGCATAATCAAAAAGCAGCTGTCGCGACAGCTGCTTTTTTCATTCATTCCATATGTTGAAAGCGATCGACGTCTGCAGCCAGTTCTTCGTAAATCGTCTCGACGATTTGTGCATCATCGAAGAGCCCGAGGACGTTATCGTCCGGTAAGGCGTCAACAGGAGACGTGAAGTACAGAACGGCCGTCAATAACAATTGTTCCTGCTCCGCATGCATTTCGAATTTTTTCTGATAGAGAGCACGAAGCATTTCAAGCAGTTGTTTTAATTGAAAATAAAGGACGAGTTCTGCCTCGCGTTCGATGTCCGAGCTTTCTGTAGACGCGATATCTTGCGTCAAGTGCGCAAGTCCGATTTCTGCTCGAACTAACAATTCTTGCTGTGCTTTTTCATCACCAACGAGGTCGAGTGCCTGTCGGTGAAAATACGTATAAGCCGATTTAAAATCGCCGGGTGTGAATTCCATGGTGATGCCTCCTTCTCTTCTCTTTCTAGTTTCGCCTTATTTCTTGCAAAATTGCAACTATTTCGTGAAAATAAAGATACAAGAAAGGGGATTACATAATGCCGACACAAGCAGAATTACAACAATACGCGTCTTTAGCCGTGCGTACGGGAATTAATCTACAACCAGGACAACAACTCGAGGTGCGTGCAGGAATCGAAAATTTGCCGCTCGTTCGTGAAATCACGCGTGTCGCCTACGAAGTAGGAGCTACGCAAGTATATGTACAGTGGTCAGATGATGAGATGACGAAAATCCGTTATTTCGATGCACCGGAAGAGTCGTTTGATACGTTCCCGGATTGGTTAAAAGCACGTTACGACCAACTGGCAGAAGAAAAGACAGCGTTCTTATCGGTCGTCAGTGAAGATCCAGATTTATTGAATGGCGTGGACTCGAGCCGAATCGCACGTGCGAATAAAGCAGCCGGTGTCGCTCTTGCTAATTGGCGGAAGTTCGTCATGAGTGACAATGTCAGCTGGTGTGTCGTAGCAGCACCTTCTGAAAGCTGGGCGAAGAAAGTGTTCCCTGATTCAGAGAATGCTGTTGAAGAGCTCTGGTCAGCTATTTTAAAGGCTACACGTGCCGATCAAGCGGATCCGGTCGCTGCATGGGCGGATCATGATCATAATCTGCGTTCAAAAGCAAAATTCCTGACAGAGAAGAAATACAAAACATTGCACTACACAGCTCCAGGAACAGAATTATCAATCGAATTACCAGAACGTCATGTTTGGTTAGGTGGCGGTGGTCCGAATGCAGATGGTGTTGATTTCATCGCGAATCTGCCGACAGAAGAAGTGTTCACGTTACCGAAAAAGACAGGTGTCAACGGACACGTCTCGAGCACAAAACCGCTTAGCTATAGTGGGAACTTGATTGATGAGTTCACACTCTGGTTCGAGAACGGAAAAATCGTTAAAGCGGAAGCGAAACAGGGTCAAGAAGCATTAGATGACTTGATTTCACTTGATGAAGGTGCACGTTATCTCGGAGAAGTTGCGCTCGTGCCGCACCGTTCGCCGATTTCTGACTCGGGTATCCTATTCTATAATACATTGTTTGATGAAAATGCTTCGTGCCACTTAGCGATTGGTCGTGCGTACTCGACGTGTCTCGAAAATGGTCCAAGCCTTTCAGCAGAAGAATTAGAAGCACAAGGCGCGAACGACTCGATGACGCATGTCGACTTCATGATTGGATCAGCGGATCTGTCGATTGAAGGAGAACTTGCAGACGGAACGCGTGAATCAGTCATGCGTGACGGAAACTGGTCAATCTAAACGAACAAAAAGGTGAGTCCGAATACGGAACTCACCTTTTCTTGTAAGATTCTTGTTATGCTTCTTCACCGATAATTTTCACTTCTGTCTCAAGTAAGATACCGAATTTTTCTTGAACCGTTTCTTGGACATGACGAATAAGCGCGATATAGTCGGATGCTGACGCATTCTCGACGTTGACGATGAAACCAGCGTGTTTCTTGGACACTTCAGCGCCACCGATGCGTGTTCCCTGTAAGTTGCTATCTTGAATCAGCTTCCCTGCAAAATAGCCTTCTGGACGTTTAAAGACGCTACCACAAGAAGGGTACTCGAGTGGTTGTTTCGTTTCTCGCTTATGCGTCAAATCATCCATGACTTCCTTGATCAATGCTGGGTCACCCTCTGTTAACGCAAATCGACCTTCGAGGATGATGTATTCTTTCTTTGAGAAGCAACTCGTCCGGTATCCCAGTTCGAGCTCATCATGTGAAATGTTCAATAGTTCTCCTTGTCGTGTCAATACAGTAGCGCTATGGAGACAATCCTTGACTTCACCACCGTATGCTCCCGCATTCATGATCAATGCGCCACCAATCGTTCCTGGAATCCCACAAGCGAATTCAAGACCGCTGAGCTGATGCGCGTAAGCTACACGAGACGCTTCGATGATTGCTGCGCCACTTTGAGCGACGAGCTCATGTCCTTCGACCGAGATATCGGTTAACTTCTCAAAGGAGAGGACAATGCCGCGAATGCCGCCATCACGTACGACAAGATTCGATCCGTTTCCAAGCAACGTCAAGGGAATACCTTGTTCGTAAGCATATCGGACGACAAAAGCTGTTTCTTCATAAGAAGTTGGGATGATGAATAAATCCGCGATTCCTCCCATTTTTGTATACGTATGATATTTTAAAGGTTCATTGATTAGTACGGACTCTTTTGAAATGCCTTCATACAGTCCCGTCATTACTTGTTCAGTCATTATGGTCTCAGTCCTTTTCGTGAATTCCTACCCAGCGCTCATGCGCTCAAAATATATTTTAACATTAATCGTGCGGTCGTTGTTCAACATACTGTTCCCAAAATACCGACTTATGCCGGGAATTGCAAGCACTAGGGAGTGAATGTCATCGATTAGTAATGAAAAATGTCACAGGAAAAGCAGGATCAGGAAGAGGAATGAAGCGAAAAGAACTCGGGAAAAGAGAAGTATAGAAGGAGGCGATGACGATGGAAAGTGAACGTTTATGGATGCGACCGTTCGAAGAAGAGGATTTTAGTTTTTATAAGTCACTTGTCCAAAATGAGCAAGTCATGCGTTATATCAATGGAGGCACTGCCTTAAGTGAAGATGAGGCACGAGAGTGGTTCGAACGGCAGTTGGAGCGATATTCGGATGAGCGACAAACTGGTTTTTTACTGTTGTTCATAAAAGAAACGAATGAACCGATTGGCTTTGCCGGATTATTGATGCAGGAAGTGGATGGGAAAGAAGAGTTAGAAGTCGGTTATTGGCTCGAACCAAAGCACTGGAAAGTCGGTTATGGTCGCGAAGCAGCAAAACGATTAATGATGGAGGCGTTCAATCGAGGGCATGATCGAATCATCTCGATCATTCATCCCGATAATCGTGCTTCGCAAAATGTCGCTCGTGCCAACGGGCTGAACTGGGAAAAAGATACGATTTTTAGAGGTATTCCCGTCACGATCTACGCAGGACAATTATCACGACTTTGTCGTAACTAAAGAGGAGAGCTTTTTATGTACGAATTTGAATTCGAGTCTTTTCATCACATGACACCTGATACCTTATATGCACTTTTGAAATTACGAACGGATATCTTCGTCGTCGAGCAGGAGTGCGCGTATCCGGAGCTAGATGATCAAGATCAACAAGCGACACACCTAATCGTACGGAGTGAGAGCGGTCAAATCGTCGGATGCCTTCGGATGTATGATCATCCGACAAAAGGAGTAGCGATTGGACGGGTAGCTGTTCATCGTGATCACCGATCGGTTGGGTTAGCGAGACAAATGATGGAGAAAGCGATGGTACATTTGCAGAAAGAAGCTGCGATCTACTTACAGGCACAAGCACACCTAGAAGGGTTTTACGGATCGTTTGGTTTCGAAACCGTATCCGACCCTTATTTAGAAGATGATATTCCACATGTGGACATGCAGTTTCACGTAAAGGATTCGAAAAAAGACTTCACGTCAACGATGGATGAACCGATGAATAAGTAGAATGAACTTTTTTCGGAGGTGGATCAGTCATGAAGAAAGTGCTGGTCATTTTCGCTCTTAGTCTAATCGGTATCCTATCTTTAGGAGTCGGTATTTCGTATGCTCAATTGCAGGGAAACTATCGTGACTCGGAAAAAGAGTTGATGACGATTTTAGAGCGGCAACATGATTTATCAGCTTCCTCCTTTCTTGAAGTGCGCGCATCATTCTCTTTACGACATCGACAAATCATACACGTTCGACTTCGGGGTGAACCTGCCATCACATACGAGTTCATTCAACCAAAGGATGAAATCGAATACCTGGGGTCTGTCGGAACAAGTGTTGAAAAGACAGGAAAACAAGATGCCGTCTTTCGAAACGCTCATTTAAAAGTCGGTAAAAAATAAAAAATGGAGGATCTTCCTGAAACGACGGAAGATTCTCCATTTTTTGCTTTCAAGACGGTAGGATATTGCGTACACTACGAAGAGATACTGGAATGAGGAGGTCGAGGGAATCATGTGGAAACCCTTTATAAAAAATCAATCAATTGCACCGGCGTTACAAGCCTTCCGGGAACTTGACATCGAAATGTTTCGGACACATGTTGCCCAACTGAACGATGCGGAACAACAGGCCTTACAATTCATTAAGCGGGCGCTAGAGCAGGATTCACCTGCTCATTTAAAAATAGCGCTTGAAATGAAACAACCACTCGTCGAAGTCGATCGTCTGTTTCAAACACTCGTCACGTGTCAAAATCGTCAGCAGTTACTCGAAATGCTGCTAGCATACGGTCTGGACGTCAATCAAGTCTATACACTTGAAGGGCATCGATCGATCGTCCGCCAACCCCTTCACTTTCCGGTAGGTCTATATGCGGCGCGCCATTCCGAGTTGTGGGTACTTGTTGCTGAAAAGCTGGACTTTACTTATACGATGCATCTTCAACGCAGTGATCAATTCATGGAGACGCATGAATTGAATCTGCTGGATCTCGTCTTATTGCTCGATATCGAAGAAGAGTTGACGGTTCGAGTGCTTGATCAGCTGTGCGAATGCAAGGCGACCGTTGGACTTGCAGAACGATTACAACGTCCCGCTTCACCATTGTTACTAAAGACGATTGAGGCGGATGCCTATTTGCCGACGTTTGTTTATGCTAAACATTATTTCCCGTTTTATGCGCTGATCGGACGACAAACCGTACTGTTCCAATCTTTATTGAACCGTGTGATGCAAGCATCCATTGCTTCTGAAATGATTGAAGATGCCTTGCTTGCTTTTCATAATCACCAACCCGGACTTGCCTTGACATGGGGAGATGCCTATATCGAACAGTTATACGAGATGGGGCTAGTGCTTCGTAAAACGGGTCATGTTGATTTTCGGGAAATGGATGAGGAGTATGTGTTGCCTGAATACAAGGGAATCGTCAATCGCCTAAATGATTAACGGAGGTTGATCCGTACTGAACGTATGCCAATGAGAGGTTAACTGGATATCGCAAAACATCGAGGGATGATACAGGCGTAATACATCTTGTTGTGTTGAGAGAAAAAAGACTTCAAACGTTTGGATGTTTGCACGTCGTAACTTTTCTTGAAATGCATGGAGGATGCGGCTACCGTATCCTTGACGTCTCAGCTCTGGTAGGCACGTGATTTCAAGAAGACGGATATTCTGTCCCTGCTTTTGAAATAATAGTGTACCGACGATCAGTTGCTTATCATAGACTAAGTAAGGAATCGCTTTTCGTTGAATCAACTTGTCTAAATCAGATATCTGATAAGGAAAAAAGTGATGTGTTCCTTGAAGGGCATCGTTACGAAGTGCGAGATAAGTATCTTGATTCTGTGCATGAACAGCTTTCAAACGTAGCGTAGCAGGCTGTCCTTCTGAGAGTCCAATTAAACGAAACTGTTCGGCATATAAACTATAACCAAGCTCTTTCCAAATCGAAGTTAAAGAAAGATCATGCGGCGGAGAGACTTGTACATGTATCTGCCGGCATCCTTGTCGAACGGCATGTAAGTGTAGCAAAATAGCCAGACGACGAAAGGCTTTGATGTCATGAAAGGCGCTGTTCATAAAGTGAACGACGTCATGCACGACATGATATCCGAGCGTCGCTTTCACCTGACCGGATTCGAGGTAGACCCATTGGTAATCTTCAAGCGGCTGAAAAAATGAAAAATCATATGCCTTTTGATGGTACTGTAGAAGTTGATGGACGTGTCGCCTTTGAACATGAGACAATTGATCGTAATACACAATAGGCAAATTAAGTTCCTCCTTTAGCAAAGTGAAGTTGAAAATATCTTGCTTTTATATTACAGGAAATAAAAGGTATTTATATCTTCTGTTTCAAACAAAAAGTAGATGGATTCCTGAAGATAAGAAAGAATCGAGGCAAAATTATCATGAAGTATCTTTGGATCGTCATCGGGTTATCGGGCTTTTTACTCAGTGCGGATACATTGGTAGCCGAAGCACGTGATTACGATGAACCGGGTGTAAGCAGTTCGACGACATATGGCAATCATGGCGCGGAGGATCATATCATCGTTGATCGGAAGGAACCGATCTATGAAGGCTTCGATTCACCGAACGACATGGCATTCCTATTCGCTTGTATTGCACTACTCGCAACAGTCGGACTTGGCATCGTCAATGCCTCCGATTAAGATGAATCTGACTAATAAAAGGCAAGTGACGATTCCATCGTCACTTGCCTTTTATTGTCTACTACGTGTGATTAAAAAGAATCTACTCTTAGAAATGAATTCGCTTTTTTCGACCAACGCGTGCCATTCGTTCGTGTTCTTGTTCGAGTCCAGCGCGTTCGAGGAGATCGAGGTAATAGCGAAACGGAGTAGAGCGATGCGAAAAATATGGTATATATTCTGTGAACAGCATCGTCTCCGCTCGATCTAACGCGCGTAGGGAAATGAGAGCATGTAGCTCTGCGAAACGAATTTCTTGATAGGTGGATAAAGCGTCTGTATCAATCCGAACATGCGACTGTAGTTTTTTTGCATGCGCATTCAAGCAATGGATGTATGCTTCTTGATGTTCTGGTTTCTCGCAATGGGCAAGTACGGCAAGCAAAAGATCACTGCGCTCGGTATCGACATCCATCGGAACTTTCAACGCTGTATAGATCGCGCGTTCCATCCACTCGACACCATGACTATCATTTTTATAATAGCCGACTAATTCTTGAAAAAAATCGACTTGCGAGACTTTCAATAATCGAAACGGATCATTACTTAAAAATAAAGGTTCTTCCCCGGCTGCCGACGAAAGAAGAAAGAAAAATTCCTCAAAGGCAATCCGGGTTCCGTTTTTACGATGAGCATAATGGCGTAAATGCTTCAACAGACGTTTTGCGGTGATATACCAATTCTTTTGTTCGCGAAGCGGTACGATCGGATTCGGCTCAAGGTACTGGAGATCGTATGCTAATTGAATAAACCGTTCCGTCTGAGCAATCGTCTGTTCGACGGTCGGTTGTTCCTGTTCTTTTTGCAAATCCTTATACTTCATGAACTGTGTCAACATGGCGTCAAACTCTTTCTCTTCGATGACTTGTCTCGGGAGTTGACGATAGATTTCGACGATGATATCGCGAAGGGTCGTATCGCCATATTGTTCTAGTAAGAGTCGCAGTTTCCGTATTCTCATGATCGCCCTCCTTCGCAAGAAAAGCACAGTACAACACTATTCAATTCCCGCTTTTTTCATAAACCGAACCTCTTCATTTGCGCTTTTTAGACAGAGACGACTATCTTAAATAAGAAGACTCATTACAGAAGGGGACGATTACACATGAATGAAACCATTCAACATTTACTCAACCACCGGTCCATCCGGAAATTCAAACAACATCAATTAGACGAAGAGACGATTGAAATACTTATAAAAGCCGCACAAGCTGCCTCGACATCCTCTTATCAGCAAGCCTATGCGATCATCGGTGTCGAAGACGAAGGATTGAAACGACAATTAGTCGACGTTGCAAGTGGTCAACAATATGTGGCAGAAAACAGTTACTTCTTCGTCTTTTGTATGGATTACCACAAACATACGTTAGCGGCAGAACTAGCAGGAGGCGACGTGAGCCGGACGATCGAGACGACGGAAGCGCTTGTCGTAGGGGCTGTCGATGCGGGACTTGCCGCTCAAAATTTAGTCGTAGCTGCCGAGTCGCTTGGCTACGGAACGGTCTACATCGGTTCCCTACGAAATGATGCTCGTCGTGTCAGCGAACTCTTACAACTTCCAGATCACGTCGTACCATTATTCGGAGTCGCGGTCGGTCTTCCGGATCAACAACCGGGTAAAAAACCCCGCCTTCCGATGGATGCGGTCTTCCACCGGAATACGTATACTGATGACGATACGATGCGTGAGTTACTGACAGGATACGAAGAGTCAACGTCATCGTATTACGGAGAACGGACCGGTGGTCAACGGACAGAAGGGTGGGTCAAACAGATGGCTGCCTCGATGCACGAACCGAAACGGACGTATCTCCGCGAGTTCTTGAAAGAGAAACAGATCGCAAAAGATTGATACGGAGGTATCTGAATGGCAGAACATCAACCACACCGCTCTCGCTTAGAGCGACGACGTATGCAGTTAGAAGAGCAAGCTAGACAAGAAGAAGAGCAGGCTAGGCAAGAAGAAGCTTTTTCGAAAACGTACGCGCCGGACGAATCATTTTCTCAAGAATCCTTTGAGAAGCAGCAAGAACCGGCTACGTATCATCGATATGTCGAAGAGCAACCGCGAGATCGAAAAAGTACATCGCGTCGTTCCGGGAGCGGCATGCTTAAACAGGTCGCACAGATGATCGGGGATGCCGGGTCACGGTTGTTTGCTAATCGGGAACGCTCGAGACGCTCGAGGAAGGCGGGTCGATCAGAGCAATCGGTACAGAAGAATCCTGACGTCTCTTCACGCGAAGCTCATCCTAAAAAAATCAAGAAAAAACGTCGTTTTAAACGAAAGCTTCTTGGACTATTTTTATTGTTGCTCATCGCATTCGTTCTTTTTGCTTCACAACCATTCACGTTCTTATTGATTGGTAGTGATGCACGACCTGGAGAGTCGTTGCGTGGATCACGTTCAGACTCCCTGTCGGTCATGCAATTCATTCCACTTTCTCGAACGATTCAACTGACGTCGATTCCTCGAGATACGTATACACCGATTTCCTGTGAGAATGGAAAGAAGGATAAAATCACACATGCCTTTGCCTTCGGTGGAGAAGAATGTACGCAAGATGCTGTTTCGGGTCTACTCGATGAAGAGATCGATGGAAAGATCGTCATCTCCTTCGATAGTTTCATCGGATTAGTGGATCAAATCGGCGGAATCGACCTTGTCTCGACAGGAACATTCTCCGAGCAGGATGCGAGTGGGAAAGCAAATCAGTATTCATTCCAAAAAGGGAAGGAATATCATATGGATGGCGCGATGGCACTTGCCTATTCGAGACATCGAAAAACGGATAATGACGGAGCGCGCGCGAATCGTCAGTCGGAAGTCATCCAAGCCGTCGCGACACACTTGATGAAGCCGACTGGATGGTCGAAAATTCCAGCAGCGCACACGTATATGAAAGAAGAGATGAACCTTGATTTAAGTGTCCGCGAGATGGCAACGGCAGGGTTATCGATTGCCTTGATGTCAGAACGAAAACATTATGAAATCGAAGCCGTCAGCCAACGACTGAACGGGATTTTCTATGACTTACCGAATGAGAAGGCACTGCAAGAACTACGTGATCAGCTCGATACGACGTTTTATGGCACATTGAAGAACTAATGGGGAGGGGTTTCCTTCCGTTCATTGCGGGTATAAATTGATGTACGTTGCTCCTTTGGTGGATTGTTTTAGGTTATCTCTGAAATCGACGATTTTTGGACATGACATCATGACATTCCACGAAGGTGACTAACTTATCGAGGAGGGACCCCCCATATGAAAGTACTAGTCGTAGGTGCATCCGGTACGATTGGAGCGCGCGTCGTCAAATCGCTTGCCAAGGGTCATCAGGTCACGGTCATCGTTCGTCATGAACATCTGGTGGAACGATTCGAAAAACTCGGTGTCAAGGCGCATTACGTCGATATCGAAACAGAACTCGAAAAAGTCATTGAGCACGGAGTCGCAGGGCAGGATGCAGTCATTTGTGCGGCGACCGCAGGAGTAGACGGCGAAGCAACTGAAATAGAACTGCTGGATCGAACAGTCGCTTTGAAAACAATTGATGCAGCTAAAAAAGCGCGAGTACGTCATTTCGTGCTACTGAGCGCTTATGGTGCAGATCGACCTGAGCAATTCAAGAAAGATGTCTATCCGTTCTACGCTGCTAAGAATGCAGCAGAGGAACAGATTGAACATAGTGGTTTGACGTATACGATCATTTGTCCGGTTGCCATCACAACAGGTGAAGGGCGTGGCTTGATTGAAGCCGATGAAGATTTGAAGGACACGAAGGACGCGACGATTTCGGAAACGGACGTCGCATCGATCCTCGTTGCTTCTGTCGATAATCGATCGGTATTCAATCGACGTCTAGAAGTCAAGGAAGGAAAGACATCCTTGAATGAGGCCTTAGGAGGAGCGGAAGCTGTCGGTAGCGTTAAAGATAACCGTCAAGTCAAAAAACAATTACCACGTTTTAACTAACCGTGTGTCTCGTTAAAACGCGAATTCTCTAAAATAAAGCGAACTCATTTCCGCGTATAAGACGGAAGAGTTCGCTTTTTTGTTGATAAAAGTAGATAGTCGAAAAGAGGAAGTCTGCTACACTGAACAAAGAAGGAGGGGGTTAGATGTGAAAAAACCGTTGATCTATCTGATCCTAGCGATTGCTATTATCGGCATTGCCTATCAAAGTTATCAAACATATGATGCAAAACAAAAAAAAGTGGAGCAACAACAAAAACAAGCATCACAAGGTGGTCTCGAAGTCGGGATGAAAGCCCCGAATCTATCATTGCGTCAAGAAGGAAAAACTGTCGATCTAGACGAAATCAATCATGATGTCTTTGTCATTAATTTTTGGGCAACGTGGTGTCCACCGTGTAAACAAGAGATTCCAGAACTAAATGCCTTTGCACGACATACAGATATACCCGTCTACGGAATCAATGTCACGACATCAGAACGACGTGTTTCGGATGTTGCTGATTTTCTGAAGCAGACACCTGTTGAATATCCTGTGTTATATGATCGAAAGGGAACGTCAGAAGATGCGTATCGTCTCGTAGCAATGCCAGCAACTTATGTATTAGACCGGAAAGGAACGATTCTTTCGAAACACATCGGTCCTGTAACGGAACAGATGTTAAAAGAGATGGTGAAACGAACAGGAGGATGACAATGGAACTCCTATGCCGCAACTGCTCCTTTCAACAAACATTCCAACTCGGTCAACTAGAGGGTTGGCCGACATTTCCTGCTGTCTTGACGCAAGGGGTCGAAGCGTTCATGACGGGTCTCCCGCTTTGGTTCGTTCCGTCGATGCATGAACCGATTTTACAGCGGACGTATGTAGACGACTGGAATCGATTTCGATTAATTCAGCACTATCAACTCCATCAGGAGGAATTAGCGGATGGTTGGGTACCGTATCAATTGGATTTATACCACTGTCCGACTTGTCACCGATTTTCGAATCGATTTTGGTGTGCCCTATTTTTGCAACTAGATGTCGTTCAACCACTTTACGAATGCCCACATGATCAGACGGAACTGGAACGAATCGAAATATCCGATATTGATCACTTTCCTTGTCCATCGTGTGATGGTCACTCCCTATATGTGCGTAGATAAAGCGAAAAAGCCATTCATTTCATGAAAGACTGATGAGAGAAATTCCTTCTCCATAGTCAATGCATGATACGGAATGGCTTTTTATCGATCATCAACCCATTTGCCGAAACGAAAATGTTTGAAAGGAAGAGGGTGATGAATTACTGACATCTAACGTATAGGTTGTACCGTCAAAAATAATCGTATCGCCTAACCTTGCTTCAGGTGGTAAATAACGTCGTGGAATGAAACTTGAACCATTTTCCCATAGTAGGACAGCATACTTGCCGTCAAGTCGCTCCAGCGTACCACGTTTGATCATATTAACTCCTCCCACAACTACATCGAAGTCATCCCTCGGTCGATCAGGAACGTACTCTCTCTCTATCATTCTCTGTAATTTTTAATCTTATGTTTGGTATATTCCCAGTTCATTTCATCTTTACACATGATTCTTTAAAAAAACGTGATTCCAAGCCGTTTTCGTCTTAAATCTGACGTATTTAACAGGAAATAAAGGAGATATTGGAAAGAAAAAAAGACCCGATAGGACATATCGGATCTTTAAAATGAAATAGGCTCAAGAAGCGAGAGATTGTTTTGTTTCGATTTTCGTTGGACGAAGAAATGCGAGTAAAAACGTAAACAATGGTGAAAGGAGTAAAAAGAATGCGAACGGAACGTATGCTGTTACTGGGACACCGAGTGTCGAAGCGAAGAACGCCCCAGAAACACCCCACGGAATAAGCGGATTGACGAGTGTTCCTCCATCCTCGAGTGAACGAGAGAGGAAGCGCGGATCAATCTGACGCTCTTCAAAGATTTTCTTGAATGCTTGACCCGGAAGCAAGATGGACAAGTATTGTTCCCCAGCCATCAAGTTTACACCGATAGACGATAAGGCGACGGATGAAATGATGCTACCATCACGTTTTAGTTTAGAAACAGTCCGTTCAATGACCACGTCAATGACACCGATGCCACGTAAGACACCACCGAACGCAAGGGCGAGCATGACGAGCGACACCGACCACATCATCGATTGCAATCCACCTTTACTAATGATGGATGTGACCGTCTCACTAGAAGATTCTAGTTTTAACCCGTTCTGAATGACGGCCATCCAGTTCGAGATATTCCAGTTTCCTTGTACAAGACCTGTTAACAACAATCCACTTAAAACGCCAGCAACAAGTGTTGGAACGACCGGCATCTTACGTAATGCTAATACCATGACGAGCAACGGTGAAAGCAACGTCCAAGGTGACAAGTCGAACAAACGAGCTAACTCTTGTTGTGTCGTTTGAACAGCAGACGAATCGACATTTCCACTACTACGTCCGAAAATGAAGAATAAGATGAATGTGATCGTGATAGCGGGAATCGTCGTTCCCATCATGAAACGAATATGATCGAACACAGACACATTGACGATTCCGGGCGCGAAATTCGTCGTATCTGATAAAGGTGACATCTTATCTCCGAAACAAGCTCCACTGATGATGGCACCTGCTGCAAGCGCAGGATTGACGCCCAGTGCGATCGCGATTCCCATCAAGGCAACACCGACCGTACCAATCGTTGTAAACGAACTGCCTGTAAAGGTCGAGACGACCATCGCGATCAGAAGAGCGCTCGGTGCGAACCAAGTCGCTGAAAGGGTAGATAACCCAAAATGAAGAAGGGTCGGCACTGCGCCACTCATCATCCAGACCGCGATCGTCATACCGACGAGCAACATGATCAGGATCGGTTTGATCGCTTCACGAATACCTTGAATCATATGGTGTTCGACGTCCTCGAACTTAAAACCGCGGTAAACGGCATATCCTGAGACGAAAATAAGACTAGACAAGATGGCAAGATGCGGTTCGGCTTTAGCACCGAATAACGCGGACAATAAGATGATGATACTGATTCCTAGGATAGCTGCGGATTCACGGAATGACATGCGCATGCTTCCACCTCCTTATATGAATATGAAAGTATGATAACGCTCTGTTACTAACACGCTTTTATGCACAAAAGTATTGAACAAACGTAATACTAACGAATATTATGGAGGACGTCAACCATAAGAGTGTCGATGAAAAATATAAAAAATCGAAATTGTGACGATTTTTTGTCGTAAACGCTTTCTTTTTTAGCTCAAATCTTGCACAATAAGAAGTATCAAATGACATTTTTGTGAACGATGAGGAGGATACATATGTTTACATTGATTTTTGTAGTAGTCGTCGCGATCATGGGTGCAGGCGTATTTGGGATTGATCATCTCGTAGCGCAACGTGCGGAAAAGCGTTAAGTAGATGCGTGTAAAAGAAGCGTTGAAGGGACTGTCTTATAGAAGACAATCGCTTCAACGCTTCTTTTTTTGTATAAAAACTAATAAAAATTCAATTGACAGTATAAATATACATATGTTTAAATCGGTATAACATTCTTTGAAGGGGAGCGTACAGATATGAAATGTACCATCATCGGAGCAACAGGATACACCGGAATTGAACTGATTCGCCTACTAGAATCACATCCTTCATTTGAGATCATCTGTTTGATGAGTGACTCGATGGCGGGGGAATCCATGCATGACGTATTCCCATTTATGAATAAAAAAACATATTCCTCGTTATCTTCCTTTTCGGTGGAGCATTTGATGGAAACCGAGACGGATATGGTGTTCTTAGCGACACCGAGTGGGATTTCGAAGCATTACTTAGAACAACTTCAAAACTGGTCCGGTTACGTCATTGATTTAAGTGGCGATTTGAGACTTCCATCTGAAGCATATGCAACGTGGTATGACAAGGAACCCATTGATGCCGAGTTACAACAAAGAGCAACTTATGGATTACCAGAATGGAATCGTCAAGCTGTTACAGCGAGCAAATGGATTGCGAATCCAGGCTGTTACGCGACAGCAGTTTTGCTTGGACTAACACCATTCTTAAAAGAGAAAAAAATCGATCCATCTCAAATCATCATTCAAGCTTCTTCTGGTCTGACGGGAGCAGGGAAAACGTTGACGGCACAAACACATCATGTCCATTCAAGCGAAAACGTTCGCTTGTATAAAGTGAATCAGCATCAGCACATCCCGGAAATTGAGCAGGCGCTTTTCGAATGGACCGGATCATCGCATCCGATTACGTTCTCGACTCAACTACTACCGATCAATCGAGGCATCATGGCGATTATGACGGTTCAGCCGTTGATCGATTTATCGGAAACGGAGTGGCGATCCTGGTTGACGGACCAGTATGCAACGGAACCATTCGTCCGAATCCAACAGGCTGATCCGGAAATCAAATCCGTCGTCGGGAGTAATCACTGTGATTTGACCGTTTATAAGGATGATCGGACAGGGCGAATGACCATCGTTTCAGTCATCGATAACATGCAAAAAGGAGCTGCCGGACAAGCCGTTCAAAATGCCAACATTCTAGCTGGTTTTGATGAGACATCCGGTTTAACGCAACAGCCGATCTACATTTAATCAAGAGAAAAAAGAGGAGGAACGCCTGTGTGGCAAGTACAAGTAGAGACCCCATTGACGATCACGACACCGAAGGGATTTCAAGCATCGGGAATACATGTGGGTCTGAAACGAAAGCGGAAGGATTTAGGTCTGATCTGGTGTGAAGCAGGAGCAAGCGCTGCAGCTGTCTATACGACGAATCAGGTGCAAGCAGCACCAATCACTGTGACGAAACAAGCGATTCAGGCGTCACAAGGACGTATTCATGCCGTCCTCGTCAACAGCGGGAACGCGAATGCGTGTACAGGGGAACTAGGGTTATCCCATGCGTATATGTCGCAACAAGCGATGGCGAAAAGTTTAAATGTTGCTCCAGAACAAGTCGCGATTGCTTCAACAGGGATCATCGGTCAACCGTTAGCCATTGATACGTTACTGGCAGGTATTCCACAGCTGATGCCTACAAATGACAAGGATGCCGCGGATGATTTTGCTCATGCGATCCTGACGACCGATACTGGTACGAAAACAGCTGGTCAACAATACATGCAAGGGGATGTCCAAATTTCAGTCTGTGGTGTGGCAAAAGGGTCAGGGATGATTCATCCGAACATGGCGACGATGCTTGGTTTCTTGACGACCGATGCAACGATTGAACCGGATGTCTTACAGACACTGTTGCGTCGGACGATTCATCGTACGTTCAACTGCATTACCGTAGATGGAGACAGTTCGACAAATGACATGGTCATGATTTTAGCGAGCGGAGCTGCAGGGGGCGCAACAATCGTTGAAGGCACGGACGAAGCGTTAGCATTCGAACAGGCGATCGAAACGGTCTGTCAAGATTTAGCGAAACAGATTGCGCGGGACGGCGAAGGCGCGACGAAGTTGATCGAGGTGACGGTAGCGGGAACACAAACCGATGAAGTAGCACGAATGATCGCCAAACAAGTCGTCGGATCGTCTCTCGTCAAAACAGCCATCTTTGGGGAAGATGCGAACTGGGGACGAATCATCGCTGCTGTCGGAAGTATCAAGGAGCCACTCGATGTATCAAACGTTGACATCAAAATTGGTTCGCAGTGGGTGTTACAACAGAACATGCCTGTCTTATTCGATGAAGCAGTTGCATCGCAGGAACTGGCAAAGCAGGATGTACAGATTCACATTGATTTGCATGATGGAGTAGGACAAGGACACGCTTACGGCTGTGACCTGACGTACGATTACGTCAAAATCAATGCGAGTTACCGGACATGACGAAACGAAAAGTCATCAAACTAGGTGGTAGTGTGTGGGAGCAATTGGATACGCGGTATTTCGAGGAATGGAAAGCGTGGGTCGAAACCGGTAACGAATTATTGATCGTCCATGGAGGTGGTCCTCTTCTATCGAGTTACTGTGAACAAGAGGGAATCAAACCCGTGTTTCGGAACGGTGTCCGTGTAACGACGGATGGTGTCTTACTCGGGGCACGACGGATCTTAGCAGGGGAAGTCCAATCCGGTATTGTCCAGCAGTTGAATCAAGCAGGGATTCCTGCCGTCGGGATGAGCGGGTTAGACGGAGCAAGCGTTCATGGTAAAACAATTAAAGGACTCGGGGCAGTCGGTCAGATCACGCACATTCATCCACGATTATTCACGGTGTTGAGTACGAATGGCTATGTGCCTGTCGTCACATCCCTTGTCACAGGGGAACAAGGTGTATTGAACAGTAACGGGGATGCGTGTGCGATTGCTGTCGCGAAGGCTTGGTCTGTCGACCGATTTGAATTGTTGACGGATGTTGAGGGTGTAAAAGTAAACGGTGACTATCAATCAGAAATCACGTCTGCAGCCATCGAAGCTGCGATAGCGTCGGGAGAAATCTACGGGGGAATGATTCCGAAGGTCGAAGCGATGATGCAGGCCACTCAGCATGGTATTCCAGAGGTCGTCATTCGGTCTGGGAAAAATGCGTTAGCTGCAGGGACACGAATCAAGGAGGAATTACATGAGTGCACTACTACCCACTTATCAACGTACTGATGTGGAATTGGTCAAAGGACAAGGGTCGATTGTAGAAGATGCGACAGGAAAGACGTATCTGGATTTCATCATGGGAATCGCTGTATGCAATACAGGACACCGTCATCCTTATATTCAGCAACGGCTAGAGGAACAATTGAATCAAATTTGGCATACGTCGAATCTGTTTCAAATCGCGGCACAAGAGCGGGTCGCCGAGCGACTGACGGAAGACAGTCATCTCAGTCATGCCTTCTTTTGTAACAGTGGTGCGGAAGCAAACGAGGCGGCGTACAAACTCGTTCGAAAATGGACAGGGAAAACGGAAGTCGTCACATTTAAACAATCTTTCCACGGGCGGACATTTGCGATGATGGGCGCAACAGGACAGGAGAAAATCAAAGCGGGATACGGTGAGATGGTGAATGGCTTCAAACATCTGCCGTTTAACGAGATGGAGAGCCTATCAGCGATTACGGAACAAACTGCTGCCGTATGGCTCGAAATCATTCAAGGAGAGGGCGGAGTCGTCGTCGCCGACGATGCGTGGCTAGAAGCGTTGATGAAGAAGGCGCAACAATACGATGTCAAAATCATCGTCGACGAAGTACAGACTGGCATCGGTCGGACGGGATCTCGTTTTGCATTTGAGCAGACACCCCTCGTACCGGATATCATCACTCTTGCGAAAGGACTTGGGAGTGGCCTCGCGGTTGGTGCGTTACTCGCGACGGAGGAGGCGGCGGAAGTATTCACACCTGGATCGCATGGTTCGACCTTTGGTGGAAATCCACTCGCGATGACAGCTGCGGAAGCCACACTTGACCTCTTGTTAAGTGACACTGTCATGGTAGACGTTCAAGGAAAAGGCGAATTTTTGAGACAGCAATTAGAGCAAAAGCTACCTAAATCCATCGTTCGATCTGTTCGCGGACGTGGCTTGATGATTGGTATCGAGTGTGTGATGCCTGTTGCACCGCTGATTGACGCTTTGCGTGAGAATGGTCTTCTCGTCGTCTCGGCTGGTCCTCATGTCATTCGCTTATTGCCATCATTGTTCGTAACGGAACAGGAACTCATGCACGCCATCGAAAAAATACAACTCGTTTGTCAACAGGAGGTCATCGTATGAAACAATCCGGAAAACTAACGCTTGCGAACGGAACGACGTTTACCGGTTCGTGGCAAGGAACAGCTCCAGTCAAAGGAGAGGTCGTCTTTTTTACAGGAATGACAGGATATCAGGAAGTCTTGACGGATCCATCTTATCAAGGACAAATTCTTGTCTTCACATACCCGTTGATCGGTCAATACGGTATTCAAGCGGAAGCGTCAGAAAGCAACCAGATTCAAGTCGCTGGTGTCATCGTTCAAACTTTGGCTGAGGACGGGGAAGGAACATCGCTCGCGAGTTGGTTGGGTGAAGCAAATGTGCCGATTTTGTCGGGAGTCGATACGCGTTCTCTTGTGCATCTATTACGGACGGAAGGCGATCAATTCGGTGACATGATGCAAGTAGATATGACTGTCACTGCGTCAATCGACACAGCATACATCGCCTCCGTATCAACGACTTCAAACATCGAATACGTACCGGAAGTCGAACAGGGGCACATCGTCTGTATCGATTACGGTATGAAACAATCGATGATTGATGCTTTGCTTGAACGCCATATGCGTGTAACGGTCGTGCCATATAATACGACACCGGAACGGATTCAAGCGCTGGCTCCAGATGGTCTGCTGTTTTCCAATGGACCTGGTGATCCAACACAATTAGACCCGTTCCTTTCAGGAATCCGTGAACTGGCGACGAGCTATCCGACACTTGGTATTTGTATGGGACATCAGGTTCTCGCTCATGCCTTCGGCTGTACCTTATTAAAACAACATCACGGACACCGAGGAGCGAATCATCCTGTACGTCATCTAGCATCCGGACAAGTGTTCATGACGTCTCAAAATCATGGTTATGCCGTTGATGTAAAAAGTATCGAAGCGTCTGAGATGGAACTTGCGTACGAACACATCAATGATGGATCCGTTGAAGGATTGATTCATCCGGTACTACCGATCATGACAGTCCAATTTCACCCAGAAGCGAGTCCAGGACCGACAGAGGCGATGGTCGTCTTCGATCAATTCGTAAATAGCGTATTACATCAGGAGGTAGCATATGTGGGATAAACAGAAAGTACTCGTCATCGGTTCGGGTCCGATCGTCATCGGGCAAGCAGCAGAATTTGATTATTCCGGCACACAAGCCTGTCAGGCGCTTCGAGAAGCGGGATGCGAGGTCATCTTAATGAATTCGAATCCGGCTACTATCATGACGGATCCGAGCACGGCAGATCATGTCTACATTGAGGCGATGACTCTTGAAAAAGCAACGGCCATCATCGAACAAGATCGACCATCCCATCTCCTAGCGACGGTCGGCGGTCAAACGGCACTCAATCTTGCGATGTCACTCGAAGAAGCAGGCGTACTTGAACAATACGGTGTCGAACTTCTAGGGACTTCGCTTGAGACGATCCGAGACGGAGAAGATCGTGAACGATTCAAGCAAAAGATGATCGAACTCGCGCAACCGCTCCCGGAAAGTCAAACGATCGAATCGTTAGCAGAGCTTGAGGAATTCATGGCAGTACACGGGGTACCACTCGTCATCCGACCAGCCTTTACGCTCGGTGGAACGGGCGGCGGAATCGCAGTGACGAAAGACGAGGCACGTCTGTTAGCGCAGAACGGCTTACAAGCGAGTCCGATTTCACAGTGTTTGGTTGAAGTGAGTATCGCTGGCTATAAAGAAGTCGAATACGAAGTCATGCGTGACAGCGCAGATACGACGATCATCGTTTGTAACATGGAAAACATCGATCCTGTCGGTGTCCATACCGGAGACTCGGTCGTCTTTGCACCGATTCAGTCGATTTCGGATCGAATGAATCAACAATTGCGGACGGAAGCGCGTAAAATCGTATCGCATCTCGGTGTCATCGGTGGATGCAACATTCAATTCGCAATCCATCCGACGGAAGAACGCTATTTCGTCATTGAAGTCAATCCGCGTGTCAGTCGTTCTTCGGCACTTGCTTCCAAGGCGACGGGATATCCGATCGCAAAATTAGCGACACGTCTTGCGCTCGGTGAGCGACTCGACGATTGCATCAATCCTGTCACGAAGGAAACGATGGCGAGCTTCGAACCAACGATGGATTATATTACGGCAAAAGTGCCGTGTTTCCCATTCGATCTATTTAACGGCAGTAACCGGACGCTTGGAACACAAATGAAGGCGACGGGTGAGAGCATGGCGATGGGGAAGACGTTAGAAGAAGCGTTACAAAAGGCGTGGCGCGGTGCAGGAGTCGAGCAATCGCCTCTTTATCCGACATGGATGAAAACAGCGGAGGCTGATGTACTGTGGAAAGAAATAAAGGCGCCGACGGACCGTCGCTTGCTTGCGATGCTCGCGCTACTCGATCGCAAGGAGACGACCGTCGAAGAACTCGTTGAACAGACGAAAGTACAAGCTTTATTCGTCAAAGTGCTTCAACGCCTCGTCGAGCAGCAACAAAACATCGATGTATCGAATAAAAGTTCTCTGAAACAGACAAAAATGATGGGCTTTACGGACGAACAAATTGCCCTTCTGACGGGCGTTAGTGCTGTAGACATCGAGCACTCACGTAAAGAAAAAGGCATCCTTCCTGTCTATCACATGATTGATACATGTGCGGGAGAGTTCAAGAGTGCGACGCCTTATTTCTACGGAAACTGGAGTGGTCAAACGGAAGTCACAGCATCGACGAAAAAGAAAGTCGCTGTCATCGGTGCGGGACCCATTCGAATCGGTCAAGGAATCGAATTTGATTATTGTTCCGTTCACGCGGTACGTGCATTGCAAGCATCCGGTTATGAAACGATCATGATCAACAATAACCCGGAGACCGTCTCGACCGACTTCGAAGTCGCAGATCGCCTGTATGTCGAGCCATTGACACTTGAAGACGTCATACATGTGCTAGAAGCAGAGGATTGCCAAGACGTCCTAGTCCAGTTCGGAGGACAAACGGGGATTGCGCTGGCGTCTGGTTTGGAGAACGCCGGTTATTATCTTCTCGGAACGACGGCAGATGTCATCGATCAAATGGAAGACCGTGAGCGGTTCTATCAATTTTTAGATGATATCGGTATCGATCGTATCCCAGGACAAGAAGTGGCGACGCATGAACAAATGACAGAAGTTGCAACAACGATTGGTTATCCGGTTATGATTCGCCCTTCCTATGTCATCGGAGGTAAGGGAATGCATATCATCCACGATCAAGAGCAATTAGAGATGATTGTTTCCGAATTATCATTCCCTGTCCTCGTGGATGCCTACCTCCAAGGAAAGGAAATCGAAGTCGACTGTATTACGGACGGAACAACGACGTACGTTCCGATTTTGATGGAGCAATTGGAACGCGCAGGAGTTCACTCTGGAGATTCGACGATGATTCTGCCACCTGTATCGCTCAGCGCTACCGTTCAGAGCGAAATCGAGCGAATTGCACAGATGATCGGGCAACGAATGGATTATAAAGGAGCGTACAATATCCAATTCGTCTTGCATGACGATCAAGTCTACGTGCTAGAAATCAATCCACGTGCCTCCCGCACGTTACCAATCGTCGCCAAAGTAACAGGTCAACCAATCTTGCAGTGGGCAGTCCAAGCAGCGGTCGGTCAAGCGGTCGCACTACCAACGGAACAGACGAAACTTGATTTCCATGCCGTCAAGACCCCTGTTTTTTCAACGTTGAAACTACAGGGTGTTGATCCGAAAACAGGTCCCGTCATGCGTTCGACAGGTGAAACGCTGCAATGGACGACAGACGGACTGGCGCTGGAACGTTTCATTTTCGACGAGACGACAAAACGACATTTGACGACGAGAGACATCATCGTTGCTGGAGCAGATACAGAGGCTTTCGGAACGGGTGTAGCATTAGATGAAACGATTGACTGGGCACAATGTGCGATTTTCTATTCGCACGTGACAGAAGAAAAAGCGAGTCGCGAAGCAGCGCTTGCTGCCGGGGTACAAGTTCTGACAGAACCTGAACTAGCACATTATCATCTACAAGCGACAGAAAAGTCCCCTTATGCTGTGAAGCCACTTCATACATGGACAGAGCCGATCAAGGAGGAAGTAAAATGAAGACGATGCAACAACTAAAGCATTTCTTGACGATGGCGGAACTGACGCCGGAAGCACTGACGGAGCTGTTGGCACTCGCGAAAGACATCAAGCATCAGCCGAGTGTCTACCAAAACGCATTAAGCCATAAAAAAGTGGCCTTATTGTTTGAAAAGGCATCGACGCGAACACGTCTATCGTTTGAGGTGGGTGTCGTCGAACTCGGTGGACATCCGATCGTGCTAAGTGGAGCAGACATGCAAATCGGGCGGGGGGAGCCGCTCTCAGATACGATTCAAGTCATGAGCCGTTACGTCGATGCCCTGATGATTCGGACGTTCGGTCATGAGATCGTCGACACACTTGCGGCACATGGTACGATTCCAATCATCAATGGATTGACGGATCTACACCATCCGTGCCAAGTCCTTGCTGACTTGCTGACAATCGAAGAGACATTTGGAACACGATCCGGAAAGATTTTGACATATATCGGGGACGGAAATAACATGGCACATTCGCTGATGATTGGTGGAGCGCTCAGTGGAATGGAAGTTCGCATCTGTGCGCCGGAGGCGTATGCTCCTGATCCACAAATCGTTCATGAGGCACAAGTCATTGCGAAGGAAACGGGTGGAAACATCATCGTCATGACGGATCCTGAGGAAGCAGCGAGTGGTGCAGACGTCGTGTATACGGATGTCTTCGCGAGTATGGGACAAGAAGAAGAAGCGACGATGCGTCTGCAAGCATTTGAAGGATATCAGGTTAATGCCAATATTATGAATCAAGCAAATGATGAAGCTATTTTCTTGCATTGCCTTCCGGCGCATCGCGGGGAGGAAGTCACGGAGGACGTCATCGATGGCAAGCAATCGGTCATCTTCGATCAAGCTGAGAATCGCCTCCACGCACAAAAAGCGTTGCTCGTCACATTACTTGGATAACCATAAAAGACTCGGTCGCCAATTTGGCGACCGAGTCTTTTGGTTGAGCGAAGTTAATCATAATGGCGTCGGGCTAATCGTTCTTCTTGTTCTTTTTTGACTTGTCGCTTATTTTTTTCATGCAGACGTTTCATAAAAGGGGTCGTTTGCCAAGACGGAGCCCAGTCGGATTCTTTTCCGGCACGGAGGGCAAGAATATAATCATAGCTCTGATGAAGTCGTTCGATCATCTCTGTTCGGACATCACAAATGTGACCGTGTCCGGGAATCAAGAGTTTGACTTCATATTCATAAATGAACGACTCGAGTAACTCGAGCGTCGTCAAATACTCAGAGGAATCGTGTTCGATCAAGGGGATTTCAACGTCTGAAGCGTAATCGCCGCAGACTAACAAGTGAAGTGGCATGACGATGAAGGAAAGATGAGTCGCTTCATGACCGGGCGTCAAAAAGAAGATTAACTTCGTTTGTCCGATCGTTAAAATCGTCTCAGACTCATGGATGACATGTGTCACGTCTGGGAAAAGGACGGGAGAATCAATATAGAATTCATCATTAAAATCTTGGACGGCTTTTAGCGCTTCTTGTCGATCGACATCGATGAACGGTTTCGAAGCAATGACGATGGCATCCGTAAAGGCATAGGCACCTAAAATATGATCGAAATGGGCATGCGTATAGACGACGTATAATGGTCGTTCGCGACGCACGATTTCGACGTCTCGACGAATCGTTGCAATCTCATCGGGAAGCCAGCCAGGGTCGACGACGATCAGACAATCAGGCGTCTCGATTAATGTCGAAGTCGTTTTCATGAGTGTACTTTGATAGATCGTCACGCCGGGCATTTTCATCTGAATCATATCGAATCCTCCTTTACGAATCTCTATCTATATCGTTGTATACCCATAAATTCGTTGGAATCATCAGCAGAATCAATAAAAAAGACGACTCGCACGTCGCGAGTCGCCTGCCCTCTAGAGGGAAATGGTCCTAGACCTATGTTATGTCATAATTGGAGCGGGTGAAGAGAATCGAACTCTCGTCATCAGCTTGGAAGGCTGAGGTTTTACCATTAAACTACACCCGCGTATTGGCTACATGAAATATAGTAGCATAGCAAAGAGTGCATTTCCATAACTTTTATGAAAAAAAGCAATTTCTTTTAAGATTCGGTGTACAATAATACTAGTTAATCGTTTCCAATGGTAATCTTGATTTGCAATATGGGTAAAGTTGGGTAGAGGAGAGAGTGTCTGGTGAATGAAGTGCGAGTTTGGAGCGAACAGTCGATGGGAAAAGGATGGAAGGCGATCTGTCACCATCAATTCGATCGTCATCGCTTATTGATAGGAGAGTGGTTCCATAACGTAGGTGTACTTGCTTTTTCCATCAATCAAGATGCGGATTTGCTACCGGATGTCCTTCCAAACACATTCGATCTGCCGCTCGTCTCGGAACGTGTGCAACGCGTCATTGCAGCATACGCGCCTTTTTCTGTACAATGTCTCAAGGTACATCTTGAGACGAAGGACGGAGTGGTTCCGTACTATCTTCTCAATCTCTTATCTGTCAGTCGGATCGAACATCTACATACGACGGATGTATTCCGTCCGGTCCCGAGACGACGCGTCTATTTTTTGACAGAGCGACGAATCAGCGATTCGATTTGTCCGCATCATCTTATGCGAGATGAGCGCACGCATCGCATGTTCGTCTCTGCTCAACTCGCTCGACAATTCGAGCGTATGGCTGTGACGGGTATCCGCTTTGAAGAGATACAACGAATGGAGGAATTCAAATGAAACAGTACACAGTCGATCATTGGATCACGCTAGAATATCCAAAGGTATTCGAATATCAAGAAGAAGAGACATATGTCAGTTTTTATTCGACGGATGAAAATGCAATGGGTACGCTCCAATTATCCATTTATGAGTCCGATTCAGAAGAATTGACACCGTATGAGGCGGCGGAACAAGAAATCAATCTGTTGGTGGAAGAGTTCGGCATCGAACTAACAGGAGCACTTGAAGTCCGTCGTAATTCAACAAAAGAAGCGTTGCTTGCAGTAGATGGGAAAGAAGAAGATATCTTTTTACGCATCTACGCGTATTCGGACGGGGAACGGTTAGTCTTATTGACGTACTCTGCAGAACGCGAGACGCTTGAAATCGAAGAAATCGAAGCGATGATTTCTTCACTGACTTGGATTCAATGAAGGATACGATAGAAGTGCAAAAGGCAACGGATCACAAGGATCCGCTGCCTTTTTTTATATCGATCGATGTGGCTTAAGAAGAACGGGAAGATGACTGTTTAGCTGCAGGATTGACTTGTTTATTCAACCAGCTCGCGATATCGGCAAAAACGCGGATGCGTTCGAACTCATGGAAGAGCTCATGACGTAACCCTCGATAAATCGTCAGCTGTACAGCATCGACACGGACACGATTATACATATCAAACAAATGATGGATACCTTTTCCGTCGAACGCGACCGCGTCATCCCCACCAGCAAGCAATAAGAGGGGTAAGTGACGTGGATGCTGATAGACGGAAGCAAGTGCGTTGACGAGCTTCGTTGCATGCAAGAGTTCGTGGAAGAACCCAAGCGTGACCGTTTGACCGGACAATGGATCTGCATCATAGCGCATGACGGATTGAGGATCCGAAGAGAGCCAAGCATTTTTAGAAAGTGCTGGGAAGAAGCGTAAGTTATACCGTCCGAACACGAGTTGTCCAAACCGTTCAGCAGGGTGTGTTGCTGACAGCTGATGGATTTGACGTTCGACGAGTTTTTGACTGACATCACCGAGTAAACCTGTACTCGTCGGGGGGCCACTCGCGATGATTCCGGCTACCGTATGACCGAGTGTTTGACCGATCCGGCGAGCGATCAACGAACCAAAACTATGACCAAAAATGAACACCGGTAACGTCGGATAACGCTCTTTGATGTCAGAGACGAGTTCTTCTGCGTCCTGCATCAATTGTTTAAACCCTTGATTCGGCTCGAGGTGTCCAAGTGTTCCAAGCTGTGCTGCTCGGGTTCCGAAACAGCGTAAGTCTGCGATGATCGTATGGTAATGATGCGCATAGAGGAATTCTGCGAATTCCTCATACCGTGCGCCATGCTCCATCATCCCGTGAAAGACGATCACGACTCCTTTAGGATCATGGGCTTCGAGGCTATGCAATGTCGTAGTATAGCCGTCAGAGGCTATCCAATGTGAATGATCAATCGTCATGTAACTCATCCTCTCATCAAGAAAGTCCGAATACCTGTCCGTCTTCCGAAACGCCCATATGGAAGGCGGCAGGAACTGCGGGTAATCCTGGCATCGTTAATACATTCCCAGTCAATGCAACGATGAACCCTGCACCAACCGATGGTCGGATTTCGCGGACCGTGATTGTGAAGTCTTCGACACGACCATAACGAGCAGGGTCATCGGTTAAAGAAAATGGTGTCTTTGCCATACAAATCGGTAACTCATTCAATCCCATCTCCGTACACCGTTCGAGTTCGCGAAGCGCTTTGGCTTCAAAATGAACGTCGGCTGCACCGTAGACACGCTTTGCGATACGCTCGATCTTTTGACGAAGCGGTAAGACGTCAGGATACAGTGGGCGGAACTGGCTCGGTTCCTCAAGAGCTTGCATTACTTCCGTGACGAGTGCTTCGCCGCCAGCCCCCCCTTTACTGAAGACCTCACTTTCCGCGACACGAATATTACGATCCTGACACCATTCTAGGATCATGTTACGTTCTGCTTCCGTGTCAGTGAAGAAACGATTCAAGGCAACGACGGCAGGGACGCCGAACAGACTCATCGTCTCGACGTGTTTTTCAAGTAACGCAAGACCATCTGTTAAGGCAGCGAGATTTTCTTCGCTGAGTTGCGTTTTGTCGACACCACCATGCATTTTCAAGGCACGAACCGTAGCGACGATGACGACGGCATCCGGGTGGAGTCCGCCAATCCGTGATTTGATGTTGAAAAACTTTTCGGCACCTAAATCAGCTCCGAATCCTGCTTCTGTGACAACGTAATCGCTTAGCTTCAGTGCAGTTTGCGTTGCAATCAAAGAGTTACAGCCATGTGCGATGTTCGCGAACGGTCCACCGTGAATCAGTGCTGGTGTTCCTTCGACGGTTTGAACGAGGTTCGGACGAAACGCATCTTTTAGAAGTAACGTCGCAGCTCCTGACGCCTGAATATCTTTGACCGTAACCGGCTGTTGATCGTACGTATAGGCGACGACGATGCGACTCAAGCGTCGTTCGAGATCCGTGATCGAGTCTGCTAGACAGAGGACCGCCATGATCTCGGAAGCGACCGTGATATCGAACCCATCTTGACGCGGCACGCCATGAGCAGGACCACCAAGACCAATCGTGACTTGGCGCAAGGCACGGTCATTCAAATCAAGAACGCGTTTCCAGACGATACGACGCGGATCGATGCCAAGGATGTTACCTTGATGCAGGTGATTGTCGAGCAAGGCACTGATTGTATTATGAGCAGATGTGATCGCATGCATATCGCCTGTGAAATGAAGATTGATCTCTTCCATCGGTAGGACTTGGCTATAGCCACCACCACACGCGCCACCTTTTAAGCCCATCGTCGGACCGAGTGAGGGTTCCCGTAAACAAATCATCGTTTTATGGTTTGCCCGATGCAACGCCTGTCCGAGTCCGACAGTGACGGTTGATTTTCCTTCACCGGCGGCTGTCGGATTGATGGCAGTGACAAGGATCAATTTACCGTCAGATTTCGTTGCCAATCGGTTCAACAGTCCGTCTGTCAACTTCGCTTTATACTTTCCGTACGTATCAAAATCCTCTTCTTGCAAACCAATTCGGTTCGCAATTTCTCGAATCGGGCGTAAGACGGTTTGTTGTGCGATTTCTAAGTCTGAACGAATGGTCTTTTCCATGGTATCGACTCCCTCTTTGATTGGATCTCTCTTTTTTCTAATAGTAGCGTATCTAGTGCGAACGCGCCAAAAGAAAACGTTCAATATTTTCCACCCAATGGGTCAAATGGTGACGTGTTCAAGTGTTAGAGAAAGACGTACTGTAGAGTGGAGGAGGGATGAAACAATGACATCTGGACAAAAGAAGTGGAAACGCGGTCTTGATTTTTGGCTCTTCGTCGGACCGGTCTTTCTTGTATTCGCAGTGATCGTGCTTGTACCGTTTTTCAATGGCGTCATGTATTCGTTCACGGATTGGAACGGTGTAACCGGAGAATTAAATTGGATCGGCTTTGATAACTATGTCCGTCTCTTTACGAGTGACGAGCAGTTCCAGCAGTCATTTTGGTTGACGACGAAATATACGGTCGTTGCCGTCATCTTAACGAATGTCGTTGGTTTCATCTTGGCGTTCTTATTGACACAAAATATTCGCACGCGTAATTTCTTACGAACGATTTTCTTCATGCCGAACTTGATCGGTGGGTTGATCCTCGGGTTCGTTTGGCAGTTCATCTATGTCAAAGGCTTCGCATCGATTGGTGAATTGACAGGGTGGAGTATATTTGAACTTCCATGGTTAGGAGATGCCCGGACAGGATTCTGGGGTATCGTTATCGTTTCGATTTGGCAAGGTGGCGGTTACATCATGGTCATCTATATCGCAGCTCTACAAAATGTGCCACAAGAGCTGATTGAAGCAGCAAAAATCGATGGTGCTAATCGTCTCTCGACGTTACGGAACATTACGTTGCCACTGATCATGCCGTCGGTCACGATCTGTTTGTTCTTGACGATTTCATGGTCCTTCAAGTTATTCGATACGAACTTATCCCTAACGAATGGTGGACCATTCAAATCGACCGAAATGCTTGCTTTAAACATTTATAAAGAATCGTTTACGAACAATAATCTTGGACTCGGGTCAGCGAAAGCGATCATCTTCTTCGTTGTTGTCGCCGCGATTACAGTCACTCAAGTCTATCTGACGAAAAAACGGGAGGTGGAAGCATGAGTACGGCACAACCGTTACCCACTCCGCAAGAGGAGAAACCGAAGCGCTCTAAAAAGACGAGAGGTCGTTATTCATTCCGTCTTGGAACAGTCGAACTGGCAGCCTTATTGATGGGGCTTCTGTATATGATTCCGTTTTATTACGTCGTCTCGAATTCATTCAAGACGCAGGGAGATATCTTTACGAATACATCGGGTCTACCAAAAGAATGGATGACGTCCAACTATTCGGAAGCATGGGAAGCCATGAACTTCGGAAAAGTCTTTTTAAACTCCGTCATCATTACAGTCGGCGCTAACGCGGTCATCATCATTTTTTGTTCGATGGCGGCTTGGAAACTCGTCCGGACGAAAACACGCTTGTCGACGATCATCTTTTTCTTATTCGTTGCCGCGATGATCATTCCATTCCAATCGATCATGATTCCCTTATCGAAACTGTCTGGTGATCTCGGATTGCAGAACAGTTATTGGGGATTGATTCTGATGTATCTTGGTTTTGGATCTGGATTATCAATCTTCTTATACCATGGATTCATGAAGTCGATTCCTGAAGAAATCGAGGAGGCGGCCATCATTGATGGTTGTTCACAATGGGGTGTATTCTGGCGTATCGTGTTCCCATTACTCAAACCGATCACGGTCACGATTATCATCTTGAACACGCTTTGGATTTGGAATGATTTCCTACTGCCATCGCTGATGTTACGAGACGTCGATTTACGAACGATTCCACTCGCGACGTTCTATTTCTTCGGTCAGTATACGAAGCAGTGGGACTTAGCACTTGCCGGACTCGTCCTCGGGATCATTCCGTTATTGTTGTTCTTCTTTGCCTTGCAAAAACAGATCATTCAAGGAATTACGAGTGGGTCGATCAAATAATTTTTGTAAGCGCGTTCTCGCTTCTGCGAGAACGCTTTTTTCATGATTCACACGTCAGATTAATCTGACAACTTTTATTTTTTTTGAAAAAAAGTCTTTTCAAACACTTGCGACCTGTTGTACGATGTTCTCAATTCAATTGTAACAACGACGTTGAAGGGAAGAGTAACACCTTGTACGACCGTATAGCGAGCTGGGGATGGTGAGAGCCCAGTCGGAAGCAAGATGCGAAGAACCTCCCGGAGTCGCTACCCGAACCCGAATGTCAGTAGGCGTAGCCGGAGTTGCCTGTCCGTTATCATATGGCCGAAGATGAAGTGATTCGTCTTTTGAGTGAGCAACATCGTTGCTAACATGGGTGGTACCGCGGAACCGAGTCTTTCGTCCCATATTCTTGGGAAAGAAGGGCTCTTTTTTATGGCTTCTTTTTCAAAACACAATTGAGGAGGAACACCACCATGACAACACTCGTATCGATGAAACACACACAGGAAGCTATCACACTCGTAAAGAAACGCTTTGAAGAACGCTTTTCGACGACACTCGGATTGACACGTGTCGAAGCACCATTGTTCGTAGAAAGCACACTCGGTGTCAACGATCATCTAAACGGCGTAGAGCGCATCATTCGCTTCGATGCCTTGGACCACACAGCAGACCTTGAAATCGTACAATCTCTTGCAAAATGGAAGCGTCAAGCGCTTCATACGTATGGATTTGAAGCAGGAGAAGGCTTATACACGTTGATGCATGCGATTCGTCGCGATGAGATGCTGGATGCGACACACTCCATTCACGTCGATCAGTGGGATTGGGAACGTATCATTACGAAAGAACAACGGACGAGTGCTTATTTACAAGAAACGGTACAAGCGATCTATGCAACGATTCGTCAAGTTGAGCAAGAAGTGGAAGCGGAATACGGCATTTCAGCGATCTTACCGGAAACGATTCATTTCATGACGACGCAAGAGCTAGAGGATGCGTATCCGACACTTTCGACGAAAGAACGTGAAACAGAAGTCACGAAAGCATATGGCGCAGTTTTCCTCATGCAAATCGGTGGCGCACTGGCTTCAGGTGAGAAGCACGATGGTCGAGCGGCTGACTACGATGACTGGACACTCAACGGTGACATTTTAGTACACCACCCAGAAATCGGAGCATTCGAATTGTCTTCAATGGGAATTCGCGTTGATCGTGAAGCACTTTTAAAACAGACAGCGATTGCTCAAGAAGAGGATAAATTGGCGTTCCCGTTCCATCAAGGTGTGCTCGAAGAGCGTCTACCGTTAACGATGGGTGGAGGAATCGGTCAATCCCGTATGGCGATGTTCTTATTGAAAAAACGTCACATCGGTGAAGTCCAAGCTTCTGTCTGGTCAGAAGAGACGCGTAAAAGTCTCCAAGCGGAAGGCATCCACTTGCTCTGACATATATATAGTAAGAAAGCGTCAAAACAGGATGTTTTATAAAGCAAAGGGCATGCTTCGATTCAGAAGCGTGTTCTTTTTTTTAGGTTCGTAAGACCTCAGGCGGAGGAAAGACGTGTCGATTCCTGATAGAATGGGGATAACAATAAATAAGAAAGAGGTGAAGACATGTCTTCTTTATTGATCGTAGGATTACTCATCCCTGTATTATTCCTCGTATTCCTTTGGTTCAACATTAAAGGATTACGGACGATGTGGCGGGATTATAAACAGACAGGCTCAATCGTTGCACTCGGTTTCTTCATTGTCGGGATTATCGGAATCTTCACAGGCGTCTGGACGACGTTAGTCGTCATCATTTATTATCTCCTCCGTCCAGCGAGAGGATGAACGGAGGGTTACTCGTATGTTGGAATGGTTGTTTTCAGCCGGAGAATCCAATCTCTGGCTGTTTTTAGGAATTATGATCGTTGGTCTTGGAACAGAATTGATTCCGGCAGAAGTGGGCTTACCGTTGCTCGGTCTATATGTGTCGAACGGAACGGTCAGCTGGACAGCTGCTGTTCTGGTCGGTTTTTTAGGAAGTCTGATGGGCGCGACGGTCTTTTATCTTCTAGGTCGTTATGCAGGTCGTCCGATACTTATCCGGTACGGCAAATGGTTACTGATTAAAGAAAAAGAAATTGAGCAAGGGGAGCGCATCGTCGGGAAATACGGAACATGGTCTGCTTTGTTCGGCCGCTTTTTCCCCGTCGTGCGCTCGGTCGTCTCGATTCCGTGTGGTTTGTTTGGTCTTTCGTTCAAACGCTATTTACTCGCTTCAAGTATTGGACTTTTTCCGGTTTCCTTCTTTTACATCTGGGTCGGTGAACGATTCGGAGTAGAACGTGCTGAATCCATGCTAAAAGGATTAGAACAGGAGTTATGGTGGATCTTAGGTGGAATCGTCGTGATTCTTGGTGGATACGTTCTCTACCGTCGTGCTAAAGCGAAGCGTAAAGAACAGAAGCAAGACACACAAACGAAACAACAAGATTCATGAATATGTAAAAAAACAACGCAGTGGATCTTCAGGATCCACTGCGTTGTTTCATGAACAGATCAAGCGGGAGGAAACAGGAATCGCTTCAGTGTCTTGATCCGATGTTTTGGGGTAAGGAGTAGTAGCTGATCATTGCCTTCTAGGGCAGTGTCTCCACGTGGTGTAATGATTTGATCATCACGGATGATGGCCGTGATCAAAAATTCCTGAGGCAAATCAATCTCTGAGATCGTCGTTCCAATGAATGGATGGGACATCGGTAACGTCAATTCAATGATTTCCGCATTCGGTTTACCGATTGACATGAATTCAATGACGGTATGGATAGCAGTAGTCTGTGTTTCGTTCAGTCGTAACCGCTCGGAAAGGAACGTCAACATACTTCCTTGAATTAGCGTTGATAATAAGACTGTGAAAAACACGATATTGAAGATCATCGATGCATTCTCGATATCCGCAACGAGAGGATATGTCGCGAGAATGATCGGTACCGCTCCTTTTAGACCAGCAAAAGAAATGAAAACCTTCTCTTGCCACGAATAACGAAACGGAAGAAGACTCACCCAGACTGACAAAGGACGAGCGATGAAAATTAAGATCAGCGCCAACGCAATGGAAGACAGGATGACCTGGACATCGAGCAATTGTTTCGGAAAGACGAGTAGACCGAGCACGATGAACATTCCGATTTGGGCAAGATGCGCCATACTCATCGTAAAACGGACGAGTGTCTGTCGGTAGACGAGTTCATGATTACTGATGTAGATCGCTGTGACATAAACGGCTAAAAATCCACTGGCATGGAACGTATCAGCTAAACCGAAAGACAGGAAAGCAAACGACATGAGCATGATCGGATAAAAGCTAGAAGAGGACAAATCGATCCGATTGATCAAGGTCGAAGCTGCCCATCCGATGAACAAACCAATCAGAAGTCCCATCGCCATTTCCCAAACGAGTGATCCAAGTCCCGATAAGAGCGATGCTTCTTCAGGGTTTGTCACGAACTCAAGGAACAAGACAGTCAAAAAGACGGCCATCGGGTCATTCGTACCGGACTCAACTTCGAGTGTTGATCCGACTTTCCGTCGAATCGGCTGACCACTCAAGACAGAAAAGATAGCAGCGGCATCCGTCGAACCAACGATTGCCCCGAGTAAAAAAGCATTCGCCCAACTGAAGCCCAGAATATAATGGGAAGCAACGGCAACGATGGATGTAGCGATGAAGACCCCGAACGTCGCAAGCGAGAGGGAAGGGGCTAATTCATGACGCACTTCCTTCCAAACCGTTTGCAGACCACCCTCGAATAAGATGATGATGAGGGCGACGGTTCCAAGAAGCTGAGCCAGTTCTGCATCGTCAAAACGAATGAACCCCGTAATGTCGCTTCCAGCAATCATACCAAGGGCGATAAAAATCAGTAGAGCAGGAATATTCAGACGACTGGATAACTTCGTCGTCCAGACGGCAGCAAACAGCAATATACCAATCAATAAAATCGTGAGTTGCAAGGACATGGCATCAAACTCCTATTCATAAAAGAATCTCTAGTTTCATGATACAACAATTCCGATGAAAAGACTCGGATAACGATTGTTCAATATTTTCCACCACACCGGACAACTTTCTCTCTCTTCATTGCAAGCGTTTTCATTTATTGTGAAGATGTAGCACGAAATGAAACGAAATCAGGGAGGGAATCCGAATGCGTAAAAGAAGATGGGCAGCATTACCTGTCGTCACGACGGCGATGGTCGTCGCTTTGGCAGCATGTGGTGGCGGTACATTGAATAGCGATGACTCGAAAGATAGTGGTTCAAAAGACGGTAAGACGCTCAACGTATTCCAATTCAAGGCTGAAATCGCAAAAGACATGGAAAAGATGGCAAAAGCGTATGAAAAAGAAACCGGAACGAAAGTCGTCGTGCAAACAGTCGGTGGTGGATCGGACTATGGCGCGGCTCTGAAATCACAGTTCGCTTCAGGTAATGAACCAGATGTCTTTAACAACGGTGGCTTTACGGAAGCAAAGACATGGCAGGATAAGTTAGAAGATTTGTCAGATGAAAAGTGGGTCGGCGATCTAACGGATCTATCAAAAGAGCCAATGACGATTGATGGTAAATTGTATGGTATGCCAATGAACCTTGAGGGGTATGGCTTTATCTACAATAAAGATATCTTCAAAAAAGCTGGTATCACGGAACTTCCGAAAACATTAACTGAATTGACGGAAGCTTCAAAGAAGCTAAAGGCAGACGGGGTGACGCCATTCTCGATTGGGTACGGGGAGTGGTGGATTCTCGGTAATCACCTGTTGAACATTCCGGTCGCACAGCAGGATGATCCAGATCAGTTCATCGCAGACTTGAATTCTGGAAAAGGAAAGTTCGAAGATAACAAACAGTTCAAGGATTTCATGAATCTATTTGATTTAACGATTGAGTACGGTAATAAAAATCCGTTAACGACGGATTACAACACACAAGTTTCCCAATTTGCTGAAGGTAAGACAGCGATGCTTCAACAAGGGAACTGGGCACAACAATTGATTACGGACGTCAATCCGGACATCAACATGGGCTTCATCCCGATGCCGATCAATGATGATAAAGAAAAAATGGACCGTCTTCCTGTTGGCGTACCAAACAACTGGGTCGTCAATAAGAACTCGAAGAACAAAGCAGAAGCGAAAAAATTCCTCGAGTGGATGGCGACGTCTGAGACAGGAAAAGACTACATGGTCAATAAATTTAAATTCATCCCTGCCTTCAAATCAATCGAAGCGAAGGATCTAGGACCGCTTGCAGATGATATTCAAGCGTACTCGAAAGACGGAAAAACGATCTCATGGAACTGGTTCAAGTATCCGGATGGTGCTGTAAACGAGTTCGGAGCGATCATGCAAGCATATGTTGGTAAGCAAAAAACAGCTGACGAGATGCTGCAGGACTTCACGAAAACATGGGATAAAATGAAAAAATAAGAAGTGATTCAAAAAAACATGCCTGTTCCGATTAACTGACGGAACAGGCATGTTTTTTTATGATAAGAAGAATAATTGGATGAAGAAGAGAAGCGCGAACACATAGATGAGTGGATGGACACGCTCTTTTTGGATAGCTTTCATGATTGGATAGACGATGAAACCGAATGCGATACCGGTTGCGATGCTACCGGATAATGGCATGATCAAGATGACGAGGAAAGCCGTGAAAGCTTCGCTGAAATCATCCCATGGAATCTGTTTGATATTTTGAATCATGAAGGCACCGACTAAAATCAATGCTGGCGCAGTAATCGCAGGGACGCTCGAAATCGATTGAACGAACGGTCCAAAGACGGCAGATAATGCGAATAGAATCCCGACCGTCACGGATGTGAGTCCAGTCCGTCCACCAGCAGCGACACCCGCTGCAGATTCTACGTAAGCGGTTGTGGGACTTGTTCCGAACAATGAACCAGCGACCATCGCAGTCGAATCAGATAATAGGGCACGTTCGCTGTTTTTCAATGATCCATCTTCTTCAATCAATCCAGCCTGTTCTCCGACAGCGACCATCGTACCTGTCGTATCAAACATCGTCACGAGAACGAAGGAGAGGACACCGCTGAACAGACCGTATTGGAACACGTCTTGAATGGCGTTGAACGGATTCGTGATGATCAATCCTTCTGGTAAAGTCGGTAACGCAACGAAGGAATCGGAAAACTTCAATTCACCTGTCAGGAATGCAATCAATCCAGAGAGAATCATGGCATATAAAATAGCACCTGGTACACGTTTGATCGTCAAGATGGCTGCAACTAATAGTCCGATGAGTGTGATCAATGCTTCTGGTGACGTCAATGCGCCAATCGTGACGAGTGTATCTTCACTAGCGATGAGAATTCCTGACATCTTGAGACCGAGTGAAGCAATGAAAAGACCGATTCCACCTGTGATCGCAAGCTTTAATGTCATCGGAATGATTTCAATCAGCTTCGTACGGATTGGTGAGAGTGATAACAATAAGAAAATGACACCAGCAACGAAAACAACTGAGAGTGCTGTCTGATATGGAATCTTCTCACCAACGACAAGTGTATAAGTAAAATACGCATTGAGTCCCATTCCGGGTGCGACTGCGATTGGTAGATTCGCATAAAGCCCCATCAGGAGCGTACCGATCAATGTCGCGATGATCGTCGCAGAAAATGCTTGGGCTTGGGGGATACCGGCATCTGCTAAAATCGTCGGATTGACGAGCAGAATATATGCCATCGTAATGAACGTCACGAATCCAGCTTGGATTTCACGTTTTACGGTTGTTTGATGTGCGGCAAGTTTAAACATGGGTAAAAGGACCACCTTCATAACAAATTGATTAAAAAACGAACATTGATGATATTATAGTAAAATTCATTCGGAATCAAGTCGAAACAAAAAAGAATTTTTTATAGGAATCATGAAAGAGAATATCAGGAAATGATGTAAGCGGATTCAAGGTTATGATACGATTGATTACAAGAAAAAGGATGGGGGCGCCTTTCATGAAAAGTATCCGGACACGTTTGATTCGTCTCGTCGTCCTAGCGATCTTGATTCCGACAGCCCTCGCGACATCGATCTCCTACTTGTATGTACGGCACCAAAACATTGAACAGGCAGAACGTTCTAGCCTGAACGTGTTGACGCGAGGAAATACACAGGTGACCCATTACATAGAGGATATCCGCCGTCTCTCGACAAGTCTGTATGCGAATCGTTCGTTGATGAACATCATGCGCGTCGGAGCAGATCAGGAATTAGACGAATCTGATGGAGTCGTTTCGCGGGCGATGTTAGGTCTGTTTTTATCACGTCAGGATATCGAGCAGTTACATTTCGTCATCTTAAATGGTTATTCGGAGTATTCGGTCTACAACATGAAAACGACGAGTCGGGGAACGTTTGATTGGATGCAAGAAACGGATTATTTTCGATTGATGAAACAAAAAAGTGGCTGGTTGATTGACGGAGCGCACACGATTGAACCATACAATGTGCACACGATGATTCTTGATGAGAAACAAGTCGTTAGTTTTCGTTATCGTATCGATCGTGTCGAAACAGATGAGCCACTCGGCTTCCTTTCAGTGGATATTCCAGTCCGTGTATTCGAACAACAATTGAAACTGTTCGAGAATGATCCGGAAGAGTCGTTATGGTTGATGACAGAACAGCGTGTATTGGCACAGACTGGAGCAGAGATGGAACTACCGGTCGATCGATTCACTGGGCAGAGTGGGAGTTTACGTGTCGGAAAATCGTTCATCGTCTACTCAAAGACGATGACGAATGGTGTTCCACTCATACTCGTCAAACGGATTCCGTATGCGTCAGTCATCCAAGGGGCGAATGAAACGGCATTGATTCTTGTTTTGATCGGTCTCGTCTCACTGTTCGTCATGATCATTGCCGCAAGTCTCGTTGCCATGCAGATCACGAAACCAATCAAACAGTTGACAGCAAACGTCTGGCGAGTCGAACAAGGGGATTTATCAGCACCATTCGTTGCGACGACGAATGACGAGATTGGATTACTCAACCGTCAGTTCCAACGCATGATTCAACGGATTGATCGTTTAATCAAACGGGAGTATCGACTGGCACTTGAAAACCGGACGAATGAGCTACGTGCATTACAATCTCAGCTCAATCCGCACTTCTTATTCAATGCCTTACAATCGATCGGAACGACGACGTTACAAGGAGACCGGAAGATCGCGTACCGCTCGATCACCGGATTATCACAAATGATGCGCTACTCGATGAATAATGAGCAGACGATCGTAACCCTAAAACAAGAAGTCGATCATCTTCAAGCGTATATTCGTTTGCAACAGCAACGTTTTCCGGAACGGTTCCGTTATATTGTTGACGTCCCGTGGCATCTCAATGACATTGAAGTTCCGAAGATGATCTTGCAACCGTTCGCTGAAAATTACTTCAAACACGGCTTTCGACAGCAATTAGCAGCGACGGAGAACTATCTTGCTTACAAAGTCCGGACGGATGGCGGACGCCTCATTATTCAAATCGAGAATAGCGGTGCCATTCTTGAAACAGGACGACTTGAAGCGATTGATCGAAAAATGCGCATGCATCGTAGCCCAGAAGATCTCGAGACGAGCGGCATTGGTCTCCATAATATTTATGAACGACTCTTGATTTTTTACGGGGAGCAAGCAAATATGACGCTCTCTTCTTCAGCGGTAGAGGGAGGATTCAAAATCGTGATTCGAATTCCATATGAGAAGGGGGACTTGGCATGAACGTGTTGATCGTAGACGATGAACGACATGTACGGGAAGCGGTCAAATTGCTCGGAGAATGGGACAGTTGGCAGGTCTCACATATTTACGAGGCGGAACATGGGGAAGAAGCGAAACGATTACTGGATACCGGAACGATCGATTTAATGCTGACAGATGTCGAAATGCCTGGACTCGACGGATTAACATTACTAGAATGGACAAAAAATCATCATCCAAAGGTCGTCACGATCGTGCTGACAGGGTATGATGATTATACGTATATGCGACGTGCCATTTTGCATCAATCCTTTGATTATTTATTGAAGCCGGTTGATCCAGATGTACTCAATGATGCCTTGTCCCGCGCGATGGAATGTATCCATCCGGTAGTGGAATCAGGAGAAGCGATTGATCAAATCGCCAAATACATCGAAACGCATTATGCGGAAGAATTGACACTGCAATTCATGAGCGAACGGTTTTACTTGAGCCGAGAGTATATATCACGACGCTTCAAACAGCGTTTTTCCGTTAACTTATCTGATTACATCCAAACGATTCGCTTGAATCGGGCGAAGGAATTATTGAGTGAGACGGACGCGCGCATTTACGAAATCGCACTTGAAGTCGGATATCAGGACGATAAGTATTTTCGGAAAGTGTTCAAAAAACAATTCGGTATGACACCGAATGAGTTTCGTGAATTGTTGTCGATTTAAACGACTATCGAGGAGGAATCGTACATGAGTGTACACATTAATGCAGCTGAAGGACAAATCGCCGAAACGGTCTTACTCCCAGGAGATCCGTTACGTGCTAAATACATCGCTGAGACGTTTTTAGAGGACGTCGTCCTTTATAACGAAGTTCGAGGCATGTATGGCTTCACAGGTACTTATAAAGGGAAAAAAGTTTCGGTTCAAGGAACAGGTATGGGTGTACCATCGATGTCGATCTATGCGAACGAACTCGTTCAGTCATACGGTGCGAAGAACTTGATCCGTGTCGGAACTGCCGGTGGGATCACGCCAGACGTTAAAGTTCGTGACGTCGTCATCGCGATGAGTGCTTCGCATGACATGGCACAGAACCGTGTCCGTTTTAATGGACTAGACTACGCACCGACAGCCTCTTTTGATCTGCTGCATAAAGCATATACAGCAGCTAAAGAACAAGGTATCGATGCAAAAGTCGGTCAAATCTTCACGACGGATCAGTTCTATCAAGATGATTTCCATCACTTCAAAAAATGGGCGGATTTCGGATGTCTCGCAATCGAGATGGAAGCGGCAGGTCTTTACACACTTGCAGCAAAACATAAAGTAAACGCACTGACGATCCTGACGATTTCAGATCATCTGTTGACAGGTGAAGAAACAACATCGGAAGAGCGCCAGACGACATTCAACGATATGATGAAAGTCGCGCTTGAAACAGCGATTCAATTATAAGAAGCAAGACGGAGAAGCCTCTCCGTCTTTTTTCATAGTCGAAAAGAGATATGGTAAGATAAAGGCAGTGTTATAGATCAGTTAAAGGGGAGATTCTCGGATGGAGACAACGATGACAGAGACAGTGCTTTCAGAGCGCCTTGAGACACAGCGTCACTTTTTCCAAACAGGTGCAACACGTAGTCTAGCTTTTCGCTTAAGCATGCTGACGTTCTTACGCCAAGCGATTGAAACGCATGAAGCAGCGATCTATGAGGCATTAAAACAAGATCTCAATAAAGGACAGCATGATGCTTTTACGACGGAAATCGGTTTCGTTTATGGAGAGATTCAACGGATGGAGCGACAACTCCGTCGACTAGCACGTCCAAAGCGTGTCGCAACACCGCTTCTGCATATCGGCTCAAAAAGTGAAATCCAGTACGAACCCTATGGCAACGTTCTTGTCATCGCGCCATGGAACTATCCTTTCCAGCTGGCACTTGCTCCGGTCATTGGTGCGATTGCAGCGGGGAATACGGTCGTCCTTAAACCATCCGAGCTGACACCGAACGTCTCTCGTGTATTACGAGAAGTTTTTGAAACGGCATTCCATGAACGATTCGGAATCGTCATAGAAGGAGATGCTGAAGTCAGTAGCGCTTTATTAAACGAACGTTTTGATTATATCTTCTTTACGGGTTCCACACGCGTCGGAAAAATCGTGCATCAAGCTGCAGCGAAGCATTTGACACCGGTCACACTTGAACTGGGTGGGAAATCACCGACAATCGTTCACAAGGATGCGGATCTTCGTCTAGCAGCGAAGCGGATCGCATGGGGAAAATGGCTGAATGCCGGACAGACATGTATCGCCCCGGATTACGTATTGATTCATGAGGACGTTAAAGAACGTTTCTTGCAGTTGATTGAAGAAGAAGCCTTCAAACAGTACGGGAATGGCGTCGGCGTCTCATCCTACGTCAAAATCGTATCGGACGATCATCTGAATCGCCTCAGCAGTTACTTGTCGCAAGGGACGATCGAATTCGGTGGACAAGTCGATCCGGAAACGCGTAAGATGGCGCCGACCGTCATGACGAATGTAGCGGTGGATGCTCCATTGATGCAAGACGAAATCTTCGGACCGATCCTGCCGGTGTTGACCTACCGTGAAATCGAAGAGGTCATCGCGTTCGTCAATGATCGTGACAAACCGCTTGCACTTTATCTGTTCACAGAGAACAAAGCCGTCGAACATCGTATCCTTGAACGGATTTCATTCGGTGGTGGATGTGTCAATGACACATTGATGCACGTCGCACAGCATCATCTACCATTTGGTGGAGTCGGGGCGAGTGGTATGGGTGGATATCATGGCAAGTATAGTTTCGAGACGTTCAGCCATCGTAAAGGAATCGTCAAAAACACGACGGCGTTCGATTTACCTTTCCGCTACATGCGAACAAATAGCAATTCCAAATGGATGCGCTTTTTGTTATGATGAGCTGTGATTAATTGACTTAAGAAGGAGCTCTTCACTTGAAAGATCAAGTAAAACAGTGGATGAAACGAACAGGCTTGATTGAACGCAGTCTGCGAACCATCATGAAAGTCTTTACGTGGTTGCCACAAAAATCAAATCGAGTCCTTTTCGAGAGTTTTCTCGGAAAGCAATATAGTGACAGTCCGCGTGCCATCTACGAATTGATGCGTACGATGCATCCGGAATGTGAGTTGATTTTTAGTAAACAACGAGGTGTTACGTTTCCACGAGACGTCAAGACGGTAGATCGGTTGACGTTTCGCTGGATTTATTTGCTCGCGACGTCACGGGTCTGGGTATCAAACAGTCGGTTACCGGGTTGGTTGATCAAACCGAAAAAAACGTATTATCTCCAGACATGGCACGGCACACCGCTCAAAAAGCTTGCGCTTGATATGGATGATGTCCAAATGGCGAATACGACGACGGAGCGGTACAAGCAAGGATTTAAGCAAGAGACTGCAAAATGGTCCGGTTTAATTTCCCCGAATGCCTACTCTAGTTCAATCTTTCGGCGGGCATTTGCTTTTGAAGGTGAGATGCTAGAAATTGGATACCCTCGAAATGATATATTTTATCAAGAGGCACGGCATGCTAAAATCAAAGAAACGGTTTATCGCCACTATGAGATTGATTCTTCGAAAAAAGTCTTGCTGTATGCACCTACTTGGCGAGATAATGCGTTCGAAGGTCAAGGGAAATATTCATTTGAGCTGCCCTTTTCGTTAGAGGAATTTGAAAAGCGATTCGGGGATGAATATGTCCTGCTTATTCGAATGCACTATTTAGTCGGAAGTCGTCTCGACGTCACTGCTTATCCATCCGTTCGAAATGCATCGGACTACCCGGATATCGCGGAGCTCTATATGGCGTCAGACGCTTTGATCACGGATTATTCTTCTGTCATGTTTGATTTTGCGCATTTATCGCGTCCGATTTTATTCTATACGTATGACTTAGAACATTATCGCGATCAGTTGCGCGGATTTTACTTCGATTTTGAACAGGGGGCACCGGGACCATTATTATCCACTGAGACAGCACTATTTGAAGAATTGAATCAGTTGGATGATTGGCACACACGGTATGCGTCAGCATTCCGAGCGTTCCAAGAGACGTATTGTCAATGGGATGATGGGCAGGCTTCAGAACGGGCGATGAAGACGATCATAAAGAGAATTTACGGATAAAAGGGAGAGCAAAATCATGAAGAAGGTTATTACGTACGGAACATTTGATTTATTGCACTGGGGTCATATCAACATCTTAAAACGTGCCAAAGAGATGGGCGATTACCTCATCGTCGCGATTTCGACAGACGAATTCAATCGTTTAAAACATAAACAGTCTTACCATAACTTTGAGAATCGGAAGATGATCCTTGAAGCCATCCGTTATGTGGATGAAGTTATTCCAGAAAACAGCTGGGATCAAAAAGTAGAAGATGTGAAAAAACATGATGTTGATCTCTTCGTCATGGGTGACGACTGGAAAGGCGAGTTCGACTTCTTGAAGGAGCACTGTGAAGTCGTTTACCTCAGTCGGACTGAAGGCATCTCTACAAGCCAGATTAAAACGGAATTAGCTTCGAAGTGATTGAAGAGGAGACCACACGATCGACGTGCGGTCTTTCTTCGTAGAAGGGCAGGATGAAAGTGGTTAGAGAAGGTATCGTATGGGTCTATTTATTGTTGTTTCGTATTTGTTATGGTGTCTTTCGATGGCTACCGCTTCGACCAGTCACTTTGTTTTGGATGACGTATGGTGATAACGCAAAACCTGTTAATGATCGCTTAGCGCAGGAATTGCCAAGTGAGAAACGGTATCTGGTATATGATCATCATTTCATGAAGCAGCCGGATCTGTGGAAGTCAGATCGGACTCTTCGCTTTCGTCGTTTACGATTCGTCCGATTGGCGTATTTGCTTGCGACCTCCCGGACGGTCTTCGTCGATAATTATGTCGCAGAATTCAGTGTCGCAACAACGCGACGAGGAACACGACGTATCCAGCTATGGCATGCGGCAGGAACATTAAAGCAGTTTGGACTGACCTCTTCCAAAAGTCTGTTCGTATCAGAACGAGTAAGAAATCGTTTTCGACGAGTTTATCAAGAATATGGTGATTTCATCGTACCAGGGATGCGCTGTGCGACACAGTTCATGGCACCACACGACTTAAAACGGTCTCACTTTAAACCATTCGGCATGCCACGAACGGACTATTGGTTTGATGAGAAGCAACGAAAGCAGAAAACACTGGAATTAAGAAAACAATATGTAAAGACTGATCGTCGGATCTTATTGTATGCACCGACATACCGGGAATACAAAGGAACAGAAGATCATACGATTCAACAGTTCGAACAACTTGCTCAAGCGGGATGGACGATTCTCGTTAAATTACATCCAACGATTCGGTCTCTTTCTACCTATCGTTCTAGCCATATCCATCTTTTGGACGATACGTATCAGATCAATGATTACTTGCTAATCACAGATGTGCTCGTAACTGATTATTCTTCCATTCCATTTGAAAGCTGTCTCCTCAACATTCCGGCGTTCTTGTATACACCGGATATCGACACATACCGACAACTACCAGGGCTCGTGGATCAGTATCCGAAACCGCTACCTGTCCGCCAGACAGAACGGATGGAGCAGTTGATGGAGTGGATCACGTCTGATGTGATACTTGAAGAATGTCGTCAACACATGCAGAAGTTCCAACAGAACTGGTATGATCAGACGCCGGGTCAAGCAGTCAATCGAATTGTTCATCATTACTATGATATAAATCCATGACATCACTCCTGACGATTCCTTTTGTATTCTTAAAAGAGTCGTCAGGTCATTTTAAAAATAATAATGTGAAATGTTGAACAAAGTTTGACAATCTTTTGAAAATCCATTCTTTTCGACTGTGATGTTCTATACTAAAAGCAGAAGAAGAGGAGAGGAGAAATGGATATGCTAACTTGTGGAACGACTGAAGCCAATACGTTCGTCTTATCACCCGAAACGCGAACGTTGCTTGAGAGCTTCATGACAGAAACGACGTTCAAAAAGGATTCCATTGTCTGTTGGGAAGGGGAAATGAACGATAAGTTGTTTTATGTGAAACAAGGAGGCGTCAAACTATCGAAGTTGACGAAAAAAGGCAGTCCATTACTCATGTTTTTATATTTCAAAGGAGATTTGTTTGGCGAATTTGATGTAGGAGAAGCTTTTCCGAGTTCCTACAGTATTGAAACGATGGAAGATAGCATCATCGGATTCTTATCGAAAAACCAATTAGAAGAGCTTATGAAAAAAGACGGTGCCTTTGCGCTTGAGATCATGCGATGGCAAGCATTAATGCGGAAGCAAACGGAAACGAAATTACGTGACTTACTACTGTTTGGAAAACCAGGGGCATTAGCTTCGACGTTACTTCGCTTGATTGCGATGGAAGGGGAACAAGTGGGAGAAACGTATCGTCTTGCGAAGCGACCATCCGACGGTGAGTTTGGTCAATTGATTGGTGCACCACGTGAGACCGTTAATCGTATGTTTTCTCAGTGGAAAAAAGAAGGGGTCATTTCGATGACTGCAAAAGAAATCATCATTCACGATCCGCAATATCTACGGGATCTGTGTCATTGTGAAGGATGTCCAGCAGGTGTTTGTCGAATTTAATAAGATGTACGAATCATCCCGACGCGAAACAGGACTTTCCTGTCTCGCGTTATTTTTGTGTATAGAAGTTTTTTCTAAGCTCGCTTAGATGTGAATTTTCTGTGTGTTTTCGAAATGAAAAGTGCGGAATTTTCATATTTAAAGTGATATTTATCACAGTTTCCAGACTTGCTGAATTCTTACAATAAAGACAAGTTCAGAGTAGGAAAGGAGTAATCACGATGAGTCAAAAGACAGAATCGAACCTAAAAGGAACATTCGTTGCCGTCCTGATCGTAGCAGGTGTCATCATCGGGATGTGGAGTTCAATCTTTCTATTGTTCATATCACGTTAAGGGGGAATCACGATGCACATTCATCGTTTAGAAAAAATTTGGCTGATCTTCGGAGTAGCGATGCTAGCGGTCTTCTTGACCATCATCGGTGTATCCGCTTTTGCATCGGGCAATCAACCACCATCCGATGCGACATTGATTGATCCGACGAAAGTCGATCAGACGAAACCGTTTGATAAACCAGGACTAAAAAAGATTGATGATGACCGATACGAAGCGGTCATCGTTTCACAAGCTTTTCAGTTTACACCAAAAGATATGGTCATACCTAAAGGGGCGACAGTCGATTTTCTCGTGACATCGAAGGACGTCGTTCATGGATTTGAAATCGTTAAGACGAACGTCAACATGATGGTCGTTCCCGGACATATTAATTCGATTGAGTATACGTTCAAGGAAGCAGGCGAATATCTCGTCGTCTGTAATGAATATTGTGGTAATGCCCATCATATGATGGCAACGAAAATCAAGGTGGTGGAATAAGATGAATGCTATATCAAATAAACTAAGACAGTTCGAGATGGAGCGTGGTCTACCCGCTACCGTCATCGGAGTCAAGGAAGCGAAACTGGCCTTTGCACATGTTAGTTTTTCACTTGTCGCCTTATTGATCGGTGGTCTATGTGGATTACTACAAACGATGGTACGGACAGGTGCCATTCCAGAAATCGCTGGAATCGGATACTATGAGCTTCTGACTGCTCACGGATTGATGCTTGCAATCGTCTTTACGACGTTATTCATTTTCGGATTATTGTTCTCATTTTTAGGTCAATCGTTCGGACGCTTCGAAGAGTTTCCGCGACGTCTCGGATGGGTCGGGTTCTGGTTCATGATTCTTGGTGTCGTCCTCGTCACGTGGATGGTGCTTGCAGGTGAAGCTTCCGTCCTCTATACGTTCTATGCACCACTCAAGGCACATCCTGTATTTTATATCGGACTCGTCATCTTCGTCGTCGGAACGTGGATCGCGTCTGGTGCCATGTTCCGAATGTATGCTGATTATAAGCGGGAACACCCTGGTGTTCATCCACCGCTTCAAGCCTACATGAGCATTATGACTGCCTTGTTATGGGTAGTTGCGACACTCGGCGTAGCGGCAACGATTCTCTTTCAACTCCTTCCTTTATCTCTTGGTTGGACGGATAAGGTCGGGATCGAACTATCTCGGACGCTATTTTGGTACTTTGGTCATCCACTCGTCTATTTTTGGTTATTACCTGCTTATATCGTTTGGTATACGGTCATTCCGAAAATCGTTGGTGGGAAGATTTTTTCTGACGCGTTAGCACGCATGTCGTTCTTGTTATTCCTACTCTTTTCATTCCCTGTTGGTTTTCACCATCAATTGTTAGAGCCGGGGATTTCTGCATTTTGGAAGTATGTCCAAGTCGTCTTGACATTCCTCGTCATCATTCCATCATTGATGACTGCCTTCTCGATGTTTGCGACTTTTGAGCTAGCAGGTCGCCGGAAGGGAGCAACTGGCATATTTGGTTGGGTGAAGAAAATGCCATATCGCGACGTCCGTTTCCTTGCACCGTTCATCGGGATGTTATTCTTCATTCCAGCAGGTGCAGGTGGTGTCATTAATGCATCGCATCAGCTGAACATCATCGTTCACAACACATTGTGGGTCACGGGACACTTTCATATCACGGTCGGTGCCGCCGTCGCACTAACGTTCTTCGGAACAGCCTACTGGCTTGTCCCGCTCTTACGTGGTCGAACGTTAACAGCAGCAATGAATCGTCTTGGACTTATTCAAACGGCTGCCTGGACGATCGGAATGCTCTTCATGTCGACTGCGATGCACATCTCAGGATTACTCGGTAATCCACGACGGACGGGACCAGCCACCTACTTCAAGGATTCCATCGTCGCTGACTGGATTCCATATCATGTCGCAATGGCGATCGGCGGAACGATTTTATTCATCTCGATTCTGCTATTCCTCTATGCGATGTTCCAACTTGCATTCCGAGCGCCAAAAGGAACGGAAGAATTTCCGATTGCTGAAACGGAAGAAGAGGCGATGGCAACGCCACTCTTCTTTGAAAATTGGAAGCTATGGATTTTCGTGACGTTCGCTTTGATTGCGTTTGCATACACGGTGCCGATTTGGCATATGATTGAAAATGCCCCTCCAGGAGCTCCCGGATGGAGACTCTGGTAAGGCAATAAGGGGCTTCAAAAAAAGAATGACGCGTCTGTACACGCCCTTTCCTCAGGCGAGACACAAGCCAGTTTTCCTGCTTCATTTAAGCGGGAAAGCGGGTCTTGTTCGTCTCTGACAACGCATAAAAGCGTTTTTTCCTGTAGGAGTTGCGTGTGACGCGTCATTCTTTTTATTACGAGGTAAGGGAGGCAGATCATCAATCTACCTCCCTTATCTTTGTAGAGACTGACTTTTGAGTCAGCCCCTTATTTGCGTGAGCTTAAGGAATAAGTAATGAAGGGCTAAATCTTATTTGACGAGATTATGCTTGAAGGCATAGACGACAGCTTGTGTACGGTCTACGACATCGAGTTTCGATAAGATGTTCGAGACGTGTGTCTTAACGGTTTTTAAGGAAATGAATAATTCGTCTGCGATTTCTTGGTTCGCCATACCACGAGCCATCAATTGAAGAACTTCCTGCTCACGTTCCGTCAAATCATCATGTAAGTGTGTCGTAGGACGACGAAGACGTTCCATCATTTTACCAGTCACTTGTGCTGCCATGACGGATTGACCGTTTGCCGTCTTGCGAATCGCTTCTGCGATGTCAAAGGCGCTAGCCGTTTTTAAGACATAACTCATCGCACCAGCTTCAATGACAGGATAAACTTTCTCATCATCAAGAAAACTCGTCACGACGAGAATCTTTGCTTCCGGCCAGTCTTTGCGGATCAGTCGCGTTCCTTCGACACCATCGACTGGTTCCATTACTAAATCCATCAAGATGACATCCGGTCGGTGTTCAAGCGCAAGCAAGGCTCCTGCTTGACCATCCGACGCTTCGGCGACGACCTCGATGTCTGGTTGTGTGGAAAGGAAAGCAGACACACCGGCCCGGACCATCTCGTGATCATCTACTAATAATACGCGTATCATACTTGCACCATCCGATCTTTTCTAAGTTTGACTTCGATTTGGGTTCCTTGTCCTGGAACACTGACGAGACGAATCGTTCCGCCCATCTCAGCCGTTCGTTCCCGCATCGAATTAATGCCATAAGAGGCAAGTTTTTTTTCATCAACGACGAATCCAACACCATCATCATTCATGCTCAGAATGATTGTTTCGTTGAATTGTCGGAGTTCAATATCCATATGAGACGCTTTCGCGTGACGTAATGCATTCGTCAATCCTTCTTGGACGATTCGGAACAACTCGTTTTCGATTTGTCGTGGAAGTGACATCTCTTCTAACTTCCAACTCAATTGTGTGGACTGCTTTCTAGATAATTCTTCGAGCAGTTGCGAAAGTCCTTGTTGTAACGTCATCCCTTCGAGTTCGACAGGGCGAAGCTGAAGTAAGAGGGAGCGCATTTCAGACTGCGCCGTTTGCGCCATCGTCTCGACCATCTCGATCTGTTTGGCTGCAGCTTCAGGTTGAGACAGAATCGTCTGTTTAGCTGCTGTCGTCATCATGGAGATGGCATAGAGCTGTTGCGAAACGGAGTCGTGTAAATCACGTGCGAGTCGCTTTCGTTCCTCCGTGACGGCTTGAACTCTTACTTGTTCAACATGTTGCGGACGTGTACTGATTTTTTGGACGGTCTCGACTTGTTCGTCGATACGTTTTCCAATCCGCGACAAGCGCGTCAACGTATGAAAGTAGGGACCCGGAACGATCGTCACATCTTTTCCTTGCTCGAGTTCAATGATGGCAGTCGTGACACGTTTGAAGTCACGTCGCAAGAAAAAGTAATGCATGCTACCAATGGCAAGCGGTAGTAATAACGAGAGTCCGATGACGAGTAGAAGGACAGGGAAATCTTGTTGACGGACGAATAGGACATGCCAATCGACTTGTCGTGTACTTAAGAATAACAACGTCGTCATGACGGCAGTCAAAAAGCCCGTCATGACTTGGAGTGCAATGACACCAAGCGGGAATTGATCACGCTTCATATCGAAGACACCTCCACGTTGCCAATACCGAGCATGACATGAATGCGAACCTTCCGCGTCGCTTCACCGTATTCCGGTGCCCGGAATTGAATGCGTCGATTGAAGAAGGTCGGAATCCGGCGGATGTCCGTCTTGACGCTTCCGAAGCCGATTGACGTGTCGAGTGTATAGTCGTAGCCGGACGGTAAAAGAATTCGGACGTCCCCGACGACACCACTGACGACGATCAAGGTCTCGCCTTCTGGAACATAGGCGTGCGTCAAATCGATTTCTAAATCCTTGACGATGAACTGTTCGCTCAAATCCTGTAAGACGTACGGTGCATCGGCTTGAGTCGAGAAGGAGTAAGCGGGTTGAATCTTGATCCCTTCCTCTTCATATTGATGCGGAGCAATCCGTGAAAATAAAAATTCGCGGACAGAATGTCGTGTCACGAGAATGATCCCAAGATAGAGCAAGATACCAGCAATGACAAAACCGATGGCAGCCGAACTAAGGACGACGCCAGCAAGAATGATCGTACCGACGATGTAAAAGAGAATTGCTAATTTTTCATGATTACGTCGTCGGAAATGAATCCCGACATAATACAGCAGGAACGGAAATAAGACACCAAACAATACATTTCCTGCACCAGACAATAGGTCATAGAACAGACCGAGGGCGAACAGGATCGATACGTAACCGACCAGTTGTTTCGTACTTAATCGTCGCACGATCAATCTCCTTTCTAACATGACAAAGGGAGGCATACGCCTCCTTCATCATTAATTGCTTATTGGTGAATGCGGCGTTCGAGTTCAGCGATACGCGCATCGATATCATCTTCATCAACGGCTGGTTGTTTTGCTTCAGGCTCTTCCGCCGTGAACGGATGTGCTTCTTCTTTTATAGTAGCATTTGGTTCGCGATCTAGCACCTGGTTCATCTTGTTTTTTAAGTTCGAGACGTTTTCGCGCATCATCCATTCGTACCGTTTGTTTTGTAGATCTTCGAGCTTCAACTTCAACTCGAGGGCTTCACGTTCCAATTCATTCAGCTCGCGTTTCGTCTCAGCGACGAGTTCTTCGAAGAAGCGGTATTGCTCCCCATAATGCTTCGATTCGATGGCTGCGCGCTCAGCCAGTTGTTGTTCACCGGCTTCGTTTGCGATTTCGACTTGCTTGAAGCGTTTATCTGCTAAATCCTTCGCTTCTTCTTGTTTATGCGTTAATTCTTGCAGTAATGTCCGTTGACGCTCGAGAAGTCGATCAATCTCTTTTAGATCAGCTTCTGTAGATCGAATATGACGAACGAGCTTTTTAGCAGGTACTTCACCCTGTTCGGCTGCTTTTTTGACTTCTGTCATCATTTGTGTCGCAAAATCGTTGAGTTGATCAAATACGTTTTTCATGAAAAAATTCCTCCTTGGAAGTGGCGAATGATATCGGGTCACACATTTTGATTAGAAACGTTTTTCGTCTAGGTCTTTCCAGTCTGCTTCGAAATGTGTCGTTGATGTACGGCGACGGTTGAAGAGATCTTGAACATTGACACGTTGTAGTTTCATACGCATGTAACCGACGTACAATGCGATGGCTGCTGCGATTCCGATGACTGCCCAGATGTTCGAGAGGGCAAGTCCGATTCCGATGGCTGCTAGGAATCCGAAGCCGAGTTTCGCTGGCCATTTGTTCGACTGCATGAACTTACTGATCGAATAGAACGCGAGTAACGCCCCTAAACCAAGTCCGATCATATGCGGTAATGTTCCGATGACGACGGCAAGTAACGCCAGTCCGGCGAGAATCATCACCAGTTGTTTTCCTTTCGATTGCTTCATGAGGAAGCCTCCCTTGTGTTGATACCTTTATGATACGGGAGTCCTTCTATTCCTACGACACTCTTTGGACCGTATTTGCTCTCGGGCTTAAGGCGGAGAGAAGGTCTGACTTTAAGGGAAGCGCTATCAGCACCAATGATTCATGTGATACTCTATAAGGGAATCGAATCGAGAGGAGTGATGTTGATGAGTGCAACAATCAACGTAAACCAAGTAACATGTGTCGGAAACCAGGGAGGGGTTTCCCTCCCTTAAATCAGAGGAGGAAACCATTTGAACGAATGGGGTACACCACCTGTCTACGAAATGACAGGAACAGAACGATTAGGACGGATTACAGCCGTCTATCAAACACATTATCGCGTCATGACGGAAACAGGAGAATCGCTGAGCGAACTGTCTGGTAAATTGCGTTTTCAATCGGGAACGAAAGCTGAATTGCCAGCGGTTGGTGACTGGATCATCCAAACAGAGCGAGAGCCAGGCAAAGGACGAATCGAACGTGTCTTACCACGATCTTCTCAATTTTCCCGAAAAGCGGCAGGAACGGAGACTGAGGAACAAATCATCTGCGCGAATGTCGACGTTGCCTTGCTCGTCATGGCTTTTGGACATGACTTCAACGTCCGTCGACTGGAACGTTATTTAACGGTTGCTTGGGATGCAGGGGTGACACCAATCATCGTCCTGACGAAAAAAAGTCTGATGCCGTCGATTGAAACGGAACTGCAGGCTGTCGAAGCGATCGCGTTCGGAACACCAATCCTTGCCGTTGATTCTTTAACTGGTGACGGATTAGAGGAGTTGCGTGAACAGTTACAAATCAAGCAGACAATCGTGTTAGTTGGGTCGTCCGGCGTCGGGAAGTCGACGCTCGTCAATGCTTTAGCTGGAGAACAGTTAATGGAGACGGGTGGCGTACGAGAAGACGATGAACGCGGACGTCACACGACGACACATCGCGAACTGAAACGACTATCGAACGGTCTATTGCTTGTTGATACACCGGGGATGCGAGAATTGGCCTTATGGGATGGCAGTGACGGTTTATCGTCGACGTTTTCCGATATTGAGGAGCTTGCTGAAAACTGTCGTTTCCGAGACTGTGAACATGATAAGGAACCGGGATGTGCCGTTCGGATAGCTTTAGAAGATGGCACACTAACTGCTGAGCGCTGGAACAGCTTCGTCAAGCTAAAACGAGAAATCGCCTATGCGGAACGCAAGCAAAACGTGGCGTTGCAGGCGGCGGAGAAAGAAAAGTGGAAAAAAATCCACAAGCAGGCCCAAGCGCATACGAAAGTGAAGTATCAAAAGCGATAATACGATTGATATATGAAAAGCATCTGCAACGGAAAAAGGAGTCTCTTTTTCTATGCAGATGCTTTTTTCTCGTTATTCTTTTGAAAGTGATTCATTTGTTTCTGTATGGAACGGCACGTTACCCGTCAACGCATCAAGACGATGTAAGTCGGATTGAATCGCTTCAGGGTCACTTCGGCGCGCGTTTCGTACCGTGGCCGTTCCGACCGGATGATCGTTGAATCCAGTCGTTAAATCAAACGTCCGATTCGACAGCCGATCGGTAAAATAACGATCGTGAGAGACGAAGATGAGCTCACCAGGGAAAACATCGAGGGCGGCTTCGATTTGTTCACGAGTCGCAAGGTCCAAATAGTTCGTTGGTTCATCGAGAATAAGCAAGTGAGCACCAGAAAAATACAGACGTAAGAAAGCGATCCGACATTTCTCACCCATACTGGCGTCGGAAATCGACCGGTAAACATCATCGCGACGGAATAAAAAGCAGGCGAGCAACGTCCGGGCGTCCGTTTCACTCATCGTGCCGTACTCAAGTAACGCCTCTAACAACGTATCGGATGTCGGTAAGTGGGAAAGGGCTTGTGAAAAATAGCCGGTCCTCAATCGAGGATGACGGATTACGTTCCCTTGATGAGGAGCATATTCGCCCTCGATGAGACGCAGTAAGGTCGTTTTCCCGCTTCCATTCGGTCCGATGACAGCAATTCGGTCACCACGTTCTACCGTAAACGAAACGTCGTTTAGGATCGGTTTCGTCTCATGCACGAATGAGACACGTTCGAACGAAATCAGTCGTTTCGCACGAATCGCTTCATGTTCGAATGCGACGTGAACAGTCGGTGCAACCTGTGGTTTTTGTACACGATCCTCGAGTAGACGCTCGAGTTGCTGCTCTTTTGCCTTGACCTTCGTCGCATGTTTAGCAGCCTTCTTTTTCGCATACGGATCCCGTTCACTCGCTTGATTCGAGGCTTTTTGATGCCATTGCCGGTATCCTTGAATCATGCGTGTCAGCTCTTTACGGGTGCGTTCTTGTTTTTCGTACGCTCGTTGTTGCGACAGAGCTTGATGTTCCTTTTGTTCTTTATAGGAATGATAGTTTCCGCTGTATCGCGTTGCCCCTGATTCGGATAATTCAATGACGGCATCAGCCGTTGCGTCGATGAAGAATCGTTCGTGTGAGACATAGAGAATCGAGGTCCGTGACATGTTGACCCATTCCGTGAGCCACTCGAGTGTCTCTTGATCCAGATGATTCGTCGGTTCATCGAGAATGATGAAATCAGGTCGTGATAGAAGCAGACAGGCAAGTTGGAGGCGCGTCTGTTCACCACCGCTTAAACTGGATGCTTTGTGTGTCCAGAGTGCTTCCTCTAATTTGACTTCTTTTAAGACGCGTGCTGCATCTGCTTCCAGCGAGAAGGCGTCCTGATCGATTGCTTGTTGATAAATCGTCAAGTCACCATTCATGGCATTAGCGCGAAGTTGATAACGAACCGCATCCGCTCGTTCGACGACATCAAGAACGGTGTGATCGCCCGCCACAAAGTGTTGTGATAGTAGACCGAGTTTTTTGTAATGACGCTTGATCGAACCGTCAGTCGGTTGAAGTTGATCAGCGATCAAGTGTAACAGTGTCGTTTTTCCGATGCCGTTCGGACCGATTAAGGCGACATGTTCACCGGTATGAATATGAAAAGAAACGTCCGAGAAAAGGCGTCGTTCGTCGTAGTCCATCGATAGGTGTTGGATCGTAAGTGTTTCAGTAGGCATAAAAGCAGCTCCTTTAGTGTTCATTTCCGATAAGATGAAATGAAAAACACACCATCCGAAGCGAGCGGATGGTGTGCCGGAGTGTAACTCAAAGAAGGTGCTGGCCAGAGGTTGGTCACACCGAAAAAGAGCAGACTCGTAGCGTCAGACATCCGCAACTGCATTGCGAAAGAGATGATTTCATTCATCAAGCGACGTGTACGAGTGATTGCTTCATTTCGGTGTTGTACCTCCTGTTCATAGTCTATGCCGTCATTGTAACAAAATGGAAACGTTAACACAAGTACGATTCAAGTAAGGTTTGCGCAGTATCCGTTTCTTCTGATGAAGGGGGAAGCACATCAGTTAACGGATATGCATGACCGAGGTTTTCCCACTTATAGACACCGAGTTGATGATACGGGAGTACTTCGACGCGCTCGACGTTTCCGAGCGTCCGGATGAACTCGCCGGTCTGACGGAGGAAATGTTCTGACATCGTAATACCTGGAACGAGGACATGGCGAATCCAGACGGGAATGTTTCGCTCGGCTAGGCGTTTTGCGAAGGCGAGTGTATTGGCGTTACTCCGTCCAGTCAAGACGCGACAAGCGGCATCGTCGATATGTTTGATATCGAGTAGTACTAGATCTGTCGCATCGAGAATCGCATCGATGTTTTTCGGGACGACGGATCCCGCGGTATCGATGACCGTATGCAGTCCATGGCGTTTTGCTTCTGTTAAAGCAGCCTCCAAGAATTCAGGCTGAGCGAGCGGTTCACCTCCAGAGAAGGTGATTCCGCCACCCGTGGCCTCGAAAAAGGAGCGATAGCTGATCGCTTCTTTTACGACTTCGTCTGCTGAGACACGCCGTCCGCAACCGAACTCCCATGTATCCACGTTATGACAGTATTGACATCGTAGTGGACATCCTTGCGTAAAGACGATGAATCGAATGCCAGGACCATCGACTGTTCCACATGATTCAACGGAATGGATCATACCATAGGTCATCCTGCTCACTTCCTTTCACATACTACACATCATTTTAGAGAGAACCGTGGAACGTTCGATTGATGACATCGATCTGTTGTTCACGCGTCAGTTTAATGAAGTTGACGGCATAACCGGATACCCGAATCGTTAACTGTGGATATTTTTCTGGATGCTCCATGGCATCGAGTAACGTCTCACGGTCAAAGACGTTGACATTCAAATGGTGTCCTTTTGAAGTCGTACCACCCATATATCCGTCAAGTAATCCGACTGTATTGCGAATGCGTGTGTCTTCATCCTTACCAAGTGCTTTTGGCACGATCGAGAACGTGTAGGAAATCCCGTCGAGCGCATGTTCATATGGTAATTTTCCGACAGATGTCAGTGCGGCGACAGCTCCTCTAGTGTCACGTCCATGCATCGGGTTAGCACCCGGTGCGAATGGTTCACCCGCACGGCGTCCATCTGGCGTATTTCCTGTTTTTTTACCGTAGACGACGTTTGAAGTAATCGTCAGGACAGACTGCGTCGGAAGGGCATTGCGATACGTTGGATGTTTACGGATTTTCTCCATGAACAGTGTGACGAGATCGACCGCCATCTGATCCACCCGTTCATCGTTATTCCCGAACTTCGGAAACTCGCCTTCGATCTTGAAATCAACTGCAATCCCATCCGCATCTCGGATTGGACGAACTGTTGCGTAACGGATGGCGGATAGACTGTCAGCGACGACCGATAAACCAGCGATACCGCATGCCATCGTCCGTAAGATTTCTGGATCATGTAAAGCCATTTCAATCCGTTCGTAGCTATACTTATCATGCATGTAGTGGATGACATTCAGTGTGTTGACGTACAGTTCTGCGAGCCAATCGAGTTGACGATCATAAGCCGCCATGACGGTTTCGTAATCGAGTACTTCATCGAGCATCAGTGGTGTAGCTGGGGCAACTTGGATTTTGAGCTTCTCGTCCATTCCGCCATTGATCGTATAGAGTAATGCTTTTGCCAGGTTTGCTCGCGCACCGAAGAACTGCATCTGTTTCCCGATCTTCATCGCGGAGACACAACAAGCGATGCCGTAATCATCTCCATAAACCGGTAACATCAAATCATCGTTTTCATATTGAATCGAGCTTGAAACGATCGACATCTTCGCACAGAATTCCTTGAATCCGCGTGGAAGCTGAGTAGACCAGAGAACGGTTAGATTCGGTTCCGGTGCCGGACCAAGTGTCGAGAGAGTGTGTAAGAAGCGGAATGAACTTTTCGTGACGTTTGATCGTCCATCTTCACTCATTCCACCGATTGATTCCGTTACCCACGTCGGATCACCTGAGAACAGATCGTTGTAGTCTGGTGTCCGTAAGAACTTAACGATCCGAAGCTTCATGACGAAATGATCGACGAGTTCTTGTGCAGTCTCTTCCGTCAAGCGACCAGCCGCAAGATCACGTTCGACATAAATATCAAGGAACGTCGAGACTCGACCGAGTGACATGGCTGCCCCGTTTTGCTCTTTGATGGCAGCAAGATAGGCAAGATAGACCCACTGGAATGCTTCTTGTGCTGTTTCTGCAGGGCGGGAGAGATCGAAACCATAGCGAGCTCCAAGCTCGGTCAATTCCGTTAATGCGCGCAACTGTTCATTCATCTCTTCACGGTCGCGAATCATCGATTCAGATAAGAACCCGCCACGTGCCTTTAAATCCTTCTTACGTTCTTCGATCAAGCGTGCCGTTCCGTACAAAGCAACACGACGATAGTCACCGATGATCCGTCCGCGACCATAAGCATCAGGTAATCCGGTGATAATACCGGCTTTACGTGCAGCGCGCATCTCAGGGGTATAGGCATCGAAAACCCCTTGGTTATGTGTCTTCCGGTACTCGCTGAAAGTTTTCGTGACGGTCTCGTCTGCTTCAAAGCCATACGCAGCTAGGGCATCATTCACCATCCGAATCCCACCGTTCGGATGAATCGAACGTTTAAACGGTTCGTCTGTCTGTAAACCGACGATTTTTTCGAGTGAACGATTCAGATACCCTGCATCATGCGAGAGGATCGTTGATGGTGTTTTAGCATCGACGGCATACACACCACCACGTTGTCGCTCTTCATTCGTCAGCTGTAGAATTTGTTGCCAGAGACGTTCCGTTGCTTGCGTCGGACCGACTAAAAAGTGATCATCTCCTGTATATTCCGTGCGATTGAGTCGGATGAAGTCTGCGACATCAATCGTCTTTACCCATTCACCAGACGTAAAGTTCGTCCAAGCACTCGTTTTTTCTAATAACATGGATACCACTCCTTTAATATTGAGCTAATCATCAGTTCCTTATGTGAATAGTGTAACAAAAGGAAGGGGTGATTCCCTTTACGTTCATGTGAATGTTTTAACAAGTGGACAAACGTTGATATGACGGGCTTTCTTTATTTCTGTATTCATATGAAAATAGTTTAAAAAAAACAGTTTTAGATTGCTAATTCAAGGTTTTTTGGAAACTGTATGAGTTGATTTGAAAAAGATTCACTAGAACAGTTGAAACTGTGAGGAATGTCACGCTACGGTGCCTTGTATTTTTAAGACGTATCGTTGACAATGAAAAAGGGAATATAGAACGTGGAGGTGTGCCAAATGGAGTATGTATCATTAACACAACAAGGAGAGTATCAGTCAGGAGACTGGGTCTCGCTGAAAATCGGATCGGACGGTTCAACGCGAACGGGAATGATCACGGAATTCGAAAATGATGGATTCTGGATTCGGTTTGAAGATGATTTTGATTATGAAGACTTTATCGGCTATGATGAATCGTATTGGATTGCGCTTGTTCGTCGTCCGGTTGACGTAAAAGCGACGTATGCGAGTCTTGCGGAGTACCCGGCACTCGCTGCAGAATTACAGGATCGTGTCATCCAAGGATTCGAAATTTTAGAAGAAGAAGCCGGTGAAAGCGAGATTCGATTCCATATTCGATTGCTCGACGCAGGAAATGAATATACACAGACATTACGGGGATACCGTGATGCATCAGGAGATCATGTCGAATACGTAACGGCATGATGGAATTAAGAGAGTAGGAGAAATCGTTATGAACTTTACAAAACCATTTTTACAGGAAGCATGGGAACGCGCACGCTTTACGGAGTTGATGCCTGTTCAAGAACAAGCGATTCCGTTGTTGCGCGAAGGAAAAGATGTCCTGGCGGAAGCGCCGACAGGAACAGGGAAGACGCTTGCCTATGTCATTCCAGCTTTAGAAAAGATTGAAGTAGAAGAACCACACGTGCAAGTCGTGATCACGGCACCAACACGGGAACTCGTCATGCAAATTCATCAAGTCATTCAATTGTTTGCTCAAGGAAGTGGTATCAAATCCGGTGCATTCATTGGTGGTGTTGAATTAAAACGACAATATGAACGATTGAAGAAAAAACCACAAATCATTGTTGGAACGCCAGGGCGTCTCGTTGAGTTGATCGATTCGAAGAAGCTGAAGATGCATAAGGTGAAATTGATCGTCTTGGACGAAGCGGATCAAATCTATGAGAGTGGTATGAGTGACTCGGCGACGCGAATCGCAAACAGTGCACTACGCGATCGTCAGTTAGCATTCGTCTCCGCGACATTACCGGAACGGACAGCAGAATGGGGACGGACGCTTGCAAACAACCCTGAGACGATTCGAGTTGAGCGTGCCGTCAGTACACAAGTGACATTCGGTTATTTGGAGACTTCACGTCGTCAGAAGCCGGAATTGTTACGTCGTCTGGCGAACATGCAAGGATCAAAAGTACTGACATTCATTAATAACCGTTCCTTCCTCGGACCATTGAATGGCGAGTTGAGTAAATTCTCATTGAAATACCGGATTTTAGACGCTGAAAAAGGCAAACGAGAGCGGATGGAGACATTGCGTTCTTATAAAAAGGGAGAGTTTCCTTTACTCGTCACGACAGGTCTTGCGGCACGTGGGTTAGATATCGAAGCAGTCACGCATGTCGTCCATTATGATTTGCCGGAGTCGCTTGACGATTTCGTACACCGTTCAGGTCGGACGGGACGTGGAAACGCGAACGGAATGGTACTTGCTCTTGTTACGGATCAAGACTTAAAACACTTAAAAACACTTGCGAAGCAAATGGGCGTCGAGATGGAAGCGATGGAAATTTACCGTGGGGAAGTCATTCCAAAACGTGAATTCACAGCACCTCAGACGATTAAACGACCGGCTACTCCTCACCGGAAAGGGCGATCGAAATGAAGAACGATCGAAAAGTAATTCCGTTTCCGACGACGGTTTCTGAAGCGGAAATGAATGCAGCCTTGAAGAAGATGTATCAAGAAGCAGCGACAGCGCGTAGTACGGATTGGGTCGCTTTCATTGAAGAGATTGCGACGGAGGGACGTTGGTATTTAAAAGATGCTGAATTGTTCCGGGACTTATTCGTAGATTGGGCAATCTTCTATGAGACGGATGATCAAGGAAAAACGCCGCACGGTCGTTTTCTTGAGCAGGTCAAAGAAGAGTTATCGCCTAGCCTCTACCGCGCCTTGCGTGGATTAGCGGACCCGATGCCTTCGTTGTTTCAAGTCGAGGCGGATGGTGTCGTTGATTTAATGTCAAAACAGACGTATCAAACGGATTTGTCTGAGATTGAAGTCGAACCAGGTGATTTGTTGATTGGAAAACTGCTCTACATTTCTGGGAAATGGCGCTTTGCGATTGCCTATATGAAAGTAGCGCGCGCACTGGTACCAGAAGTCCTCGCTTTGTTGACGGACTTCGTGGATGAAGTAGGAGAAGACGCGTTGCTTCGTCAGTATCCAGAATTTTGTGCGGAATTGATTGACTTACTCCTCGATATCGAAGAAGGCAATATTTCACCGAGACCAGAAGAATAATTGAAAAAACCTAGAATACATGACCTGATTATGGTCAACGTATTCTAGGTTTTTTTCATGAATCTGCTCGATATAGGGCGACATCGTTTTTATCCCGATGTTTCACGCGATACATGGCAAGGTCGGCTTGCTTTAAGCATGTTTCAAGATCAGCCTTATGACACGCGGTCACACCGATGCTTGCAGAAACGAATAAGGATTGTCCTTTATAAACGTAAGGACGTCTTAAAAAGTGTAAGAAGGATTTACATTTTCGACGTAAGGACAGTTCATCATCGGCGTGTAAGAGGATCGCGAACTCATCTCCACCAAGTCGATACACCTGTTCTAAAGAATTCGTATGCTCGCTCAATCGTTTCGCGACTTCGATCAATACGTAATCACCTGCTTCATGACCATACGTATCATTGACTTGCTTAAAACCGTCTAAATCGACTACCGCAAGATAATTCATCTCGAGGAGATGGTTTGAAAAATCTCGCTCCAACGAACGACGGTTTCCGATACTTGTCAAGGCGTCATGGTAGGCGTGGTATTCGATCCTTTTTTGCCGGAGCTTTCGTTCAGTGACGTCATGTAAAATCGTGAAACGTCCCATCGAGGTGGCAGCAATCTGAATCGGAATATCAATGATCTCATACTTTCTGTGTTGTTCATCTTCATACTCATCGATATCTGTCTCAAGTGTTTCTAATAAGTGACGCATCGTACGAGGTATATGTTCAATCGTCATGTCGGGTAAATGAAACAGACGTTGGGCAGCTAAATTTGCGTATAGTGCCGTTCCAGATTGATCGAGTCGAATCATCGGGTCAGGATGACCGAGAAAGAGTGGAATGACTTGCTGTTCACTATCTTTGATTTGTTGTTTGCGATGTTCGATGCGTGAAGCGAGTTGTTCATTCCGTTCGTGTAATTGTGCAACGATCAACCTATGCTGACGAGCAATCAAGATTTGTCGAATGATTAGTAAAACTAAAATGATGAAGATATCGAGCTTCCCGCCTTCTTGTTCCACCATATAGTGAATGAATAAAGGAACGGCCAGTAGAGGGAGCCAGGAACGGGGAATGACCTTCGTTCGAGTGGTTCCTTCTTCAATATGATCAATATGCCATAAAATAGCTGCACTTTGCGCCAAACGGATCAAGATCGGGAAAAACAATAGATAATTTGCTGAGAAGTCCGGGAAATAAACACTTGAGACTTCGTAGATACCGCGAATGAAAATGGATAAGAACAATAAGAATAATGCCATCCTTGATACCCAATGAGTTTCTTGAATGAACGTGAAATAGAAGAAGACAAATAAACCGAGTGATGTATTCGTAATGACGATAATGGCATAAGGAACAGTTTGCAGTCCCGGATTCGTCAATTCATTGAGGACATGAAACGCAACAAGTGCTATGAAAACGACGATGATCGCGGCATCGACGAAAGCGAGCACGTGTTGTCCGAGTGTCCGTTTTGTGATGATTCGGTAAAAAATCGCGTATAAGAATACGTAATGAGATATTGAAAATAAAATCAGGCTATAAATAGATGGAACTGGAAAGTCTTGATCGAAGAAATGTAATGTCTCAAGAACGGAACCGATGCAGGATAAAGCCAGTGATCCTAAAGCGATCAGCCAAAACTTTCGTCTGGGTACGACCAATGTTTGTTCCTTACGATAAGCAGTAAGAATAAAGTAAGCAATCAATCCAAGAGAGGCATACTGTAGTACTTGTTCAACGATCCGATTAGAGATGGAAGGAGTCCATGTAGCAAGGATCATTAGAGCAAAAGATATGACGAGCATGGCAGGAAACCAACGGATGAAATAGTTCGATTTAAGCATGAACTCCCTCCTAACGTTTAATTTGAGTAGCGAACAAAAAATTGTTTTTTTCGGTCTTCTTAATATGGTACATGGCTTCATCTGCTCGAATCAATAATTGTTCAGAGCTTTTACCATCTTCAGGGTATAAGGAAATTCCGATTGATGGTGTGACTTGAAGCGTATGTGTCTGGATGTAGAACGGATGATTTAGAACTTCGAGAACGTGTTCGGCAAACTGGCGTGTTTCCGAAGCAGATGCCTGAATGAAGATCAAGAACTCATCTCCTCCAAGACGTGCAACGAGATCAGTTGACGTCGTCATCGATTGAAGGCGGCTCGCCGTCTCTTGTAAAACGAGGTCACCAACATCATGCCCATAAGTGTCATTGATTTGTTTGAAACCGTCTAAATCAATGAATAGTAAGGAGCCGTATTCTAACGTCGGCAGAGTCAGATAAAGTTGTTCCTCGAAGTAACGCCGGTTTGGCAAATGCGTGAGCGAATCATGGTACCCCATACGTTCTAGCCATACTTCCTGTTGATAATCTTCCGTGATATCCGCCAAGATGACGAAATAGCGTTGTTGATCCGGGATATCGATGATTGTCGTATTCAAAAAGATTTCCGGATGTTCCTCCGTGGCCGGTACATGTAGCAAGTGAGAGGGATAAATCAGCTGCGCTTGTTGAAGTAATGGAATGAGTCGATCGAGTTGTAGCCGTTGGCTCGGTCCGAGCGGTAAATCGCTCCATCCAGCTTCGACAGCAGCTGGATTGACAGATCGAATCTGATACGTAGCATCGATTTCAAGAACAACTTCTGGATAAGATAGAAAAAGCGACGTTAGTTCTTTTTCGCGTAACTGTAAGAGTGCTGTCTTTTGATGGACGATGTCTTCTAGATTCGTTTGCAGTGCTGTTGTTTCCTGTAACAACCGCAGATTTTCCTGATATGAAAAAAGCTGTCGTGTTAAAAATAATAAAAACGTAATGCCGACGGAAAGTGAGAAGAAGGTTTGGGAGACAGGGAAGAATGTAATGTAGAGAATCAGTACAGATAATAAGATGTACGACATCAAGGAACGCGTAAGTGTTTCGACCCGAATAAGAGTTGCTTGTTGTTCATGACTGATGGGAAGAGCGCGAGTATTCATGAAGGCAAGGATGAAGAGTCCGCTGAGTGGGTATAGCGGAAGCAATAAACCAGCTATTCGCGGTTCACCGTTCAATAACAACGTATAAAAAATAAAGTTCGTCATACCGAGCACGAACGTTCCGAGTACTAGGAAGAGGAACCCTAATCTCGATACGTTTCGCTTTAGTCCAGAAGCATAAAGTAAGAAAAAGAACAGCGTTAACAGAATCGTCAAGAAGGCATAGAAGGTCCAACTGATTTGCTCGAGCACCGTTCGCGTATAAGAGGGGACAAAGCGGAAAATAGCGATGTATCCAGCAATCATCGATACAGTGAACAATGTTAAAGAATCAAGAATCAATAATTTTTGTTTTTGAAACAAAGTCAAATCCAACTGCCGAAATAAGAAGATGACCATCATCGTTAAATGAACCGTATAAGGCAGATCCAGTAAGACGTTCAGGTTAACAGCGTTCCATTGAAAAAGACGACCAATCATATTGAGGAGATCGCCTAGAAAATACGAGAAAAAGGCGATCGATAACCATTTATATGGAATGGAAGATTGTTTGAAAGCCTTCGATTGACTAAGTAGGAAAATGACGAAAGAACCGACTAGACTAACGATCGCTGAAAGTTGTAACGAGCGATCTTGTGGCAATAGCCAGAGCAGGGTGTACGTGACAACTAAGTAGAATGCGACGGTAGGGTAGATGTTTTGAACGATCCGTTTCACCGGAACTCCTCCTTTCGCAAGCCTTCCATGAAAATGAAATATGCTATAACATTACCCGATATCTAGTTTGAATTCACATTTATTTTCAGATTTAAAATGAAAATAAGAGGCAATTCCCATTTCATGAAAAAAGCGGGGTTCTTCTTTAAGGAAGAACTCCGCTTATCGAAATTATTGATTAGATTGACGATAGTTTTCAAATGCCTCGATTTTTTCAGAAAGGTACGTCCAATACTCCATCCGTTCATCAAGCATCGCTTTCGTTTTTTCAATGGCTTGATACAGTTCATTGACTTTACCGAGATCGCTTCCTGCCGAAGCAAGTTCGGCTTCTAATTGCTCCAGTTCTGCCTCACTTTCTTCGATTTGTTGTTCAATGATTGCCCAATCTTGTTGTTCCTGATAACTTAGTTTCTTTGGCGTCTCTATCTTTGGTGCTGTAGCAACCTCAACCGTCTTTTCAACAACGATTGATGGAACGGGTGCTGTCATTTGCTCAAGATAGTCTGTATATTGTCCATAATAAAAGACGACATTCCCGTCTTCAAATGCAATCAAGCGATTGACGACCCGGTCGAGGAAGTAGCGATCGTGGCTGACCGTGATGACGGTGCCTGGGAATGATTCTAAATAATCTTCGAGTACGGATAACGTCTCAGTATCCAAGTCGTTCGTCGGCTCATCAAGGAAGAGGACGTTCGGTTCTTCCATCAAAATCGTCAACAATTTCAGACGTCGTTTTTCGCCGCCGGAAAGCTTACCGATTTGTTTATATTGGGCTTCCGGTTTAAAGAGAAACTGTTCGAGCATCTGACTTGCCGTGATCTCCTCGCCAGCGAGTGTCGTGATGACTTTTGCGATTCGTTCGACCTCATCGATGACACGACGTTCGGGATGCGTGAATTCGGCAAATTGCCCATAAAAGCCGATCTTCACCGTTTCGCCGTGAATGATTTCACCGGTTGTTGGTTCTAAGCGTTTCGCAAGGATTGAAAGAAGTGTTGATTTTCCACTCCCGTTTCGCCCTACGATGCCATACCGTTCTTTCCGTCCAATCAGAGCGTTAAACGATTCAAAAAGGGTCCGTTCACCAAATCGATGCGAGACATCATGCGCTTCGATGACTTTTTTACCAAGACGGGTCGAACCGACCTGTACTTCGAGTGTTGATTCTTCTTCCTCGTACGAGAGGTCTTGTAAAGCATCCACGCGCTGGATCCGCGCTTTTTGTTTCGTCGTCCGTGCCTTTGCTCCGCGGCGCAACCAGGCGAGTTCACGACGGAGGATGTTTTGACGTTTTTCTTCCATAGAAGCCGTCCGTTCACGACGTTCGGCACGTTTCTCAAGAAACGATTCATAGTTTCCGACATAGAAATAAGCCGTACCGTTCGCGATTTCCATCATATGATTCGTCACACGATTCAAGAAATAGCGATCGTGGGTAATCAGTAGAATCGCACCACGGTATTCCTTGATTTGAGTCTCAAGCCAACTGATCGTCTCAGCATCGAGTTCGTTCGTCGGCTCATCGAGCAGGAGAAGATCGGCTTCATCAAGTAAAGCTTCAGCGAGTCCGACACGCTTGCGTTGTCCTCCGGAAAGAGAGCCGATCAACGCGTTCAAGTCGAGGATGCCGAGTTTGTTTAAAATCATCTTTAAGCGTGATTCCGTGTCCCAAGCTTGCGCAGCATCGACTTCTGTCTGAGCTGTGATGAAGCGATTGAGTAGTGTTTCACTCGTCGGATCTTGTTCGAGTGCTAGACGCGCTGTTTCATAGTGACGTAACGCGTTAATTGTTGGTGTATCACCAGACAACAATACTTCCATGACCGTTTGGTCTTCCGGATAATCGGTCGTTTGCGATAGCAAGCGGATCCGATAATCATTCGGGTGATGCATCGTACCAGCGTCTGCCGTCTCTTTACCTGCCAAGATATGCAGGAGTGTCGACTTACCGGTACCATTGACGCCGATGATACCAATCCGGTCGCCAGGTGAGACAGAGAATGTCACATCTTCGAAGACGATTTTATCGGCGAATTCTTTTTTGAGATTTTCTGCTTTCATTAACATATTAGACACCTTCTACAATCTGTTTGATTTGCTGTTCGACTGTCTGGACGAGTTCTTTCTGTGTCATCGTACTCGGATCAATCGACGGTAAGATCGTGACGTCGACCGTGGCAGGACGAATCTTACCCGTCTCCTCCATGACACGATAACTTCCTGAAATTGCGACGGGTACGACACGAGCGCCACTTGAGGTCGCGAGTGTGAAGCTACCCGCTTTGAACTCCGCCATTGGACCGCCTTTGGAGCGTGTTCCTTCCGGGAAGATGATCATCGATTGTCCGTCCTTGATCGTCTCGACACCAGAACGAATCGCTTTCAGCGATTGGCGTCGATCTTTTCGATCGATCATGACACATCCCATCAGATTCATCCAAACATTGACGATTGGAATTTTATTCACTTCGATTTTTGAGATGAATGCTTTCGGTTTATCGATTGTTCCAAGTAGAATCGGAACATCGAAGTTCCCTTGGTGATTCGAGATGAAAACGACGGGTTCGTTTGCTGGGATGTGTTCACGACCCGTCACGTTGACACGAACACCAGCGAGTCGGAGAAGAGAGTTTGCCCAGGCACTTGCTACACGCTGGACGAATGCATAGCGCGCGAGGTGCGTTCGACGTTTTGCACTAGGTAAAAACGGTAAGGTACAGGGTAAGACAAGTCCAAAATAAATGAACCATATGACAGTACGTATCATGGTGAAGTGACAGCTCCTTTTTTCATTACTGATGTTATTGTACAAAAAAAGACCGGGCGTCGCACCCGGTCTGCGTGATTATTCCCAGTAACGAGGTTCAGATTCCTCTTCGCTTTCTCCTAGTTCAAAGGTGAGGCGACGTGTCGTTGGATCAACAGAGAACGTAGCGTTCGTATTGTCGATCTGTTTGATTTCCATCGTTTCCTCATCCAAAATGAGAGTCAAGCGGACCTTATCTTCGTGATCTACGAGCAGTACGCCATCTTCCTTCAACCATAAATCGATGACAGGGGAGTAGCGAAGTGTCCAACCGTTTGATAAAGGGATTTCGTTCATAATGAATCTGTTCCTCCTAGATGATGAAATCGTGTTCTTTACTTATCATGCTGGTCTGTCGCGGAGAATGCAAGTGGTGTGCTGGAATCTTGTTGAGGATAGGAGACTTGATAAGAAAGTTCACGCTTTTTCATCCGTTCGTATTGTTTTTTGACACGACGGTGTTGGATGTATTCAATGTAAGTCAGATAGGACGTACGTATCAGCTGGCGGATTGATGATAGTGACAGACAAATCGCTAGCGTAAAGACGAACACACCGATCGAACTCGTATAATAACCGGTAACAAAACTTAAATATGTAGTGATGAGACCCGCAATCGTCGTGAATAAGTAGAAGAGCACGTCCGTTTCCTCCTCGAAATTAAAATAATGGTATGTCCATTACAATTCGAGGTAAGTCGTGATTTTCCTTTATCGTCCTGTAAATGTCCGGAAAAAATAAAAAATCCACACGGAAGGTGTAGATTTTAAGGGCGATCGATTTGCTGAAGCGCTGGTGTCTTCGGTGTCATATCCGTACTGTTCGATCCTTCTGCGAAGACGATTCCAATCGTAGCAAGGAACGCAAAAAATGCAAAAACCAATGTTTTCGTGAAGCGTCGTGCGAACGAACGCGATTGAATGTTATGAAACATTTTTATCCCCCATATTTACCTAAACTAAACCTTCTTTTTCCTGTTATTTAATCATATATCTTTTTTTCAAAAAAATCACGCAAATGTGTTCCGTTCACAAATATGTCACAACTGTCACCATTGTGTCGATATCAGAGATGAATGGAAAAAGAGTATAGTATGGTAGGGAAAGAACAGCAGAACGATTCACAAGGACTGGAATCGATTCAAATACAGAGAGGAGATGACCCGAAATGGGATTACGCGCAGGACAGGTTGTCACATTAAAAGTAGAACGCGAAGCAGAGTTCGGAGTGTTTCTGACAGATGGAAATGAAGACGTGTTGTTGCATAACAATGAACAAACACGGAAAGTAGCCCTCGATGAAGAGGTAGAAGTCTTCTTGTATCAAGATAATGAAGGGCGTCTAGCATCATCGATGACGATTCCAGAAGCTTCATTTGAAGACTATGTCAAGACGACGATTAATGGAACACGCTATAACACAGGAGTGTTCGCGAACATCGGTATTCAAAAAGACGTTCTCGTCTCACTCGACGATTTGCCGCAGCGCCGGATGTTCTGGCCAGAAGAAGGCGATCAACTCTTCATTCGTCTGAAACATGATCAGAAGCTTCGGTTACTCGGAGACCCTGCACCTTATGCATACTTCAACTTACGTGCGAAGCCAGCTCCAGAGGAGTGGAACAATATGGACGTCGAAGGTCTCGTCTTCTCACAACGTGAACCAGGCGTTAACGTCTGGGTCAACGATCAATCGATCGGATTCTTGCATGAACGTGAGATGGAACGTTGGCCGCGTCTTGGAGAAGTCTTGAAATTACGAGTGACAAATGTAAAACCAGATGGTACAGTATTACTTTCAGCACGACCACGTGCCTTTGAAGCCATTGATACAGACGCGGAGTTGATTCTGAACCATCTACTTGAACATGATGGTCAGATGCCGTATGGTGATAAGACAGCTCCCGAGACGATCGATGAAGTATTCGGTCTCAGCAAGGCAGCATTCAAACGAGCGCTCGGTCGCCTGTTGAAAGATAAAAAAATAGAAAAAAATGAAACGGGTATTCGGTTGACGAAATAATCGGACCGAGTAAGCCTGCGTTTCGAATAGATAGTAAGGAATTCATCATTTTGGTGGTTGCGGCTGGTTTGATTACCGGCGACCATTTACTGAATATACCCCATCACTAGTGGGGGCACGCGATGACGTACATCGCACGGTCCGGGCACTTCGCCTTTCCCTCGCCCTTATGGCAACGATTATGATGGTGACTTCCCTAAACATTATTATAAGAGAAACCGCTCTATCTTTATGTGATAGATTCTGTTATAATAGGTAGTCGATTGTATTCGTTACGGTAGCGTCTGTTTAGTGGCAGACGCTTTTCATATGACAAAGGAGAGTATTTAGCATTGACAACATTTCGTGAATTAAATCTTAGTGAGGCACTTATCAAAGGTGTCCTAAAAATGGGCTTCGAAGAAGCAACACCAATCCAAGCAGAAACAATTCCAGTCGGACTCAGCGGCGTTGACTTAATTGGTCAAGCACAAACAGGTACTGGTAAAACTGCAGCATTCGGTATCCCAACAATCGAGCGTCTTGACGCAAAATCACGCAACATCCAAGCGTTGATTCTTGCTCCAACACGTGAGCTCGCAATCCAAGTAGCAGAAGAATTGAACCGGATCGGTGAAGTAAAACGCGTTCATGCACTTCCTGTTTACGGCGGTCAGCAAATCGATCGTCAAATCCGCGCACTTCGCAAAAATCCACAAATCGTCGTTGCGACACCAGGACGTTTGATGGACCACATGAACCGTAAGACGTTGAACCTCGATCACGTTCAAACGGTCATCCTTGACGAAGCAGATGAGATGTTGAACATGGGATTCGTCGAAGACATCGAGAAAATCCTCGGTGCACTTCCTGAAACACGTCAAACACTCTTATTCTCAGCAACGATGCCACCACAAATTCGTAAAATCGCAGATCGTTTCATGACGACTCCGACACACATCAAAGTCAAAGCAAAAGAAATGACAGTTGAAAACATCGACCAGTCATTCATCGAATTGAAAGAAAGCCAAAAATTCGACGTTCTTTGCCGTTTGATCGACACGGATTCTCCGGAACTCTCAATCATCTTCGGTCGTACGAAAAAACGTGTTGACGAAATGACTGAAGGTTTGATCCAACGTGGATACACAGCTGACGGTTTACACGGTGACTTAACACAAGCAAAACGTGACCAAGTCATCCGTCGTTTCAAAAAAGGAACGATTGATATCCTCGTCGCGACAGACGTTGCAGCACGTGGTCTTGACATCTCTGGTGTCACACACGTCTACAACTTCGACGTCCCACAAGATCCAGAGAGCTATGTTCACCGGATCGGTCGTACGGGTCGTGCTGGTAAAACAGGATCGGCTGTCACATTCGTTACACCACGTGAATTCGGTCAAATCAAAACAATCGAACGTGTCACGAACAAAAAAATGTCACGTCGTCATGCACCAACACTTGATGAAATCTTAGAAGGCAACTTGAAGCTTGCTGCACAAGAACTCATCAAACGCGTTGAAGCAAAAGACTCAAAAGAATATACGACACTTGCACAAGAACTCTTAGAAGAGTACGAAGCAGTGGAACTTCTTTCAGCAGCACTTAAAGGATTGACGAAAGAGCCGGATGCAACACCAGTCCAAATCTCTTCAATCGAACCAATCCGCGTGAAACGTTTCGGTAGCAACGGTGGTGGAAACCGTCGTCCTTACGGAAACAAAGGTGGAAGTGGAAGCGGCAACCGCAGTGGCGGATACCGTGGAAACAACCCTCGCGGTGGCGAGCGTCGTGAAGGTGGTCGTTCATCTTCTTCATCAGATCGTCGTGAAGGCGGTTATGCTGGACGTAGCAACCGTAGCGAAAGCGATCGTAACCGTGGTGGACGTAAACCACGTTTTGAAAAGTAAACGATTCGAACCGATTTGTCACAGACAAGTCGGTTCTTTTTTATGATTTATCTGAGCGGTCATGATAAAATGAGCCATGAACGATAGGGAGAGGGCTGAATCATTCGTGTATACCATTTATGTAGCAGCATCCGTCTGTCTCGTTGCACTGATCGTCGCGACGAAAAAGATTTGTGAGCGGACGACAAAAGGACATTTTCGTTATATTCCGTTGGCGACCTTATTATTTGGCGGCATCATCTTTCTTGTGCTAGCCATCGGTAAGGGAGGAGCCGTCGGAATCCAATACGGTGTCCTGAGTATCATCTACTTGACGGCGACATTCGGTGTGTACTTGTATATCGCATTGCGGAAAGATACGACGTTATCGTAAAACAGGGGCTCTCTCGTTACAGAGAGGCTCTTTTTTTGTTAAGATAGAACAAGAGTACAAGGGGGGAATAGAATGGATGCATTAGATGTCATCGTTCATCCCGAAGAGATAGAGGCATGGTTTCAACCGATCGTAGGCGCTGCCCCTTTTAAGGTGGAAGGGTATGAAATCCAGTCCCATTTTCGTGGAGAACCGTTAAAACCATTTTTTCAGGAAGACGATGTTCCAATCGAGTATCAACTCGAAGTCATGGGGCATGTCGTCCGTCAAGCATTCCAAAAAGTACCCTCCGATGCACAAGCGTTTATTCTGATCCGTTGTCGTCCAGCTTGGCTGTTTGAAAACGGTGGGGAGGACTTCTTGCATGTCTTACGGACGGTCGACTCGTCGTTTCCAAAAGAGCGGATGTACGTTACTTTGACGGATGTCCAAGTCGATGATTTTGACCGTCTGGGTCGAATCGTTGCGTATTACCAGAACTCTGGACTGAAGGTAGCGCTGGACCGTGCGGAAGCAACGAGTCTTGAACGTGTCTTTTCGATGTCGCCGGATATGTTGATCGTCGATTTATCCTCCATGATTGAAAAAAAGACCGTCTCAGCGTCGTATCCACATCTCTTACAGACGATGGAGCATCTTTGCGACCAGCTTGGAGCGCCACTTTTGTATAAGAATATCAGTCATCTCGGTCAACTTCGGTATGCGTGGCAACACGGAGGACGTTACTACATGGGGAATCTACTTGGAGAAGCATCACCTGAATGGGTCATGACCTGTCCTGGTATGGAAGTGTTGATCCATGAAGTTCCGATGTTTTATAAATATGATCGCGAGCAGATGAATCGCTTGTTTCAGCTAGAGCAAGACTGGACGGTTCGATTTAATGAAGATTGTCAGTCCTTGAAGCCGGAGCAAGATCTCGATCAATGGTTGCTGACGCTTGCCCGGAAGATGGAGCCGGAATTCATCCGGTTTTATATCACGGATGCGAATGGATTCCAACAATCTTCAAACGTCAGTAAAAAGAGTGGGGAGTGGAAACTGTATTCCTTCTACAAAGGGTACAACTGGAGTTTCCGTCCTTACTTCATCCGGACGACGGTAGCGATGGAACGACGACATAGTGGATATTTGTCCGAACGGTACGTCGACTTCAGCTCGAGTGAACAAACGCGGACATTTAGTATGCCGCTCAGTAATGGGATGTTCTTATTTGCGGATATCTCTGCAGATTATCTATATCAAGAACGATTGAGTGAATGAGGAGGAAATGAAAGTGTTAGATTATGATTACGAGGCATTACGAGAAATTGGACGAATCGTCGCCATGGCACGCGATGAGATGGCGGATGCCGTCAAACCGGGAATCACGACGAAGGAACTCGATGACATCGGAGCACGCATCCTGAAGGAACAGGGAGCAGAGTCTGCTCCAATCGTCATGTACGATTTCCCAGGAGCGACATGTATCAGTGTCAACGATATTGCAGCACACGGTATCCCAGGGAAGTATGTCATTCAAGAAGGTGATATCGTCAATGTCGATGTCTCGGCTGTGAAGAACGGTTACTACTCGGACACAGGGAAGACGGTCATCGCAGGAGAAGCAAAACGTCCGGAAGATGTCCGACTCGTTGAAGTGTCATTGACGGCGCTTGAGAAAGGACTTGAAAAAGTCAAAGCCGGAACGAAGGTCAACCAGATCGGAAAAGCAATCTATGCCGAAACACGTAAGAGCGGTTTCACGGTCATCCGTAACTTAGCGGGACATGGTCTCGGTAAGACACTTCATGGTGAGCCAGAATCCATCTCGAACTACTTCAATCGTGAAGAGAATGATTTGTTGAAGGAAGGCCAAGTCATCGCTGTCGAGACGTTCATTTCAACAGGAGATGAGTTCTGTATCGAAGATGAGCGGGACGGTTGGACGTTATACACACCGAACCGGAGCCTCGTCTCACAATTCGAGCACACGGTCGTCGTCTTGAAGGACGGGTATGAGATTTTGACGAAAGTCGAAGGCAAAGAATCGTTCTAAGAAAAGCTCATATAGTAAAACACGAGAAGGGGGCTGACTCAAAAGTCAGTTTCCACAAAGGTAAGGGTGGCAGAATGATAATCTGCCACCCTTATTTCATAACAAAAAGAATGACGCGTTTCACGCAACTCCTACAGGAAAAAGCGCATCTTTGCGCTGTCAGAGACAAACAAGACCCGCTTTCCTGCTTGAATAAGGCAGGAAAGAGGGGCTTTGTGTCTCGACTGAGGAAAGGGCGTGAAAAGACCCGTCATTCTTTTTTGAGTCAGCCTTCTTTTTCGTCGTAGTGCTCCTATTATAAGGATATCCGGGACGTTGCCAATTTGTTTAACTGTGACTCGGATACGGCTGGAGCGGAATAACGAATGTATCCGTGTTCGACATGATACGGGGTCTCAAGCAAATCTTCTTCGAAATAATCGGCAGTACTTGCCATATCGATCGGATAAGCGAGTCCAGGCAGTGTTGCAAAAGCAAGGGTCTGACGACGCCCGATACCGCTCTCGAACATCCCACCGAGCCAGTAGGGTGCTTTTGTTCGAAGGGACAAAGCGTTCGTCAGTCCACCGACGCGTGCCGGCTTGATGTTCAGAATCTGACCAGCGTGGAGCGTCTGCATCAACTCGGCATCCACTGGAGCGACGATGGATTCATCCAGACAAATCGGTGTCTGTAAGAGTCTAGCGAGACGTTGATGTCCGGACCAATCCGACGCTGCGAGCGGCTGTTCCATCATAACGAGACCGAATGAATCCCACTGTTGTAATAGAGGGAAGTCTGCTTCAGTGAAGCTGCCGTTAGCGTCAAACATCAAGGGCGCATCAGGGAAAGCGGCACGTACTTGCTCAAGAACGACGGTATCCGTCGGAGCGAGCTTCAGCTTGATCCGTCCATATCCGGAAGCGATCGCTTGTCCGACGGCTTCGACGGTCTGTGCTGCAGAAGCCCGTCCGAGTGCTTTCCCGCAAGGTACGAGAGATGATTCATCACCTCCGAGATACGTGGCGAGCGATTGACCGGTAGCTGCTGCGAATAATTCATAGATCGCTCCTTCGAACATCGCCTTTGCCATCGGATTACCTTGCACGATGTGGAAGCGATCCGTAACGTCTGCTGGATGATGGAGCGGTTGTTCAAGTAATCGATACAGCAGCGGAGCGATTCCTTGAAGAGAGTGCTGCGTTTCCGATGTATACCACGGTGTATCAAACGCGACACCTTCCCCGTAACCGATTCGTCCTTCCGAATCAGTCAGACGCAAAATCGTCGTCCGACGTACTGTCAGCGTCGAGAGGGCGGTTTGCATCGGACGACGAAAAACGAGCGGAACATCGAACAGTTCGGCAGACCGGAGAGTGATACTCATAATGACTCCTTCAGTTGCTTCCGCAATAGTTTACCGTTCGCATTGCGTGGCAGCGCGCTATGATAGATATAATCAACCGGACACTTATATTTAGCGAGCAATTGACTGATTTCCGTTCGGACGATGACTTCATCGAGTGTGCTGACGATGAAGGCGACCGGAACCTGTCCCCATTTAGCATCAAATCGTCCGACGACACCTGCTTCTTGAATTCCATCAATCGAGAGAAGTGCTGATTCGACTTCAGCTGGATAAATGTTTTCCCCACCTGAGATGATGAGGTCGCTTCGACGATCGAGGACATAGAGGTATCCATCGGCGTCCAGACGTCCTAAGTCACCAGTCTTGAAAAAACCGTCTGCCGTAAACGCTTCTGCCGTTTTCTCTTCCTCATGAAAATAGCCTTTCATGATCGTCGGGCCTTTGACTTCGATCTCTTGGTGACGCGTAATGCGGATTTGCGTCGGATGAATCGCTTGTCCGGCCGATCCGATCTTTCGTAAGGCATCCTCTGGCAAAAGAGTCGCGATTTGAGAAGCTGTTTCCGTCATCCCGTATGTCTGCATGACCGGGATATTACGATCAAGGGCACGCGTCAGAATCGGTAATGGAACAGGACCGCCTCCTGTCAGTACGACGCGAAGCGCGTGGCGACGTAGTCCGGCTTCGAGTAACCGATCAAGCATGACCGAGACGAGTGAGACATGGGTGATCTTTTCTGTCGTAATCCAGTGCAGGGCGCGTTCTGGTGAAAAATGTGGCTCGAGAATGATCGGTACTCCATAGATGACCGCCCGGTAGACGACAGCTAACCCACTCATGTGGAACAGCGGCGTGACGATCAAAAAACGATCCTCTGGCAGTGATCCAATATGACGCGCGGCGTTCGTTGCACTCGAGAAATGATTCAACATCGTTTGTTCGACGGCTTTCGGATGTCCGGTCGTACCACTCGTAAAGAGCATCGATTGGACGTATTGCTTTGGCATATGGCGTATTAACAGGTCAGGCGCTTCTTTTTCATAAGAGAAAGCACGGCACGGAATCCTTGTATCAAGTGTCCGGTCCGTCACGATGAGCCGTACATCTGCCTGCTTGAATTGACGTAATACTTCCGTTTGCGTCAAACGTGTGTTGATCGGGACGACGGTCAGTTCGAGCAATTGAGCTGCGTGAAGTGCGACGATGTAGCGCGCACTCGATGGACCGTACAGGGCGATCCGGTCTCCACGTGTCACGATCGTCGCCCAAGTACTCGCTAAGCGATGCGCGCGTGCATATAGTTCGGACCACGACCAACGCTCTGTTTCCGTAATGAGTGCGATGTCATCCGGCTGTTCTTTTGCCCGTGTATAGATCCAAGGATACAAAATAGTCACTTCCTTTTGAGATGAATATACGAAAAAGGTTCAATGTCGTAAGACGATTGAACCTTTTTTTCATTATGGGAAACGCGGGAACTGTCCGAAGTCCGGGTTGCGTTTTTCTTTGAACGCATCGCGTCCTTCTTTTGCTTCGTCCGTTGTGTAGTACAACAATGTTGCATCTCCTGCGAGTTGCTGAATCCCTGCAAGACCATCTGAATCAGCATTGAATGCCGCTTTAAGGAAACGAAGAGCCGTTGGTGAATGTTGAAGGATTTCAGCACACCATTGAATCGTTTCTTGCTCGAGATCTGCGAGTGGGACGACCGTGTTGACGAGTCCCATATCAAGTGCTTGCTGTGCGTCATATTGACGGCAGAGGTACCAGATTTCACGCGCTTTCTTGTGTCCAACAACGCGTGCGAGGTAACCAGAGCCATATCCAGCATCGAATGAACCAACTTTTGGACCAGTTTGTCCGAAGCGGGCGTTGTCTGCAGCGATCGTCAAGTCACACACGAGGTGAAGGACGTGTCCGCCGCCAATCGCATAACCTGCGACCATAGCGATGACTGGTTTTGGAATGACACGAATCAAACGTTGAAGATCAAGAACGTTCAAGCGTGGAATTTCATCGTCACCGACATATCCACCATGTCCACGTACCTTTTGATCTCCGCCAGAACAGAATGCGAGATCGCCTTCACCTGTTAAGATGATGACGCCGACATTTTGATCGTCACGTGCACGTGAAAATGCGTCGATGAGTTCGTGGACCGTGTGTGGTCGGAACGCATTGCGAACTTCAGGACGGTTGATCGTGATTTTCGCGATCCCGTTCCATTGTTCATATTTGATGTCTTCATAGCTGCGGGCTGATACCCATTCCGGAGCATATTTCATGTGAATTCCCCCAATATGTTAGTGATGAATAAGTAGATTCTCTACCATTGTAACAAACTTTTGCGGTTGGTCGATATGTGGGGCGTGCGAAGCGTGCAAAATCACGTGAATTTTTTCAGGTGATGCCGCTCGTGAAGCGATGGCACGGAATTTTTCATCCTCTGCCCCGACGATCCAATCAATCTCTTTCGGAAGGCATGACCATAGGGATGGCATGCTTCCTGTACCTTGTGCACGTAACGAAGCACTCAGACCTTCCACCGTTTGGGACAGGCGCTCCTGACGCAGTCGCGTACGTTGCGATTCCGGGAGAAGGGCTTGGGGTTTAAATAGTCCAAGTGTCTCCCAGTAATCGATGAAAGCTTCGAGTCCGCCTTTTTCGAGTCGCTCCGCAAGCAATCGATCCGATGTACGACGTACTTTTCGCTCGATTGCCGTCTGGATACCCGGTGTCGTACTAACAGCGATTGTCCGAGCGATTTGCTCAGAGACGACGCTCAGCATTAAAGCGATTCGTCCACCCATCGAATATCCGAGGACGATCCATGGCTCGGATCGCATAGCGAGCAGTGCCTCGAGATCCTTGACCTGTTGCGTCAAACGCATTCGTTGCTCAGACGCCGGTGTCGTTTTTCCATGTCCCATCAAATCGAGGCGATAGACGGTGAAGTGAGGCGATAGATGCTCACTTAGCATGTCCCACGTTGAGAGGGAGCCTGTAAAACCATGAAGCAATAGGAGCGGTGGACCAGATCCCTCGATTTTCACATGATACGTATGCCCACGCAAAATCATTGGAATACCTCGGCTAACGCTTGATTTGTCACGTCCCAGATCGAACGGTGCATCTGTACGTTTTCTGTTCGTGTCGTCTTGACTTCAAGAATCCGAGTGACGTTCGTCTCTTCCGCAAGTGCTTGACGTAACGCGGCGATTGAATCAATCGCCTGATAGGTTACGCCGTATCCGGAAGCGAGGGAAGCGAAGTCGAGATGCTGCGGTGTACCGAAGAGTGGTTCGAAAACATCTTGATCGAGTTGTTGCTGTGGTAAAAAGCTAAAGATGCCGCCACCCGCATTGTTGACGAGAATGATCGTTAACGGAAGTGTGCGTGCTGTCATCAGCCCATTGATATCGTGAATGAACGCCAAGTCGCCGACGAGTAAGTAGCGATGTGTGGCATCAAACGTTGCTCCGAGCGCACTGGAAAGAATCCCGTCGATCCCGTTCGCTCCTCGGTTCGCGAGTAGACGAAGGGGTGTTCCTGTCGGCAGGAACGTATCGACGTCCCGGATTGGCATACTGTTCGAAACAAAGAGACTTCCGTCCTGTAACGTCGTCAATGCACGGACGACGTTATATTCCGTCATCTCCTCTTGATCGATTGTCGCAAAAGCATCGGCGACGCGTCGCTCCGCCTGTTGCAACAGTTCGAGGTACTTAGGGTCGTGCGGAACAGATTCATGATGCGCGAGTTGTCGCGCGTGACCAATCACGAAATCCGAATGAAGCTGTGGATCGCGCCAGTTTCCTGGATGACCGACGACCGTCGTCGGAATATCCCGAGACCAAAGCAGATAAGGTTTTGACGTCGGCATGGCACCGAAACGAATGATTCGATCTGGTCGGACGTGCTGTGCGGTAGCTGGATGTTTGAGCCATGTATCGTAATAGGCAAAAACGTGAGCATCATGCGATTGTCGTCCTTGACTGAGTGGATCCGCTAACACCGGAATCCCTGCTTGTTTCGCATACGAGATGACAACCTGACTGTCCACCGCAGTGAGTTGTGGTCCAAGTACAAAAAGAAGACGCTCTTCTTGCAGTGCGGTCGCTAAAGCGTTGTTTACTCCCGGTGTCGGTTCAGGTAAAACACCGACCGGACGTCCTGTCCGTAAGAGATCGAGTTCCGGCACGAGGGGTTCACGTAACGGAACATTGATTTGAACCGGGCCTGCTGGTTCCGTCAGAGAGAGTAGGGTTGCACGTTGTGCGACATGAGCGACGTAAGGAAGGCTCGCTTCTTCTGCTAACGGAAGATCAAACGCATGCCGAACCTGCTTCCCGTACAGACCGATCTGATCAATGGCTTGTGGCGCACCGACATTCCGTAATTCATGTGGTCGATCGGCGGTCAAGACGATCAACGGAAGTTCAAAAATATTCGCTTCGGTCACTGCTGAATAATAGTTCGTCGCAGCGGTACCGCTTGTACAAATCAACGCAACGGGACGAACACGTTCTTCCGTCCGTGTTAGACCTAAAGCAAAAAAACTAGCCGACCGTTCGTCAACAAGGACGTGGGTACGGCTAGAAGGATGCAGAAAAGCAGCAATAGCAAGTGGTGTCGAACGGGAACCGGGACTGATGACGAAGTCCCGGACACCAGAAGCGACGAGCGTATCGATTAACATGTGCATCCACTTAGTCAACATAAATATCATCCTTTTCAATCGAACCGACGTGTCCAAGTGCTTGTAACATCGGTGATAGTTTAGTTTCCGTCTCTGCCAGTTCACTATCGAGATGAGAGCCTTCGACGAGACCGCAACCGGCATAAAGAATGACCGCCCGTTCTGTAAACAATCCAGATCGAATGGCAACGATGAATTCCCCGTCATCCTGTCCGTTCATCCAACCAACAGGTGAACCGTACCATCCTCGTTCAAACGTCTCGATTTCTTGGATGGCATCGACTGCTAACTGCTTGGGTTCGCCCCCAAGCGCAGGTGTCGGATGCAGTTTTTCGATCAATTGGAATAGCGTTACATCTTCTTTTAAATGAGCTGTGATCGGTGTATAAAGATGTTGGATATGGCGATTCTTCAAGAGAATCGGCGTATCCGGACAATCCAGTTCCTCTGAAAATACAGATAATGTCCGTTCGATCGAATCCGCGACGATTCCGTGCTCCACCCGATTCTTTTGATCTTGTAATAACGATTGACCGAGTGCTTCGTCCATCTCATCCGTTGCGTGGCGTGGTGCAGAACCAGCGACGGCTGCCGTTTCAAGACGACGTCCACGTTTTAAGACGAGTCGTTCCGGTGTAGCACCGATAAAGGCTTCTTCCGGGTTTGGTTGGAAACAGAAGACGTAGCTGCCGGGCTGCGTATCTTCGAGTTCAGCGACGACAGCGGCTACGTCGAGTGGACGATCCAGCTCATAGACGACTTCGCGCGCCAGGACGATTTTTTCAAGTGTCGTCTCCAAGTAGTGCATAGCTTGATGAAACGAAGCTTCAAAGGCTTCATTCCCATCTCGCGATAGTCGTAAGCGCGTGGCGCCTGCCGCAGTCGATGGTTGCGGTTGATTGACTTTGGCGAAATCGAGTGAGAGTTCATTTAAGATAGAATCGACTTGATCCATTGGCTCGACGCGAGCAAAAATCGTCACACGTGTCTTGCCATCTTGTTCTAGAAATAAAAACTTCGGAATCGTCATCGAAGCGTCTCCGAAGGAAGACCAACGATAATCCGGTTGTTTAAGTTCGGTAAACGAAAATCCGCTGAACGCAAATAAATCATGACCGACATGATCGCGATTCAAGTTTGCCCATTGCGATTGAATTCGTAAAAAACGATCCGTTCCTGAAGCCTGAAGTTGTTGTACGATGCCAAACCCGATGGCCCGCATCGAGCGATCAGGTGTCGCGAAATAAAATCGTTCCTCGATACCCTGTTCGAGGGAACGCATGTCAGTTGCTTCGATTTCCCATGAATACGAAGCGAGTATAGGTCGTTGTGAGGCGTTCGCCTGACTGACGGCCTGTTCGATACACTGTTTTAGCTCTTGTTGAGCGTAAGCCATACCGCTCATTGCCCCCTAGTCTATAGATACTGTGATATGTTTCACTTAATCTAAGTGTAAACTTTTTGCGGACAAAAAAGAAGGAATAAGCTATCTCGGATTGAACATTGACAGCAAAAAACGAAACCCGATACACTTAGACAGGAAAGGGGTTATTATATGAATAAATCAATCGCTGTCTATTGGCGAATGACACGACCGCATACATTAACAGCAAGTTTTGTTCCGGTCGTCGTCGGTACGGCAGTTGTCGCACCACGCGTGGAATCGATACGCTTGGATTTGTTCGTGGCGATGTTGATCGCATCGATGCTGATTCAAATCGCAACGAATCTGTTCAATGAATACTACGATTACAAACGTGGTTTAGATACGGAGGAGTCGGTCGGAATCGGTGGATCGATCGTTCGTGACGGATTCAAGCCGGGGACGATTCTAGCGTTCGCACTTACATTGTACGGCATTTCGGCATTACTCGGTGTGTATCTGTGCATCGAGACATCGTGGTGGTTACTTGTCGTAGGACTCATTTCAATGTTCGTCGGATATATCTATACAGGAGGACCGCTTCCGATCGCCTATACACCATTTGGAGAGGTCGTTGCAGGCTTTTTCATGGGATATATCATCATCGCGATTTCTGCGTACTTACAAATTGGTTATGTTCCGACAGAAGCCGTTGCGATTTCGGTACCAGTCGCCATCTTGATTGGTTCGATCCTACTTGCGAATAACATTCGTGACTTGGATAATGATAAGGTCAACGGACGAAAAACGATTGCCTGTCTCGTCGGACATCGCCGTGCCGTGTACGTCTTGATCGGATTTTTTGCGGCGGCTGTCCTGTCTCTCATTATTGCCGTACTCGCATTTGAAGTCTCATGGTTTGCGTTACTCGCGTTATTGAGTATTCCGCTCATGATCAAAGCGGTCCGTCTCTTCTGGGAAGACTTACCACCGGAAAAGCTGATGCCTGGCATGGCACAGACCGGTAAAGTGAACACGATTTTCGGACTCTTACTCGCAATCAGTCTCGTGATTGCGAATATCTGATTCTTTGGAGCAGCAGGCGATTCGCTTGCTGTTTTTTTTACGTGAAGATAGCGAACAGTTAGAAAAAAAGTACTTCGGTTGTCACTGATTTAAAATTTTACTATAATTGAAGCAATGTGCCTGAAAGATCAAACAAGGTCGGAAATCAGGAAATATGGTTAGAGGTGGAACTGAAATGAATAAAATCGCGGTAATCGGAAAAGTATTCGTCGACATAAAAGGAACTTCGTTCGCTCCTTTGCATAAGGATGCGAAAAACGTAGGAGACATCACGTTTTCAAATGGAGGAACAGGACGCAATGTAGCACAAAATCTAGCCGTCCTCGGGAATGAAGTTCGCTTTATCTCGACGGTTACGAATGATCAGATTGGCGTGGGAGTGCTCGATGAGCTGAAATCTTACGGTGCAAATGTGGATCACGTCGAAATGTTAGAAGATCATGGAATGGGCATGTGGCTAGCTGTCATGGATAACGAAGGTGACTTGCAAACATCGATCTCGAAACAACCAGATGCGAAGTTGCTCGAAGAGGCGATTTTACGTCAATCAATCTATGCACTCGATGGGGTCGATGCCGTTGCGATCGATCTTGATTTATCCGTTACGGTCTTAGAACGTTTGATTCATCTATGCCGTAAAATGGAGTTGCCATTGTTTGGTGTTTGTGGTCACTTGAGCGTCATCGAACGAAATCGTCATCTGCTACAAGGGTTCACTGGATTCATTTGTAGCCGAGAAGAGGCGGAAATTCTGTCTGATCTGTCGATCGTGACGGTCGAAGATGCGATTCATGTAGCAAATGAGCTAGCGAAAAAAGGTGCTCCATTCACGGTCGTGACGATGAGTGAACTCGGGGCGGTCTACGTTGACCGTCGTACAGCGACATCAGGTCACGTCGGAACGAAAAAAGTGAAGGTCGTTGACTCAACGGGAGCAGGCGACTCATTCTTCTCTGCTGTCTTGTCTGAATTGACACAAGAGAGACCGGCAGAAGAAGCCTTGAAGCTTGGCATGAAGGTTGCAGCGGAAGTCATCGCTTCGACAGAAAATGGACTCGTTCCTGAAATGCTGGATGCTCTTCGATAAGTAGAAATGATAAAAGGGGAGGTGGCGTCATGCCGATTCAACGAAGTGCAATCATTTTACGAAACGAACAGGATGAAATTGCGTTGATCCGACGGGATAAACCGAACGAAACGTATTATGTCTTTCCAGGCGGTGGGAAAGATAACGGAGAATCGTTAGAAGAAACAGCGATTCGTGAAGCACATGAAGAACTTGGAATCGATGTGGAGTTGACCGGTATTGCCGCCATCGTCCGTTTTAATGGATTCGACAATCCTTATTTTTGGGCGAAAACAATTGGGGGTCGCTTTGGCACCGGTACGGGTGAAGAGTTCGAAGAGGAAGGATCGGGTTATACACCGGTCTGGATCAAGCGTTCGGAGCTACCTTCGTTACCGATTCGTCCACCGTCACTTGCCAAACAGCTGGCAGAAATGACAGAACCATTCTATGAATTAATCCTTTCTGAAAACGAATGAGGTTTTAGTTGAAATAAAATGGGAAAAGTATATTAAAACAATGAGGTGGTCTTCGACTGCCTCTTTTTCATGAAGGAGAGATGACGATGGCGCATTCACGCGATCCAAAAGGGCTTGCCCTGAACTTAAAGCAGCGAATGTCCGATCATAACATCACGGATTATGCAGGGACACTCGCTTATTACTGGTTTTTATCCATTTTCCCAGGAATCATTTTCGTCATTTCGGTCTTATCATTCTTTGACATCGATCGTCAGACACTCGAGTCACAAATCCGGGACCTAGCGCCAGGCGGAGCCGTCAATACGTTCACGGATACAATTTTCCAAGCCATCAAAGAACCGCAGGGTGGTCTGTTATCGATTGGTGCCATTCTTGCTGTCTGGTCTGCTTCCAAAGGGGTCGATCGTTTGATCACGACAGCAAACCATGCCTATGGTGACTTCTCGCCCCGTGGTTTTGTCGCAGCGCGTGGGATTGCCTTGTTACTCACGATCGTGCTCGGAGTCGGGATGTTGTTGCTGATCGTCTTGAATGTGCTCGGTGGTCCGATCATTACGTATCTTGCCAACTTCGTGTTGCCGATCGATATGGGGCAAAAAATCCTACTGACGGTCTTACGATATGTCGTGTCGACGATTCTATTGATTGGTATCCTGTCGATTTTTTACCGCGTCGCACCAAAGCGCCCGATTACATTCAAAGAAGCAATTCCAGGAGCTGTTTTTGGTGTCATCGTCTGGCAATTATTATCGGTTGGATTCGGATTTTACGTCTCGAACTTCTCGAACTACAATCAGACCTACGGTTCGCTCGGTAGTGTCGTCATCTTGTTACTATGGCTCTACTTCACAGGGCTGATCATCTTACTCGGTTCTGAATTGAACGCATCATGGGAACGGTTCATGAAAAAAGCGGATCCGAAGAAAATGGAAGAAAAGCGCTTGAAGGAACAAGCTGAACTTGATGCCATTCCGACGAATACGTTCGGATGAAGGTACAAAAAAGCCTGACTGCCATGTGGCGGTCAGGCTTTTTTGATGGTTAAGCAGCTAATCGTTTTTCAGATGAACGCTGTGGAAGACTTGGTAAAGCATCCTGTTGAAGAAGGCGTAAACCGTTCAGGATGACGAGAATCGTTGATCCTTCGTGTCCGACGACGGCGAACGGCATGATGAGGAACTGGGACAAATTCGATGCGATCAATAGGAGGATGACACCGATCGCAAGTGTGATGTTTTGTTTGACGATCCGGTTCATCTTCCGGGCTTTATGAACAGCATAGGCAAGACGACCTAAGTCATTTTTCATCAAGACGACGTCAGCGGTCTCGAGTGCAGCGTCCGTTCCTTCACCCATCGCAATCCCGACATGTGCTAATGCAAGGGCTGGGGCATCGTTAATGCCGTCACCGACCATCGCGACGGTCCGACCTTCTGTTTGGTATTGTTTGATGTAGCGTACTTTATCTTCCGGTAGGCACTCAGCGACGAAGTCCGTCAATCCCGCCTCACGTGAGATGGCAGCTGCCGTGACCGGATTATCACCAGTTAACATGATCGTTGCGATGCCGAGATCATTTAAGGCAGCAATCGCTGTTTTGGCTTCCGGACGAATCGTATCACGTAACGCATAAAGCGCTACGATCTGTGCTCCATTGCTGACATAAACGATCGTATGCCCTTGCTCTTTCAATGACTGTTCGATCGCGACGAATGGATCGTCTAAACCATCATGGAACGCCCGTTTACCGATACGATACGTGACACCATCGACAGTTGCTTCAATCCCGTATCCTGTCACATCTTTAAACGTTGATGGTTCGCGGACATCGGTTTTTAAGTGATCGACGATTGCTTGTGCGAGTGGATGGTTCGACTGCGCTTCGATGGAAGCAACCGCTTGTTGGACTATTCGGACGTCCATGCCTTCCGCATAACAACTTTCGGTGACGACAGGTTTACCAGTTGTCAGTGTTCCCGTTTTATCAAAGACAATCGTGTCGACTTGTCCGAGCGTTTCGATGTGGGCGCCTCCTTTAAAGAGAACCCCATTTTTCGCAGATGCGGCAATTGCAGACAAAGCAGCAGGTGTAATCGACGCAACAAGGGCACAAGGTGAGGCGACGACGAGAAGAATCATCGCGCGATAAATACTTGTCTCAAATGTCCAGCCAACGACGTAATGAGGGAGGACCATCATCAGTGCAACGACAAGCAATACGATTTTGACATAACGGCTTTCGAAACGTTCGATGAACTGAGCAGATGGAGACTGTTCGCTTTGCGCGTTTTGGACCATATGAATGATCTTTTGAAACAACGACTCGTCAGCAGCTTTCGTCATCTCAATCGTCAAGACACCGTTCATGTTGACCGTCGAATTATAGACAGTATCACCAGTCTGTTTTTCAACTGGGATTGATTCACCAGTAATCGATGCTTCTTCAATCGCCGCTTGACCACGAATGATGACACCATCAACCGGAATCCGTTCCCCAGGACGGACATAGACGAGGTTACCAATCGATAATTGCTCGATTCCGACAACTTCAAGTTGTCCGTTTGCGTTCAGGCGTGTCGCTTCCTCTGGCTGTAAAGACATCAAACTTTGTAGGGCGCGTTCGTTTTTATTCATCGTATACGTCTCAAGAGCACCGGATAACGCGAAGATGAAGATAAGGATCGCACCTTCCATCCAGTATCCGATAGCAGCAGCACCGATAGCTGCTAAAATCATCAACAATTCAACATTCAACGTTTTTTCTTGATACGTCTCCGTCAATCCTTCCTTCGCTTTCGCATATCCTCCGATTACATAAGCCGATAAGTACAATGTGACATATACGGCAGATGCCGCATTGAATTTTTCAAGTCCGTAAGCAACTAAAATCAATATTCCGCTAAACAATGCTAGAATCAATTCGTGATGCTCATCCCAAGCATGACGGAATACGGAACGCTGTTGAACATCGGTAGTAGTGGAAGTCGTCATATTAAAACTCCTTTCAAAATGTAAATGAGAAATGAAATCATTATAGAAAGAGAATGAGAATGTGATATATCAATGAGTTTAACTGATTGATAATGAGTTTCATTGTCTCTAGATTATAATTATTATTATCTGTAGAATTACTATACCATGCTTCAGTGAAAAGGAACAGGAAAGGAACTAGAAAGATGCAAAAAATTTTAACCCATCGGATTGGACTCGTCGTCTTTGCGTTACTGACGACTTTTTTGTGGGGCAGTGCATTTCCCTTCATTAAAAAAAGTTATGACTTATTACAGATCACATCTTCGGAATACGGAGAGCAATTGCTATTTGCAAGCTATCGTTTCTTTTTAGCAGGTGTGTTATTACTTGTCGTCAGTGTCTTCGTCTTCAAACAGACGATTACACTGAAGGAGCGGACCTACGCCTATAGTCGTCTCGGCTTCTTTTTGACGTTCTTGCAGTATGTCTTCTTCTATATTGGTCTCTCCTTATCGACGGGAGTGCAAGGATCAATCATCGCTGGATCGACCTCATTCTTCCAGATGTTACTTGCTCATTTTCGATACGAAGACGATCGACTGAATCGATTTAAAGGACTCGCCTTATTCCTTGGATTCACAGGTGTCATCTTGGCCAACTGGCCGCAAGGTGGACAAGGTGTCTCGTTCGGTATAGGGGAAGGGCTGTTGATTGCGGCAATGGTTTCCGGGGCGTTCGGTAACTTGATCGCGAAAGAATACTCAGCACGTTATCCGGTGGCGCCGATGACAGGATGGGCGATGGTCATTGGATCAATCGGTCTCTTTATCGCAGGAGTCATTCTCGATGGTCATGTCGCACCGTTTACCTTTTCAACGACAAGTGCTTGGATGCTCGTGTATCTTGCCTTCTTATCAGCGACTGGATTTACGCTTTGGAACTTACTAATGAAATATAATCCAGTCAGTAAAGTGTCGTTGTTCATGTTCTTCGTACCGATCTATGGTGTCAGTTTATCGGCCTTGATTCTCGGCGAGACGATTCCACCGCAAGCGTTGCTTGGGTTACTCTTCGTCGTCAGTGGTATTTTAGTCTCGACGTACCTTCCTGTATGGTTTCAAAAGCGAGGTTGACGAAGATTCAGAATCGTGCAAAAATAGTTTCAATCAAAGTAACTCCCAATCGTTCGTTGCTCAAGCCGACCCGTTCGGCTTTTTTCTGTACGGTCAAGTGAAGACCGATTCGGCCTTGTCTGAAAGGCTAGTGCGACTATAAAACGGAAGGAGATGAAAACGAATGGAACGGAATGAGATCGTTCGAAAGATCATTGCCACTCGTCGTCCACGTGATGAGTTTGCCCGGTTCGTCGTAACGTGCGTCAGTCAGCAGTTGAAGGAAACCCATGGAGATGTGGATGTGGAAATCATCGAGGCGGAGAGAGGTTACGATTCAGTGTGGTCAATCAACGGTCGAGAGGTCGTCGTGCTGCTCGAGACAGAAGAGCTGAAGCGTGCAAAAGAACAGCCGTATGCGATTGACGATAAGCTCTGGCGGAGTTTTCGGCAAGAAGGAATCGTGAAATAAAACAAAGGATCTTGCGCATCATTAGCGCAAGATCCTTTGTTTTAGATCCGGGATGATTCGTGACGTTTCGCGTATCGTAAGAGAAACGCAAGTGTCGCTAGAACCAGAACGAATAGACTGAAATAAAGCATAGCTGGAAGCAGAACGAACATGCTGCCAGCAATCGGTCCGAGGATCGAACCAAGACTAAAGGCAATCCCTGCAAGCAAGTTGCCCGTCGGAAGAAGGTGTCGCGGTAACTGTTCCGTCATATAGGCGACACCGAGCGAGTACGTCGAGCCAAGTGCCATCCCGCTAATAGCAAAAATCGCGAATAACCAACCGTATCGTTCGAAGACGAAGCAAGCGATAAGGAAAGCAACGGAGCCAATCGAAAGAACGATTACTAACGTCCGACGTTTTCCGAAGTGATCAGCAAGTCGTCCAAGTGGAAGTTGCATGATCAACGAGCTGACGACGAATGTCGTGATCAAGGTACTCGTCTCAGATAGACCGTACCCGTTACGCGTCGCAAAAACGGGAAAACTGGCATTCAGTGTGGCTTCGAGAAAACCATATGTAAAGCCAGGAAGTAATGTAAACCAAGCGGTTGATAAGACAAGTCGATACCGTGAGGCAGCACTTTGCAGCTCCTCCGGCATGACGGATGACGGTTTTTCGTTCGGCATACGCGATAACAAGATCAGGACGATGACAGTCAATGTACCAGTCAACACGAATGGTAGCCAGTTGATGACATCGACGAGAGGTGCCGCAAGAGGACCGAGAGCAAAACCGAGACCGAATGCCATCCCGTATAGTGACATCGTTCGTCCTAACCGTTCATTTGGGGTAATGGACGTCACCCAAACCTGTGATCCATAGTGTAACGTCTGATCACCAAATCCGACGAGGAACCGTAAAATCATCCAAGCAATGACGCTTGGAAGAAGTGGAAATAAGAAAACCGCTACTGCAACAAGAGCGAGTCCGAACGAGATGACCGGAATATAACCACGTCGTCGTAGTGGACCTTCCATGAGAGGGGCGGCGACGATGACACCGATATAGAGAACGGCAGCGCTGAGACCGTTGATGAAAGCGGGGGTTCCTTGGCGTTCAAGTAAAATGGATAACAGTGGAATCAGCAGACCTTGCGTGAATCCGGAAATGAAGACGATCGATAAGATAAGAGCAAAACGACGTGACACAAGTAACGACGACCTTTCTTTTTTCTTTTAGCATAACACGCCCCGGTCTCTGAAACGGGAGACCGGGGCGTGCTTCATTTATTTTCTTGTTCAAAACGTGTCGGACGCGGCATATGCAGAAGATGTTCGTCCCAGTCTGTCTGGTCGAATACTTCATCATGTTCGATGCTGTGTGAAGCGCGAATACCAACCATCATGACGAACAAGACCATACTGAACGTACCGATGATTGCGACAATACCTACGAGCCATTCCATCCCGGTCACCCCTTTTAGAAAAACAGAATGTGTCTACTTTGTGACATTTTTCCCGGGATGCCATCGTTCAAAACCTTTTTTTAGTTTTAAAGCCGGCTGGACTGTTTTGTGAAATCAATCTCAGGGTAATATGCGTTTTTCACAAGCGCGTTCGGTCCAAGGCATTGCACCGCAGGGCAGTGACATGACAAGCTTTTATTCAGTTCTGTCTCTTGCCACTCGGCATAAGCATCATTGAAGGATGTCTCATGAATCGTACCTAGCGAAGCAAGTTCGTCACCGAAATCCGTTACGATGATCTCGCCATCAAAGATGTTGACGTTGAGACGGGAACGTCCATCAGGGTCATTGCGAACAGAGACGTTTTTCTCTTGACGCAATCGACGATGAAGTTCTAAATCCGCCTCTTCCATCGAACAAGCATAGAAGGGGAGTGTTCCGAATAACATCCAGACGTTCGGATCCCGGACGTCAAGCAAACGATGGATCCCGTCGCGAATTTCGGGCAAGCTAGCTGCTTCGATCATCGACGCGAAGTCAGCGGGGTACATCGGATGCACCTCGTGGCGGACACAGCCCATGTCGACGATTTCCTTATGAATCGCTTCAAGGTGTGGTAATGTCCGTTTATTGATCATCGTCTCTGCAGAAACGATGACACCACGTGCATTCAGAACACGGGCATTCTCTTTCATCGTCTCGAAAAGCTTCGTCCGTGCTTCACGTGACGGTTTTCGTTCCATCATCGCAAAGCCACCATCGATGAAATCATCAGCTGTTCCCCAGTTATGTGAGATGTGCAAGACATCTAAATAAGGAATGATTAATTCGTAGCGAGATAACGGAAGTGTTAAATTTGAGTTGATTTGGGTTTTAGCACCACGTTCGTGGGCATACTTAAGTAAAGGGACAACGTACTCCTTGATGGACTTCATTGAAAGCATCGGTTCGCCGCCGGTGATTGAGAAGGCACGCAGATGTTCGATTTCATCCAGACGTTGAATAAGTAGCTCGACTGGAATCTCGGGTGACTCGCTACTGGATAACATGTAACCGACGGCGCAATGTTCGCAGCGCATGTTACACAGTTTTGTTGTCGTGACTTCAATGTTCGTCAAACGGACCGTGCCGTATTGTTCAATGTCGCGATAAGCTTCCCATGGATCGTTCGCAATCGTGATGGGTGATGAATGTGACATAGATACTCCTCCTTTTTAGTGCTCCACTTCGTATCGTATGCTAAAATAACGTCGGAATCCAGCGGAAGAAAGGAAGTCTGAATAATGGGAAAAGCAAGAACTGATAAACTTGGTCAAATGAATGTGCTAAAATCAAGAATGCAGCTTCTCTGTCATACAATCGATTCACTCGATGAATCATCAGATATCGAAGATTTGGAACGACTGATCGTATCACTGGATCAACTCAAGGCGAAGGTCGTTCGATATGCAAAGGATATGAAAGAACAAGAAGAAACGAAAAAAGCGGTAGATTGAGACCGCTTTTTCATTTGCGTAAAGAGAAAGGATGAAATCAATGGCAACAAAAATCAAATTACAGACGGGTGAGGTCCGTTCGGTCACTTGTCTACGGATGGGAATCAACGGTGAAGGGATCGCGACGCTCGAGCGACAAATCGTCTTCATCCCAGGACTACTCGTCGGGGAAACGGCACAAATCGAGATCACGGAAATTCATGCGAACTATGCGAATGCAAAAATCTTAAAGCGTGACGATCGTTCACCAGACCGTGTTACTCCACTTTGTCCGGTCTATAGTGTCTGTGGCGGCTGCCAATTACAACACATGAGTTACGACGGACAGTTGCGTTATAAGGAAGAAATGCTTCGCAACGCTTTCTTGAAATCAACGAAGTTGAATGTCGAGAAAGCGGATATCCGTCCGACGATCGGTTCGAAGGAATGGGAATACCGCAACAAGTCGCAATTCGTCGTCGGGAAACAAGGCAATGAAATCGTTAGCGGTCTCTATTCCGCCAATTCGAATCGTCTGGTCGCGATCGATTATTGTGTCGTCCAAAACAAGGACACACTTCGCGTCAACCAAGCTGTCACAAAATTACTCAATGACTATAAAGTACCCGTTTATCATGCAGCAAAACAAGACGGTGTCATGCGCCATATCGTCGTCCGGACAGGAATCAAAACGGGCGAAATTCAAGTCGTGCTCGTTGCCTTTAAAGACGGCTTCCGTGATCTAGAGGGCTTATCGCGCGATATCATGGACATTCCAGGTGTCGTCTCGGTTGCACTGAACATCAATGATAAGTTGACATCACGTGTCTTCGGAGAAGAGACAGAAGTCTTGCGTGGCGTTGAACGGATCGAGGAAGAGATGGGGGAATTCACGTATCAATTGTCTCCGCGTGCCTTCTTCCAATTGAATCCGGAACAAGCAGAGCGGATGTATGAAGAAATTGCGCGTGCTGCTGCTTTGACAGGCGAAGAACGTGTCGTTGATGCCTACGCAGGTGTTGGTTCAATCGGACTTTGGATCGCTAAAGGAGCAAAAGAAGTCCGCGGCATGGAAATTATTGAAGAAGCTGTCGAAGATGCCAATGCGCACATGAAGCAATACGGATTCGACCATGCCCACTACGTCGTCGGTAAGGCAGAAGCCTGGATTCCGCGTTGGGTCAAGGAAGGCTGGATTCCAGATGTCTTCATCGTCGACCCACCACGCTCAGGTTGCGATACACAATTGTTGAACGCGATGATCTCGTCTAAAGCGAAAAAAATCATCTATGTCTCGTGTAACCCGCAGACGCTTGCGCGCGATTGCGATCACTTGATGAAAGCGGGATACAAGGTATCGTACATTCAGCCGTACGATATGTTCCCACAAACAGCGCACGTCGAAGCAATCGTCGTGCTCGAAAAAAAGAAAAAGAAAAAGTTCTAAGTAACAAGCCCGTATGCACTCTTTGAACGAGTGGACATACGGGCTTTTTATCATGTTTGCGAAAGATAACCGAACGTCGCGTCACACTCAGCGAAGCGTTCCTTCAACCGAGCAACACGATCAACAGGAAGTGGACCGCGCTCGATCAGTTGCTGATTCAGCGCGAGGTGTTCTGGTCGAGACGTACCGATGATGGCTGTCGTGATCCCTGGCTCAAAGACTGTGAAACGAAGGGCAGTTTCAAGCCAACTGGATTCCTCGAGTGGATAAGCGAGTTGTTGCGCACGTTCCCAGTAGGGTTCGACGTACTGTCCGACCGGACGCTCTGCGAAGCGCCACGGGGCGTTACCGATTGGACGCTTGGCGATGACACCGTGATCTAGAAGGGTGGGCAGGACTTCATCGACACGTTGATCAAATAGATTGAATGACGTTTGGAAACTGTCGAAGCGATTCGTTTCGATAGCATATGTTAAGTCTTCCCGATCACCGGAATAAGCGATGACGCGGACTTTTCCAGCTTGTTTTGCTTGGTCAAGCGCTTCGATGACATCTCCCTGGGCGAGAATTTCTCGACTACAAGAATGGAGGTGTACGATGTCGAGATAATCCGTTTGCATCGTCTGTAAGGCTTGATCGATGCCACCATGGACCGCTTCAAAGGTCCAGTCCTGCATACCGGGAACATCATAGCCGACTTTCGTCGACAGAATGACGTCGTGACGACGATTCTTTAGAAATTGTCCGACGCGTTGCTCCGATAAGCCATAGCCGCGTGCTGTATCGATCAGATTGATGCCGAGATCACGTGCTTGTTCGAGTAAATAAACTGCTTCGCGATCCGTCATCTGTTCTGCGCCGATGTGACCAGCTCCGAACCCAAGCGGGGATACGAGTAGGTCGGATGTTCCAAAACGTCTTAACTCCATGAACGATACTTCCTTTCAGAAAATCTGTAGTTTTATATCGATGATGCTCGTTTTTGTTGAATACGATAGGCCAGATAACCAACGAGTGCCACGCCTGCAATCGACCATTGGATGATGGATGAGGATTGCATGAACTGATGGACGGCGAACACTTCGATTAACATGGCTGGAATTTTTCCGATCGTACTCGCAGTCAGGAAAAGTAGGATGGAAATACCACTAGCAGCACTGACGATGTTGACGATGCCAGACGGGACGAACGGTAACAGCCGCAGCAAGATGATCGTCAAAAAAGCTTCGCGTCCTTGTTGTGCTTGTAGTTTTTGTTGCAAACGAGCGAATCGATCCGGAAGTGGGCGACGAAGGGCATACCGCAGTCCTTTTCGGTAAAGTAGAAACGCACAAACCGCACCTAGGACTTCACCGATGAAAGAGAGCAATGTGCCCATCCATAGACCGAAATAGACGAGATTCGCAGCGGTGACGAACGTACTCGGTAGGACACCAAGTACACTGACGACGACGCCGACTAAGATACTAACGAACGGAGCGAACGGTCCGAAGAGTTCAAAGGTTTGGATGAAATGATGTTCCATCATTCGAATCCATCCTCTTCATCCGGAAGAAGCGGTAACTCGATGTGGACAGTCGTTCCTTCTCCAAGAACGGAGTCGAACCGGATTGTCCCATCATGACGATCGATGATGTGTTTCGTGATGGCAAGACCAAGACCGGTTCCGCCATCTTTACGCGTCCGTGATTTATCGACACGGTAAAAACGTTTTGTCAGTCGATCAAGATGCTCTTCCGGAATGCCTTCTCCTTCGTCCCGGATAAGACAATGCGTCCGGTCGCCGATCGTTTCAGTCGATAAGAAAATCTGTTTTCCAGGCGGTGTGTACCGTAAGGCGTTATCGAGTAAATTGCCGAAGACTTGCTCGAGTCGGTCCGTATCGCCTAAGACGATTTGATCCGGGTCGAGATTCATGACGAACGTGACTCCTTTTGACTGGGCGATTGGTTCCATCCGGTAAATGACATCTTCAAGTACTTGACTGAAGACAAGTGGTTGTTTCGACATCGGATAGGAATCGCGTTCAAGTTGAGCGAGATCGAGCAGATCATTGACGAGACGTTGCAGACGTTCCGTTTCCCGCTCGATGATTTGGTAATACTGCGCACGCTTTTCTTCCTCGAGCGAATCATCCTGCATCATCTCCGTATAGCCACGGATGTAGGAGAGAGGTGTCCGTAATTCGTGGCTGACGTTCGCGAGGAACTCTTTACGCTGCTCGTCGACTTCTCCGAGCGATTCCGCCATCTTATTTAATGTTTCTGCGAGTTCCCCGATCTCATCGTCCGATTGAATCGGAATCCGGTAATCAAAGTCACCTTGCGCATAAACAGTCGAGGCGCGCTTCATGTCGATCAACGGACGGATGATCGTATCGATGATTTGTCGTCCGAAGATGACGAGATTCAAGACGATCAGTCCGATCATGAAGAAGATCATCAGACGGAGTGGGCGGAATGGTTCACTGATTTGGCCAAGTTCCAGATATAAAATCAGTGTACCGACCAGTCGATTGTTTTCGATGATCGGAAACCCGGTCATCAAAATGTCCGTTCCTTCAATCGGATGGGTCCGACTGGAGACGACGGTTTCACCGTTTCGAAGTTCTTCGATATCCGCATTCGTCAAAAAGCGCAGTCCAGCTGGATTTTTCTTCAGGAAATCGATGAAGAAGACTTTCGATTCCGTCAATTCATTCGTATAAGTCATTCCATCGTAAAAAGCACCGGATAATCCTTCAGATTCATAGATATTGATCAGCTTTTCGCCTCGGTTCAATAAGATATCTTCCTGCGTTTGAAGATAGAACCGGTCATAGAGATAGAAAGTGAGCAGGACGAATAAAATAGCGGAAAAAACGCTTGTGAACCAAATCGTGATCCAAATCCGGCGCCGGATCGTATAGCGCTTAATCATACTTCCTCGAATTTATAACCGATGCCCCAGACCGTTTGAATCGAGCCACCAGCTTCCCCGAGCTTTAAGCGAAGTGTTTTGATGTGTGTATCGACCGTCCGTAAGTTCCCGATATAATCCGCACCCCAGATTTGATCGAGTAACTGTTCACGAGAAAAGACCTTATCATTGTTTTGAGCGAACAGATGCAACAAATCAAATTCCTTACGCGTCAGACTGACCGGCTTGCCATTGACGTGGACACTCCGACTTTCCGTATCGAGTTCAAGCATACCGAGCGTTAAAGTAGCCGATTGATCAACTGTAAAGCGGTGAGAACGACGAAGCGTCGCTTCGATGCGAGCAAGCAATTCTCGAGGGCTGAATGGTTTTGTGATATAGTCATCAGCTCCGATTTTCAGACCGTGAATGCGATCGAGCTCGTCCGAACGTGCCGTCAGCATGATGATCGGAACGTTTGAGAACTCACGGATACGCATACATGCTGTCAAGCCGTCCATTTCCGGCATCATGACATCGAGTAGAACGAGATGGAATGTATTTTGTTGAATGAGATGGATTGCTTCTTGTCCGTTAGAAGCTGTCATCGTCGTGTAGTGTTCTTTTTCAAGATTCGAGACGAGAAGGTCACGCATTTGTGCTTCATCATCTACTACGAGAATGTTAAACGATTCTGGCATTAGTCTTCGCTCCATTTCCTGTAGAAGAAAGTGTTTCTTCCATAAAGATGAGTTTTCTTATTTATCATACCATTTCAAACTTTAGAAGCGCATGCGTGGACACAAAAAAGCATGAGAGACAAGGCTCTCATGCTTCGAGTTGTTGGTGATCGTATAGTGTTTCGAGCTCCCGACCATGAATGTACATGTGGAAACTAGATTTTGAGACTTCATATAGCGTGAACTGTGTCTCGCCGGCATTCAATTGCTCAAGAAGCGCAGGACGCAACTCATCCGCACAGAACGCATACGGCAATTTTTCAGCTGCTTTTTGTGACCGAATATTGCTTTTGCGAATTTTCATGAAGACACTTTCATATCCAAGCTCAAAGAACAGCTCAGAGAAGAAGGCTTCTTTCGCTAAATGATTGTATCCTTTACCATGATACGGTTTACCTAACCATGTACCGAGAAACCCATATTGTCCTTCGATATCGAGTAAACTAATCGTACCAATCGGTTGATCGAATTCATCTAGGATGGTACGTGATACGATTTCACCACGTTCTTCCTCTTCGATTGCCTGCTTTGTAGTAAACAGAAATTCATCAAAGTACCGTGTTTTTTGGCGGACGTACGGATATACGTCTTGATGCTGCATCAGTTCGAACAAATCAGCGCAGTCGCTCAGCTCCCGTTGCTTGAGCATACTTCCATTCCTCCTTTTAGGACCGCAAGAATGATTGTCGAAAGCTACCTGTCTGACTCGTTTGAACCGCGCATGGTATGCCTTCTTCAGTTGTCGGATAAGATAATATTACCTTCTTTTTTTAAAATTGCAAGAAAATAATTTTTGTGAAAAAAGATACAAAAACAAGATGTTTTCCGTAAGCGTTCAAAACCCCCGAAAGGTGCAAAAAACACCTGGCGGGGGTAGGGTTAAGTCAAGTTCAGTTGAGCGTGTTCAAAAATAATTTTTCCGTCAATCATCGTCATGAGCGGCTTCGCTAAATAGTCGAGTGGAAAGTGGCTCCACAGGACGAGATCCGCGTCTTTTCCGATCTCAATCGATCCGACGCGATCGTCCACACCGAGTGAGCGAGCTGGATGAATTGTGATCGCGCGCAAGGCGACATCGACCGGTAGACCTTCTCGTGCAGCTAGACCGGCACAGAGATTCAAGTACTGGACAGGGGTGTACGGATGATCGGTCGTAATGGAGATCTCGAGACCATGCTCATGAAGAATCCGGTAAGTTTCCCATGTCTTATTCTTCAGTTCAATTTTAGACTTTCGCGTGAAGGTTGGTCCGACCGTCACTTTTTCGATCGGTAATTGTTCCATCTCTTTTGCGACGAGATGACCTTCCGTACAATGTTCGATACGCAAATCGAGATCGAACTCTTCCGCAAAACGGATGGCAGAAAGGATATCATCTGCTCGGTGCGCATGTACACGAAGCGGCATTTTATGATCAAGGACCCGTTTGATCATCTGGTGAGCGAACGTTTCGGAAACTCGTTGTGTCCGAACTTCAAGAAAGGCTTCGCGCAACATCCCCATGATGCCCATCCGTGTCAGTTCACCGGCGCGACCAGCACTATGGACACGCTTTGGGTTTTCACCGAGCGCAACCTTCAGACCCGCGTACTTTCGAAGAATCATATCATCGATGAACCGTCCGTGCGTCTTGATGACACTCGTGACACCACCGATGATGTTCATGCTACCGGGCATGACTTGAACGGTCGTGATCCCGTGTTCGACGGCTTCCTTAAATCCTTCATCAAGTGGGTACACGCCATCAATGGCACGCAGATGAGGGGTCATCGCAAAAATCGTCTCATTCGCATCATTTCCGACGGTTCCGGTACCTTCGTCATATAATCCGAGATGTGTATGGGCATCGATGAAACCGGGTAATAAAAAGTGACCTTCTGCTTCAATGACTTGATCGTTGTCTAAATGATCCAGTAATTCACCGATTTCAATGATTTTTCCATCACGAATACGGATGTCCCCGTAAAAACTGTCCGAAGTAATCGGATAGATATGTGCATTTCGAATTAAGATATCCAAGTATCGTCCACCCCTGTACTAGTTTGAATGCTCGATTGCTCGCAATGCATCCTTTAGTTCAGCATACCGAAACTTGTATCCGTTTTCGAGCGCTTTTTTCGGGATGACACGAGCTCCTTCTAGTACAATCGTACTCTTTTCACCGAGTGCGAGCTCTAACGCGAAGCGTGGCGCCGGGAGCCAGTGTGGGCGATGTAAGACTTTTCCGATCGTCTGTCCAAAACGGCGCATCATCTCCGGGTGAGGCGCAGTGATGTTCAGTGGTCCTTCGACTGTCGGGGTCTCAAGTGCGAATAGGAATAAATCGACTAAATCATCGATGTGGACCCAGGAGACCCACTGTTTTCCGTCGCCCATCGTCCCACCACCAAAGAAGACATAAGGCAGGCGCATTAACGGATAAGCGCCACCGGCTTTCGTTAAGACGACACCGATTCGTGGATGGACGAGTCGAATGCCAGCGTCGGCAATCGGACGGGCAAGATCTTCCCACGCGACACAGACATGACTTAAGAAGTCAGCGGTCGGTGGAAGGGGGTGATCTTCAGAGAAGGTTTGATGCCGATCTTGTCCGTAAATGCCAACCGCAGAAGCAGACAATACGACATTTGGCTTTTGATCGAGTGCTTCAACGATTCGAACGAGCTCCTTCGTCGTGCTGACGCGACTGTCGAGAATGACGCGTTTGCGTTCATCCGTCCAACGTCCGTCGTTGATCGAAGCACCAGCCAGATGAATGAATGCATCAACGCCCTCTAAGTGCTGTTCCGGTTTTGCGTCTTCTGTCATCCACTTGATATATGTGACATGCGCGTCATTTGCTTTCGGATGACGCGTTAAGATAAAGATATGATGTCCTTGCTCGAGTAAACGCTTCGTCAAGGCTTGACCAATCATACCGGTTCCACCGGTAATCGCAATGTTCATGTAATCCATCCTCCCTGAAATAAGTAAAAGTAGCTTCTTTCCATTTGTTCCCGTTCCATGGTTTCACTCAAACATAGACCTGCCTGTTCATGATATCGTAGAACTACCGAATCAGGTTAGAGGAGGGAACGAAATGAAGATCAAACGGATTTCGACGCAGAAAAAGAACAGCGAACGATTCAACATCTATGTCGAGCGTGATGGCAAAGAGGAATATGCCTTTGCCGTAGACGTCGATATCTTAATTAAATACAATCTACAACGCGATAAGGAACTGGATGACGACTTCGTCAAGGAAGTGTTAACGGCTGAAGAACAGCAAAAAGCGTATCGTCTCTCGTTGAATCATTTATCGTACCGCATGCGGGCGACGAGTGAAGTCGTCGCCTATTTAACAGAGAAAGAGACACCGGAGCATGCGATCAAACATGCAATCGATCGATTGACGGAGCAACGCTATTTGGATGATCAACAGTTCGCACTTGCTTATACGGCAACGAAAAAAGCGACGACACCTCAAGGTCCGGGACGGATTCGCCGCGACCTTGAGGCATTGAAGATACCGAAGACAGCGATTGATGAAGCGATCGTGACGTTTACGGATGAAGAGGAATACGAAAAAGTCCTGAAGTTTTTGCGGCAAAAGCAAAAAGAGCTGCAACGGCGTTCCGTGCGGGAACTGACACAAAAGTTGCAGTTAACACTCATGCAGCGTGGGTTTTCGTCCGATTTGATTAAAGCGGGCATTGAAGAGGTGTTTCGAGCTGAAGAAGGTGACGAAGAAGAACAAGCGGCCCTTTATCAAGCGCGCAAGTATTATCCGAAATACCGACAACTTGAACCGTTCGAACGCGAACAAAAAGTCAAGCAAGCACTCGTCCGAAAAGGATTTCCATACGGTCTAGCCGCTCAAGTCCTCGAACAAGTCAAAGAAGAAGAAGAGGCGGAGTAATAAAAGCAAGACGAAAAATTGACAATTATCCGACAATTGTGCTATTCTACGCACAGACTAAGAAAAGGAGGAACCGTCCTATGAAAAAGCCAATTGGTTTCACTCATATCCAACAGCTGAATACGACGGAGACTCTTGAGCACGTATAAGTAATTCATTTCATGTGCGAGCAAGGGGATTCGTCTCCCGAGCGCGCAGACGAACAAGAATGCATCATGCCCATTTCAAGGCATACTGATTCTCGGACTGCATCCGGAAATCCGTATGCCTTTTTGCGTGCTCGGAAAAAGTACTTCATTTCACAGTAAAGGGGGGACCCTCATGCGTTTATTTCGGCAATTGAGTTGGTTTCTAAAAGAACACAAATCATCGTATCTCGTAGCAGTCGTCTTATTGATCATCACCGGCTTCATCGATTTAACGCCGCCATGGCTAATCGGTAAGGTCATCGACGGATTGCGGTCGGGATCGATGGACCAGGCGACGCTCTTGCAGTACGTCATCGGATTAACAGTCATTTCCATCGTTTCCTTCATCTTGACGTATCTGTGGTTAGCGAAATTATTCGGAACTGCATTTTTATTAGAACGGACACTTCGGAGTCGCTTCTTTACGCACTTATTGAAACTGACGCCGACGTTCTACCAAAAGAATCGGACAGGAGACTTGATGGCGCTCGCGACGAACGACTTGAAGGCGGTCGAGCGGACAGCTGGATTTGGTGTCTTGACGCTCGTCGACTCGTTGAACATGACAGCGATCACCCTCGTCGTCATGGGGGTGGCGATCGATTGGAAGCTGACGCTCGCTGCCTTGTTACCGATGCCACTTCTCGCCTACGCGATGAATAAGCTAGGAAGTCAAATTCACGGACGCTTCATCACTGCCCAGGATTCATTCGGAACGATGAATGACCAGGTCGTCGAGTCGATTTCCGGACTGCGTGTCATCCGCTCGTTCGTACAAGAACCAGTCGATGTTAAACGCTTCGACGATGTCACGACGGATGTCTTTGAGAAAAACATGCACGTCGCAAAAATCGATGTCTTGTTTGAACCGATCATCAAGCTGCTCGTCGGTTTCAGTTACTTGATCGGCTTATCGTTCGGGACATATCTCGTCTTTACGAACGACATCACGCTCGGACAATTGGTCGCCTTTAACATCTATCTCGGGATGCTGATCTGGCCGATGTATGCCTTTGGTGAATTAATCAATGTCATCCAGCGCGGGACAGCAAGTCTTGACCGCTTAGAGGCAACGATGCGAGTCAAACCGTTGATTGCTTCGACACCGCGGGAACACGTCGAACATCCCGAGCGGATCGAGATGAACGATTTGACGTTCACGTATCCAGAGACAGCCCATCCGGTCTTGCGAGATTTGAATATGACGATCGAACAAGGAACAACGATCGGTATCGTCGGACCAACGGGATCCGGGAAAACGACGTTCTTGCGTCAATTCTTACGTGAGTATCCAATCGGACGGGATATGCTGACGGTCAACGGCGTACCGTATGAAGATATTGCGCTAGAGACGGTTCGCGGTTGGACGGGTTATGTGTCACAAGAACATTTACTATTCTCAAAATCTGTTCGGGATAACATTCTGTTTGGTGCAGGTGAAGCGACAGAAGAAGAATTGCAGGAAGCGATTCGTCTCGCATCGTTTGAAAAAGATATCGAAACGCTTGAACAAGGACTTGAGACGATGGTCGGTGAACGTGGCGTCACGTTATCAGGAGGACAAAAGCAACGTCTCTCGATCGCGCGGGCGATGTTAAAAAAACCAGAGTTGCTGTTGCTGGATGATTCACTATCAGCGGTAGACGCGAAAACGGAATCACATATCATTGATTCGATTCGATCGAATCGTTACCAATCCACGACATTAATTGTTGCCCATCGTTTGTCGGCAGTGGCACATGCGGACGAAATCATCGTCTTGCAAGATGGAATGATTTCTGAACGAGGAACACATGACAGCCTGATGGCACAAAATGGCTGGTACGCTCAACAATTCGAGCGACAAAGTGAAGAGATGTAAGGAGGTGCCTCTGCATGAATGAATTAGAATTATACCAACTCGATCCGGCACGTCGGAAGACGACGATCCGTTCGTTGATCCGCTATGCGATGCATGAGAAACAAGCGATCTTTTTAGGATTATTTTTACTCGTACTGGCAGTCGGAGCGGAATTGACAGGTCCGTATATCGCCAAAGTCATCATTGATGAACATATCGTGGCAATTGAGAAGGACTGGGTCGAAGTTAAATCGGACGGTGCGGTCACGTATGACGGTCGTCAGTTCGCCAAAGCACAAGACGTCTCTAAAAGTCAGATCGTTCAATCCGTCTCGATCGTCCAAACGACCAACGGCTACTTTTTCGTACCGAAACAAGTCGTCAGTGGAGGAGAGCGGAAAATCAGTGGAAATACGATGACGGTCACGCGTGGAGACGACGTCTACACGTATGATAATATTCAAAAACTGACACAAGGACAGGTCTATGATTTTTATTCAAAAGACTTAAAAGCAATCGGCTGGTTGTCCTTGATCTACGTCCTTTTGCTGCTGGTAGCAGCTGGTTTGAACTGGATTCAGCAAATCTTGCTCCAGCGATCTGCTCATAAAATCATTAAACGGATGCGTCTTGATGTCTTTACGCATCTGCAACGGTTACCGGTTCGTTATTTCGACCAGACACCGATCGGGAAGATCGTCAGTCGAGTCACGAATGATACGGAAACGATTCGCGATCTATATCTCGGTGTGCTCGCCCGGGTCTTCTCGGGGATCATCACGATGGCGGGGATTCTGGTCGCGATGTTCTTCCTCGATTATCGCTTAGGATTAGTCTCGCTGATCATCATTCCGATCGTCTATTTCTGGATTCAGCTGTTCCAGAAACTCGCGACGAAGAACAACTTCAAGGTCCGCTCCCTCGTTGCCGACATGAATGGTCAACTGAATGAGAACATCCAGACGATGCCGATCATTCAGGCTTATGCACGCGAGAAGGAAGTCCTTGCTGAATTCGAACAAAAAAACGAAGAGAACTATCAGACCCGGGCAAAGTTGTTACGACTCGATGCCCTGATGTCCCATAACTTATCCTACTTTTTGAAAAACTTGACGCTCGCCTTGTTGATTTGGGTCGTCGGCGGAAAAAGTCTGACGAATGGGTCGTTTTTATCGCTCGGGATCTTATATGCGTATATCGATTACGTGTCCCGTTTATTCGAACCCGTCACCCAAATCATGAATCAGCTGTCACCACTACAACAAGCACTCGTTTCAGCGGACCGGATGTTCCAGTTGCTCGACGAAAAGGGAGAGCCGGTCGAACAAGGTCGCGTTGCTCGGTTTAAAGGAGCGGTGTCCTTCAAGGACGTCGAATTTAGTTATGAAGCGGGAAATCCCGTGTTACGTGAAATTCAAATCGATGCTCGTCCTGGCGCGACGATTGCTCTTGTCGGACACACGGGTAGTGGGAAAAGTTCGATCATGAACCTGCTGATGCGTTTCTATGATCCGTCAAAAGGACAGTTGTTGATTGACGGACAGGACGTGACGCGTTTGCCGAAACAAGCGGTCCGTGAGCATATGGGCATCGTCCTACAGGATCCGTTCCTCTTCACAGGAACGATTCGCTCGAACATCACACTTGGCAATCCTGACATTTCCGAGGAACGTGTTCGCCAAGCGATCGAAGCCGTCGGCGCGGATCGGTTCATTGATCGTTTACCGAACGGACTCGATGAACCAGTCATCGAAAAAGGTGCCACGTTATCAGCGGGTGAACGACAGTTGATCAGTTTTGCCCGTGCGTTAGCGTTCGATCCTGCGATCCTAGTTCTTGACGAAGCGACAGCGAGCGTTGACTCGGAAACGGAAGCGGTCATTCAGGATGCCTTGCTGACGTTGACGAAAGGGCGGACGACGTTCATCATCGCCCACCGCTTGTCGACGATCAAGGATGCGGATGAGATTCTTGTTCTCGATCATGGTCGGATCGTCGAGCGAGGATCCCATGATGTGCTCCTCGCAGCATCCGGTATTTATGCGAAAATGTATGCGTTACAAAGTAAACGGAATCTTGAATTGAAATCAAGCTAATCCATCCAGTTTCTCCTCCTTTTCGTTTATACTGAAAAACGAAGAGGGGGAGTTTTTGTAATGGAGACACGGATGAGTCAATTATCGAAATACGAGCTTGAGATGTTGATCACGAAATTAAGTGAACAAAAACGAAAAGCGGAGCAACATGGGAATGTGAGTGAAGTGGAAGTCGTGACGCGAAAAATCGCCATTGCGAAAAGTTATTTGATCGATCCAGCACGATTCGAACGGGGAGCCTTTTACCGAATCGAAGGAGAAGAGGCACGATTTGAGTTACATTTCGTCAATGGGGTCATGGGCTGGGGACATTTTGAAGGAACCGCTCAGGAAGTCGCGATTCCGCTCGCGTTATTTACAGGAGAGGGAGAACAGACATGACGAATCGAGAACAAGCCCTTCAGCAATTGGCTGAAGAATTATTGCAAGTAAATGAAGTACTGACACCGGAAGAAGCACTGACGTGGGTGGAAGTGCTTTGGGAAGATTTCGAAGCGACACTCGCGCGCGCAGGTGAGAAATATCAAGGTGAAGCCGTCGCAGTTCATTTCGTCGAACAACAGATTAAACAGCACGGGGCAATGTTACACCGGTTTAATACGACGAACGAAAAATTCAAGCATTTGATGACAGGTCGAAACGTCGAATGAAAAAAGCTCCGCACATCGGGATTTCCGTTGCGCGGAGCTTTGTCTTTATAATGCAGGGATGAACAGTTTTTTCTGCAAGGTCCGTTCGCTGAAGACCCAGCCGGTATAGGAGCTGACGATTTCTTGTGTAGCAGCGTCGATTCTGACGACGGCAACGAATGGATAGACTTCCTTCGTGAAGTAACGTAAGTTCGTAAAGCGGTATTCGACAATACCGTCCTTTCGTGAGACCGTATACGTATGAATCTTCGAAAACTCAAGAAACGCTTGCAAGTCAGCGTTTTGTTTGACGATTTCGTACAAGGCGTCACCGTGTGGTTCGTCCTTGATGCGGAAGTTTCCACATTCGACGACCGTTCCACTATTGATCTTAACGACGGAATACTCATCGCGTAACCGTGCCGCGACATGCCACTCATCCCATTTCATGCCAGGTGAGATGAACAGTTTATGCGCACCACGATAATAGCGTGCTGCGGTCGCGAGTGCATCGTTTCGTAACTTAAACTGCACAGCGTAATAGATGATGACGATGGCAATCAAAATCGGGAAGATGACGATCGTCGCTCTCGTTAGTAGCCAAATCCCGAACGCGGCATAATACATCGCGAACAGATACGGATCAAATGTGTTGATGACGCCCCAACCAATCCAGGATTGTTTGAACGGATGTAAAGCTTGTGTTCCATAAGCGTTAAACAGATCGACGAAGACATGGAGGGCGACAGCGATCTGCGCCATCAGCCATAATGAAGTCGGAGGTACACCAAACAATGTACCGATGACGATTGAAAGTAATAATGGCCAGGCGAGCAAAGCAATCAACCCGTGCGATTTTCCGCGGTGTTGGCGCAAGTAGGCGCTGTTTCCTTTGAACTTGAAGACAGTGTCGAAGTCCGGTGCATGTGAGCCGACGAGCGCCGTCGTCGTCACGGCAGCAAACATCGTCGTGCTCGCTGCGACGTCAGGGTGTAGCGTCGAGATGGCGGCGAGACAAAGTCCCATGCCGATATGCGTACCAGTATCCAATGCCAATTCGCTCCTTCTATAAAATCATGATGGTTGATCCATCGTGGTTCTGCCGAGTAATTTTTAATAAATATATCGTATTCAAGAGAAAAGAGGTAACCTTTTGACTGTCGTTCAAGAATATTTCACAAACTTTAATAAAACACAATTTACCACAGAACTGATTGCCTGGTTCCTTCGTGAACAGCGAGATCTCCCATGGCGAAGAACCAAAAACCCATATCATATCTGGATTAGTGAAATCATGCTCCAACAAACGCGCGTCGATACGGTCATTCCGTATTATGAGCGCTTCACGAAACGTTTTCCGACACCACATGATTTAGCGCAAGCGGATCAAAGTGAAGTGCTCAAGCACTGGGAGGGCTTAGGGTACTATTCCCGTGTCAAGAATCTTCAAATCGCGGTTCAGGAAGTTGTTGAAAAATATGATGGAATCGTTCCGGACGAAAAGGAATTGTTCAGTCAGCTGAAGGGCGTTGGTCCGTATACGACAGGAGCGGTTCTATCGATTGCTTATGGGCAAGCAGAACCGGCAGTAGACGGAAACGTGATGCGCGTCCTCTCGCGTGTACTTGGGATTTATGAAGACATCGCTGCGCCGAAGACGCGGAAATTGTTTGAAGCAGCAGTTCATCAATTGATTGATCCGGCTGATCCGTCAAGTTTCAATCAAGGCTTGATGGAACTCGGTGCGATGGTCTGTACGCCAAAGTCTCCGATGTGTGGACTCTGTCCTGTTCAAGACGTTTGTTTCGCATATGATCGAAATGCACAGGAAGAACTACCTGTGAAGACGAAGAAAGGGAAGACGCAAATTATTCCGTATGATGCTCTCGTCTATGAAACGAACGGAAAAATCGCAATTGAACAACGAGCAGAAACGGGTTTGCTCGCAGGTATGTGGCAATACCCACTTCGAGAAGCAGAAGAAGATCGTAATGGGACGCTTGTCGGTCACGTCCGACATATCTTCTCACACCGGATTTGGGAAATTGCCGTCTATCGCGTGACGGAACAGCCGGACCAGACAATACTGGTTGATCAGGAAACGTATGCGACGCATCCGGTATCTGTCGCGCAAATGAAGATTGATCGACTATTAAAGGGGGAGATCTAATGCATACTTTTCGTTTTGAGACACGTGTCGATACATCAAAGGAGCAAGCGTGGGATTTTTTAAGTGACGCCAAGGCCTTAAGTCGATTGACGGTATTTCCGCAAGTGAAGACGTCGGGTGATACACGGACGCGAGCAGGAAATACGATTCGTCTGCGCGTTGGTGTTCCTCCACTATTTGTCTCGTGGACGTCTTGGATTCCTTTCGTAGAAGAATATGTCTTCGTCGATGTCGGTACAAAAGTTCCGTATCCATTCCGGGCATGGTGCCACGTGCACCGAGTCGAAGAACGTGAATCTGGCGTCTATTTCGTGGATGAAGTGACGTACGCATCGTTCTTGCCAGCCTTCGTCATTGAAGCATTCATCTTGAAACCGATGTTCAAACAACGAAAAAATGCGATTTTGAATCACTTTCAAGCCTGAATTCCGTCATTTTTCTGAAAAAATACCCTTTCGTTTTTCATGCGTTCTGAAAATGGGTATAATAAGCACGAGAGTATAACAGAATGGAAGAAAAACGCTTTAGAAAGGAGTAGCACATGAGTCGATTCCCAAAAGAAAGTAGCAAGATTGAGATTCAAAGTTTCAAACATAACGGGAGCTTACACAGAGTTTGGGAAGAAACGCTCGTGCTGAAATCGACGGAAGAAGAATTGATTGGGTTCAATGACCGCATCATGGTCAGTGAATCGGATGGTCGTCAGTGGCGAACACGAGAGCCTGCAATCTGTTACTTTTCAACAGAACTCTGGTTCAATGTCATTTGTATGATTCGGGAGGATGGCATTTACTATTACTGCAATCTTGGATCACCTTCTACGTTCGATGAGAAAGATCGAGCAGTCAAGTACATTGATTACGATTTAGATATCAAAGTGTATCCGGACATGTCCTACATGATCCTCGATGAGGACGAGTATGAGAAGCATCGCCGCGAGATGAACTATCCGAAGGCGATCGATCGTATTTTGAAAGACAATGTCCAAATCCTGATTCAATGGATCCGCAGTCGAAAGGGTCCATTTAACCCGGCTTTCGTGGATATGTGGTATCGTGAATATGAAACAAGATATCGGAGATGATGGTTCGCCATCGTCTTTTTTTAATTGAAGGAAGTGAAACACGTGGCAACACAAGCAAAACGTAAGAAACAAGGTTCGATCCGCCGCTATATGGCGTTCGTCAAACCGTATCAAAAACAGATTCTCCTGACGGTTTTCGTTGGGATCATCAAGTTCTCGATCCCACTTGGACTTCCGTTGTTGTATAAGTACATCATCGACAATATCCTAACTGGAAACACGATGCCGATGGCGGAAAAAAGTAAACAATTGGCGTATTTGATTGGAGCGGGTGTCTTCATCTTCTTGATCGTCAAGCCGCCGCTCGAATACGTTCGTCAGTACCTCGCGCAATGGTCCGCGTCGAAGATTTTATTTGACGTACGGAATCGATTGTTTGATCATGTTCAGAAATTATCGCTTCGTTTTTATTCGAATACGAAAACCGGAGAAGTCATCTCGCGAATCATCAATGATGTCGAGCAGACGAAAGACTTCGTCGTCACGGGATTAATGAACCTATGGCTTGATATGATCACGATTTTCATCGCGATCGCTATCATGTGGACGATTGATCCGAAGTTGACGCTCGTCGCCATTATTCCATTACCATTCTACGCCCTCGCCGTTAAGTTCTTTTACGGTCGCTTACGCGGATTGACACGGGAACGTTCGGCAGCACTTGCGGAACTACAAGGTCATTTGACGGAACGGGTCAACGGCATGGCAGTCATTCGTAGTTTTGCACTCGAACCGCACGAGAACAAAGCGTTCAAACATCAAAATGATGGGTTCTTAAAAGCGGCGCTGCGTCAAACGAACTGGAATGCGCGGACGTACGTCGTCGTCTCGACGATTACGGACTTCGCACCGATCCTCATTTTCGGGACAGCGGCGTTCTTCGTCTTGAACGATCAAGTGACACTCGGGACGATGGTTGCGTTCATTGGTTACATCGATCGCCTGTATGCGCCGCTCGGTCGTCTCGTCAACTCCTCAACGACGTTGACGCAGTCGATCGCTTCGATGGACCGGATGTTTGAGTTTTTAGATGAGCCGTATGACATCACGGAAAAACCGAATGCACGCGATCCAAAAGATGTCCGCGGAAACGTTCAGTTCGAAAACATCAGTTTCGCTTACGAAGAAGGCGGCGAGCTAGCAATTGATCGCTTAACGCTTGACGTTCAGGCAGGTGAACGGATTGCTTTCGTCGGGATGTCAGGTGGTGGGAAATCGACGCTCGTCAGTTTAATTCCACGCTTCTATGATGTGTCTGCCGGTCGGATCACGCTTGACGGCGTTGATATTCGTGACTTGAAGTTGCGTGGTCTTCGCGATCAGATCGGGATGGTCATGCAGGAGTCAATTCTCTTCAGTGAGTCGGTTCAGATGAACATTAAGATGGGGAATCCGGAGGCGACGGATGAGGAAGTCATCGCAGCGGCAAAAGCAGCGAATGCCCACGAATTCATCGAACGATTACCAAACGGTTATCATACGCCGGTCGGTGAACGCGGCGTTAAGTTATCAGGTGGTCAAAAGCAACGTCTAGCCATCGCTCGGGTCTTCTTGAAGAACCCGCCGATTCTGATTTTGGATGAGGCGACGAGTGCGCTCGATTTAGAGAGCGAAGCGATGATTCAAGATTCGTTAGCGCGTCTCGCGAAAGGACGGACGACGTTTACTGTCGCGCACCGTTTATCAACGATTACCGATGCCGATAAGATCGTTGTCATCGAAAATGGTCAAATTACGGAAATCGGAACACACGAAGTCCTCATGCAAAAACGAGGCGCTTATTTCGAACTGTATGCCATTCAAAATCTGGAACTCGTCGAATAACACAAAAGCAGCGATCCTCGTGAGGGTCGCTGCTTTTTTAGTGGGAGGACTTAGAGTCGAGCAAAGGCACGATCGACTGCTGCGATCGTCTCTGTGATGTCGGCTTCCGTATGTTCCGTCGTCAAGAACCACGCTTCGTATTTCGAAGGGGCAAGGTTAACGCCTTCTTCTAGCATCAATTTGAAGAAACGTCCGAACATCTCGCTATCTGCACGTTCTGCACCATCGTAATCGATGACTGTTTCATCCGTGAAGTAGACCGTCATGGCACCTTTTAGACGGTTGATTGTAATCGTGACGTCATGACGTTTTGCTGCTTCTAACACACCTTGTTCGAGTAATGCGCCAAGGTGATCGAGTTGTTCATAGACACCAGGCTGCTCAAGTAATTCAAGACAAGCGATACCGGCAGCCATGGATGCTGGGTTACCAGCCATCGTTCCCGCTTGATAAGCCGGACCGAGTGGTGCGACGTGTTCCATGATTTCTTTACGACCGCCATAAGCACCGATTGGTAATCCACCACCGATGATTTTGCCGAGTGCCGTCATATCGGGGCGGATATCGAGTAACTCTTGTGCACTGCCGTACGTGAAACGGAAGGCTGTGATGACTTCATCATAGATGACGAGTGCGCCGTGAGCATGCGTGATTTCGTTGACTGCAGCAAGGAATCCAGGTTGCGGTTCGACGATACCGAAGTTTCCGACGATCGGTTCAACGAGTACACAAGCGACCTGATCGCCCCATTGTTCCATGATTTGACGATACGATTCGATATCATTGAACGGTGTCGTAATGACTTCTTTTGCCGTCGCTTTCGTGACGCCGGCTGAATCTGGGGAACCAAGTGTCGCTGGTCCGCTTCCTGCTGCAATCAGCATCAAATCCGAGTGACCGTGGTAACACCCACTGAACTTCACGACGAGCTCACGACCCGTATACGCACGTGCGACACGAATCGTCGTCATGACAGCTTCGGTTCCCGAGTTCGTAAAGCGTACTTTTTCAAGCGATGGGATCGCTTTTTGTAGTTTATGTGCAAAGTCGATTTCTAGACGGTGTGGTGTGCCGTAAAGAAGACCGTTTTGGGCAGCATGGGTGATCGCTTCCGTAATGTGAGGGTGACCGTGTCCCGTGATGATCGGACCATAGGCTGCTAAGTAATCGATATAGCGATTGCCATCGACATCGTAAAAGTAAGCACCTTCTCCGCGTTCCATATAGACAGGTGCGCCGCCACCGACGGCTTTGAATGAACGGGATGGGCTGTTGACGCCACCGACGATACACTCTTGTGCGATTTCATATAACGCCTCTGAAGTAGGACGTGTAGTGTGGGTAGACATGAGGATTCCTCCAATCGATGATTCGTGAAAAATATCACGATATGATTGTATCATGGACGTCAAATCCGGTGCAGAGCCGTTGACGGAATGCCTATTTGTAGGTAGACTAATTATAAAGATTACAATCTGATAATCAATGAAAGATAGAAATGAGGGGATGGACGTGGCTAACGAAATGCTGGATGACGCCGTGAAGTCACTTCGGGAATCAGGCGTTCGAATGACACCACAACGTCACGCGATTTTGGAATATTTAACGACGGGACACACGCATCCGACAGCGGATGAGATTTATCGTGCACTCGAACATCGTTTTCCAAACATGAGTGTGGCGACTGTATATAATAACTTACGCGTGTTTCGAGAAAAGGGAATCGTTGAGGAAATGAATTACGGAGACGCTTCAAGTCGCTTCGACTTCGTTACGACACGCCATTACCACATGATCTGTGAAAATTGCGGAAAGATCGTTGACTTCAACTATCCTGTGCTCGATGATGTCGAAACGGTTGCGGCGCACTTAACAGGCTTTAAAGTCGATCGTCACCGATTAGAAGTGTACGGAACTTGCCCGGACTGTCAATCGAATGTCCAATAAAAAAACGAGCTGCCTTAGCGGGGAGCTCGTTTATTGTGTTTATTATATTTTTCATCGAATTCTTTACCTTCAAGAGATGGATCCATCGTCAGTGGTTCATCGCAATGCATACATAAGTCGACGCGACCAAGGACCTTTGTTTCTTTTCCGCAGTTCGGACAAGTGACGACAGCTGCCTTCGTTGATGTCAGACCAATCAAGAAATAGAGTGCCGTACTGGCGAGAACCATGACGAAACCGAGAAGCATGAGTAAGACCATGATGATTTCAAATTGTTTGAGTAATAGACCGCCATACATGACGAGCATCCCACCGAAGACGAGAAACATAGCTAAGTTTCGCGCGCGGTTTATTTTATTTTTACGTTGTTTTTTCAAGTGAATTCCCCCTGTTGTCAGTCTAGCATAAGAAGTGGGATTGCCTGAAGAAGGAAAGCTTGTTTTTTTGTCGAAAATGGTAACGACGAGTTCGTATAGAAGGGTGAGAAGTACATGGAACAAGCAACACGAACGATTTATTCGGAGTACGCGGCTTATCGTGAAACACAAGGGATCATTGCTGTTGAGAAACGGCAACCACGGGATTCCCTGACGGATCAATTTGATACACTTCTTGTCGTCATCACGAGAGACCCAGAAGTCGAGTGGACGATCAAACATTATCGACTGAATACACTAAAGGTGTCGTTACACCTCGTACATGAAGATGTGTTATCACGCTGGATTTTATTAAATGCCAATCGACGCGCGATTCACTGGATTGCAGAAGGAACGATCGTGTTCGAACGGAATGATTATTTAGTTGACTTAAAACGGCAGCTATTAAACTTTCCTGATGAGGAAAGATGTTTACAGATGACGATCTCATTCGCTAAACTTTTGCGTCGTTTCCAAGACGGTAGGAACTTGTTCAGTCGCGGACATCATTATGATGCCTATACACACGTCCATCATGCATTACATCATCTCGCGCGATTATCGGTCCTTGAAAAAGGAAAACATCCCGAGACAGTCGTTTGGGAACAAGCGCGACTCGATGATCCGGATGTCTATAAACTATATGAACAATTATTGATGAGTGAAGAGACATTAGATCAACGTATTCACCTCGCCTTGATCGGACTTGAGCATCTTCTGCAGTCGAAGGTCTTATCGGGAGGACGCTATTTATTTGAAATCATGCGTGAGCGGACAAGTCCTTGGACGATGTATGAATTGATGGAAGAAGAGCGACTACAAGAAGTCAAAGTGGATTTAAGTAGTCTGATGGATTTCTTCATGCGAAAAGGTCTAATCAGGATTTCGTATCAAACAACTAAAGGAGCAGGGGTCGAACTCGTGACGTATGAGCCGGTCGTATGACGATCGGCTTTATTTTATCCATTTGATTGTTTTTTGCTATATATAGAAGGGAAAAGATTATAAAAGTTTTTTTAGAAAAACTATTGACGGTATTATACCGAGATAGTATATTAATACATGTCGACAGGGCAACACGCTCTGGACGGTGACAAGAAAGAAAAAAGATTTCAAAAAAGGATTGACGCTTAAGTTATTCCATGATATCTTATTAAAGTCGCTGAAAACGACACGACGAACTTTGAAAACTGAACGATGAGGCAAAAATCGTATTCTACGGAATACAAAAATGAATGAAGCGCAAGCTTCGTCAATCGTGACTTCGGTCACACAAACGAGCAAGTCAAACACTTCATGGAGAGTTTGATCCTGGCTCAGGACGAACGCTGGCGGCGTGCCTAATACATGCAAGTCGAGCGCA
>NZ_JACSNA010000005.1:0-54383 GCF_018618925.1 Exiguobacterium sp. s39
CCGAAAGTAGTTGGGGGCTTCCCCCTGTGAGGATAGGACGTTGCCAGGCACTTGACCGATCTGCAGATTGCAGGTCGGTCTTTTTGTGTTTTCTAAAAAGCCTTATCAGTTGCATTTCTTTTTTTAGATGATTACTATTAAATCAAACAATAGTCAAAGATGGTCAGAGAGGTGGTGCCAATGCAAAACATCACAGATATCATCGAAGCCTATTTAAAGCAAATTTTACACGACGAAAAGACGATTGAAATCAAACGTCAAGAAATTGCACAACGTTTTGACTGTGTTCCATCACAAATCAACTACGTCATCAATACTCGTTTTACGGTCGAAAAGGGTTATTTTGTTGAAAGTAAACGGGGTGGCGGTGGATACATTCGGATTCAAAAAATCGTTGTGCTCGATAGTCACGATCTATTAGACGAAGTCAGTTCATGGATTGGTGATCATTTGACGGAACAAGCTGCAGAAGATTATTTGATTCGTTTGATGAACGAACAATTATTGACGCGGCGGGAAGCTATTTTGATTCAATCGCTGTTGCAAAAAGAGAGTTTGCCAATGGCGGTCGAAGATCAACACCGGATGCGTGCCCACTTGATGCGGACGCTTCTTCAAACCATGAAGCGACTCTAGTCGTCGGACATTGGAGGAATGCATGATGCGTTGTCAACGATGTGGCGAACGAGAAGCAATCGTCCGTGTCAAACTTCCACAAGAATCGGAAACCGATGAGAAGTTCTTATGCTCGGTTTGTGTGCGGGAGTTAGCACGTGAATATCAAGGGACGGCGTGTCCGTCTTGTGGTATGACCCGTCAACAATTGCTTCATCTTCGTAAAGTCGGTTGCCCGACTTGTTATTCATTTTTTAAAGACGAAGTCGACGGCATGGTTCGTCAGTTCCAACACGGTCATACGCAACATTATGGCTCACGGCCTGATGAGGAATCCGTTGAAAAACGATTGAACCAGCAGCTCAGTCGATTGAAAGAACAACTTAACCGCAAAATCTTAGCAGAAGATTATGAAGAAGCAGAAATCATAAAACAACAGATTGAGAGTGTCGAGGAGGATTTGCGTCATGTTTGAAGAGTTGCTCCAACACCCTTTAAGCGAATCGATGAATCAATCTTCTCCCTTTGACGACATCGTCGTTTCGACACGGATTCGATTGGCGCGTAATACGACACGTTATCCGTTCTCAACGATGTTGTCAGAAGCACAAGCGAATGCGCTCATTGAAGAGACCGAACGCCAACTAAACGGGATGAAAGGGTTCCGGTTTGGTCGCGTCGATCAAGCAGATGTTCTGACGCGAACCGCTTTAGTAGAAAAGCATCTGATCAGTCCAGCGTTAGCAAGTCATCCACGGACAGGACTCTTCATTAGTGAGGATGAGCAGATCAGTGTCATGGTAAACGAAGAGGATCATTTCCGAATTCAGACATTATTACCTGGGCTACAGCTTGAAGAAGCGTTTCGGATTGCAAAACAAGTCGATCGCTTGATCAGTGAACGATTTAAAATTGCTTTTGATGATACGCTTGGTTATTTAACGACATGTCCGAGTAACGTCGGAACAGGTCTTCGTGCTTCCGTGATGTTGCACTTACCGGGACTGGTCCTGACGAATCAGATTCAAGGCTATATCAAACACTTACGACAGCTCGGATTCGCGATTCGTGGGCGTTACGGAGAGGGAAGCGATGCCTCTGGTCGCATGTTCCAACTTTCGAACCAACGGACGCTTGGGGCAAGTGAGGATATGCTGATCACGGACTATCAATTTGCCGTCGAAGCATTAATTGAAGCAGAACAGGTAGCACGAAAAGGATTATTGGAGATGTATCAAGAAGAACTAGAGGACAGACTATATCGTTCCTACGGTATCCTGACATCAGCTCGACTGATTACAGCGCGGGAAGCAACGGAACGACTATCGGATGTTCGCTTAGCAGACAGTCTGGGACTAGAGGTCAATCTTCCTCCAAATCTTTTTCATCAACTGCTCGTTTCATTACAAACAGGTTTTCTACAAAAGCATTTCGGGAAACAATTAACATCTAGAGAACGGGACATCGAACGGGCGAAACGAATCCGGACGATGTTAACCGAACAGACAAACAGGGATCACACACAAGGAGGTTTTGCATAATGATGTTTGGACGATTCACAGAACGTGCACAACGTGTATTGGCACTTGCTCAAGAAGAGGCAGTACGGTTGGGTCACCACAATATCGGAACAGAACACATTTTACTCGGACTTGTACGTGAAGGAGACGGAATCGCTGCGAAAGCCTTAACAGCACTCGGTCTCAGTTCAGATAAAATTCAAATGGAAGTCGAAGCATTGATTGGTCGCGGACAAGATGGTGCAACGACGATTCACTATACACCACGTGCGAAAAAGGTCATTGAGTTATCAATGGATGAGGCACGTAAACTGGGTCACTCTTACGTTGGGACAGAACACCTCTTGCTCGGATTGATTCGAGAAGGAGAGGGCGTTGCTGCTCGTGTCTTGAATAACTTGGGTATCAGTCTTTCAAAAGCCCGTCAGCAAGTACTCCAGTTGCTCGGGAACAGCGAAACGACAGCAAACGCGTCGCAAGCAGGTTCAGGTGTCGCAACACCAACACTTGATGGTCTTGCTCGTGATTTGACACAACAAGCGCGCGAAACACGTCTTGATCCAGTTATCGGTCGTGCGAAAGAAATTCAACGTGTCATCGAAGTCTTGAGCCGCCGGACGAAAAATAACCCGGTCTTGATCGGGGAACCAGGGGTCGGTAAAACGGCTGTCGTCGAAGGTCTCGCTCAACAAATCATCAACAATGAAGTACCGGAGACGTTACGCAATAAACGTGTTATGGTACTCGACATGGGGACACTTGTCGCTGGTACGAAATACCGTGGTGAATTCGAAGATCGTTTGAAAAAGGTCATGGATGAGATTCGTCAAGCGGGGAACATCATTCTCTTCATTGATGAGTTGCATACATTGATCGGAGCGGGTGGAGCAGAAGGTGCGATCGATGCATCGAACATCCTTAAACCATCGCTCGCACGAGGCGAACTCCAGTGTATCGGAGCAACGACTCTTGATGAGTACCGGAAATACATCGAGAAAGATGCGGCACTCGAACGTCGTTTCCAACCTATCCAAGTCGCAGAGCCAACAACGGATGAAGCAACACAAATCCTATTTGGTCTTCGCGATCGTTATGAAGCACACCACCGTGTGACGATCACAGACGAAGCGATTCAAGAAGCCGTCACATTGTCAGATCGATACATTTCGGATCGTTTCCTTCCGGATAAAGCGATCGATTTGATTGATGAAGCAGCATCGAAAGTTCGGTTGCGTTCATACACAGCACCACCGAACTTAAAAGAAGTCGAAGCAAAACTCGAAGGCATCCGCAAGGACAAGGACGAAGCGGTCCAAAGCCAAGAGTTCGAAAAAGCAGCAAGCCTCCGCGATACGGAACAAAAATTACGCGATGAGCTTGAGCGTTTGAAAGAGGAATGGCAGAATAAACAAGGCAACGAAAAACTTGAAGTCACAAAAGATGACATCGCACAAGTCGTTGCCAACTGGACAGGTGTACCGGTCACGAAGATCGCGGAAGAAGAGACGGATCGTCTCCTTCGCCTCGAAGAAATCCTTCACGATCGTGTCATCGGACAAAATGAAGCCGTTAAATCAATTTCAAAAGCCATCCGTCGCGCACGTGCTGGACTCAAAGATCCAAAACGTCCGATTGGTTCGTTCATCTTCCTCGGTCCTACTGGGGTTGGTAAGACAGAACTCGCCCGTGCGGTTGCCGAAGCGATGTTCGGAGATGAGGATGCGATCATCCGGATCGACATGTCAGAGTACATGGAGAAACATGCAACGAGCCGTCTCGTCGGATCACCTCCGGGATATGTCGGTTACGAAGAAGGCGGTCAATTGACGGAAAAAGTTCGTCGGAAACCATACTCGGTCATCTTACTTGATGAAATCGAGAAGGCGCACCCGGAAGTCTTCAACATTCTCTTGCAAGTACTTGATGATGGACGCTTAACAGACTCGAAAGGTCGGACGGTTGATTTCCGTAACACGATCATCGTCATGACATCGAACGTCGGTGCAAGTGCCCTTAAACGTAATAAATATGTCGGATTCGCTGTTTCTGAAGATACGGATCGCGAATACAAAGACATGAAAGATAAAGTCATGGAAGAACTCAAACGGGCGTTCCGTCCAGAGTTCTTGAACCGGATTGATGAAACGATCGTCTTCCACTCACTCGAGAAACAACACATCGAAGAGATCGTGAAGTTGATGGCGAAAACCCTTGAAAAACGTTTGGCTGAACAGGAAATTCATTTCGAATTGACACCAGCTGCCCTCTCGAAGATTGCCGATATCGGATACGATCCAGAGTACGGCGCACGTCCAATCCGTCGTGCCCTTCAACGGGAAGCGGAAGACCGGTTGTCAGAAGCATTGCTCGCAGGCGATATCCAAAAAGGAGAACGTGTTGCGCTTGATGTCGAAGAGAACGAATTCATCGTTCGCCGGAATCACGTGAGTTCTGCCGCAACGGAATAAGAACTGAGCACAGGGCCAGCTTTCGCACTTTCTGAGCGAAGCTGGTTCTTTTTTTGAAACAGAAAGGATGAATCGATTGGCTAAGTTAAAAACAAAATTCGTTTGTCAAAGCTGTGGGACCGAATCACCGAAATGGATGGGACGTTGTTCCGGGTGCGGAGAATGGAACACGATGGTCGAAGAAGTCGTCGAAGAGAAAAAAGGGCGGCGCGGTGCAGCTTTCGTTCATACGACAACAAAACAATTGAAGCCAGAGCGCCTCGCGAACATCGTCTCGCAAGAAGAGAGTCGCGTCTTTACCGGAAGTGGTGAATTCGACCGTGTCCTCGGAGGCGGTATCGTTCCAGGTTCGATGGTGCTTGTTGGAGGAGATCCGGGAATCGGGAAGTCGACGATCTTACTTCAGACGAGCGCACGTCTTGCCCAACGCGGCGAAAAAGTGCTCTACATCTCAGGAGAAGAATCGCTCAAACAAACTAAATTGCGCGCGGAACGGCTTGGCTTACCGACTCAGGATTTGTTCGTCCTTAGTGAGACGGATATGAATATGATTGAACGTGTCGTCGATGAAGAACAGCCACGTTTTTTAATCATTGACTCGATTCAAACCGTCTACATCGATGAAATCCAGTCTGCACCCGGGAGTGTGACACAGGTACGTGAATGTACGGCGATGCTGATGAAAATTGCGAAGAGTCGCGGGATTGCGATCTTCATCGTCGGTCACGTCACGAAACAGGGTTCGATTGCTGGACCACGTTTACTGGAGCACATGGTGGATGCTGTCTTGTATTTCGAAGGCGAACGTCATCATACGTTCCGGATTCTGCGTGCCGTCAAAAACCGATTTGGTTCAACGAATGAGATCGGAATTTTTGAGATGCGGGAGTCTGGTCTTGAAGAGGTCTTGAATCCATCAGAAATTTTCCTCGAGGAGCGGACGTCCGGTGTATCCGGTTCGACGATCGTCGCTTCCATGGAGGGGACACGGACGGTCCTTGTCGAACTGCAAGCACTGATTTCACCGACGTCATTCGGAAATCCAAGACGGATGGCGACCGGAATCGATCAAAACAAGGTAGCCTTATTGATGGCTGTGCTTGAGAAACGGTCGGGTCTTCTCCTTCAGACACAAGATGCGTACCTCAAGGCAGCCGGTGGTGTGAAGCTTGATGAACCGGCGATTGACTTGGCGGTTTGTGTGGCAATTGCTTCTAGTTTCCGTGACAAGCCGACGCGTCCGACAGATGTTGTGATTGGTGAGGTCGGATTGACAGGTGAGGTTCGCCGTGTATCGCGGATTGAACAACGTGTAGCAGAAGCAGCTAAACTCGGTTTCACGCGGGCGATCATTCCGAAAAACAACTTGGGTGGTTGGACGTATCCGGACGGAATTACGGTCGTCGGTGTCGAGAGTGTGGACGAAGCATTACGTGAAACGATTCCGTTTTAAGCTGGAATGACGCAAAAAATGGGGGAACTGTAATGGATATGTAAACAGTTTCCCCTCCTTACGGCGTAGGTAGTTCAAATCAGTACATGTTACAATGAACTTAAAATAAGCAAAGGAGGTGAGAAGATTGAAAATCGTCATTCGGGTATTTTTTGCATTACTCGGACTTGCCCTCGGAATCTTGTTGCTTCCTCAGTTCTTCCAATTAATTGAAACGGCAACGAATACGACATTCCCTGCATGGTTGATGAGCGAATACGTAACTGGAACGATTGGTGCACTCATATTCTTATTAATTGGATTATTCATTACGGATTCGGTAATTCGACTTCTCCGATTTTTAGAAGAACGGCTCGTCAAAGCCCCAGTAGCAGATCTCTTTTTTGGAACATTTGGTTTGTTGATTGGGTTGGTACTGGCCTTTCTCGTCAGTACATTGATTGATTTAGTAGGTATTCCTGTCCTCAGTAACGTCTTAACAATCTTCGTGACCGCGTTATTCGGATATCTTGGCTTTACGGTCGGATATCGTAAACGTCATGAATTGACGAAAATCTTCTTACGTAGCAACCAAAGTGAGAAAAAGGCGACGCCGGAAGTCGTCGTCCCAGTTAAATCAAACAGCAAGGTACTTGATACAAGCGTCATCATCGACGGACGGATTACGGATATCACGAAAACCGGCTTCGTTGAAGGAAAACTGATCGTCCCGCAATTCGTCATCGGTGAGTTGCAATACATCGCCGATTCTTCCGATACGTTGAAACGAAACCGTGGACGTCGTGGACTCGATGTCTTAAAAGAGTTACAAGAGATCCCTGGAGTCGAGGTCGAAATTTATGATGGCGATTTCGAGGATGTACCGGAAGTCGATATTAAGCTGATCAAACTCGCGGAACTCGTCAAAGGGATCGTCGTCACGAACGACTATAACTTGAACAAAGTCTGTGAAGTCCGACATGTTCCTGTTCTTAACATCAATGATCTGGCGAATGCCGTCAAACAAGTCGTCATTCCAGGAGAAGAGATGACCGTCCTTGTCATCAAGGAAGGAAAAGAACAAAAACAGGGCATTGCCTATCTCGAAGATGGGACGATGGTCGTTGTTGAAGGAGGCAAACATCTCATTTCGAAAACGATTGGCGTTGTCGTCACGAGTGTCTTGCAGACGTCAGCTGGACGAATGATTTTTGCGAAACCACAAGAAAAATGAGACACTATGCCTAGAGAGACATCGAGAGGCATTCGGATAGACCCCGCAACGGATTCGATTTCATGATCGAGTCCGTTTTCGGTGTGATGGAATGGATCACGATGATCAGTGAGAGAGAAAAGAGGGAATGGGATGTCTACAGCCACATATCGCGTCGTCATCCCCGCTGCCGGTGCTGGTAAGCGGATGGGCGCAGATCGTAATAAATTGATGCTTGAACTAAGAGAACGTCCAATCATCGCTTGGACACTGGATGTCTTCGAGGCAGATCCGGCATGTACGGAAATCGTCCTTGCGATCAATCCACTAGAACAGGAATGGTTTACAAGTCTTATCGCGTCTTATAAGACATCGATTAGACTTGTCGCGGGTGGTGCCGAACGTCAGGAAAGTGTGCTCCGTGGTCTTGAGGCGTTAGAAGGCGAAGGGATCGTTCTGATCCATGATGGGGCCCGACCGTTTATTTCACAAGCAGCGATTCATGCAGTCGTCCAGGCAGCAGTCCTAGATCAGGCGGCGATTCTTGCCGTGCCGATTAAAGACACGGTCAAACGGATTGAAGCGAACCACATCAGCGAGACCGTCCCACGGGAACATCTGATGGCAGCGCAGACACCACAAGCGTTTGATCTTGCGACGATTCGCACGGTTCACGAAAAAGCGGCAACGAAATACCTAGGAACCGATGATGCAAGTTTGATAGAATGGGACGGAGGAAAAGTAACGATCGTCCACGGTCACTACGAAAATATCAAGATGACGACACCGGACGATTTGTGGTTCGGTGAAGCGATTCTAATGAAACGAGGGAAATGACGATGATTCGAATTGGACAAGGTTTTGATGTACATGCCTTTGCAGAGGATCGGAAATTGATTTTAGGCGGCATCGAGATTCCGCACACGAAAGGATTGCTCGGTCACTCGGATGCAGACGTCTTGTTACATACGATTGCCGACGCGGCACTTGGTGCAATCGCAGCAGGGGATATCGGAAAACATTTTCCGGATACGGATCCGGAATTCAAGGATGCCGATTCAGCAAAATTGCTGCAACATGTCTACGCGCTCGTTAAACAACAAGGGTATGAGCTTGGCAACCTAGATGCGACAGTCATCGCACAGGCACCAAAGCTTCGTCCGTACATCGACACGATGCGTGCGCGAATCGCGGAATTACTCGAAGCGGACATTGAACAGATCAATGTCAAGGCAACGACGACGGAATGGTTAGGTTTTACGGGACGAGAAGAGGGAATCGCTTGTCAAGCAGTGATTCTACTGAAACGAATCGAAGAATAAGGTATACTAGATAAGCGAATTTTAGTCGAAGGAGTGATTGGCAATGGCAGAAGTACGAGTACGTTATGCCCCAAGTCCAACAGGACACTTGCATATCGGGAATGCCCGGACTGCATTATTTAACTATCTCTTTGCGCGCCACTTAGGCGGTAAGATGGTATTACGAATCGAGGATACGGACCAAAAGCGGAACATCGCAGGTGGTGTCGAGAGTCAAATGAAGAACCTCGAGTGGCTCGGTGTCGATTGGGACGAAGGTCCAGGTCGCGGTGGCGAGTACGGTCCTTATTCACAAATGGAGCGTCTCGATATCTATCAAAAGTACACGGATGAGTTACTTGAAAAAGGACTTGCTTACCGTTGCTACATGACATCGGAAGAGCTCGAAGCAGAACGCGAAGCACAAATCGCACGTGGAGAAGCACCGCGTTATTCAGGAGCACACCGTAACCTGACAGCAGAACAAGAAGAAGCGTTCCGCGCAGAAGGTCGCACGCCGTCCATTCGGATCCGTGTACCGGAAGATGTCACGTATACATGGAATGATATCGTTAAAGACGATGTCTCATTCGAATCAAAAGACTTCGGTGACTGGGTCATCGTCAAAAAAGACGGCATTCCGACGTATAACTTTGCCGTCGTCATCGACGATCACTTGATGGCGATCAGCCATGTTCTTCGTGGGGATGATCATATTTCGAACACACCGAAACAGATGATGATCTATGATGCGTTCGGTTGGGAATACCCGACGTTCGGTCACATGACATTGATCGTCAACGAATCACACAAGAAACTCTCGAAACGTGATCACTCGATCATTCAGTATATCGAGCAGTATAAAGAGCTCGGTTATCTCCCGGAAGCATTGCTCAACTTCATCACGCTTCTCGGTTGGTCACCAGTCGGCGAACAAGAGATCTTCACGAAAGAAGAGTTCATCGAAATCTTTGACGCGGATCGTCTCTCGAAGAGTCCAGCTGTCTTTGACCAAAACAAATTGGCTTGGATCAATAGCCAGTACATGAAACATCAATCGTTCGAAGAAGTATTCGAAGCAAGTCTTCCGTTCCTACAAGAAGCAGGTCGCGTCGAAGCGTCACCTTCAGAAGAAGAGCTCGCTTGGGCACGTGATCTTGTCGCGTTATACCGCGAACAGATGACGCATGGCGCGGAAATCGTCAAGCTTTCAGAGATGTTCTTTGAGGACGAAGTGGTGTATGATGAAGAGGCAAACACTGTCTTGAGTGGCGAGACGGTTCCGACTGTACTTGCAGAATTCGCGAACCAGTTACGTGCTCTCGAAGAGTGGACACCAGAAGCAATTAAAGCATCGATCAAAGCGACGCAAAAAGCGACTGGTCAAAAAGGAAAGAATTTATTCATGCCAATTCGTGTCGCGACGACAGGACAGACGCATGGTCCAGAACTCCCGAACACGATTCAATTACTAGGAAAAGACCGTGTGCTTGCACGGCTTGAAGCAGAATAACGAAAGCGTAGACGAGGAAAGTAACGATGCGTCTTCTTCTCCAGAGACAAGCTCGAATGGTGCGAGGGCTTGAAGAAGCGAATCATGAAATGCCCCTCTGAGTGCTGCCCGAAATCCGTGAGAGTAGGCGCAGACGTATCTCCGGCGTTAACGGACGTCGAGAGGGACGAGTCAATCGTCCAAACAGAGTGGGACCGCGCTTCGTTAGCGTCTCTGTGCAGCAATGCATAGAGGCGCTTTTTCTTATGGAGAGGAGAACGTATATGACACGGATACGAGAAGATATCCGCAATGTGTTTGAGCAAGATCCAGCTGCCCGCAGCACGTTAGAAGTCATTTTGACATACCCGGGCTTACATGCGATTTGGATGCATCGTCTGGCCCATCGACTCTGGAACGCAAAGTTCCGCTTACTCGGTCGATTAATTTCGCAGTTCAGTCGCTTTTTGACAGGCATCGAGATTCATCCAGGAGCGACGATCGGACGCCGATTCTTTATCGACCACGGGATGGGTGTCGTCATTGGTGAGACGACGATCATTGGTGATGACGTCACGTTGTTTCAAGGCGTGACACTCGGCGGAACGGGGAAAGAAACAGGAAAGCGTCATCCGACGATTGAAGACGGCGTACTTGTCTCTGCCGGTGCCCGTGTCCTTGGTGATATCACGATTGGGGCATACTCAAAAATCGGTGCCAGTTCTGTCGTCTTAAAACACGTTCCTCCCAATGCGACTGTCGTCGGCATTCCGGGACGTGTCGTCATTCAAGACGGCATGAAGGTCGAAGCACCACTTGATCATCGTTTCCCGGATCCGGTCAGCGAATGCCAAGAGCGGATTGAAATAGAACTAGAAGTATTAAAACAAGAAATTGAACGGATTAAAGGAGGGCGACGTCATGATTCAACTGTACAACAGCATGACCGGAAAAAAGGAACCATTTAAACCATTAGAAGAAGGAAAGGTCAAGATGTATGTCTGTGGCCCGACGGTTTACAACTACATTCATATCGGGAACGCACGTCCAGCAATCGTTTTCGATACGGTCCGTCGCTACTTCACATACCGCGGATACGAAGTCAAATATGTCTCGAACTTCACGGACGTCGATGATAAGATCATCCGGACAGCAAACGAACTCGGAGAAGACTATCATGCGTTGACGAAACGTTTCATTGAGGCGTATCACGCGGATACGGGCGCCTTGAATGTCCAAAAAGCGGATATCCATCCACTCGTCACGGAAACGATGGACGATATCATCGCCTTCATCGAAGTCCTCGTCGAAAAAGGCAATGCCTACGCATCGAGCGGGGATGTCTACTTCCGGACGCGTAGTTTCAAGGATTATGGTCAATTGAGCCAACAGTCGATCGATGAATTGCGTGCAGGTGCACGAATTGAAGTCGGAGAGAAAAAAGAAGATCCGCTTGATTTCGTGCTCTGGAAAGCAGCAAAACCAGGTGAGCCGGCATGGACAAGTCCATGGGGCGAAGGACGACCAGGCTGGCACATCGAGTGCTCGGCGATGGCGAAGAAATACCTCGGGGAGACGATTGATATCCATGCTGGTGGACAAGACTTGAAGTTCCCGCACCATGAGAATGAGATCGCCCAGTCGGAAGCATGCAACTCACAGAAATTCGCGAACTACTGGATGCATAACGGGTTCTTGAACATCGAAAACGAGAAGATGTCGAAGTCGCTCGGTAACTTCTTGACGGTCCATGAAGCGATCCAAGCGGTTGATCCGATGGTGTTACGTTTCTTCATGTTATCGGTTCAGTATCGTCACCCGATCAACTACAGTCGTGAACTGATCGATCAAGCAGCGAATGGTCTCGCACGGATTCGGGAATCGGTCGCAAACATCGAACACCGCCTTGAAATGACGGCCGATCTCGGAACAGGTGACGAGAAGTGGTTGAATCGTCTAGCGGCGATCAAGGAACATTTCATCACATCGATGGATGATGATTTCAATACAGCGAACGCTGTGACGGATTTATTCGATCTCTCGAAAGAAGCCAACTTGTACCTTGGAGAAGCACATGTGTCGAAACAGGTGCTCGAACAGTTCCTCGCACTCTTCTCGGAATTATCAGATGTTCTCGGTGTCACGTTGACAGTCGACAAAGGCTTACTCGATGAAGAAGTCGAACAGTTGATCGAAGAGCGGAACACAGCCCGTCAAAATCGTGACTTCGCACGAGCGGACGCAATCCGCGATCAGCTACGTGATCAAGGGATCTTGCTGGAAGACACAGCGCAAGGGATGCGGTGGAAGCGCGGATGAAGAACTACAAACAACTGAATGCACTCGCGTTAGCGTACATGGGCGATGTCGTCTATGAGATTCGTGTGCGGGAGCGATTGCTCGAACAAGGTTATGTGAAGCCGGGCGAGTTGCATAAAGCAGCTGTCCGGTACGTTCGGGCTCAAGCACAAGCGACGGTCGTGACGCACTGGTTGAACACGGATGCGCTGACGGAAGAAGAAGCAGCGGTCGTTCGGCGCGGAAAGAACGCGAAATCCGGTTCTGTTCCGAAGAGCACGGACGTCCACACGTATCGCTACGCGACAGCATTTGAAGCATTGCTCGGTTATATTTATCTTTCAGAAGGAGGGGATCGCCTTGAAGAACTCATCGGACAAGCGTTCGAACTACTCGAAGCCGAAAAAACAGACGAATCCTAAGGCTACCGGTGCGAAGCCGAAAACGAAGGCACAGCGCCCAGCACAAGAGAAACGAAAAGCCGCTCCAGTCAAGGAACAGCCCGTCGTGATCGAACCGCTCGAAGAAGGACAAGATTTCTTGTCAGGTCGTAATCCGGTCCTAGAGGCATTGCGGAGTGGACGAGAGATGAACAAGCTGTTCTTGCAGGAAGGACAACAAAAAGGACCGCTCGCCGTCATCCATGCGATGGCGCAGGAAGCGGGCATTCAAATCCAGCTCGTCCCGCGTTCGCGGTTAACCGGTTTAGCTGGAACGGAAAATCACCAAGGTGTCGTCGCAGCGGTTGCTGCGTATGAATACGCCGAGATGGAAGACATCTTCGAACTTGCACGTCAAAAGGATGAAACACCGCTCTTGATCATGCTTGATGAGCTCGAGGATCCACATAACCTCGGATCAATCTTGCGGACAGCAGATGCTGTCGGAGCACACGGAATCATCATTCCGAAGCGTCGCTCAGTCGGGTTGACGCAAGTCGTCGCCAAGGCATCAACGGGCGCGATCGAACATATCCCGGTCGTTCGTGTGACGAACCTCGCTCGGACGATGGAGGATCTAAAGAAACAAGGTATCTGGTTCGTCGGAACGGATGCACGTGAAAGTGACGACTACCGGACACTCGATGGTACGATGCCGCTCGGAATCGTCATTGGAAGTGAAGGAAAAGGAATGAGCCGGCTCGTCCGTGAGAAATGTGACTTCCTCGTCCACCTCCCGATGGCAGGACATGTCACGTCGCTCAACGCATCGGTTGCGGCTTCGCTATTATTATATGAAGTCTACCGGACTAGAAAGCCGTATGCGCGATGAAATATGATCGCCTCATCGTAGATGGCTACAATATCATTGGCGCATGGCCAGAATTTCGGACGTTGCGGGAGCAAGACTTTGAATTAGCACGGGAACGGTTGATTCATGCGATGGCGGAGTACCAAGCCGTCACAGGGATCAGCGTTACGATCGTCTTTGATGCCTATCTGCAACCAGGGCGTGAGTCTCGGATGCTAAAAAGCGGAATCGATATCGTCTATACACGAGAAAACGAGACGGCGGACGAGTGGATTGAGAAAACCGCCGCTGACTGGCTGCAGGATATCCGGGTCAAGCTGACGGTAGCGACGAACGACTACACGGAGCAATGGGTCATCTTCACGCTTGGAGCACTCCGTATATCAGCGCAGGAACTCCGGCGTGAGTGGAAAGCAGCAGTTGCCGTCATCAAGCAACAAACGACGTCTGCGAAGACGACGGCTCAACCGCGCTCGAAGATTGATTTACCGGAAGATGTCGTCGCGCGCCTCGAAGCGATTCGTCGACGAAAGAATTCAGATACATGATATGAACCATTCGTATGAGCAATCCGCCGTTCTCCTTCATTCGAGAGCGGTGGATTTTTTTGTAGAAAAGATACATTTTGGATACAACAAAAGAGGTCATGCCAATTTTCATTGTCGTGCGACAGGTAATTATTGTATAATTAAAAACAATTGAACTATTCGTCAATGATGCTTGGAGGGATACAGGATGAGTTTGGTTTCGTTCGACCAGTTTGAGTGCATGACCGATGAAGCGCTTGTAGAACAAGCGAAAGAGTTCGATAACAGCGATGCGCTCGAATTTTTGATCGAGCGGTATCGAAATTTCGTACGTGCCAAAGCCCGTTCTTACTTTTTGATCGGGGCAGACCGCGAAGACATCATTCAAGAAGGAATGATCGGTCTCTATAAGGCGGTACGGGATTACCGAACGGATAAGCTCGCCTCGTTTAAAGGATTTGCCGAATTATGCATCACGCGACAGATGATCACTGCGATCAAGACGGCGACACGTCAGAAACATATCCCGTTGAACTCGTACATCTCGCTCGATAAACCGATCTATGACGATGAATCGGAGCGGACGTTACTTGATATCATCACGTCGACAGCACCTTCTGATCCACAAATCTTGATCATCAACCGGGAAGAATACGCAGACATCGAATCGAAGATGGATGAGATTCTGAGCGACCTCGAACGGAAGGTCCTCGCGCTCTATCTCGACGGACGGACGTATCAGGAAATCTCTGACGACCTCGATCGTCACGTCAAATCGATCGATAATGCCTTGCAACGTGTCAAGCGCAAGCTTGAGCGTTATCTTGAAGCACGAAAGATGACGGTCTAACAGAGAGGTAGATTGACCGTAATCCCTTCCTATGCTACTGTATAACTAGCGCCTTACTAGCGAGACGCCGCTCATAGGCGTTTTTTTTTACGCTCTTTTTCGGAAGGAAAGTACCTTAACAGAAGAGAAGAGTGGCAAAGAAGGAGGACTTTGAGATGGCGAAGAAAGTAGGCCTTGCTTGTGATAATTGCGGTGCCCGCGACTATACGACGATGAAAAAAGAGGACGTCACTGTCCGCTTGGAATTGAAGAAATTCTGCCGTCGTTGTAACGCGCATACGATTCATAAAGAAGCGAAATAAGGCTTCATCTGTCCCGATTTATTACATCCTGGAGGGAAAGTACGATGAAATTTTTGCGTGACGTATGGAATGAATTGAAAAAGACGAGCTGGCCAAAACGGAAAGAGCTGACGAAATACACATTGACGGTCATCGGTATGGTGATCTTCATGGGTGTCTTCATCTTCGGCGTCGATTCAGGGCTTAGCGCATTGATGAGCTGGTTGATTAAGTAAAAAGAAGAGGTGGCCTACCATGGAGAAACAATGGTTTGTCGTCCAAACGTATTCCGGATTCGAAAACAACGTCAAGGCGAACCTTGAACGTCGGATTGAATCCATGAACATGGACGAAAAAATCTTCCGTGTACTCGTTCCGATTGAAACGGTACAAGAAGAAGTAACGAACAAAAAGGGAGAAACGAAAATCAAGGAACGTGAAGTCAAGATCTTCCCGGGGTATGTCCTCGTCGAGATGGTCATGACGGATGATTCTTGGTATGTCGTCCGGAATACTCCGAACGTCACGGGCTTCCTCGGATCAGTCGGCGGCGGTTCAAAACCGACACCGCTCCTTCCGGAAGAAGCAGAAAACATCCTTGGATCAATGGGTCTCGTCGATCTGAAGAGCCGTTACGACTTCTCACTCGGACAAATCGTCCGAATCAAAGAAGGAGCTTTCGAAAATCTCGAAGGTACGATCGAGGAGCTTGATACAGATGCTGAGAAAATGAAAGTCTCTGTTGATATGTTCGGTCGCGAAACGAAGGTCGAGCTTGATTTCGCACAGGTCGATAAAATCGATTAAGTTTCCTATTGCGAATGTTTTGTTTTAATGATACAATTTTTCGTGTTTGATGTTGTGCTTATTTCGATAAATAACTCGTCGAATAGAATGAGTGGGAGGACGCGCAACGTCCAATTAAACCACATTAAAGAATTAAGGAGGTGTGTCTCGTGGCGAAGAAGGTTATGAAACTCGTAAAACTTCAAATTCCTGCGGGCAAAGCAAACCCAGCTCCACCAGTTGGACCGGCACTCGGTCAAGCAGGTGTGAACATCATGGGCTTCTGTAAAGAGTTCAACGCTCGTACACAAGACCAAGCCGGCTTGATTATCCCTGTAGTCATCACGGTTTTTGAAGATCGTTCATTCACATTCATCACTAAAACTCCTCCAGCAGCAGTTCTCTTGAAGAAAGCAGCTGGAATTGAGAGTGGTTCAGGTGAACCGAACCGTAAGAAAGTAGCGACTGTCAAACGTGACAAAGTTCGTGAAATCGCTGAAACAAAAATGCCAGACCTTAACGCATCATCTGTTGAAACAGCAATGTTGATGGTTGAAGGTACTGCACGTTCTATGGGTATCGTAATCGAAGACTAATGTCTTTTTGATTACCATGAACAACGATGAGGGTCGCAGGCGGATAGTTTCTTGAAGCCTGCTACCCTTTCATTATGTGGGAGGATTTTCCGCACAACCACAAAGGAGGAACCTAAAATGGGTAAGAAGTACAAAGAAGCTGCTAAGCTTATCGATCGTACGGTTTCATACGAACTCGCAGAAGCTGTAGATTTGACTAAAAAATCTGCAACTGCGAAATTCGATGAGACTATCGAATTGGCTGTTCGTCTCGGAGTAGATCCGAAGAAAGCAGACCAACAAATCCGTGGAGCAGTCGTATTGCCACACGGTACTGGTAAAACACAAAAAGTTCTCGTCTTCGCGAAAGGTGAGAAATTAAAAGAAGCGGAAGCTGCTGGAGCAGATTACGCTGGTGATGCTGAGTACATCAACAAAATCCAACAAGGATGGTTCGACTTCGACGTTATCGTCGCGACACCAGACATGATGGGTGAGGTTGGTAAACTTGGTCGCGTTCTCGGACCAAAAGGCCTCATGCCAAACCCGAAAACAGGTACAGTTACATTTGACGTCACAAAAGCAATCAACGATATCAAAGCTGGTAAAGTTGAGTACCGTGTCGACAAATCAGGTAACATCCACGTTCCTGTCGGTAAAAAATCATTCGATAACGAGAAACTCGTTGATAACATCAACACAGTTATCGAAACTCTCGTAAAAGTTAAGCCTGCTACTGCTAAAGGTGTATACCTTAAGAACATCGCGATCGCTTCTACAATGGGTCCTGGTGTAAAAGTATCTTCAGCTGACTTCGCGAAATAATTTCGTCTAAAACGAACTTGACAACGTTCTAAGAACGCTGTTACAGTATAAAACGTTGATATATTTCGACATACCGTAGACAGAAGGTGCTCACATGGGCATAAATCCTTCCGAGGTGTTCTTGCTCAGAGAGCCTGTTTGTTCAGGTATCCTTTTTGACGATTACGCCTCCTCTGCTCTGCAGACGGAGGCTTTTTATTTGAAATCGAGCAGCCCCTCGCACCGGTACATTTCATCTACCAGGAGGTGCAACAGAAATGGCAAACGAAAAAGTTATCGCTGTCAAAGCGGATCTCGTATCTGAGATCGCTGAGAAACTCCAAGCGAGCGCAGGAACAGTTGTCGTCGACTACCGTGGTCTCACAGTAGAAGAAGTCACTGAACTTCGTAAACAACTCCGCGAAGCGGGCGTTGAATTCAAAGTTTACAAAAACGGTCTCCTCCGCCGCGCGGCAGTTCAAAGCAACCTCGAAGGTCTTGATGAAGTCTTCACAGGTCCTAGTGCGATCGCCTTCAGCAATGAAGATGTTATCGCGCCAGCTAAGATCTTGAACGACTTCGCTAAAACGCACAAGGCTCTCGAACTTAAAGGTGGTATCATCGAAGGCAAAGTCACTTCAGTAGAAGATGTCAAAGCCCTTGCGGAACTTCCATCACGCGAAGGTCTCCTTTCGATGCTCCTCAGCGTGCTTCAAGCGCCAATCCGTGGACTCGCGGTGGCAACGAACGCAATCGCAGAGCAAAAAGAAGAACAATCTGCTTAATTTCTGCTTAGCGGGATAGGCAACCAACACAATTTTCACACCCCAACGTGGGCTAAATCAAAGGAGGAAAACCATAATGGCTTTCAACAAAGAGCAATTTATCGAAGACCTCAAGGGCATGACTGTTCTTGAACTTAACGAACTCGTAAAAACAATCGAAGAAGAATTCGGCGTATCAGCAGCAGCTCCAGTAGCAGTTGCAGGTGCTGGCGCAGGCGCAGCAGCTGAAGAGCAAACTGAATTCGACGTTATCCTTACTAACGCTGGATCTGGTAAAATCAACGTCATCAAAGCAGTTCGCGAATTGACTGGTCTCGGTCTTAAAGAAGCGAAAGCTCTCGTAGACGGAACTCCAGCACCAGTTAAAGAAGGCGTTTCGAAAGAAGACGCTGAAGCAATGAAAGCTAAGCTTGAAGAAGCTGGCGCTACTGTAGAAGTTAAGTAATTTTCTTCTTCCGTAGAAACAAGAGAAGCTCGCATTGCGAGCTTCTTTTGTTTTCATCTTTTACATGAGAGGGGAAGGAAACATGGCGGATCATTACTATACGAATGACCCTTCATCGAAACGAGATCCGAAGACGTGGGAATATGTCCTGCGTGGTCAGACGCTCCGCTTTACATCGGACCATGGTGTCTTTTCGAAGAACGGAATCGATTTTGGTTCCCGCCTGTTGATCGAGGCATTCACGGAACCGGCTGTAGCGGGAGACATCTTGGATGTCGGTTGCGGATACGGACCGATGGGCATCGCGCTTTCGAAGTCGACGGGTCGTCCGGCGCACTTGATCGATGTCAATGAACGGGCGCTCGAACTAGCGGCAGACAATGCGCGTGCGAACGGTGTTTCCGTGACGACCGGTGTGAGTGACGGGTATGATGGGGTAGGCGAATCGACATTCGCAGCGATCGTGACGAATCCACCGATTCGGGCGGGAAAAACGGTCGTTCATCGTATTCTCCGGGAAGCGTATGATCACCTTGTCGTCGGCGGCGAGCTTTGGGTCGTCATTCAAAAGAAACAAGGTGGACCATCAGCGAAGAAATTGATGGAAGACGTATTCGGTATGTGTGAGACAGTTACCCGCGATAAAGGGTACTCGATATTTAAATCAATTCGGTCTTGACAAATCGAAGGATTTGTCGTTGACCGCATGTTGTGTCTATGATAGTATTATAAAATGCCATTGGAGTGATTTTTGGATAAGATGTTTGAAAGCAGCTGGCGTTCTCGACTACAGATGATTGAGTAGACAAGACGTCGCTTTTTTGCGCTTATCAATCAAAAAATGGCTTCAATGTTCGATATTACACCCGTCCTTCTCTATAAGAAGAAGTGGGTCTGAGAGGTGAATCAGTTGACTGGTCAACTTGTTCAGTACGGTCGTCACCGTCAGAGAAGAAGCTATGCACGTATCAGCGAAGTATTGGAACTTCCAAACTTAATCGAGATTCAAACGAATTCGTATGAGTGGTTCCTGCGGGAAGGTCTTCGTGAGATGTTTCATGACATTTCGCCGATTTCCGATTTCACAGGGAATCTCGTATTAGAATTCATCGACTACTCGCTCGGAGAGCCGAAGTATTCGATCGATGAATCGAAAGAGCGCGACGTGACCTATTCGGCACCACTACGCGTTAAAGTCCGTCTTCAAAATAAAGAGACGGGTGAATTGAAAGAACAAGAAGTCTTCATGGGTGACTTCCCGCTTATGACGGAGTCGGGAACATTCATCATCAATGGAGCGGAGCGCGTAATCGTTTCGCAGCTTGTTCGTTCGCCAAGTGTTTATTACAACAATAAGTTAGATAAGAACGGTAAGCGTGGATTCTCCGCGACAGTCATCCCAAACCGTGGTGCATGGCTCGAGCTCGAGACAGACGCGAAAGACATCGTTTATGTTCGCATTGATCGCACGCGTAAGATTCCAGTAACGGTTCTTTTACGTGCTCTTGGTTTCGGTACGGATCAGGAAATCATCGATCTTCTCGGTGATGATGAGTACCTCCGGAATTCACTTGAAAAAGATAATACGGAATCAACGGAAAAAGCCCTCATTGAGATTTATGAGCGTCTACGTCCGGGAGAGCCGCCGACAGTCGAAAACGCAAAAGCGTTGCTCGTATCGCGCTTCTTTGACCCGAAACGTTATGATTTGGCAAACGTTGGTCGTTATAAAATCAATAAAAAGCTTCATCTTAAGAACCGTCTCTTCGGTCAAAAACTTGCGGAAACGCTTGTTGATCCTGAGACAGGTGAAGTCATCGCGGAAGCAGGAACGGTCCTTGATCGTCGTATGCTCGATAAAGTCCTTCCATTCCTCGAAGGATCCGTTGGTTACATCGAAGCGACGCCAACAGGCGGCGTAACGCAGGGTGAGGCTTTCAACTTACAGTCAATCAAGGTGTTCGCACCGGACGATGCTGAAGGTGAACGCATCATCAATATCATCGGTAACGGTAACATCGATCGTGACATCAAGCACATCACGCCTGCTGACATGATTGCTTCTATCAACTACTTCTTCAACTTGTTGCATGAAGTCGGTACGACAGACGATATCGACCACCTCGGTAACCGTCGTCTCCGTTCAGTTGGTGAGCTGCTCCAGAACCAATTCCGGATCGGTCTCTCACGGATGGAACGTGTCGTTAAGGAACGGATGTCGATTCAGGACCAGAATGCGATCACGCCACAGGCATTGATCAACATTCGTCCGGTTATCGCATCGATTAAAGAGTTCTTCGGTAGCTCGCAGTTGTCTCAGTTCATGGACCAAACGAACCCGCTTGCGGAATTGACGCACAAACGTCGTCTTTCAGCACTCGGACCTGGTGGTTTGACACGTGAGCGCGCTGGTTTCGAAGTTCGTGACGTACACTACTCGCACTATTCCCGTATGTGTCCGATCGAAACGCCAGAGGGACCAAACATTGGTTTGATCAACTCGTTGTCTTCGTACGCGAAGGTCAATGAGTACGGCTTCATCGAAGCGCCATATCGTCGTGTCGATCCGGAAACGGGCGTCGTCACGGATGAAATCCACTACATGACTGCTGACGAAGAGGATCTCTACGTCGTCGCTCAGGCAAACATGTTGTTGACGGAAGAGAAGACGTTCCAAGATTCACACGTTCTTTCACGTTTCCGTGGACAAAACTTGTCTGTCGAACCAGCACGTGTCGATTACATGGACGTTTCACCGAAGCAGGTTGTATCTGCCGCAACGGCTTGTATCCCGTTCCTTGAGAACGATGACTCGAACCGTGCCCTCATGGGAGCAAACATGCAACGTCAGGCCGTCCCACTTCTGAACCCGGAATCTCCGATTGTCGGTACAGGTATGGAGTACGTGTCTGCGAAAGACTCAGGAGCCGCTGTCGTTGCGAAGCACGCAGGGATCGCTGAGCGTGTTACGGCGCGTGAAATCCTTGTCCGTCGTACGACGGAAGTCGATGGCAACATCGTTGAAGGGGAACTCGACCGTTACAAGATTCAAAAATTCATCCGTTCTAACCAAGGAACGTGTTATAACCAAAAACCAATCATCAAAGCGGGCGACCCAGTCGATAAAGGCGAGATCCTTGCAGATGGTCCATCGATGGACGGTGGGGAACTTGCGCTTGGTCGCAACGTACTCGTCGGTTTCATGACATGGGATGGTTACAACTATGAGGATGCTGTCATCATGAGTGAGCGTCTTGTCAAAGACGACGTCTACACATCGATCCACATCGAAGAATACGAATGTGAGTCGCGTGATACGAAACTCGGACCGGAAGAAATCACACGTGATATTCCGAACGTCGGTGATGATGCCTTGAAAAACCTCGACGATCGCGGAATCATCCGCGTCGGTGCGGAAGTCAAGGACGGCGATATCCTCGTCGGTAAAGTTACGCCGAAGGGTGTAACGGAATTGACAGCGGAAGAACGTCTTCTTCATGCAATCTTCGGTGAAAAAGCACGTGAAGTCCGTGATACATCTCTCCGTGTACCACACGGTGGTGATGGAATCATCCTCGACGTCAAAATCTTCGACCGCGATAATGGGGACGAGCTCTCACCTGGTGTCAACCAGTTGATCCGTGCTTACATCGTTCAGAAGCGTAAGATTCACGAGGGTGACAAAATGGCGGGTCGTCACGGTAACAAAGGTGTTATCTCGCGTATCCTTCCAGAAGAAGACATGCCGTACATGCCAGACGGTACGCCAATTGACATCATGTTGAACCCACTTGGGGTTCCATCACGGATGAACATCGGGCAGTTGCTCGAGCTTCACCTCGGGATGGCAGCACGTCAACTCGGCATCAAAGTCGCATCACCGGTATTCGATGGTGCGCGCGAGGAAGATGTTTGGGCAACGATTGAAGAAGCAGGTATGGATCGCGACGCGAAGACTGTCCTTTATGATGGTCGTTCGGGTGAAGCGTTCGATAACCGCATCTCTGTCGGTGTCATGTATATGATTAAACTTGCTCACATGGTCGATGATAAACTTCACGCACGTTCGACAGGACCATACTCACTCGTCACACAACAACCGCTCGGTGGTAAAGCCCAGTTCGGTGGTCAGCGTTTCGGTGAGATGGAAGTATGGGCACTTGAAGCATACGGCGCAGCCTACACGCTCCAAGAGATCCTTACAATCAAGTCGGATGACACGATCGGTCGTGTTAAAGCGTACGAAGCAATCGTCAAAGGTGAGAATGTACCACAACCGGGCGTACCGGAATCGTTCCGAGTCCTCATTAAAGAGCTTCAATCCCTCGGTATGGACGTCAAGATGATGTCTGCTGATGATGAAGAAATCGAAATGCGCGACGAAGACGAGGACAATATCCCGAACGCGACTCCAGCACTCGAAGAAGTTCAAGCGCCTGTCGCACCAGTTGTTACTGAAGAGGAATAAGCGAAAGGGAGGTCCACCCCTTGGTAGATGTTAATAGATTTGAATATATGCAAATCGGCCTCGCTTCCCCCGAAAAGATCCGTTCATGGTCTTTCGGGGAAGTGAAAAAGCCGGAGACGATCAACTATCGTACACTCAAACCGGAGAAAGACGGTTTGTTCTGTGAACGTATCTTTGGTCCAACAAAAGACTGGGAATGTTACTGTGGTAAATACAAACGGATCCGCTATAAAGGAATCATTTGTGACCGCTGTGGCGTTGAAGTCACGAAGTCGAAAGTCCGTCGTGAGCGCATGGGTCACATCGAGCTCGCAGCACCGGTTTCGCACATCTGGTACTTCAAAGGAATTCCTAGTCGTATGGGACTCGTCCTCGACATGTCACCGCGTGCGTTAGAAGAGATCATCTACTTCGCGTCGTACGTCGTCACAGATCCAGGCGAATCGACACTTGAGAAGAAACAACTCCTTTCAGAGAAAGAATACCGTGCATATCGTGAGAAGTTCGGTCGTTCGTTCACTGCTGAAATGGGTGCGGAAGCAGTTCGTAAATTGCTCCGTGACGTGGAACTCGATAAAGAAGTCGCTGCATTACGTGAAGAGCTTCGTATGATTCAAGGACAACGTCGTACGCGTGCGATCAAACGCCTTGAAGTCCTCGATGCGTTCCGTAACTCAGGCAACAATCCAGAATGGATGGTGCTTGAAGTACTTCCAGTCATCCCACCGGAACTTCGTCCGATGGTTCAACTCGATGGCGGACGTTTCGCAACGTCTGACTTGAACGACTTGTACCGCCGCGTCATCAACCGTAACAACCGTCTCAAGCGTCTTCTTGACCTTGGCGCTCCGAACATCATCGTTCAGAATGAAAAACGGATGCTTCAAGAAGCAGTCGATGCTTTGATCGATAACGGTCGTCGTGGTCGTCCAGTCACTGGACCAGGTAACCGTCCACTTAAATCACTTTCACACATGTTGAAAGGGAAACAAGGACGTTTCCGTCAAAACTTGCTCGGTAAACGTGTCGACTACTCTGGTCGTTCGGTTATCGTCGTTGGTCCAAACCTGAAGATGTATCAATGTGGTCTTCCAAAAGAAATGGCCCTTGAGCTCTTCAAACCGTTCGTCATGAAAGAACTCGTCTCTCGTGGCATCGCACCGAACATTAAGAGTGCGAAACGGAAAATCGAGCGCGTTCAACCTGAAATCTGGGATGTCCTCGAAGAAGTCATCCGTGAGCATCCGGTTCTCTTGAACCGTGCACCGACACTTCACCGTCTCGGTATCCAGGCATTCGAACCAACGCTCGTCGAAGGACGCGCGATTCGCCTTCACCCACTCGTATGTACGGCGTACAACGCCGATTTCGATGGTGACCAAATGGCGGTTCACGTACCACTTTCGGCAGAAGCACAAGCAGAAGCACGTCTTCTCATGCTCGCTGCACAAAACATCTTGAACCCGAAAGACGGTAAACCTGTCGTTACACCATCGCAGGATATGGTCCTCGGTAACTACTACCTCACGCTCGAACGCGAAAACGCGATCGGCGAAGGTAAAATCTTCTCGACAGTGAACGAAGCGCTCATCGCTTACCAAAATGGTTATGCGCACTTCCATACACGTGTTGCGATTCCAGCCGGCGTTCTGAAAAACCCGACATTCACGGAAGAGCAAAACGAGAAATTATTGATTACAACAGTCGGTAAGTTGATCTTCAACGAGATCCTCCCAACGACGTTCCCTTACTTGAACGAACCAACGATGACGAACCTTCAAGAAGCGACGCCAGACAAGTACTTCCTTGAAAAAGGAACAGATGTCGCGGCAGAACTGAAGAACCGTCCGATCATCGACCCGTTCAAAAAAGGATTCCTTGGAAATGTCATCGCGGAAGTCTTCAAACGGTTTGAGACAACAGAAACAAGCCGCATGCTCGACCGCATGAAAAACCTCGGATTCAAACACTCGACTCGTGCCGGTATCACGGTAGGGATCGCGGACATCATCGTTCTTCCGGATAAACAAGAAATTCTTGTTGAAGCGCAGGACAATGTCGACCGCGTCATGAAATCGTACCGTCGTGGTCTCATCACAGAAGACGAGCGCTATGAGCGCGTCGTTAAATCGTGGAATGATGCGAAGGATGAAATTCAGTCTCGTCTGATGAAATCCCTCAACCGTCTCAACCCGATCTTCATGATGAGTGACTCCGGTGCCCGTGGTAACGCGTCGAACTTCACGCAGCTCGCTGGTATGCGTGGACTCATGGCCGCTCCAAGTGGACGGATCATCGAGCTCCCGATCAAATCATCGTTCCGTGAGGGTCTAACGGTACAGGAATACTTCATCTCAACACACGGTGCGCGTAAAGGTCTTGCCGATACAGCCTTGAAAACGGCTGACTCAGGTTACCTGACTCGTCGTCTCGTTGACGTCGCTCAAGACGTCATCATCCGTGAAGATGATTGTGGAACGGATCGTGGTATCCGCGTCACAGCACTCCGTGAAGGAACGGAAGAGATCGAAAGCCTCTACGACCGCCTCGTCGGCCGTACTGCATTCGAAAACGTCGTTCACCCAGAAACAGGAGAAGTCCTCGTTTCAACGAACGAACTCATCGATGAAGACATCGCTCGTGCAATCACGGACGCAGGTGTCGATAACGTTGAGATCCGCACTGCCTTCACATGTAACACAAGCCATGGTGTCTGTAAGAAATGTTACGGACGCAACTTGGCAACAGGCAACGACGTCGAAGTCGGCGAAGCTGTCGGTATCATCGCGGCACAATCAATCGGTGAGCCAGGAACGCAGCTTACGATGCGTACCTTCCACACAGGTGGGGTTGCCGGGGATGATATCACACAAGGTCTTCCGCGTATCCAAGAGTTGTTCGAAGCGCGTAACCCGAAAGGTCAAGCGGTCATCTCGGAAATCGATGGTCAAGTCATCGACTTCACGGAATCGCGTGACAAACGTGAATTGACGGTCCAAGGACTCAGCGAAACACGCACATACACGATCCCATTCGGTTCGCGTCTACGTGTTCAGCTCGGGGACGAGGTCAAAGCCGGTCAAGTCTTCACGGAAGGTTCGATCGATCCGAAAGAACTCTTGAACGTTAAAGGTGTATCCGGCGTTCAGAACTACTTGCTCCAAGAAGTTCAAAAAGTATACCGGATGCAAGGGGTTGAGATCGGTGACAAACACGTCGAGGTCATGGTTCGCCAAATGATCCGTCGCGTACGTGTCATCGAGTCTGGTGAGACTTCACTCTTACCAGGTTCGCTCGTCGATATCAGCACGTTCAAGGAAGCTTGTAAAGAAGCGCTCCGTAACGGGAAAGCTCTCGCTTCGGCGAAACCAGTTCTTCTCGGTATCACGAAAGCGTCACTTGAAACAGATTCATTCCTATCGGCTGCGTCGTTCCAAGAAACGACTCGTGTCCTTACGGATGCAGCGATTAAAGGGAAGAGCGACTACCTTCGCGGCTTGAAAGAGAACGTCATCATCGGTAAGTTGGTTCCAGCTGGTACTGGGATGGCACGTTACCGTCAGATCGATCTCGAAGTAGCTGGCGAAGCACCTGTAGAAGCCGATTCTCCGGTAGAATAAAACGCCTTGACACGCCGGTATGGCGGTGCTACTATGATATAGTGTTGCCAACCGGCTGTGTTATTTTGGAGGATATCTTCATGTCTTACAAAAAAGTAGTCGGCGCAGATTTGAAGTTTGTCGGTCAAAAGCAAACGCTCAAAGCATTGCGATCTGGCAAGGCGTCGGAAGTGATCATTGCGGATGACGCAGATGAACACGTAAAACAAGCATTGCTCGATGCGGCGAAACAAGCTAACGTTCCAGTCGTGAATGTTCCTTCTAAGCAAGAGCTTGGAAAAGCTTGTGGAATCGATGTCGCAGCAACCGCTGTTGCCATTAAGAAAGTTTGATAATGCGTTTTGTGTGGCGATGGAATGCCTGAGCCACGCAAAACGTTTCATTATGACTTTCGATGAACCACCCGGCTCGGTGGTTTTGAAATTTGTCATGAATTCAGGAAGGGAGGATCTCAAAGATGCCTACTATCAACCAATTAGTCCGTAAAGGACGTCAATCAAAAGTTGTGAAATCAGATTCGCCAGCGCTGAACAAAGGGTACAACAGCTTCATTAAAGCTCGTACTGACATCAGCTCACCACAAAAACGTGGTGTTTGTACTCGTGTAGGTACAATGACTCCGAAGAAACCGAACTCGGCTCTTCGTAAATACGCACGTGTACGTTTGACGAACACAATGGAAGTAACAGCTTACATCCCAGGTATCGGCCACAACCTTCAAGAGCACAGTGTTGTTCTTATCCGCGGCGGCCGCGTAAAAGACTTACCAGGGGTACGTTACCACATCGTTCGTGGTGCGCTTGATACAGCTGGTGTTGACGGCCGTATGCAAGGTCGTTCGAAATACGGTACGAAACGTCCTAAAGTTAAAAAATAATCTAGATATCTTAAGATATCACCTCACTATATGAAAGGAGGGACTCGGAATGCCACGTAAAGGTCAAGCAGAACGTCGTGATGTAATGGCTGATCCGATCTACAACTCTAAACTCGTTACCCGCCTTATCAACCGTCTTATGTTAGATGGTAAAAAAGGTACTGCTCAACAAATCTTATACAAAGCTTTCGAAACTATCGCTGAACGTTCAGGTCGCGATGCAATGGAAGTCTTTGAAGAAGCGATGAACAACATCATGCCAGTTCTTGAAGTTAAAGCACGCCGTGTAGGTGGAGCTAACTATCAAGTTCCTGTCGAAGTTCGCCCAGAGCGTCGTACGACACTCGCACTTCGTTACCTCGTGAACTACTCACGTCTCCGTAACGAAAAAACTATGGATGCGCGCCTTGCTAACGAAATCATGGACGCTGCAAACAACACTGGTGCTTCTGTTAAGAAGCGCGAAGATATGCACAAAATGGCGGAAGCGAACAAAGCGTTTGCTCACTACCGCTGGTAATTCCGAAAATCACCACCTCATGCATGCCATTTTTAATGGAATTATGAGGTGGCTTTCGGGTATAGTCATGACGTGTGGCAACACACGACCACTAAACTAAAATGCGAAAGGAGAATGTTTAAAGATGGCAAGAGAATTCTCCCTTAAGAACACTCGTAACATCGGGATCATGGCTCACATCGATGCTGGTAAAACAACAACGACTGAGCGTATCCTGTATTACACGGGTCGTATCCACAAGATTGGTGAAACGCACGAAGGTGCTTCACAAATGGACTGGATGGAGCAAGAGCAAGAGCGTGGGATCACGATTACATCGGCAGCAACAACTGCTCAATGGAAAGGTAACCGCGTAAACATCATCGATACACCTGGACACGTAGACTTCACAGTTGAGGTTGAACGTTCACTTCGCGTACTTGATGGTGCGGTAGCAGTACTTGACGCTCAGTCTGGTGTTGAGCCACAAACTGAGACAGTATGGCGCCAAGCTACAACTTACGGCGTACCACGTATCGTTTTCGTTAACAAAATGGATAAAATCGGTGCAGACTTCTTGTACTCGGTTGGAACGCTTCGCGAACGCCTCCAAGCGAACGCACACGCGATCCAAATTCCAATCGGTGCGGAAGATGAATTCAAAGGAATCATCGACCTCGTCGAACAGAAAACATACATGTACGGCAACGATCTCGGAACTGACATCGAAGTGACTGACGGTTTCCCAGCTGATCTCGCTGATCAAGCTGAAGAACTCCGTGGATCATTGATCGAAGCAGTTGCGGATTACGAAGAAGAATTGATGATGAAATACCTCGAGGGTGAAGAAATCACAATCGACGAGTTGAAAGCGGCTATCCGTAAAGCAACTCTGACAGTTGACTTCTATCCTGTACTCGTAGGTTCGGCATTCAAGAACAAAGGTGTTCAGCTTATGCTTGACGCAGTTCTCGATTACCTCCCATCACCAATCGACGTAAAAGCGATCTCAGGTATCGACATGGATACGGATGAAGAAATCGTGCGTGAGTCTTCGGACGAAGCACCATTCTCTGCACTCGCGTTCAAAGTCATGACTGACCCTTACGTCGGTAAACTTACATTCTTCCGTGTGTACTCTGGTACAGCTTCGGCAGGATCGTACGTTAAAAACTCAACAAAAGGCAAACGTGAGCGTCTTGGACGTATCCTTCAAATGCACGCAAACAGCCGTGAAGAGATCCCGATGGTATACGCGGGTGACATCGCTGCAGCTGTAGGTTTGAAAGATACAACTACTGGAGATACGCTTTGTGCAGAGAAAGACAACGTCGTTCTCGAATCAATGACATTCCCAGAACCGGTTATCTCGGTCGCTATCGAACCAAAAACGAAAGCTGACCAAGATAAAATGGGTCAAGCCCTCGCTAAGCTTGCTGAAGAGGATCCAACGTTCCGCACTGAAACAAACCCAGAGACTGGTCAAACGATCATCTCAGGTATGGGTGAGCTTCACCTCGACATCATCGTTGACCGTATGCGTCGCGAGTTCAAAGTCGAAGCAAACGTTGGTGCTCCACAAGTAGCTTACCGTGAAACGATCCGCCAAGCGGCGAAGATCGATTCGAAGTTCGCTCGTCAATCTGGTGGTCGTGGTCAGTATGGTCACGTCGTCGTAGAATTCGAGCCGAACGAAGAAGGCGCTGGCTTCGAGTTCAACAACAAAATCGTCGGTGGTGTTGTTCCACGTGAATACATCCCAGCGGTTGAGCACGGAATCGAAGAAGCACTTCAAAATGGTATCCTTGCTGGTTACCCGGTCGTTGACGTAAAAGCTTCACTCGTCTTCGGATCGTACCACGATGTCGACTCAAACGAGATGGCATTTAAAGTTGCGGCTTCAATGGCAGTCAAACAACTTAAAGATAAGAGCGGCGCTGTTATCCTTGAGCCAATGATGAAAGTTGAAATCGTCATCCCAGACGAATACATGGGAGACATCATGGGTGATGTTACATCACGCCGTGGTCGCGTAGAAGGTATGGAAGCACGCGGTAACGCTCAAGTTGTCCGTTCAATGATTCCACTTTCTGAAATGTTCGGATACGCTACTGGTCTTCGTTCACGCACACAAGGTCGCGGAACGTACTCGATGCACTTCGATCACTACGAAGAAGTACCGAAATCAGTTGCGGAAGAAATCATCAAAAAAGCAAACGGCTAATCCTTCACAGGTTGTCACGCTTTTATGATTAGTGTAAGCTAAGGAAGGTGTACGTTATCTTACGACTCACCTTCCTAGTTATAAAAAATTATTAGACACATAGAGGAGGAATTCAGAATGGGTAAGGAAAAATTCGACCGTTCTAAACCGCACGTTAACGTTGGTACAATCGGCCACGTCGACCACGGTAAAACAACTTTAACAGCAGCTATCTCAGCTGTACTTGCAAAAGCACAAGGTAAAGCTGCAACTAAGTTTGACCAAATCGATGGTGCTCCAGAAGAGCGCGAGCGCGGTATCACAATCGCAACAGCTCACATCGAGTACGAAACAGAAAAACGCCACTATGCACACGTTGACTGCCCAGGTCACGCTGACTATGTTAAAAACATGATCACTGGTGCTGCACAAATGGACGGCGCGATCCTCGTTGTTTCTGCAACAGATGGTCCAATGCCACAAACACGTGAGCACATCTTGCTTTCACGTCAAGTAGGTGTTCCTTTCATCGTAGTATTCATGAACAAAGTTGACATGGTTGACGACGAAGAGCTTCTTGAGCTCGTCGAAATGGAAATCCGTGAGCTTCTTTCTGAGTACGACTTCCCAGGTGATGACCTCCCAGTTATCCAAGGTTCTGCTCTTGGCGCGCTTAACGGCGAAGCTAAATGGGAAGAAAAAATTCTTGAACTCATGTCAGCTGTCGATGAGTACATCCCAGAACCAACTCGTGACACTGAAAAAGACTTCATGATGCCAGTTGAGGATGTCTTCTCAATCACTGGTCGTGGTACAGTTGCTACTGGCCGCGTTGAGCGTGGAGTTCTTAAAGTCAACGACGAGATCGAAATCGTTGGTCTTCACGAAGAAACTAAAAAATCAGTATGTACTGGTGTAGAGATGTTCCGTAAGCTTCTTGACTATGCTGAAGCTGGCGACAACATCGGTGCTCTTCTCCGTGGTGTATCACGTGACGACATCGAGCGTGGACAAGTTCTCGCGAAACCAAACACAATCACACCACACAAAAAGTTCAAAGCGCAAGTTTACGTTCTTTCTAAAGAAGAGGGTGGCCGTCACACGCCATTCTTCGCGAACTACCGCCCGCAGTTCTACTTCCGTACAACTGACGTAACTGGTATGGTTCAACTTCCAGAAGGTACTGAAATGGTTATGCCTGGGGACAACATCGAAATGACTGTTGAACTCATCGCACCAATCGCTCTTGAAAAAGAAACTCGTTTCTCAATCCGTGAAGGTGGCCGTACAGTAGGCGCTGGATCAGTTACAGAAATCGTTGAGTAATTTTTAAGACAAAGGTCTTCCGTCTCCCGTGGCGGAAGACCTTTTTTCATTTCTTTGAAAACAGTCTTGCAACATGGTCTGACATCTTATATACTGAGGAAAGTGTTTGTGCGAGTGGTGAGAGACTTGAATACATATTCTATTTTATTAGTGCTTGCATTCTTGCTGGTGATTCAGTATGATAGAATATGTTGGTCACAAACACAACGCGATGAAGCGGGAGGTTATGACACACCAGGCGGCATTGCCATGGCTAGTGTGGAAATTTCCGCGGAGAATGTCTATTTACGAAATAGGCGAAAAGGAGGGAAATAACATGGCAAATGAAAAAATTCGGATCCGTTTGAAAGCATATGATCACCGCGTGCTTGATCAATCGGCTGAGAAGATTGTCGACACAGCAAAACGTTCAGGTGCTACTGTATCTGGTCCGATCCCACTCCCAACGGAGAAAGCGGTCTACACAGTACTTCGTGCCGTTCACAAGTACAAAGATGCTCGTGAGCAGTTCGAAATGCGTACACACAAACGTTTGATCGACATCGTTAACCCAACACCGAAAACTGTTGATGCGCTTATGCGTCTCGAACTTCCATCGGGCGTTGACATCGAAATCAAACTTTAATTTTTCTTCTATAGATAGTTGATACTAGCCAGAAGATCAAAATCATTCAATATTAGGAGGTGTATCTCATGGCTAAAGGAATCTTAGGAACTAAACTCGGTATGACACAAATCTTCAACGAGTCAGGCGAAGTCGTCCCTGTTACTGTCGTTTCAGTCGAAGGTAACGTTGTTCTTCAATTGAAAACAACGGAAGTTGACGGTTACGAAGCAGTTCAACTCGGCTTTGGTGATATCAAAGAAGGTCGTCAAAACAAACCGCAAAAAGGTCACGCTGCGAAAGCAAACGCGACACCTAAGCGCTTCATTAAAGAAATCCGTACATCAGTAGCAGATTTCGAAATCGGTCAAGAGATTAAAGCAGATACTTTCGCTGCAGGCGAAATGGTTGATGTAACAGGTACGTCGAAAGGTAAAGGTTTCGCTGGTGCAATCAAGCGTCACAACCAATCACGTGGTCCAATGGCTCACGGTTCGCGTTACCACCGTCGCCCAGGTTCAATGGGTCCTGTTGCTCCTAACCGTGTATTCAAAGGGAAATTGCTCCCTGGACGCATGGGTGGAGAGCAAATCACTGTTCAAAACCTTGAAATCGTAAAAGTTGATGCAGAACGCGGCTTACTCCTCGTCAAGGGTGCTATCCCAGGCGCACGTAAGAGCCAAGTTGTCATCAAAACTGCGGTTAAAGGCAACTAATCCGTTTGCAAGGAAAGGAGGAATAACGAATGCCTAAAGTAGCTTTGCTTAACCAAACAGGTACACAAGTTGGAGACATCGAGCTCGCAGATGCCGTTTTCGGAATCGAGCCAAATGAAGCAGTCGTATACGATGCAATCGTCATGCAACAAGCTTCACGTCGCCAAGGTACACATGATACAAAAGGTCGCTCGGAAGTTCGCGGTGGCGGCCGTAAACCATGGAAACAAAAAGGTACTGGTCGTGCACGCCAAGGTTCGATCCGTTCGCCACAATGGGTTGGCGGTGGAACAGTCTTCGGTCCAACACCACGTTCGTACGCTTACAAACTTCCTAAAAAGGTTCGTCGTCTCGCACTTCGTTCAGCACTTTCTTCGAAAGTCGCTAACAACGAGTTCATCGTTCTTGAAGGATTGACAATCGATGCTCCTAAAACTAAGGACATGATCGCAGTATTCGCTGCTCTTTCAATCGAACGTAAAGTTCTCGTCGTTACTGCTGATTACAACGAGTCAGTCGTTCTTTCAACACGCAACATCCCAGGTGTCACAGTCGTTGACGCTGCAGGTGTAAACGTCCTTGATCTTGTCGCTCATGACAAAGTCATCATTACGAAGGACGCTGTTGCGAGAGTAGAGGAGGTGCTTGCATAATGGCACACACACACGACATTATCAAACGTCCTGTCATTACTGAACGTTCAGTAAACCAAATGGCTGAGAAAAAGTACACATTCGAAGTAGACGTGAAGGCATCTAAGACTCAAATCAAAGATGCAGTTGAAGCGATCTTCGGAGTGAAAGTTGACAAAGTCAACACATTGATCTCAAAACCAAAAGCAAAACGCGTAGGTCGTCACGCTGGTTACACAGCACGCCGCAAAAAAGCGGTCGTCACGCTTACTGCAGATAGCAAAGAACTCGATTACCTCGGTTAATCGGAACTCTGTAGAAAAGGAGGGAACTCTCGATGGGAATTAAAAAGTTTAAACCGACCACTAACGGTCGTCGTAATATGACTGCACTTGACTTTGCTGAGATTACGGCTTCACGTCCTGAAAAATCGTTAACTGAAAAGCTTTCGAAAAAGGGCGGACGTAACAACCAAGGTCGCTTGACAGTACGTCACCAAGGTGGCGGACACAAACGTAAATATCGTATCATCGACTTCAAACGGAACAAGGATGGCATCGCTGGTCGTGTCGCTACAATTGAGTACGATCCAAACCGCTCTGCTAACATCGCATTGATCCACTACATCGATGGTGAAAAACGCTACATCCTCGCACCGAAAGGCTTGAAAGTAGATATGCAAGTCATGGCTGGACCAGAAGCTGACATTAAAGTCGGTAATGCTCTTCCACTTTCAAACATCCCAGTCGGTACGTTGATCCACAACATCGAACTTAAGCCAGGTAAAGGTGGTCAGCTCGTTCGCGCAGCTGGTACTTCTGCTCAGCTTCTCGGTAAAGATGGTAAATACGCAATCGTTCGTCTTCAATCAGGCGAAACTCGTATGATCCTTGCTACTTGCCGTGCAACAGTCGGCGCTGTCGGTAATGAAGAGCACGAGCTCGTCAATATCGGTAAAGCTGGTCGTTCACGCTGGCTCGGAAAACGTCCTACAGTTCGTGGTTCTGTCATGAACCCAGTCGATCACCCACACGGTGGTGGTGAAGGACGTGCTCCAATCGGTCGTTCGGGCCCACTTACTCCTTGGGGTAAACCGGCACTCGGATACAAAACTCGTAAGAAAAACAAAGCGAGCGATAAATATATCGTCCGTCGTTCTAAAAAATAATTACATGATTTCTGGACGGTTCGTAGGAACCGTTCCTGAATCATGCCAAAGGGAGGTACAACTATGGGTCGCAGCTTGAAAAAAGGTCCATTCGCAGATCACCATCTGCTCGCTAAGGTTGATAAAGCCAACGAAGCTGGTGACAAACATGTCATCAAAACTTGGTCACGCCGCTCGACAATCTTCCCAGAGTTCATCGGTCACACGATCGCTGTCTACGATGGTCGTAAACACGTACCGGTTTACGTGACAGAAGATATGGTCGGTCACAAACTTGGTGAATTCGCTCCAACACGTTCTTACAAAGGACATGCTGGAAACGATAAGAAAACGAAACGTTAATCTGAGGGGAGGTACTCATTATGCAATCAAAAGCATCGGCTAATATGGTTCGCATTGCTCCTCGTAAGGCACGTCTCGTAGTAGACTTAATCCGCGGGAAGCAAATCGGCGAAGCACTTTCGATTCTTGCTTACACGAACAAGGCAGCAACGCCAATCGTTGAGAAAGTATTGAAATCGGCAATCGCGAACGCTGAGCACAACTTCGACATGAACATCGAAAACCTCGTAGTCACTGAGGCTTACGTAAACGAAGGTCCAACGCTCAAACGTTTCCGCCCACGTGCAATGGGTCGCGCAAGCCGCATCAACAAACGTACGAGCCACGTTCACATCGTGGTATCTGAAAAATAAGGAGGGATTACCGTGGGTCAGAAGATTAACCCAACTGGTCTTCGCGTAGGTATCATCAAAGACTGGGAATCACGTTGGTTCGCAGATAAAGACTATGCTGATCTCCTTCATGAAGACTACGTAGTTCGTGAATATATCGAAAAACGTCTTAAAGACGCTAGTGTCTCTAAAGTAGAAATCGAGCGCGCAGCTAACCGCTTGAACATCTCACTTCACACTGCTAAGCCTGGTATGGTTATCGGTAAAGGCGGTTCTGAAATCGAAACACTTCGTAAAGACATCACTAACCTTGCAAAAGGCAAACGCGTTCACGTTAACGTCGTTGAAGTGAAAAACCCGGATGCAGTTGCTAAGCTCGTCGCTGAGAACATCGCTCGCCAACTTGAAGGTCGCGTATCGTTCCGTCGTGCTATGAAGCAATCAATCCAACGCTCAATGCGTTCTGGTATCAAAGGAATCAAGACTGAAGTTTCTGGTCGTCTTGGTGGCGCTGATATCGCTCGTTCTGAGAAGTATTCGGAAGGAACAGTTCCACTTCATACACTCCGTGCAGACATCGATTACGGTACTGCAGAAGCTGATACAACTTACGGCAAAATTGGCGTAAAAGTATGGCTCCACCACGGTGAAGTGCTTCCTACGAAAAAAGCAGCAGCAAACGAAGAATAATCCACATCCGTCTAGGGAAGGAGGCAACACAACATGTTGTTACCAAAACGTGTAAAATATCGTCGTGTTCACCGCGGCAACATGCGTGGTAAAGCGAAACGTGGTACTACAGTACACTTCGGCGAGTTCGGTATCCAAGCTCAAGAAGCTAGCTGGATCACTAGCCGTCAAATCGAATCAGCGCGTATCGCGATGACTCGTTATATGAAACGTGGTGGTAAAGTGTGGATCAAGATCTTCCCACACAAGCCATACACTAAAAAACCTCTTGAAGTCCGAATGGGTTCAGGTAAAGGTGCTCCGGAGGGCTGGGTAGCAGTCGTCAAACCGGGTAAAGTAATGTTCGAAATCGCAGGAGTATCGGAAGAGATCGCACGCGAAGCTCTCCGTCTTGCATCACACAAACTTCCAGTAAAATGTAAGTTCGTAAAACGTGAAGAAAATGGTGGTGATACGAATGAAAGCAACTGATCTCCGTCAGCAAACAACTGAAGAGCTTAACGGTAAAGTCGGTTCGTGGAAAGAAGAGTTGTTCAACCTTCGTTTCCAACTCGCGACTGGTCAGCTTGAGAACCCTGCTCGTATCCGTGAAGTGCGCAAGTCGATTGCACGCGCGAAAACCGTTCTTCGTGAACGCGAACTCGGCATCAACAACGCATAATTCACTCGGATTCTGAGAGGAGGAACACTCAATGGAACGCACTAACAACCGCAAAGTGTTAACTGGACGCGTCGTTTCTGACAAAATGGACAAAACGATCGTAGTTACAGTTGAAACAAAAGTAAAGCACAAGCTTTACGGCAAACGCGTAAACTACTCTAAAAAGTACAAAGCGCATGATGAAAACAACACAGCTAAAATCGGTGATGTTGTACGCATTCAAGAAACACGTCCATTATCTAAGGACAAACGTTTCCGTCTCGTAGAAGTCATTGAAGAAGCAGTAATCATCTAAACTCTAATTAGTTCGGGTGAATAAACATCCGGAGGGAGGTACAATCGTATGATTCAACAAGAATCTCGCTTAAAAGTAGCAGACAACTCAGGAGCTCGTGAAGTCTTGACGATCAAAGTCCTCGGTGGTTCTGGTCGTAAAACTGCTAACATCGGTGACGTTATTGTTTGTACAGTAAAACAAGCAACACCAGGTGGCGTTGTCAAAAAAGGTGAAGTTGTACGCGCAGTAGTCGTTCGTACTAAACGTGGCGTTCGTCGTAAAGACGGTTCGTACATCCGTTTTGACGAAAACGCAGCAGTCATCATCAAAGATGACAAAAGCCCACGTGGCACACGTATCTTCGGACCAGTCGCACGCGAACTTCGTGAAAAAGACTTCATGAAGATCGTCTCGTTGGCACCGGAAGTACTTTAATTCCAAAGAATTCCTACAAGGAGGTGCTCTAACGATGCATGTCAAAAAAGGTGATAAAGTTCAGGTTATGACTGGTAAAGACAAAGGCAAACAAGGCGTTGTCCTTACAGCTATGCCTAAAAAAGATCGCGTAATCGTCGAAGGCGTTAACATGATCAAAAAACACTCAAAACCTTCTCAACTCAACCCGCAAGGCGGAATTGTCGAGAAAGAAGCACCGATTCACGTATCGAACGTTATGCTCATCGACCCTAAGACAGGTAACCCAACACGCGTTGGTTTCACTGTGGTTGACGGCAAGAAAGTACGTATCGCTAAAAAATCGGGCGAAGCTTTAGATAAATAAGAAGATTTAAAGAAAGGAGGTCCACTTTCTGATGAACCGTTTAAAAGCTAAATACCAAGACGAAATCGTCAAAGTAATGATGGAGAAATTCAATTACAGTTCTGTAATGCAAGCGCCGAAAGTCGATAAAATCGTAATCAACATGGGTGTTGGTGACGCTGTTACGAACTCTAAGGCACTTGACATGGCAGTTGAAGAGCTTCAGCTCCTCACTGGTCAGAAACCACTCATCACGAAAGCTAAGAAATCAATCGCTGGTTTCAAACTTCGTGAAGGTATGCCAATCGGTGCGAAGGTTACACTTCGTGGCGAGCGCATGTACGAATTCCTCGACAAGTTGATCAACGTGTCACTTCCACGTGTACGTGACTTCCGTGGCGTATCGAAAAAATCTTTCGATGGCCGTGGTAACTACACGCTAGGCGTGAAGGAACAATTGATCTTCCCAGAGATCGACTACGATCGCGTATCGAAAGTCCGTGGTATGGACATCGTTATCGTAACTACTGCTAACACGGATGAAGAGTCACGTGAGCTTCTCACTGCACTCGGCATGCCATTCCAAAAATAAGGGAGGTCGACAACATGGCTAAGAAATCAATGATCGCACGTGAAGTAAAACGTCAAGCACTCGTTGAGCGCTACGCTGAAAAACGCGCAGAATTGAAAGCACAAGGCGACTACATCGGCTTGAGCAAACTCCCACGTAACTCTTCAGCGGTTCGTTTACACAACCGTTGTAGTATCACTGGCCGTCCACACGGTTACATTGGTAAATTCGGTATCAGCCGTATTAAGTTCCGTGATCTTGCTCATAAAGGTCAAATCCCTGGTGTTAAAAAAGCAAGCTGGTAATTCATTAAAGTTGTGAAAGGAGGTACATCGCATGGTTATGACAGATCCGATTGCAGATATGCTTACACGCATTCGTAATGCAAACATGGTTCGCCATGAGAAGTTGGAAATGCCAGCTTCTACAATCAAACGTGAAGTCGCTGAAATCCTCAAACGTGAAGGTTTCATCCGCGATGTTGAATATCTCGAGGACAGCAAACAAGGTACGCTCCGCGTATTCCTTAAATACGGCGCAAGCAACGAGCGCGTCATCACTGGACTCAAACGTATCTCGAAACCAGGTCTTCGCGTTTACGCGAAAGCTGATGAAATCCCGAAAGTACTCGGTGGTCTCGGAATCGCTATCGTTTCAACATCTAAAGGTGTAATGACTGATAAAGAAGCTCGCCAACAAAAAGTCGGCGGCGAAGTGATCGCATACATCTGGTAATACACGCATAAAAAGAACGGAGGTGTCTTAAATGTCACGTATTGGTAAAAAGCCAGTCGTCATCCCAGCAGGCGTTACAGTAACAGTTGAAAACAACACGGTTACGGTAAAAGGTCCTAAAGGGGAACTCTCACGCGAGTTCAGCCCAGCTATGGCGATCAACGTAGAAGGTAATGAATTGACTGTCACTCGTCCGAACGACGAGAAAGCAAGCCGTACGATCCACGGAACGACTCGTGCGCTTATCGCGAACATGGTCGAAGGTGTAAGCAACGGTTTCGCTAAGACACTCGATATCCAAGGTGTTGGTTACCGTGCACAAAAGCAAGGTAACAAAATCGTACTCAACCTCGGTTACTCACACCCAATCGAGTACACTCCGGAACAAGGCATCGAAGTCGAAGTTCCTACGAATACGCAACTCATCGTTCGCGGAATCAGCAAAGAACGTGTTGGTCACGTCGCTGCATTGATCCGTTCGTACCGTCAGCCTGAGCCGTACAAAGGTAAAGGTATTCGCTACAGTGATGAAGTCGTTCGTCGTAAAGAAGGTAAAACAGGTAAGTAATTCGCGAATGCGAATTGACCGGAAAGGAGTGGCATAAATGATCTCAAAGGCAGATAAAAACGCTACGCGTAAAAAACGTCATGGTCGTGTCCGTCGTACAATTATCGGGACTGCAACACGTCCACGTATGAACGTATTCCGTTCGAACAAGAACATTTACGTACAAGTCATTGACGATGCAACACATGCAACACTCGCATCTGCATCATCACTCGACCTTGAAAAAGGCAACACGACTGACGCTGCGGCAGCAGTTGGTAAGCTCGCAGCTGAGCGCGCTCTTGAAAAAGGTATCGAAACAGTCGTTTTCGACCGTGGAGGATATCTCTATCATGGACGTATCAAAGCTGTAGCTGAAGCAGCTCGTGAAGCTGGTCTCAAATTCTAATAGAAAAGGAGGGAACCTCTACATGCGCCAGTTAGAAATTAACATGGATCAACTCGAAGAACGCGTTGTTACCGTAAACCGCGTCGCGAAAGTAGTAAAAGGTGGCCGTCGCTTCCGTTTTGCTGCCCTCGTCGTCGTTGGTGACAAGAATGGTCACGTAGGTTTCGGTACGGGTAAAGCTCAGGAAGTGCCTGAAGCGATCCGTAAAGCAATCGAAGATGCTAAGAAAAACATGGTTAACGTTCCAATCGTTAACACAACAATTCCACACGAAGTCAACGGTGTATTCGGTGCAGGTCACGTCTTCTTGAAGCCTGCTTCTGAAGGTACTGGAGTCATCGCTGGTGGTCCAGTTCGTGCGGTTCTCGAATTAGCGGGAATCAACGACATTCTTTCAAAATCACTTGGATCAAGCACTCCAATCAACATGGTTCGTGCGACTGTCGAAGGTCTCACATCACTCAAACGTGCTGAAGAAGTTGCGAAACTCCGCGGTAAAACCGTCGAAGAACTTCGCGGTTAAGAAAGGGAGGGAAAACAGATGGCGAAACTCGCAGTTACCCTCACACGCAGCATGATCGGTCGTCCGGAGAACCAACGCGTTACTACTCGTACGCTTGGTCTCCGTAAGATGCACCAGACTGTTGTCGTACCTGACAACGCTGCTATGCGTGGGATGATTAACCACGTGTCACACTTAGTGACAGTAAAAGAAATTCAAGAGTAATAGTTCGATATAATTTTATGAGGAGGTGCCCCACTATGAAACTCCATGAATTGAAACCAGCTGCTGGTTCACGTTCAGAACGCAACCGTGTAGGTCGCGGTATGTCTTCTGGTAACGGTAAGACTTCTGGCCGTGGTCACAAAGGTCAAAAAGCTCGTTCAGGCGGTGGTGTTCGTCCAGGTTTCGAAGGTGGACAAAACCCACTTTACCGTCGTTTACCAAAACGCGGCTTCAACAACCCAACTCGTAAAGAGTTCGCGGTCATTAACCTTGACACACTCAACCGTTTTGAAGAAGGAACTGAAGTCACTCCAGAACTTCTTGTCGAGACTCGTGCAGTCAAAGGCATGAAAGACGGCGTGAAAATTCTTTCTAACGGTAAGATCGAAAAGAAACTAACAGTCAAAGCTCATAAGTTCTCCGACGCTGCGAAGCAAGCAATCGAAGCTGCCGGCGGTACGGTTGAGGTGATCTAATGTTTCAAGCGATCTCCAATATGTGGCGCGTAGCTGACATTCGTCGGCGCATTCTCTTTACCTTGGCATTGGTTATCGTGTTCCGGATTGGAGCACATATCCCGGTGCCGATGGTAAACACGGAAGTGTTCAAGATTGACCAGAATGGTATTCTTGGTTTCTTGAACTCGTTCGGCGGGAATGCTTTGCAGAATTTCTCACTCTTTGCGATGGGAATCATGCCGTATATCACGGCCTCGATCGTTGTCCAACTCTTACAGATGGACGTTGTTCCAAAGTTTGCCGAATGGGCAAAACAAGGAGAGGCGGGCCGTAAGAAGTTAGCAACGGTAACGCGCTATGGAACGATCGTACTCGGCTTAGTCCAAGCGTTTGGAATCGCGCTTGGATTTAACCGTATTTACCCAGGTCTTGTCGACGAACAGTTCGGCACCTGGACATACGTTATGATTGCACTCGTATTGACAGCGGGAACAGCATTCTTGATGTTCATTGGTGAACTCATCACGGAGAAGGGCATTGGTAACGGGATATCAATGATCATCTTCGCTGGGATCGTCGCGGGCTTCCCGAATGCATTCCGCCAGATTTACGAAACGAAGCTCCAAAATGCAGGGGATGCTTTGTTTGTAAACGTGCTTTATATCGTACTCTTGCTTTTAATCATCATCGCGGTCATCGTCGGAGTCATCTATGTTCAGCAAGCTGCACGTAAGATTCCGATTCAGTACGCTAAGCGTACGGTGAACCGGACACCAGTTGGCGGTCAATCGGCACACTTGCCGATCAAATTGAACGCTGCCGGTGTTATTCCAGTCATCTTCGCGGTGTCGTTCATGGTGACGCCACCAACGATTGCGAGTTTCTTTGCAAGTCCGGAGACGGCAACGAAGATCCGTGACATTTTCGACTATACGAGTCCAATCGGTATGTCGATCTATGTGGCACTGATCATCGCGTTCTCGTACTTCTACACATTCGTTCAGGTTAATCCGGAACAAATGGCAGAGAACCTTCAAAAACAAGGCGGATACATTCCTGGTATTCGTCCTGGTAAGCAAACGGAGCAGTACATCACGAAGATTCTATACCGTCTGACATTCTTCGGTTCACTTTTCCTCGCTGTCATCGCGGTGACGCCGACATTCTTTATTAAGTTTGCTGGCTTACCGAACTCGGTGCAGATTGGTGGAACGAGCTTGTTGATCGTCATCGGTGTAGGACTAGAGACGATGAAACAGATTGAAAGTCAATTGGTTAAACGACACTACAAAGGCTTTATCCGATAAGGCGGGAGGAAGGGGACCATCCCTTTCCTTTCTGTTGTGTCTATAGAGCTATAGAAGTGGAGGCTACCGACATGAATCTAGTATTGATGGGTTTGCCGGGTGCTGGTAAAGGAACGCAGGCTGCGAAAATCATCGAAGACTATGCGATCCCCCACATCTCGACAGGCGACATGTTCCGCGCGGCGATCAAAGATTCAACGCCACTCGGACAAGAAGCGAAATCATACATGGATAAAGGGGAACTCGTTCCGGACGAAGTCACAATCGGCATCGTACGTGAGCGTCTCGCCAAAGAAGACTGTGCAAATGGTTTTCTCCTTGACGGTTTCCCACGCACAGTGAAACAAGCAGATGCTCTTGAAGCATTACTTGAAGATCTGGGCAAACAAATTGATCACGTCATCCACATCGGTGTAGACCCGGAGAAACTTGTCCCTCGTTTGACAGGTCGCCGGATTTGCCCAACTTGCGGAGCAACGTATCATGTTCTCTACAACCCACCAAAAGTGGAGGGGATCTGTGATATCGACGGATCAGCACTTGTACAACGTGAAGATGACCAAGAGGAGACAGTACGTCGTCGCTTGGAAGTCAACGTCGCTCAAGCGCAACCTTTGATTGACTTTTACGCAGAAAAAGGGTATCTTCGTAATTTGGACGGTGATCGTCCAATCAACGATGTATATTCCGATGTTCAGGCACTCCTTGGTGATCAGTAATGATCATCACGAAAGCGCCGCGTGAAATCGACATCATGCGTAAAGCAGGACAAATCGTCGCCCGGACGCATAAGGAGCTTCAAGCTCACATTCGCCCAGGTATCACGACGGGGCAACTCGACGCGATCGCTGAACGCTATATTCGAAGTCAAGGGGCAACACCATCGTTTAAAGGGTATAATGGTTTCACGGGTAGCATCTGTGCTTCCGTGAACGAAGAGCTTGTCCATGGTATTCCGGGAGATCGTGTACTTCAGGACGGTGACATCATCTCGATTGACATCGGAGCAGAGTACAATGGGTATCACGGAGATTCAGCCTGGACATATCCGGTAGGTACAATCTCTGAAGAGACGAAGCGGTTACTTGACGTAACTGAAGAATCTCTGTATAAAGGATTGGAGCGCGCCAAAGCTGGCGTGCACCTGACAGATATTTCGCATGCGATTCAGTCACATGTTGAAGCTGCGAATTTTTCTGTAGTCCGCGAATATGTGGGCCACGGCGTGGGACAAAATTTGCATGAAGATCCGCAAATTCCACATTATGGACCACCGGGGAAAGGGCCGCGCCTGAAAACCGGCATGACACTGGCAATTGAGCCAATGGTTAACGTCGGGAAACGCTATGTTCGCACACTATCCGACAATTGGACGGTAGTGACGGTGGACGGTAGCATGTGCGCCCACTTTGAGCACACCATCGCCATCACAGACGACGGCTACGAGATCTTAACGGTCGATGCAGAGTGAGCTGTGCGCGTTATTGGTGTCACCTTTCTATAAGCCAGTATCCACTCGTGTTTGTGACCGATGATCTCTCAATGGCTCTTGTAGAAAGCCCCTAGCGCTACAAATCGTCTGGGCTCCCAATCAACTTTATAGAGAAAGGGGTATAATTGATGGCGAAACAAGATGTAATCGAAGTGGAAGGTACGGTTATCGAGCCGCTTCCAAACGCGATGTTTAAGGTGGAGTTAGAAAACGGCCACACGGTCCTCGCGCACGTCTCAGGAAAAATTCGGATGCACTTCATTCGGATCTTGCCAGGAGATAAAGTAACGGTTGAGTTGTCACCATACGACTTGACTCGCGGACGGATCACATACCGTTTCAAATAAAAACTCCGATTTTTTCAGGAGGAGGTATTCACAATGAAAGTAAGACCTTCGGTTAAACCGATCTGTGAAAAATGTAAAGTTATCCGCCGTAAAGGCAAAGTAATGGTTATTTGCGAAAACCCTAAGCATAAACAAAAACAAGGGTAATTAAACAAGGAGGTGCACACATGGCACGTATTGCTGGTGTAGATATTCCACGTGAGAAACGCATCGTCATCTCACTCACTTACATCTATGGTGTTGGTAAAACGACTGCTCAAAAAGTCTTGAAAGAAACTGGTATCTCTGAAGATACTCGTACTCGCGACTTGACTGAGGAACAATTGAACCAACTTCGTGATGGTTTAGACAAAATCAAAGTTGAGGGTGACCTTCGTCGTGAAATCTCACTCAACATCAAACGTTTGATCGAAATCGGTTGCTACCGTGGTGTTCGTCACCGTCGTGGTCTTCCAGTTCGTGGTCAAAACACTAAAAACAACTCGCGTACTCGTAAAGGTCCACGCCGTACAGTAGCGAACAAGAAGAAGTAAGGGAGGGTAAACTAAGATGGCAAAACGCAAACAGAACGTTCGTAGTAAACGTAAAGTCAAAAAGAATATTGAATCTGGTATCGTGCATATCCGTTCAACATTCAACAACACGATCGTTACGATCACTGATATGCAAGGGAATGCAATCTCTTGGGCAACTGCAGGTAACATGGGCTTCAAAGGCTCACGTAAATCGACTCCTTTCGCTGCACAAATGGCATCTGAAACAGCTGCTAAAACAGCAATGGATAACGGTATGCGTACTGTAGAAGTTAACGTTAAAGGTCCTGGTGCAGGTCGTGAAGCAGCTATCCGTGCTCTTCAAGCAATCGGTCTAGAAGTCACTGCAATCCGTGACGTTACTCCAGTACCACACAACGGTTGCCGCCCTCCAAAACGTCGTCGCGTGTAACCCGTCTTGTACTGCAGAGCGGGGATTCGAGTAGACTTTTGTTGATCGTTTGACCAAGCAAGGCAGTAGAAACGTACACAAGGCGGTTGGCGATTGAACGCGATGGCCAACATGACGATATTCAAGGAGGGGTTCAGATGATCGAAATCGAAAAACCGAAGATTGAAACGATCGAGTTAAGCGAGAACGCTACGTTTGGTAAATTCGTAGTTGAGCCGCTTGAGCGTGGATTCGGTACAACGCTTGGTAACTCATTGCGTCGTATCCTATTGTCTTCACTTCCGGGTGCTGCAGTCACTGCAGTCCAAATCGATGGCGTTCTTCATGAGTTCTCGACGATTGATGGCGTTGTAGAAGACGTTACCCAAATCATCTTGAACCTTAAGAAACTCGCCCTCAAAGTGTACTCGGAAGAAGAGAAAACGCTTGAGATCGATATTCAAGGCGCTGGTGTTGTCACTGCTGCGAACATTACGCATGACAGCGACGTCGAAATCCTCAACCCAGAACTTCACATCGCAACGCTTGCAGAAGGTGCATCACTTCATATGCGTCTTACAGCACGCCGTGGTCGTGGGTATGTTCAGGCTGAAGATAACAAACGGGACGATATGCCAATCGGTGTAATCCCAATCGACTCGATTTACACGCCAATTCAACGTGTAAATTATCAAGTTGAAAAAACACGTGTCGGTCAAGATGCGAGCTTCGATAAGTTGACGCTAGATGTTTGGACGGACGGTTCAATCCGCCCTGAAGAAGCAGTGTCACTCGGTGCGAAAATCATGACAGAACACTTAAACATCTTTGTTGGTCTTACAGACGAAGCGCTCCATGCTGAAATCATGGTCGAAAAGGAAGAAGATCAAAAAGAAAAAGTACTCGAAATGACGATCGAAGAACTCGATCTCTCAGTTCGTTCGTACAACTGTTTGAAACGCGCTGGTATCAACACGGTTCAAGAACTCGCGAACAAGAGCGAAGACGAGATGATGAAAGTCCGTAACCTCGGACGTAAATCACTCGAGGAAGTTCAAGCGAAACTCGACGAACTCGGACTAGGCTTGCGCAAAGAAGACTAATACTATTAATTGCACGAAGGAGGGAATCCATCCATGGCATACTCGAAATTAGGCCGTACAAGCTCACAACGTAAGGCACTTTTGCGTGACCTTGCGACTGATCTCATCATCAATGAGCGTATCCAAACTACAGAACAAAAAGCGAAGGAACTTCGTCCAGTCGTAGAGAAACTCATCACTTTAGGTAAACGCGGTGATCTCCACGCTCGTCGTCAAGTTGCATCGTTCGTTCGCCGTGAAGCTGCTGGTCAAAACGCAGAGGGCAAAGCACAAGACGCGATCCAAAAATTATTCGCTGATGTGGCTCCACGTTTTGCTGAGCGTCAAGGTGGTTACACACGCATCATGAAAATGGGACCACGTCGTGGTGACGGCGCAGAAATGGTCATCATCGAACTCGTTTAATCCTCATTAAATGATTCGCCATAAAAGGGCAGTGCGTATCCCGCTTCTGCCCTTTTGCTACAAAATGAAAGTATTGATTTGATGAAGGAGGAGAGATCATGGACAAGCTGATTGAACTGGAACAGGTCACCTATCGGTATCCGGAACAGGAACAAGCAGCCTTACAAGAGGTCTCTCTGACGATTCGTTCAGGTGAATGGGTCGCCATCGTTGGTCACAATGGCTCTGGAAAATCAACGCTGACGAAATTGTTTAATGGATTGTTGTTACCGGAGACAGGGACTGTTACGGTTGCTGAGCGCTTTTCAAGTGCGAATCCGGAGCAACTGTGGGAGATGCGTCGAGCAATCGGCATCGTCTTCCAAAATCCAGATAATCAATTCGTTGGCACGACCGTGCGCGACGACGTGGCATTTGCTCTAGAAAATTGGGGTGTGCCACGCGAGGAAATGGTTCGTCGTATCGACGACAGTCTAGCGCGCGTTGGCCTTACGGATTTTGTTGATCGGGAACCTCATCAACTATCCGGCGGACAGAAGCAGCGTGTCGCAATCGCTTCGGCGCTTGCGATGCGCCCTGATGTTCTCGTGCTCGATGAAGCTACATCGATGCTTGATCCATTAGCACGACAAGAGGTCATGTCGACCGTTCAGGAACTCCATGCGACCCACCCAATGGCGGTCATCGCGATTACACACGAATTAGACGAAGTATTACGGGCTAGTCGTGTCATCGTCATGGATGCCGGGAAAATCGTATTAGAAGGATCCCCTCAGGAAGTCTTTCGTCATGCATCGTTCTTAGAAGACATCGGACTCGATGTTCCATTCGTTGTTCGGGTACAAGAACGTTTACGGGCGCAAGGTCTCTCACTCGAGGAGACGATACTAGATGAAAGAGAATTGGTGAACCGTTTATGCCAATCTTAATCCAGGAATTAAATTATACGTATCAACTCAATAGTCCGTTCGAACGAGTCGCGCTGCGTGATGTGAATCTTGAGATTCCGTCAGGGGCGCTTGTTGCGTTTGTAGGGCACACCGGATCCGGGAAATCGACGCTCGTGCAGCACATCAACGGATTGCTCAAGCCGACAGCGGGGAAGGTACAAGTCGATGACATCATCGTCGAACCGAAGAAAAAACAGGACCTCAAGCCATTAAGACGTCGCGTCGGGCTTGTTTTTCAATATCCGGAATATCAATTGTTCGAAGAGACGGTCTTAAAAGATGTCATGTTCGGTCCGATGAACTTCGGTCATGATGGTGCGACGGCTGAGCAATTAGCGAAAGAGGCATTACGCACTGTCGGACTCGATGAAGTCTTTTGGAGTCGTTCGCCGTTTGACCTGTCTGGTGGGCAAATGAGGCGTGTTGCAATTGCCGGCGTACTCGCTAGTCAACCAGACGTGTTGATCGTCGATGAGCCGACGGCAGGACTCGATCCACAAGGACGCAAGCATATGCTGAGTCTGTTTGCCCGGCTCCATGCTGAAACCGGTATGACGTTGCTCCTGATCACGCACGACATGGATCAGGTGCTTGAGTATGCCGAGCGTGTCATCGTCATGGAAGACGCCCAGGTGGCGTTTGACGGGCTACCGCTTGATCTGTTTAAAGAAGAGACTTTGCTCGAGCAATTTCATCTCGATCTTCCACATGTCTTATCGCTTGCTTGGCAAGTCGCTGATCGGCGTGGACTGGAACGACCGGACATCCGGACGGAGACCGAATTGATCGAGTGGTTGATGACGAAAGGGGTGAGCGAATGATCGTCGGACAACATATTCCCGGTCAGTCGTACTTGCATCGCTCGTCAGCACTCGCGAAGATCATCTTTGCTTTCTGCTTCATTCCGCTCGTCTTTCTCGCGAACAATGCATCAACGAACATCTTTTTACTCATTTTTACGTTTCTCGCACTCATGAGTAGTCGCTTACCGCTTCGTTATGTTCTAAAGGGACTACGCCCGATTCTGTTCCTGATCGTCTTTACGTTCGTCATCCAACTGTTCTTCACGCGCGAAGGTGCCGTCCTCTTTGAGTTCGGCTGGCTCCGGATCTACGAAGAAGGACTTCGACTCGCGATCATCGTCTCATTACGTTTCTTCTATCTCGTCTCGATCACGACGCTCGTCACGCTGACGACCTCACCGATCGAATTGACAGATGCGATTGAATTGTTGTTGAAGCCGTTCAAGGTCGTCCGTGTCCCGACGCATGAGATCGCCTTAATGTTATCGATCTCACTTCGGTTCTTACCAACCTTAGCGGAGGAGACAGAGAAAATCATGAAGGCACAGCAAGCACGTGGTGTCGATTTGTCAGCAGGACCAATCAAGGAGCGCTTACGGGCGATCATTCCGTTATTGATTCCCTTGTTCATCTCCGCCTTTAAGCGGGCAGAGGATCTTGCGACAGCGATGGAAGCGCGGGGGTACCGTGGAGGAGAGGGACGGACACGTCTACGGGAGTCCAAGTGGACGATGCGGGATACGGGTCTGATGATCTTGCTCGTCCTCCTGACGATCAGTTTAGTAGGATTGCGAGGGATCGGGTAATGCGTCGTTTAAAATGTACGATTCAATATGATGGAACCGGCTACGCCGGGTATCAGGTGCAACCAAACGGATTGACGATTCAAGAAGTGATTGAAACGACGCTTGCGCGGATGCACAAACATCCCGTCAAGGTCATCGGGTCGGGACGGACGGATGCGAGAGTGCATGCCTACGGACAAGTCATTCATTTTGATACGGAACTAGCGATTCCCCCGGAGAACGTCGTTAAGGCACTGAATACGCTCTTACCAGCGGATATTCGTGTCCGGAGCTGCGAGGAGGTCGAACCGACCTTTGAAGCACGTTACGATGTCGTAGGGAAGGAATACCGCTATTTCGTCCGCCGCGAAGAAAATGCGTTTCGTCGAAATCTGTCGGTTCATATCCCGTATGCGCTCGATCTCGAGCGCATACGGCAAGGGATGGCACATCTCGTCGGTACGCACGACTTCAGTTCGTTCTGTGTCGCGAAGACGGAAACGGATAACCGGGTCCGGACGATTTACGAGGCAGAGTTGATGACGATCGGTGACGAACTCGTCTTTCGATTCCAGGGCAGTGGTTTTCTCTATAATCAAATCCGGATCATGGTCGGGACGTTACTTGACGTCGGACGCGGTCGTTTTGCACCAGAGGACATTAAAAAAATGTTGCTGGCAAAGGACCGGAACGTTGCAGGCGTGACGGCGCCTCCTCATGGACTCTATCTATGGGAAGTTTTCTATCCGGAGTGAAAAAAGGCAATTGACATTGGCTATTAAAAAACATACAATGTTTATTGGCATTTCATTTATTATGAAACCACAATCTTAGCCCCGTACACCTAAGATTATGATAGATTCACCTAGTGAATAAATGAAAAATCAAAAACAGAACTTTTAATTCCTTAGGAGGTATTTTACATGCGCACAACTTTCATGGCGAAAGCTACTGATGTAGAACGCAAATGGCTCCTTATCGACGCTGAAGGTAAAACACTCGGTCGCCTTGCGAGCGAAGTTTCATCACTTCTCCGTGGTAAGCACAAGCCTACGTTCACACCACACGTTGACTGTGGGGATAACGTTATCCTCATCAACGTTGAGAAAATCGTTTTAACTGGTAACAAACTCGACAAAAAAGTCTACTACCGTCACTCTGGTCATCCAGGCGGCTTAAAGCAGACTGTTGCACGCGATATGCTTGCTAACAAACCTGAGCGCATGCTTGAACTCGCGATCAAAGGAATGCTTCCAAAAGGTAGCCTCGGTCGTCAAATGTTCAACAAACTCCACGTCTACGCTGGAGCTGCACACAAGCACGAAGCACAACAACCAGAAGTTTACGAACTTCGCGGTTAATACGAATTTAGGAGGAACTACACGATGGCAGATGTACGTTACTACGGCACTGGTCGCCGGAAACACGCGGCAGCGCGCGTTTTCCTCGTTGCTGGAGACGGTAAAGTCACAGTTAACGGTCGCGATATCAGCGAATACTTCGGTTATGAGACATTGATCATGACTGCAAAAGAACCACTCGTAATCACAGAAACAGAAGGCAAGTACGATGTAATCGTAACGGTCAAAGGCGGCGGCTTCACTGGTCAAGCAGGCGCTATCCGTCACGGTATCTCACGTGCTCTTCTTCAAGCGGATCCAGAATTCCGCGGCGCACTCAAAGCGAAAGGCTTCTTGACTCGTGATGCTCGTATGAAAGAGCGTAAAAAATACGGTCTTAAAGCAGCTCGTCGTGCACCACAATTCTCGAAACGTTAATTCTTTTCGAATCCCTCTCACCCTTGTGGTGGGAGGTTTTTTTATGCACTAAAAAACCGCTCTCCTGACGAAGTGTCAGAACAGCGATTCAAGTCAAGTCGACGGAGTGGAGCGTAATCGGTGCAATATCGTCAGAAGAACGTAGAGGATGACGATCGTCAGCGGGATGCTCCAAACAAAGAGAGATTGTATGAATTGGGTAGGTGTATGTGCCGTCGCTTGACCGACATGTCCTGTAAAAGAGGTTTCTTCACTTAAGACGGTTGCATTGTCCGGTAACTCCGTCTTGGTAGCTACGGTCGGTTGCAGCGTCAGATACAGGACGAAGCTAAGATGTAAGAGACAGGTGACGCCAAGTGTCCAAATGATGAGTTTTTTCATAGGATGCTCCTTTTGATATGAGTTAAAATCATTCTGCATTCCATAAGTATAGCGGATTTTGTTTTCGGGAACAGGAGACAAAGGGAGTGAGCATAGATGGCATTATCGATCAACTGGTTACTCGAGCGAGCGAATCGGAAGTTGAATGCTTCGGGACTGTCGCGAGAAGTCGCCAAACGGACGCAAGAGGTCATCCGGGAGATGCATGCGCAAGGGATTTATGTAGGCGTCGCACAAGGGTACCGATCGATTGCAGAACAGAATCGGTTGTACGCACAGGGACGGACACTACCGGGACCAATCGTAACGAATGCACGCGGAGGACAATCCAATCATAACCGCGGAATTGCCGTCGACCTCTTTCAATATTCCCAAGACGGTACACAAGCGCTGTTTCGAAACGACCAAAGCTTTCGAAAGATTGTTGCTGCGATGAAACGACGTGGCTTTTCTTGGGGTGGGGACTGGACAAGCTTTAAGGACTATCCACACTTTGAATTACTAGGAGTGTCTGAAGAAACGCCGAATCGCTCTCGTGCGATCGTTCCGTATCCAGGTCGTCCGTTGTATCAAGGTGCAGCCAATATGAATCCGCGGGATATCGAACGAATCCAGCGTGCAGTCAAAGCAACCGTGACTCGGCGCTTTGATACAGAGACGGCTCAGAAGGTGCGCGCCTATCAAACACGTCAAGGACTTGATGTCGATGGTGTCGTGGGTCCTCGTACATGGAACCGAATGTTCTAAAACGAGTGAATGATCGAGTAAAATGATGAAAACCGACACTGGACATGGAAAAGTCATCCTTTCCGGTGTCGAAATGTGCAAGCGCTCTCTTATTTTTGTTATACTAATAAGGATTAAATCGAACGTTTTCAGGGGGAAGGCACTATGTTGAATGAACAAGAAATTCGCGAGGTAGTCGGAACGCTCGTCGATCCGACGATTGACCGCCCGCTTGCAGATACGAACGGCATTCGTGACGTCCGGATTAAAGGTGATTATGTCAGTCTGAAAATCGCTTTAGCTCAATCTGGTTCTGGGGAGCAACTCGTGCTCCAACAGCAAATCGTCAAGGAACTGAAAGAAAAAGGATTCAAGACAGTGGGACTTCGTTTTGAAGCACTTGGTGATCACGGGATTCAAGCAGCTACGACACCATCAATTCTCAAACCAGAATCTGGTACGACGTTCATCGCGATCGCTTCTGGTAAAGGGGGCGTCGGGAAATCAACGGTTTCCGTTAACTTAGCAGTCGCCCTCGCACGAGCAGGGAAGAAAGTCGGGTTGATTGATGCCGATATCTACGGCTTTAGTGTTCCAGACATGATGGGAATCGAAACACGTCCGACTGTCGTGAACGACCGAATCGTTCCACCAGAACGCTTTGGCGTTAAAGTCATCTCAATGGGCTTCTTCGTTGAAGATAATGCACCAGTCATCTGGCGGGGACCAATGCTTGGGAAGATGCTCAACAACTTCTTCGCGGACGTCGAATGGGGCGATCTCGATTACTTATTGCTTGATCTTCCACCGGGGACAGGAGATGTCGCACTCGACATTCATTCGATGCTCCCGAGCTGTCAGGAAGTCATCGTCACGACACCTCACGCGACAGCCGCTTTCGTTGCAGCACGAGCAGGAGCAATGGCAATCAAGACGAACCATCGTCTCCTCGGAATCGTCGAGAACATGGCGTACTTTGAAAGTAAAGTGACAGGCGAAAAAGAATATGTCTTCGGTAGTGGTGGCGGAGAGAGGTTGTCAGAAGCGTTAAAAACCGATATTCTAGCTAAGATTCCACTTGGACAACCATATGCGAACGATGCGGACTTCGCCCCATCGATCTATCGCGATGAACATCCATTTGAGACGTACTATAATGAACTCGCCACGCGTGTCATCGAAAAAGTAGAGGGATAAGAATGAAGATTAAAGGATTTTTGAAGCTGTTTTGGATGACGCTCCTAATCGGAACGCTCGCCGGCTTCGTGTTTAACTTGGTAGCGGAACCTGGATATATCCGAAATCAATCGATTAGCGGATATGTGACGGCTCTCTCCTACAGTAGTACGTGGACAGCCATCAGTTTGATGGGATTCTTCTCGTACTTGATCTTACATCGCGTCGGACTCGATTTATTCCGCGGCGCAAAGCTTTGGAATCGTGTCCAGGTCGTCTTGATTGCATTTGCACTATTTGATGGTGTTTATCTACGCGGATTAGCATACGGCTTTGATAAGACGAGCCTTTATATTGGTGAGATGGTCGTCTTGCTTGTAATAGCGTTCTTAGTCGCGCGGACGAAAGCACGGGAAACGAACTTCACAGCGTTCATTCCGACTTTGTTCCTCATGACAGTCATCACGTTGATCGAATGGGTACCTGCTTTGCAGGCAACACAAGATAAGCGGATGTTATGGGCGGCGCTTGCGACACTTTTAATCTGTAATGCGTATCAGATTCTAATGCTGCATCGCTTGCAAGAAAAGCCAGCTTCTCAAGGACAATCGCAAAAACAGGCGTAACGAAAAAGACCCGCGAACGGGTAGTGTTTTACCGGTTCAAGCGGGTCTATCTTTTTTCTAAAGTTTTTTTAGAAAAACAGTTGACGAAAAAAACAAGAGTTGATATATTAATACATGTCGCTGAGGCACACGCCAAACGCGAGCGTCACAGACGAAAAAAACTTCAAAAAAGTAATTGACATCACTTATTACTTTACTGTAAGATTTAAAAGTCGTCAAATGACATATTGGACTTTGAAAACTGAACGATGAGGCAAAAATCGTATTCTACGGAATACAAAAACGAATGAAGCGCAAGCTTCGTCAATCGTGACT
>NZ_JACSNA010000006.1:0-50893 GCF_018618925.1 Exiguobacterium sp. s39
AAAAGTGTGTTACCAAAAACGACGGTGTCAGATCCGTCCATCTCAACTAATGAACAAGAGCAAGAACAAAATTCAATCATTTCGAAGAGCGCGGAACGCTTTATCACGTTCGCCTTCACATGGGAGGATGGGACCTATCCAACACGCAAACGACAAGCCGATCAGTATATGTCGGAGTCCATTAAACGGACGCTGTTTGCGAGTAGCAGAAGCGATAACAAGTTCACCGCCTCCGTCTCGGACATCGAAGTCTTTCCAAATCGGGACGATCCGGAGCATTGTCTCGTCCGCTTCCAACGGACGTTGACGATCGATGCCAATGGTTATGAAGAGACGTCTGAAGAATTAGTTGAACTGACCTTTACGCATCAAAATAAACGGTACGTCGTCGATCAGATGAAGAGCCTTCAAACGTCAGGAGGTGTCTAAATGCATCCAGGAAAACGAAAGACGCTGACCCGTGACTGGTCACGACTGTACCTCGGAACAGGTCTGTTCTTCTTGATTGGTTTTCTGTTTTTCGGTTTCTCTTCCCTCTTCTTTGCTGAGGAACAACCGATCAATGCGACACCCATCGGCGAAGAACAACGGTTGACGAATGGACAGACCGTCACGCTTCTCGATTGGTCCCATGATGTGCAGCGGAAACAAATGCGCGTCCGTCTCCAGTTCGATCAACCTCAAGATTACGCGTCAAAGCTTGTGGCACGAATCGCCTATAAGGAACGACCAACGGATGAGCAACGCGTTCGTGTCGTCTATCAGCAGGACGAGCACTACGTCTTCGAAATCGAAGATGTACCGCGTGACTTTGACCAACTAGCACTACGCTTGTATGTCATGAAGCCTGAACAGTCACTCGATAAGTTGCGTGCTACGAAGCGAGAAGATTCTCTCGTCGAATCACTCTATATGGATCAGCGACGCGTCCTAAAGATGTCACTTTCTATTCAACAAGCAGATGACTATGCACAACTTTTTCTCGCTGACGAGCACCTGCAAAGTCAAAAACGGATCAAGAGAATGAAGCGCGAACAGGCGGAACAAGCTTCTCTCATCCAACAGATTGAACAGGATATCGAGACGAAACAAGCCACCTTACCCGACCTGACACTCGATGAACAAGTCGAACGTGAGGATGAAATCTTCAATCTGAAGCGGGACAAAGAAGACGCACTGTTACGACAAACGGAATTGAAAAAACAACTCACGCAAGAAGAAAAAAGACAGAATCAGCTACTTGTTAAAGCACGTGAACTGAAATGGTAAGGTGGCAAACACCGTGCCAAAATGTCGTTTTTAGTGGCACGCGGTGTGATCTTTTGGCGATTTTGATGATATCAGGGAAACACTAGGCTCCGCCTAGGCTAGCACGCTCCGTGATAGCAGTTTCCCCTTATGCTCTTTTTTACGGTTTTGAACTATTTTTGGTTTTTCTCCTCTAAAAAAATCGACGTACATTTAGTCATTCTATCGACCTTCATCAACGCTTAGATCGATTCTGTTACGTCACTTTTTTCGACTCTTTTCATCTCATGATGCTGTATCTTCGACCAGATATTTTTCCAAAGTTCGACAATCAAGGAGACGCTCACGGCTTCTCCAAGTGCGTAACCGTGTTCGATGATGGATTGCATATGTTTCCTCCGTTCTTTTTCTAAGTAGGATCACCTTTCTCACTTCTAATGACAGGAGGAACGAAGCAATTGTTCGAAAGTCATTTATCTTTTTTAGAACATTGAGACTCACTTTCGTAATGGAAGGAGGAAAGCAGATGGATCTCTTGATTCGTGATATAGATCCTATCCTCGTCAAACAACTCGACGAATTGGCAGAGAAACAGATGTGTTCCCGACAAGAATTATTGAAAGGATTGTTGACGACCTGGTGCGCGGACGGTATCCAGTCGACACAGATCGCACGCCTCGAACGACAGCTCGAAGCGAATACACTACATCTCAAGCGGAGTGCAACCGAACTCGAACTCTTGACTACACTCTTCCGTGAGGTGATGCAGGATGAGTAACATTCCTGGCGTCATCATCAAGTCGAAGTTCAAGTTGCCACAAGCAACACAACGTGCGCGTCGTTATACGACCTACCTCAGCTACATCGATCGTCCGGAGACGAAAGCGCGGTCGCATCAATTTGAAAACTATCACGACTATATGGAAGATGAACTGAAATCAAGCGGCCTGTTCACGGCAACGCAAAACCGATTGAATGCGAAGGAACGAGAGCAGTTACGCAATATCTTCCGACGGGCACAAGAGAACGGCAGCATCCTCTGGCAAGACGTCATCTCGTTCGATGAAGCCTGGTTACAGGAAGTCGGCGTCAAAGAAAATCGTTACATCGATGAACAACGATTGATGCAGGCGACACGGAACGCGACCGCTTTGATGATCGAAAAGGAACAGATGTTGCACGCGGAATGGACCGCTGCCATCCATTACAACACGGACAACATCCATGTCCATGTCGCGACGGTCGAGACGATGCATCCACGCGAACGCGGCAAACGCAAACCGAAAACGATCGAGAAAATGAAGGCACAAATCGTCCATACGCTTGCCGACCGGACACGGGAACAGGAGAAGTTGAATGCCTTCATCCGTGATGAAGTCCTCGCGCACAAACGAAATCATGCAACACTATCCGTTTCAAATCGCATGCTACATCCGGAACTCGTACGCCAGTATAAAGCGATTCAGAAACGACTACCGGATGATAAACGGCAGTGGTACTACAACATGAACGGCATTCAAGAACTGCGTCCTTCACTCAATCAATTGACTGACACATATCTTGCGACGCACTTCGAGAAAGAACACGCCGCGTTCAAGCAACGACTCGATACGGAGGTCGCATTCTACGAGCGAAGTTACGGATCGGCATCTCAAGCATCGACTTACCGGAAGACGAAAGAACAGGATCTCTACACGCGGATGGGAAACGCCATCCTGTCAGAGATGCGTGAATCGTCTAAGTCACCTCAGGAGCTTGCGAAGATGAAGACATCCTCACCTAGACAAAACATCCAAGCAGCGTTTCGACGTGAACGGATCATGCAAGAGACGCTCTATCGAATCGGACGACACATGAATGATGAATGGGACCACATCAAGAATCAGCGTGCGTTTGAACAACTTGAACAGGAAGTCCAACACGAAAGGTAAGGTGACGGGCAGTGGAGGAAACAAAACAAGTCCGAATCAAGATGAGTGCCGTGACCGCTGAATTTTTAGAGGAATACCGGGAGAGAGAACGGTTGTCTGGGATTGGTCCGGCAATCGATCACATCATCCGCGACTATCAGGAGATGATCAAAAAGCAATGGGACTTGAACTATGTCAGTCGTTCCGTCTCGAAACAAATTGAACAAGCGTTGACGTCGTTCTGGGAAGAACAGATCACGAAAAGTCTTTCTCCGTTACAAAAGAGCGTCCAACAAACAGACCTTCAAACACAGGTATTGATCGAATTGCTACAAGCCCTGATGCAGACGGAGAGCATCGAGGACATCATCCCGACGACCGAATACCGTCCCTCGTTTCTTGAGACGGCAGAGACGGCTGTAAGAAAGCGAATCGACCAACGAAAGCAATATAAGCATTCAGACGAAGAAAGGATGATCCACAAATGAGACGACTCGAAGCCTTCACACTCGCCACACTTCTCGAACTGCATCAGACTCATGTCGCCGTCATGATTCATCAAACGCGCTATGACATTCCCCTTTCACATGAGGAACACGAGCTACTGCAACTCTTACAGGAAGAACCCTTGGTATTACTCCCGGTATCACGTGATCGCCGTCATCTACTACTGGATCGACTGGTTAACGACTTGATGGTATTAGAAGAGTTGAACGATTTTGAAGGTGCTGCTGATTCGTACGTTTCGTCGGAAGGAGCGTGAGTGGTATGGCATACAAGAAGAAAACACGTGAGGATTACCAGAAGGAAGTCCAAGCGTTAACCGATAAAATGGAGACGCAGCTCGCCTCCCACTTCGTCAGTCAGGAGAGCATCAAGGAACACCTCGACTTCATGAGCCGGTTCCATCGCTACTCGACGCGGAACATGCTGTTGATCGAAGAACAGTTCCAAGGCGCACGTGCCGTCGGTTCCTATGCCTACTGGGAGAAGCAAGGTGTCCAAGTCCAAAAAGGAGAGAAAGGAATCAAGATTTTCGTCCCCTCCCCTGTTACGTTCATCAAACGAGAAACGGATTGGGTGGCGTGGAAGGATGCGACGAAGACGGAGCAAAAACGCGCCAAGGAAGGTTCTCTTCCGACACGGAAAGCGATGTACTATAAGATTGGTCATGTCTTCGAGTACACACAGACCGATGCTCGGGAGAAGGGACTCGAAGTCTCTGAGCTCTTCGCTTCCTATCATCGAAATGGATCGCTTCGTGAGGTGGAAACGTTTCGCCGCGCGTTGAACGGGATTGCCGAGACACAAGACGTGAAAATACTCGACCAGCCACTGAACGAGCTTGGTACGGCAAAAGGCTGCTTTTATCCAGAACTGAACGCGATCGCCTTGAATCCCCGCAACTCGGACATCGAGAACGTCACTATCTTGATTCATGAACTCGCGCATGCCAATCTGCACAACATAGAACGGAATGAAGAACGCGGAATCGAGTTAAAACCACATGAGAAGGAATTCCAGGCGGAGATGGTCGCTTACACGGTCGCGGCACACTTTGGTTTTTCGACAGACGAATTTTCATTGTCGTATCTCGCTAACTGGACGCAAGGCAGAGACTTGCGCGATAAGGAAGACTTGTTGCACGAAGTCCATCAGACATCCGGTCATTTCATCCGTGATATCCATACTGCGCTCGAGAAAGAGCAAATCTTGGAACGCGAAGCATCACCGATTAAAATGATTGAGTATATCGAACAGACTGCACAGGTCACTGAACACGGATTACCGTTAGCTGAACGTTTAGAACGAATCATGCAACATTCACCGGAGGACGTCGGTGCTTACCTGACGAGCATCGCCAAGCAAGACACGCAGCAAGACCTGTCATCTTTTGACGAACCAATGATGCTGGTCCATGGAGCGACAGACTTCTTCGAACCGTTCGCAAAAGCCAACGACCGTGACTTCGACGAACATGAGACCGTCGCCTATACGCTCGTCATCCCGGGCGAAGGACCGATCAGCCAACACTTCCGTGTCCTCGATGATGCGATAGGACCGTACCATCATATCCTAAACACAGAAGTCGTTAGTAAGAAGACCGAACAAGTACTCGAAAAGGCATGGTACGACGAGATGGTTTCGACGGAAGATCGTGACTTAGAAATAGTCCGACAGATCGTAACGCGTCACTTCAATGTACCGGAGCAAGATTTCCGAAGTCGCTAAAAATAATCTTTAATTGAGAATAATATTATTAAAAAATGATAATATCATTGACTAAAACACAGTAAAACAAGAACGAAAGTTCTTGTTTTACTGTTATAATCTATAGAATATTAACTCGAATGGAGGAATTTACTTGCCAAAAGTTATTAGTACATCTCTTTCACAGTTTTCTAAGGACAAAGTAGATTTAGATGCATCTAGATTATCTATTGCAAGAACAAGTACAAAAGCACTAGTAGACAAAATTGAAAAATTTGAAGACTCTGATGATAGCTTCCCTGCTATTTATAAAGATGAAAACTATGTTCGTATGGGCTCTTTTGCAAGAAGAACAAAAATTAGACCTTTAGACGATATTGATTTTTTAATTGTTTTTCAGGCAAATAGCAGTACTTATCTAGAAAAAAGTAACGGAGTTTGTGAAATAAAGGTTCCTACTACTTCAATCTCACTTTATAACCTAACTAATGATGATGGAACCTTAAATTCAATAAAGCTATTAAACAAACTAATCAAATCTTTGCAGAGCGTTCCAAATCACTCATTAGCAACTATTAAAAGAAATCAAGAAGCTGCCACATTTAAGTTTTCTAGTTATGAATGGAATTTTGATATTGTTCCTGCGTTCATAACTTCTAAAGATATCTATGGAAATAGTTTTTATTTAATACCGGATGGTAACGGAAAATGGAAAAAAACAAATCCTCGTATAGATTCTGCAAGGGCTACGGAAATCAATCAAAAAAGAGACGGGAAAGTTTTGAGAATAATTCGATTAATCAAGAAATGGCACTCACAACAGCATGTACCCAATGTCGGATCATATCTACTGGAAAACATGATTTTAAATCATTATGAATACAACGAGGTTGGTTCTACTGATCAAATAGCATTAAGAGACTTATTTAATGTATTAAGTTCTTCTATATACAGTCCTTGTCTGGATCCTAAAGGAATCCAAGGAGATCTTAATCATCATAGCTTTGAAACACAAAAAAGATTTTCCGCTGCTGCTTATAAAGCGTATGAAAGGTCTTCATTAGCAATTCAATATTTTCTTGAAAACAAACATAAACTTTCTCATCAAGAATGGCAAAAAATATTCGGAAGTGATTTCCCAGATTATGAATAAAAAAACTTTAAGTGAACGTCAAAATTCTTCTGATTCTATTGATTTACTAAAGGCAATGCGACAATCTTATGATAACGGAAAATGTTTTAGATTTACTCGAATAGTAATTACAGCTTCTATTCCGATCTTCAGTATATTCATTATAAATTTCAATTCTGATTTAAAAGCATTTTTCGCTTTGATTTCAGCTATTTGGCTAGCTTTCAGCAGACTTTATTTTATAAATTTTGAAAAAGAATGTATCAAAACAGCAGCAGTTCTCCAAGAAGAATTTGATACTAAATTATTTAAAATCCCTTGGAATAAAATGTTGGTTGGGGAAAAGATTAATGATAAAAAAAGAATGCTTTTAAGTAATAAATTTAAGGGAGACGAGTCAAAACTTCTTAATTGGTATCCCGGGTTAAATAAAATTTCTAATGAAAACTTAACTTGTTTAATATGTCAGAGGACAAGCCTACAATGGGAAATTGAATTAAGAAAATACTATAAAAATAGAATACTTCTTCCAATATTTCTTTTTAGTTTATTCATTGCTTTTGTTACTCTTTTTCAGTTCAATCTCTCTTTTCAGACTATAATATTATCAATCATTATTCCATCTTTGCCTTTATTACTTCATCTAATCGAAACTCTGAATGCTCATAAGAATCAAATTTCTGTTCAAGAAAAAGTTTTATCATCAATTAATAGTTCAATTAATGATTTTGAGACTCATAATTCAAATCAAATAAGAGAATATCAAAATGCAATATTTATGAAGAGAATCGAAACTAATACTGTTCCTAGCAAAATTTATTGGTTAAAACGAGATATTTACGATGATATAGCAAAACGTATTAATCAAAAAACAAACGAAACTGATAATTAGAGCACATAAATCAAAGGTGTTGCATACTTAAATAGCATGCAACACCTTTGATTTATTTATTTTAAACTGTTTGTGAATGAGCAGCTGCAAGATTAGATAATAAATCTGCATTTTTATTAATTTCGTTAACTACCCACGGCTGTAAAAGGTACGGCATTCTTATATCATTAATATCGCTTACCGCAACCGTATCAGATATTCTCCCAATAATTTTTTGGTTGCTTAGAGTTAGTATAGCTCCATCATGTATTGGTAATTCTAAAGTATGATTATCTTGAGAATATAGTTCATAAATAATTGTTTTTTGAAGAATCGTTAATTCAAGTAATCTTCCTTTAGCTTCAGCAAAAAATTTGCGTTTTTTCCTTAAGGTGATCAGGCTTTCAAGTAATGAATTAATCCAGGTCACCAAACATAGAGCAAAAGTAACTAAAAAAATAATACCAATATAAAAACCATATTTATTCATAAAATCAATCATATGCAGCTTTTTTAAAATGTAATTCGATGAAAAAAGTAAAATCCCGCTAGCTAAAGATAAAGAAGCTAAAGTTTTGATTGGCAATGTTAAAAAATCAAAAATCTTTAAATCTAATTTCAAAAAATCTCTCCACCTTTTAATTAATTTAAGTTAGTCTTCCCATAACTCTTCCATCAACTCATCGATTTCATCTGAAAGTCGCTGCCGTTCGCGTTCATCCTTCTCGATATGACCATATTCATCCATCCAGATGACATCGCCCGACTCCACCGTCATTGGGAAGCGGGAAATCAGGATATCACGCATTCCATCATCGAACTCAACGACGACCCACTTCCCCTCAATCCGGTCGATGATCCCTTTTCGCTTTTTCATTTCGACTTCTTGATCGTGTAGGACGATCCGTTTCCTTCGAAGACGATTGTACCGCTCTTATCTGTCCGCAGCATCGTCGCCTTCGCACGCTTCAGGTTCGTCACGACTTCCTTCGTCGGATGTCCATACGCGTTCTTCCCGACACTAATGACGGCGTACTTCGGTTTAACGTACTTGAGGAACGTCGCGCTTGTTGATGTCTTCGCCCCATGATGCCCGACCTTGAGGACGTCCGCACGCAGCGTCTTCTTCTTCGCGATCATGTCTTGCTCCGACTTCAATTCCGCGTCTCCCGTGAACAGAAACGTGTTCTTCTTGTAGGCGACGTGTAAGACCGCGCTCCAGTTGTTCAGATCACTCTTCGCATAGTCTTTGACCGGTCCGACGAACTGCGCCTTCACCCCTTTGACCGGAAGCGAGACGCCAGCCTTTGCCGTCTTGATCGTCAGCTTCTCGCGCTTAACCGCCAACAAGAAATCCTTGTAGGCTTGCGTCGTGTGCTTGACCTTCGGTGCATAGACGCTCTTGACCTTAAATGAGTCGAGGACTTCATCAAGCCCCCCGATATGATCGGCATCCGGATGCGTTGAGATCAACATTTCGATGTCACCGACCTTCTGCTTCTTCAGATAGGCAACGAGTTCATCGCCCTTCCCCTTGTTGCCGCCATCGATGACGATGTCCTCACCACTCGGCATCTTGATGTAGATCGCATCGCCCTGACCAACATCGATATAGTGAACCTTGATTTTTGATGTCGCTGCCTCTGCACCTTGCAGTGGTCCGACGAGTAATCCAATACTTGCGAGCGCTAAGCTGGCACCCATCCATTTTCGTTTCATCTTTCATCGCTCCATTCCTGATTTGTAAGTTATCTTCAGTATACAGTGAATACCAGGAGAAAGTTGGTTATATTTCCCACCCAACTATTTTTATTGATAGGTTAGTTTATATGTAAGTCCATACAAAAAAACAGACCTTAACGGGTCTGCTTGTTAAAGTGTGTCTGCATGAAGTCTGTCAATCGATCGACATCGATGAACCATGTCACATGCTCAATCGATCCTTCTACTTCTCGCACGAATCGAAGCTGGGCATCGATCAATGTTACCTTATCTGGTATCTGTTTCCCCTTCGCTTGCTCCATGACCTCAAACATCTCTACTATATTCATGTACTCCACCCCTAACCGATTTGTTAAGCACAGCATAGAATGATTTAAGCGTCTGTACGAACTACCTTAGATAAGATAAGCGAAGTGATATGTAAGATAACTGAGTCGTTACGAAACAATGCACGATTGATTTTTCACGCATAAAAAAAGAAACGACCTTTTAAGATCGTTTCTGTCATAAAAATGATCATTCTTATTACGCATATCGAATCAATAGATATAAATAAGTACACCTACGATCAGAATGAACGGAACCAAAATCATTTTACCTGTTCGGCTCAAAAAGCTCTTCTTTTCTTTTGTAAAAAAGAAATCGATCAATAAGAAAAGTCCGAATGCAATCGGTACAAGGTAGAGTAGAGGGACATTTGTAAGTGCTGCACCTAATACATTGGTCGATCCATCATAGTTCATATGTAATTTCTCCTTCTTTAGACATCCTCGCATGAGATACTTCATTTACTATCGAAGCGCTAATGACGATCTAACACGTGGATAAGAATCTTTCCTTTAGTATGCCATTCCTTCCACTAAATCCTAACCCTTCATTTTTGTTTTTAAAATTCTATAGAACGGTCTGTGCCTTTAGTCACGAAGAACAGGAACATAGAGGTGCCTCTCACAAGCGAGGCGCAACTCTCGTTATCGGTTCCAGTGGTGCGATGAAGCCGAATGTTCTTTAATCATCTGCGTTACTATAAAACGAGATTATTTCATAATCAATCGACCTAGATCAATCCTCTACCCATAGAACTCCATCTATTTAATCATTTCTTCATTCATCCATACATTGCGAAAGAAACTCTCTCTAGAAGAGACGATATAAATACTTTTTTCCGCAATGAATCCGACTACTTCAGGTTTCTAACTGCTATTGAATTTGAGACAAATCCATTTTTTAAATAAAAAAACGTCCTTTTGAGGGGACGTTTTACTTTAGCTTAGCGATATTCGGTTCAATCATAAAAAGTGAAATAACCACTTTGTTCGACTTTCGCATATCCGATATGCGCAAAGATTTCTGCTTTTTTATTTGTTCCATCAACAAAATTAGATACATCCCAAGTCAATGGATCATTTCCATAGCCATATTTTTTACCAATCAACTGCTTATTGATCTTATCGCCATCCAATTCGTAAAGCCATACAACATAAGTGTTAGTACCACTAATTCCAGAAGGTCTAATTTGAACGTTACCACCACCTGAAGAAATCGTCTGTGTACTTTCAATTTGCTGATTGTGCAAATAAATCGATTCAGTATAGCCAACTTTATCCCACGACCCCGCTGCATATGTAACTACAGTTTTAGCTGATGCTGATGGCGCACTGACTAAAGAAACAGCTGGGATCATACAAGCTAATAACGCAAACTTCTTCAAACCCATTAAAAATTCCCCCTTTTTCCAAATTACAACTATAAATAATTGTAATTTACATAAATATACTATATCATAAAAAGGTAATAAAATGAAATTAAAGGAGAAAATATCATGCATAAAAAAATCACTACATTGCTTTTAGCTAGTGCTTTCATTACTTTAGGGTCTTCAATTCCTGTTAGTGCAGGTACACACTGGACAGGTGATGGTGCAGTGGACGGGAAAGAAATTCGCTGGGGTACTGCTCGCGGAAAAACTGCCTACACTACAGCAAGAAACCATTCCATTACAGTTTGGGACAACATGGGTTCAATCAATATCGCCGGTGACAATGCAGACGTAGTAGAAGATTTATCGTTCAGAGATATTTATGTAGCTACCTCATTATTAGGTCGATATACGCCAATGTCAGGTGCTGACGTTATTGAATACAATACGTATAACTTCACTGATATGACATCAGGGGAACAGAAAAAAACTGCCTTACATGAAATGGGACATGCCTTAGGCTTTAACCACCACGATTCAGGAATTATGAAACAAGGGCTATTTAGTATGACAACTTTAGATTCGCACATTAAAAGTGACTACTACAGTCATTACTGAGGAGGAAAAAAAATGAAAGCAAAGAAAATTACCGCTGTCGTTGGTTTAGCTGGAATTCTAGGATTAGGAACATTTTACCTCGTTGATCAAAACGAAAGTGTTTCAGGAAAACAAGTCTCTTCTATTCAAAAAGCAGATTTAAAGAAAGTTACTATGACAGGTGACTTTGCTATGGACGTTACAAAAACTACTTCTGTCGTCGGAAATTCTGAGAACGTTTTCATTGCTAAAGTAGAGAAGGAAATTAGTCATGATGAAACATTACCAAGCACACAGTTTCAAGTAAAAATAGTCAAAAATGTTAAAGGTGAATTAAGCGAAGATCAGGTCGTAAATCAAAATGCAGGAATTTTTGATGATAATGGCGAAAAAGTATTATTAACGTACGAAGATCAAGAAATGCTCGTACCTGGCAAAACATATTTATTTGCAACAATCCATGATGAGAAAACGGACTGGCACAACCCAGTTCCTGCTTATGGAGAAGTTCTTATTGAAGATGGCGCGGATATTCAAACAGTAGCTGATACGTATGAAACTGCATTTGAGAATCAAACGATCTCACCTATCATGGAGAGACACGATGAACTCGAATTAGAAGAAGGATTTGTTGAGGAAGAAGCCGCTCAATAAGAACACTTAAACTTTATTTAAATTATCCTTATCAAGGGAGGGTGCTTTATGGGTAAATTTAAATGGATTGGTGTTTTAGTAGTATTGGTTGTTCTATTTTTTGTGTTTGATCCTTTTCGCGGGGAACCACCAAACCCCAAAGTAGAAGCACAAGGAAAAGATATTCCAACGGTCCAAGGATCATTTTGTTGGGATGGTCTATTGCGCAACCAATGTGTTGATAAAAAGTATGTCGACGGACTCGATATGACGAAAAAAAGCAAACCAACTGTAGTATCCTCAAATAAAAAAATCGATATTTCTTTTAAAGACGAACCAGAATCTATGGAGATCGTTCGTTGGAAAGATAAGCAAGATTCTGAAAAAGTTACTTTAACTGGCGATGCCGTTACTGCCCCGAAAGAAAAAGGAACGTATGCCTATGAAATCAAAGCAAAGTGGTCCAACGGTGACGGACAATTCGCTTTTTTGGTTAAAGTAGACTAACCCCCTCCCTTTCCCCATACTTCCTCTTCTACCAACAGTCATTTGACTGTTGGTTTTTTTATTAATAACCAAGTATTTGTGATAAGATCTATAGTTGTTTAAATTAATTATTTTTATTCTTTGAACGCTCCGTGCCTTCCGTCGCAAGGAACAGGAACGTAGAGATGCCTCGCGCAGGCGAGTCGCAGCTCTCGTTATCGGTCCGGCAGGAGGGCAGCGGTGCGATGAGGATGTTGCTGCGTGCAGCCTACAGCCTCACGCATGAGCCCGAAAAATTTTCTTGTGCTGTACATCAAGTAGAAAGAGCATCACTACCTATCTACAAGAGGATCGATTCACTTCAATCAGCTATCTCTCCTCGAACCTTCGTACACTCCACTACTGTCTCACTACTGCATCCTCCATAACACCCTTCTACATAGAACAGACCAGATGTACGTTCTCACCCGCAGTGGATCATCCGTCCACTGCGGGTCTCTCATTGCCCTTGGATTCGGGACGAATCCATTCCTTACTCGCTTGCGCTCTCTCAAAAGAAAAACGACGTCGTTTTTCGTCCATGCTCTTGCGCGCGCGGACAGGACGGAGGTATCCCGTCCGTCTACGCTCTATCGTCTCTTTACAGCACACCTTGTGCTTTCAAGCTGACGTATTCGTCTCCGGCACCGACGATGATGTGGTCAAGAAGCTGAATACCGACGATGCGTCCGACCTCGACGAGCCGTTCGGTCACCTCGATATCTTCCCTCGATGGATGCGGGTCACCGCTCGGATGCTGATGGCTGACGATGAGCGACGTCGCATTGTTGAGGATGGCGGACTTGAAAATTTCTCTAGGGTGGACGACGCTCGAGTTGATGCTACCGACGTGTGCCCGATGGACGGCAATGACGCGGTTCTTCGTATTGAGTAGGATGACGAGGAACACCTCACGGTCATCGTCCTGGATGAAGCGTCTCGCGACACAGAACGCGTCCTCTGGGGACGTGATGTGTGTCGTCTCGAGCGCGACGTCCGGTTCACGGACCTCTTGGCAGATACGGGTGATTTCAACGAGTGTAGTCAGTTTCATGGAAAAGCTCCTTTCGCGAGTGGGATGCAGTCCGACACGGTGCCGTCCTGTTGACGGGAACGTAGCGAGCGTCGCGAGACGGCGCAAGGGTGACCGCAGGGAAAGATCAAAAAAAGCGGACAGCGCACCGGGACGAAGGCTTCCGAAGCCCGCGAGCGAAAAGCTTTGCTTTGAGCCAAAACGCGGAGGAAGACAAGGAACGGCAGCGGCTTTTTTTGATGACCCTTGCGCCGACGAGGAGCGAGCTAGAGTACGGAAACAGGACGGCTTGCGGTCTCTTTCCATCAGACAGAGCGGGGCCGCTCTGTTCCATGCTTTTATCTATGGGATCCTATCTGATTGAAAAAAAGAACACACCCTAACTCATGAAGTGAGATAGGGTGTGTTCATACACAAAAAAGAAAAAATATACCAAACTTCTATTAAATTCTTAATGTTTTCGCATTGATAGCTACGATGACCGTACTCAAACTCATCAAAACTGCTCCAATCGCTGGTGAAAGAATAATGCCGTATGGTGCTAAAATACCTGCAGCTAAAGGAATCGTAATGATATTGTAACCAGCTGCCCACCATAGATTCTGAATCATTTTATTATATGTTTTTTGCGATAGTTCGATGACAGATAAGACGTCCTTTGGATTACTTTTGACAAGGACAATATCAGCCGTTTCTACAGCTACATCTGTTCCACTACCAATCGCAATCCCTACATCCGCTTGTGCGAGAGCTGGTGCATCGTTAATTCCATCCCCTACCATCCCTACTTTTTTTCCTTCTGCTTGCACCTGTCTCACTTGACGTGACTTATCATCCGGTAATACTTCTGCGTACACTTGATCGATCTCAAGTTGGGAAGCGACCCACGAAGCGACTTTTTGATTATCCCCAGTCAGCATGATGGATTGAATCCCTTTCTCCTTTAATTCCTGTACAGTCTTCTTAGCTTCCTCGCGAACGAGGTCGGCAAGGGCGATCATACCGATTAATTCTGTGTCCTTTAAGACAAAGACGACCGTTTTCCCTTCTTCAGACAAATCTTCGAATGTCACTTCGTCGATTTCGAGTTGTTTGTCCCGTACGTATCGCGGACTAACGACGCGGACTTGCTTTCCTTCGACTGTTCCTTCCAATCCTATGCCTGTCATCGATCCAAATCCTGCGACCGATGGTAAATCAAGCTTTCGTCTTTGAACTTCAGTCAAGATCCCGCGAGCAAGTGGATGTTGCGACGACTGTTCGATGGCTCCTGCGAGTCGTAATACTTCTTCCTCACTTATACCTGTACTTGCCATCACATCCGTTACTCCAAAATTACCTTGCGTTAAAGTACCAGTCTTATCAAAGATAACCGCATCTAGTTTTCGTGCCTCTTCGAATTGTGTTCGATTTCGAATCAAAAGACCTCTTTTAGCGGAAAGTGCTGTAGAAACGGATACGACAAGAGGGGCTGCTAAACCAAGAGCGTGTGGACAAGAGATAACCATAACCGTTACCATGCGCTCGATTGCTGTACTAACCGAATATCCAAGTACAATCCAAATCACGAAAGTCAGAACACCTGCTCCCACCGCGAGATAAAAAAGAATTTTTGCTGCTCGATCAGCTAAGTTTTGAGTCCGTGATTTGGAAGATTGCGCTTCACTTACTAAGCCGATGACTTTTGAAAGGTAGGTGCCTTCACCAGTACCTGTCGTCTCGACTGTCAGACCACCTTCTTGATTGATAGAGCCAGCAATCACGGTGTCATTCTCCTGTTTATCTACCGGAAGTGATTCACCGGTAAGCATTGATTCGTCAATCGTTGTTGTTCCTTCGACGATTTTTCCGTCTACCGGTACCTGTTCTCCCGGCTTGATCCGAATGAGATCTCCTGCCTCTAATTCATTGACCGGCACCTCTTCAACCTTCCCATCCTTCACTCGATGCGCCACACTCGGAAGTAACTTTACTAATTCCTGCAACGCATTTGAGGCACCCATGATTGATTTCATTTCAATCCAATGCCCTAATAACATGATGTCGATCAAGGTCGCTAACTCCCAAAAGAAATCATGTCCTTGTCCGAAACCGAATATGATAGCGACACTATAGAAATAGGCTACACTAATCGCTAATGCAATCAACATCATCATTCCAGGATTTTTTTGGCGTATTTCATTAATACTACCTTTTAGGAAGGGCCATCCACCGTAGAAGTAGACAATTGTGGATAGCAAAAGCAAAACAACGTCGTCATATGGAAAGCTAATGTTGATACCCGACCATTCTTGAATCATTTTGGAAAGTAGCAGGATTGGAATGGTCAACATTAACGATACGAGAAATCTTTTCTTGAAGTCTCCGATCATTCCTTCATGTTCATGATGTGAAGCACTCATTTGTTGGTCTTCATGATGAGTATGTTCGTGATGGATATGGTGATTCATAAGAAAACCTCCTTTTACGTACTATATACCTGTATGGTGTATATAGAGAGATCATGACTATATAGAGCTACATCTCGTTTTTACTTCCAGTTAAACTTATATATATAAATATAAAATGTATTTTGACACACTAAAAAATAAAAATTATCATACAAGTATAGGATATATTTTAAAAAATGAGACCATTTGTTTGAATAGGACTATTTAGCGCCAAAATCACAAGTACTGAAACTTTAAAAAGAATTAAAGGACAAGTTCGAGGTAGACATCAAATGATTGATGACAATTCATGAATTAACTGAACTGATGAAGACTATGGTCAAATGAACGAATAGGTACTATCGTGAACAGACAAATGAGCTAATACAAAAAACGCAATTAAAAAGCTTTGTTTTATGCACCTACAAAATTATCTCTAAGGAGAATCCAATCGTGAAACTTAACATACTCTTAAAAAGCGTAAGTCTTATTAGCCTATCCCTGATTGCGGTCGGCTGTGCTCAATCCCCGATGAAGTCTTCTACTCCCAATCATTCAAAGGAGGTAGATCATGCGAAACATATGGGCGGTGACAAGATTGAAGAAACATCATCATCGTTGATACTTCCCACGTTTTTAAAAACTCAACCTGAAGATGTACGAAATGTTTATCAAGCTGTAGGGAAAAATCGTAAACTACTAGAGAAAATACCTTGCTATTGCGGTTGCGGTGAAACAGTCAATCATAAAAATAATTATGATTGCTTTATAGAAGAAAACGCGACGAATGGATCGGTGAAATGGACAAGTCACGGAACGACATGCAGCACCTGTCTCGAGATTGCTGTAAAGTCTATTTTGAAGCAACGGGACGGAGAATCGGTTAAAGATATTCGTTCTGCAATCGATTCTTCATATAAAGATGGATACTCGAAGCCGACACCGACTCCCTTATGATTTTTATGATGACACTTTTGCTCCTATAGTAAGAGTGTCATTTCGTTTCATTCTCACTCCAACGATATCCTCTCCCCCAAATTGTTTTCAGATGCCTATCGATCGGGTAATCTAACTCTCTTAACTTTTCTCTAATCATCTTAATATGAGAATCAACTGTCCTCGGATCCGATTCTGACGTATAAGACCAAACGAATTCATAAAGCTCTAGTCTGTTGAACAGCCTTCCAGGATGTTGAAGGAATAGTCGCAGTAATGCATGTGCTTTTGGTGTAAAGTCAATCGACTTGCCATCTAGTAAAATTAAATTGTTGCTCTCATCGAACGTAAGTCCGTGGTAGATAACGGGTTCTTTTGCTTTCCTTCTCATGACAGACCGAACTCTTGCTAAAAGTACGTCCCCGTTAAACGGCTTTGTGACATAATCTGTAGCTCCAGCATCTAGTCCTTTGACGATGGATTCAGCATCATTTAGAGCCGTTATCATGATGATAGGGACTTCCGGGTGAGAATCCGTTATTTTCTTACATACTTCGAATCCATCGTACATTGGCATCATTACATCCAATAAAATCAAATCGAAGGTTTCTTTTTTCACTTTCTCTAAAGCTTCGATCCCATCATTCGCCATACTACATTCATATCCTATTGGTTCTAGATAGAGTCTTAATAATTGCCTCATTCTTATTTCATCATCAACAATTAATATTTTATCCATCCTAGTCACCACCTCTTACATTAAAATTTTTTAATAATAAATGATTGTTAGTCTATTTCCTCATAAATTTCACGAACTTTCTATATAATCAATTCAACCTATAGAATGGAGTTGATTTTCATGAAAGTGTTTATGAAGAGTTTGATCGTTATCCTCTATGTATCCTTATTTTCTCTCACCATACTACTGGTCTATAAGGGTTATGAACTTTTTCATAACTAAGTATCTTAGTGCTTATAAATAATGAAAGAGCATCAGCTTTTTAGCTCATACCTTTTTCGGCATGGCGACATAGATGCTCCTTCATTTTTAACACTTCGCTTTAAGCAATTAATTTACGACAGACTTTTGCACATTCATTACAGGCCTCAGCGCACTTTTTACAATGATCATGATCATGTTTCGAACATTCGTCGGCACATCTTTCACAAATTTCAACACAGCTTCTTGCAAGAACATCAATATTGCTGCTGTTTCGAGAAATAGCTTGTACTAAAAGACTACAAATTTCAGAACAATCTCTGTCTAGACGTATACACTCTGCCATCGAAGAAACATGATGTTCACTCAAACACGCATCAAAGCATTCATTACAAGTCACTATACAGTTGTGTAGGGCACCTAAGATTTCTTGTTGTCCAGTATTCATTCTAAAATACCTCCATTTTCCGTCTTTTTTGACTTACACAAAGCCTATTTCCTTAGTTTGTGAAAAAAAGATGAAAACATTCACCTATTTTTTAGTCCACTTTCAACTGACCCATCATTCCGTTCTCTTCATGTTCAAGGATATGGCAATGGTACATGAATACCCCTTTTTCCTTGAAAGTCATCTGAATCTTAACTCGTTCATCTGGTTTTATAGCGATAGTGTCTTTTAGACCTGCTTCTTGATTATCCAGTTTCTGTCCGTTTCGCTCTAATACTTTGAATTGGACTCCATGAATGTGGAAGGGATGAGTCATTCCACCCATCATGTCTTTTTTATTATAGACCTCCCAAATTTCGGTTTCTCCTTGTTTCGCTTTAATATCGATTCTCTTCTCATCAAACTTTTTCCCATTGATTTCAACATTTTTGCCCATCCCGAAAAGAGTTAACTTTTGATTCACTGTAGACAAGGTCTTTAGCGGCTTTTCATATCCACTTTTCGGCACCAATGCACTTAGGTTCGTCCCTTGTTTATCCTTCAGCTTGAAGTTAACGACCCTTACTCCATTCGTCTCAAATGAAACAGTCTCACCAATTTTTCTTTTTGAAAAGTCTACCAATACCTCTATACGTTCGCCTGGACTTAATTCAATTTTCTTTACGTTTTTCGGTTTTGAGATGTAACCACCATCATCAGCAATTTTTTTAAAGGATGAACCGTCAGATAGCTTCACTACGTAGTTACGTGCATTGGAGCCATTTATCAATCTGACTCTAAGTTGCGAATATTTTACGTTGAAATATGGATTAATCGTACCGTTTACGAGGAGGGTATCGCCTAAAGCCCCATCTGTTTTTTCTACATCAGCATATCCAAGGACATTCCTGTTTTTAACTTTTCGATCTTGAAGAATTAATGGAATATCATTTTCACCATATTTTTGAGGTAGCATCGTCTCTTTAGTTTTTTCATCTTTTACGTACAACAATCCTGCTAACCCCTTGTATACTTGTTCAGCAGTTTTCCCCATTGGATGTGGATGAAACCACAATGTCGATTCATCTTGCTTCACTTTAAACTTTACTACCTTCGTTTCACCAGCTTTCACGACTTGATGTGGTCCGCCATCTACGGATGATGGTACAACAAGACCGTGCCAATGGAATGTAGTCGCTTCTGATAAGCGATTCACCGTACGGATTGTTACCATTTTTCCTTTTTTCAATTCCACTACAGGACCTAAATAATTTCCGTTATATCCTAGAGTTTCAGTTTTTTTACTATCTCGGAAGAACTGTGTCTCCCCTTGTTTAGCGACAATCGTGTATTGAATGGAATTCTTGGTTTCACGATCGGATTTTAGCATCTTAGGGATGTTCAATCGTCGCTCTTTTTCTTCAGTTGATTTTAAATCGACACTCGCGCCATGTCCCATACCTTCCATCATAGTCTGATTTGTAGTAGTGTTCCCTCCATTCATCATAGATTTCATGTGCTGTTTGTTATTTGGCATAGTACCTCGGATAAAAAGTAAATACGAACCGCCCACTATAATCATGAGAGTAAAGATACCGATAGTTGCGATTAACCATCTTTTCTTCACATGGATCATTCCCTTCAATTAATTATTATCTTTAACTTAAAGAATGATTGTGAAAAAAATATGTCTTTCCACCCATGAATTTTATAGTTTTTTTCAATGTGTTACTTTTCTGCTCTCTGCAATGTTTCTGCAAATTTATGTGATAGAGTCTATGGAAAGCATAAAAAAACAATTGGAGGTAATTTTTATGAAATTAAAGAAAAAGATTTTTATGACAACTATGGCTGCTTCGCTTTCTTTAGCACTCGCTGCGTGCGGAAGCAATGGTGATGATTCTAAATCAACAGGAAGCATGGATAAAAATATGGACGGTATGGATCATTCGACGATGGACATGTCTGGATCGAAAGAGGTTCCGAAAGGGCTCCAAGAGGCTAAAAACCCTAAATTTAAAGTAGGCGACATGGCGATGATCAAAGAAGCACATATGGAAGGCATGAAAGGGGCCGAGGCTAAAATTGTAGGAGCTTATGATACTACTGCTTATAGCATTTCTTATGACCCTACAAATGGCGGGAAACGCGTCACGAATCATAAATGGATTATTCAAGAAGAGATTGTAGATGCCAAGTCATCTCCTTATGAAGTAGGCGATGAAGTAAAAGTAGACGCGGATCATATGAAAGGAATGAAGGATGCTACGGCCACTATCGACTCAGCTAAGCAAACAACAGTGTATATGATTGATTTCGAATCGACTACAGGTGAAGAAGTGAAAAATCATAAATGGGTGACTGAAGACGAACTATCTGCAGAATAAACGATAAACAAGAGAGGAACGGTTTTTTAACCGTTCCTCTCTTGTCTTATTTCTCCTTATTTAAGGAACCCACTTGTAACCAATTCCCCATACTGTGCGAAAGTGTTCTTCAATAGGAAACTCGAGTTTCCTAAGTTTTTCTCTTAAGTTTCTTACATGAGAGTCGACCGTTCGTTCATCTGTCCACTCATTTGCTAACCATAAACTTGAGAGCAGTTCCTCTCTTGAATAGACACGTTCTGGATTTTTTAATAACTTAGCAAGTAATGAAAATTCCTTTGGCGTGACTTTGACTAAATGATTATCATAATACAGCTCATGGGCGTCTTCATTTAAGATTAGACCCGACGATTCGATTTTTGATCCTGAAGAAACTGTAGTTCGTCTGAAAATCGATTGAATTCTTGCCTTCAATTCCGCCTCGTCGAACGGTTTCACAATGTAATCATCTGCTCCCAGTTGTAATCCTTTTACGATTTCTTCTTTTCCGTCGAGTGCTGTCAATAAAATGATTGGTACATTCGAAACTTCCCTTATCCTTTGACAGGTCTCAAAACCATCCATTAAAGGCATCATCACATCCAATATGATTAAGTCAGGCTCATCTACATCAATCAAGTTCAATATCTCTCTTCCGCTGTTCAGCTTAATACAGGTATAACTGTCTTGCAGATAGAGTTCAATCAGTTCTAACATTCGATTCTCATCATCTACCAAAGCAATGGTTCTCATCCTGGAATCCCCCTCAAGTCAATGACAACTTTCAGCCCGTTTTCTACATTAATAGCTACGATGGTCCCTTTGTGCGCTTCAACTATTTCTTTCGTGATAGCCAAACCGAGCCCAGTACCTCCTGTTTCACGATTTCGTGAAGAATCTACTCGATAAAAACGATCAAAAAGATACGGGAGTGATTGCTCATCCACACCACCACCTTCATCCGTAACTTCAATAAAGTTTTCATCAAGTTTTAAAAATACGCGTTTGTTCGCATGTGTATATTTTAGCGCGTTATCCAGTAAATTTAAGAGAACCTGATCAAATCTAGCTTGGTCTATCTCTTTGTAGATGGGAGTTTTATTAATTTGAAGAATTAATTTCACTTGTTTCTCCTCAAATTTAAAAATTATTCTTTCACTGATTTTTTTTAAGAAATCATTCATCTCTGTGATCTGAGGATCTATTTGAAAATGTGGCTCTTCCAATCTAGCAAGTTCAAACAAATCCTCAATCAGTTCTTGAAGTCTTTCGGATTCCTCATAGATAATATCTCCAAATCTCGATTCGTCTTTTTTGAGGAGTCCTGCATATCCTTTGATGTAGGTAATCGGCGTACGCAATTCATGTGTGATTGAAGTCAGAAATTGCTTTCTTGTATTTTGAATGTGACGTAAATCAACAGATAACTTAGTGATCGCTCGTGCTAAATCTCCTACTTCGTCGCTTCTCTCAGCTTCTCTGATTTTCAGCACCTCGCCTTTACTTAACTTTACCGTTGCCTCTTTCATTGATAAAAGTGGCTTTATAATGATATAACTCAAAAAATAAACACTTACTAATAGAAAAAGTACTAACAAGAATAGAGAGAACACTACTTGTTGTTTCAATTCCCCCATCAAATGCTGTATATACTTCGTCGGCTCTAACATGATTATTTGACCGCCATCTTCAATATTACTCACCGTCACTAAAAATTTGCCCTCTCTCCAATTACCTTCTACGATTCCATCCTTTTTTTGAATCCAATCCGGGTTCAAAAATTGTTCAGCGTCGTTAGATGAATCGACGACTTGATTATTTTTGTCTAAGATAATCACATCAGTCATCGCCTTTTCCTCCATTAAAACAACGTGTTCAACTGTTTGCTTGTCGAAGTTAGTGGAAAGAACATCTCGATGACTATTGCCTCTCTCTTGAAGGCTCTCCAGTTCACTTTCTACTTGTTGATGCTCAAGAATGTTGTATACAATAGCAGATGAGAGAATGAAAATCATGAGAATCCCGAAAAAATAAAATAACGTTATTTTAAATGAAAGTTTATTCATAAAGTACCTTTCTCATTTAAGATGATTACATATAAAAACAAACTGTTGAGATTTAGAAAAGAAAGTATTCTTCATTTAGGCGATACACAAAAGAGCTTTTATCATTTGATTCTTTTAAAAGGACAATTCCTTGAATATTGCTCCACAAATAATTAGCGAAATCATAATCACTAAAAATAGCCTCACGAGTAGAATGCGTCATGAAACATTCTATTTTTGTAATCGTATACATTCCCTCCGAATCACGTTGATAATCGAAAGAAAAAGAACCCTTTATATTAAGCCTTTGAGCAATTATTGCTACGCACTCCTCTAAAATCGAGTTGGCAAACACCTCGTATGAAAGAACAGTATCTTGGTACCGTTCATACTCTTCTCTCATAAAACAGCAAATCACTTCACTAGATCGATAATCGACATATGCATCAATTTTCCCCACCTTTACACCTTCAGGCGCATTCTTTATCTGGTCAAAAGAATAAGTGAAAGTATTACCTTGAACCGAAAATGAATCATGAAGTACTGTTTTATCCCAGTCAAAGGATGTTATAAACGCTACGTTATTTTTTCTCATTTTCAACTTATGTTTTGATAACGTAGATGCTTCTTGTTCGCTTAAAGGGATAATCCAGCCTATTTCTTGAGAAGTACAATATTCAATCAGATTACTAATATACCCTTCTTCTGATTCTTTTTTTGAAAATGAATCAAAATATTTAAAATCAGGAAATAGCTTTCGAACCCATCCTTCTTTTGAAGAAATATGAATATCTATACTTACAGGTTTAAGTTGTTTTATGTTCTCCATCACTTTCCAGTTTTCCTCTACTCCCATTATCAGGACATTTTCACGAGACATTTACGATGCATCTCCTTTCGAAATAGAAAATAGAGCGTCAGAACCCTCTAAACCCTGTAAAATCAATCAATATTGTAGTTAGTTTCGTCAGACCATCGAAATACAATATGATACCTAATAAAATCATAAACCAGCCACCTATTTTCATAACCTTTGAAGAATAATTCATTAAGTATCTGGATTTCCCGACCAAAAACGACATCAAGAAAAATGGAATAGAAAAACCTAGTACATAAAAGAGCATATATAAAAATCCATTACTAGGATTCGTGGCGATCAAAGCAATAACTCCAGCGAGGATTGGTCCTGTACAAGGAGTCCATCCAGCAGCCGATCCGACTCCGACAATAAACGTTCCGATATAACCACGCTTTCTTTTTCCTAAGTTCATTCTTCGCTCTTTAAGTAAAAATATTGGGGTCCACAGACCAGTTAAAATAACACCGAATATGAATAAAATAAGTGCACCGCTCATCCGTAGAACATCTTTATACACTATAAAAAAATCAGCCAAATATGACGTTGAAAAACCCATCACTAAAAATACGCTCGAAAATCCAAGTAAGAAAACGAATGTATGGGGAACACCATTCCAGTTCCACTTTTTATTTTCTTTTAACTCTGTAACTGAAATTCCTGTAATGTAAGATAGAAAAACAGGATACAAAGCTAGGCAACATGGCGAGATAAAAGATAAAAACCCTGCTCCAAAAGCTAACAAAAAAGATAACTCCATCAAATTCCTCCCGAACTCTAAAAAATAAATCTTTTTTTAAGATGTATAAAAAAGAAATGTGTTTAATTTTAAACATAAAATCTGTTTGTGAAAAAACTATGCATTTTTTGATTAAATCTCGTATCAATTTTTGAAATGAATTTGATACACTTTTTTGTAATATAGTGATGCTATACTCCTTTTAACAAATCGTTTGTCACCGTATCTTTATCTTTAAAGGAGTACAACTAATGAAAAACAAGGTAATACTTATCGCTTCTAGCGTCTTACTCACAACAACTTTTTCAATGCATAGCCCAAAAGTTGAAGCAAGTAGTGCATATAAAGTAAAAGTAAAGACAGACAATCTCCGTGTTCGGACTGGTCCTTCTCTCAATTACAATATAGTCGGCGTGACTAACACTGGTCAGACTTTTTCTTATTTAGGAAAAAAAGGAGCTTGGACAAAAGTACTTTACAAAGGGAACACACGGTATATCTATAGTTCTTACCTAAAAAAATATAAGAGCCACGTTGCAAAAAAAATGACGTATAATGAGTCTCTTTTTGCTTCTCCTACTAAAGGGAGGCTGACCCAAGGATACGGAAAATCTAATGGCGCTTACGGTTATACATTCCATAATGGCGTTGATCTAGCTGCAACAAAAGGCACACCTGTCTATGCTTCTGCGAGTGGAAAAGTCACTACCTCTAAAAACAGCGGTGCATATGGTAAACACGTTATGATTTCACATAGTCTAAAGAATCAAAAATACGTAACCGTTTATGCTCATATGAATAGTCTTTCGGTAAAAAGTGGTCAGACAGTCTCTAAAGGTATGAAGATTGGAACAGTTGGGAATACAGGAAACTCGTTCGGAAATCATTTACACTTTGAGATTCATAAAAACAGTTATAAATACAGCAGTTATTCTGCAGCGAATAGTGTCAACCCATTGAACTATTTGTAACCTAAAAAAAGAAGAGAGGATGTCCTAAGACAGCATCTTTTCAGATCATAGAAAAACCCTCATTTCGACGTCGAAATGAGGGTTTTTCTATGATCTGAAGCGACTTCATCAAGTCATTTATTTTGAAGTGGATTGCTGTGATCTAGCGTCTCATAAGACTTGTCTCAAAAGTGAGGTGATATTTTGCGGAAAATTGGTTATGTACGTGTCAGTTCAACTAGTCAAAACCCTTCAAGACAATTTCAGCAGCTAAGCGAATTCGGAATGGATATTATATACGAAGAAAAAGTTTCTGGGGCAACGAAGGAACGTGAGCAACTTCAAAAAATGTTAGAGGACTTACAAGATGGTGACACCATTTATGTTACAGATTTAACTCGAATTACTCGTAGTACACAAGATTTATTTGAATTGATCGATTACATACGAAGGAAAAAAGCCAGCTTAAAATCACTCAAGGATACATGGCTAGATTTATCAGAGGATAATCCATACAGCCAATTCTTAATTACAGTAATGGCTGGTGTTAACCAGTTAGAGAGAGATCTTATCCGTATGCGTCAACGTGAAGGGATTGAGCTGGCTAAGAAAGAAGGAAAGTTTAAAGGTCGGATAAAGAAATATCATAAAAATCATGCGGGAATGAATTATGCAGTAAAGCTATATAAAGAAGGAAATATGACTGTAAATCAAATTTGTGAAATTACAAATGTGTCTAGGGCTTCATTATATAGAAAGCTATCGGAAGAGAACAAATAGTTCAGTCCTATTCCATTAATTGGCCAGATAATGTTATGTACTTAAAGTCTTATGCAGTTTGGTTATTTTGTTATTAGAATTGGGTACTCCAATTCTTTTTTTATGAATTTTTTTACTCATTCAAATAAACACTTGAATGAATTATTAAAAATGGTTATACTATATTCAAATAAACACTTGAATGATATTGGGGTGAGAATGTGATTAAGAAAGATACTTGTGAAATTTATTGTTATGACGAAGAAAAGGTCAATCGAATACAAGGTAATTTACAGACAGTAGATATTTCTAGTGTTGCCCAAATGTTAAAAGCTATTGCAGATGAAAATAGAGCAAAAATTACCTATGCTTTATGTCAAGATGACGAACTGTGTGTGTGTGATATAGCAAATATTATAGGTGTTACGGTTGCAAATGCCTCTCATCACCTGCGAACGCTCCATAAGCAAGGGATTGTTAAGTTTCGAAAAGAGGGAAAACTTGCATTTTATTCATTAGATGATGAGCATATCAGACAAATTATGATGATTGCATTGGCACATAAGAAAGAGGTGAAGATCAATGTCTAGTGGGAAAGCAAAACTGTCTGAAGAAGAAATGAAAGCCTATCGTGTTCAAGGATTTACTTGTACTAACTGTGCAGCCATTTTTGAAAATAATGTTAAAGAACTTCCCGGTGTTCAGGATGCGAAAGTAAATTTCGGAGCATCTAAAGTTTATGTTAAAGGGACGACAACCATTGAAGAATTAGAAAAAGCAGGAGCATTTGAAAATTTAAAAATTCGAGATGAAAAAGAACAAAGGGTAGAACGAGAACCTTTTTGGAAGCAGAAAGAAAACATTAAGGTATATATATCAGCTCTTTTACTTGTAGTTAGCTGGTTCTTAGGAGAGCAGTATGGTGAAGAGCATGTTCTACCGACAATTGGTTATGCAGCGTCCATTTTAATCGGTGGATATTCGTTATTCATTAAAGGTCTCAAAAATCTAAGCAGATTAAATTTCGATATGAATACGCTTATGACTATTGCAATTATAGGAGCTGCAATCATTGGTGAATGGGGTGAAGGGGCAACCGTTGTTATCCTATTTGCGATTAGTGAAGCATTAGAGCGTTATTCAATGGATAAAGCACGTCAATCTATTGAATCTTTAATGGATATTGCCCCAAAAGAAGCGTTAATTCGACGAAGCAATGAAGAAATGATGATTCATGTTGATGATATTCAAGTTGGAGACATCATGATTGTTAAGCCCGGTCAAAAGTTAGCAATGGATGGAATAGTGGTTAAAGGTACATCGACATTAAATCAGGCTGCGATTACAGGTGAAAGTGTTCCAGTAACGAAAACCACAAATGATGAAGTATTTGCAGGAACCTTGAATGAAGAAGGGTTACTTGAGGTTAAAGTAACAAAACGAGTTGAAGATACTACTCTTTCAAAAATCATTCACTTGGTAGAAGAAGCCCAAGCAGAACGGGCCCCTTCTCAAGCGTTTGTCGATAAATTTGCAAAATACTATACACCAGCTATTGTCATACTAGCTCTTTTAATTGCGGTAGTTCCACCATTATTTGGCGGAGACTGGAGCCAATGGATTTATCAAGGCTTAGCTGTATTAGTGGTTGGTTGTCCTTGTGCCTTAGTAGTCTCAACTCCAGTTGCTGTGGTTACAGCAATAGGAAATGCAGCGAAAAATGGTGTTTTAATTAAAGGTGGTATCCATTTAGAAGAAGCAGGACACTTAAAAGCGATAGCCTTTGATAAAACAGGAACATTAACCAAAGGGATTCCTGCTGTAACAGACATTGTGACATATGGTAGAAATGAAAATGAATTAATGACCATAACAGCAGCCATTGAAAAAGGATCACAGCACCCTCTTGCTTCAGCGATTATGCGAAAAGCAGAAGAAAATGGATTAAAATTCAACGAAGTAACAGTAGAGGATTTTCAATCCATTACAGGTAAAGGCGTTAAAGCCAAAATAAATAATGAAATGTATTATGTGGGAAGTCCAAATCTTTTTGAGGAATTACACGGAAGCATTTCAAGCGATAGGAAAGAAAAAATTGCCGATATGCAAACTCAAGGTAAAACGGTGATGGTGTTAGGAACAGAAAAAGAAATCCTTTCGTTTATTGCCGTAGCCGATGAAATGAGGGAATCGTCTAAAGAAGTTATCGGCAAGTTGAACAATATGGGAATCGAAACAGTGATGCTAACAGGCGATAACCAAAGAACGGCAACAGCCATCGGAAAACAAGTTGGTGTTTCGGATATTAAAGCTGACTTACTTCCAGAAGATAAGCTTAATTTTATTAAAGAACTTCGAGAAAAACATCAAAGTGTGGGGATGGTCGGAGATGGCGTGAATGATGCTCCAGCCCTTGCGGCATCTACCGTTGGTGTAGCAATGGGTGGTGCTGGAACTGATACAGCTTTAGAAACGGCTGACATCGCCTTAATGTCTGATGATTTGAGTAAATTGCCATATACAATAAAATTAAGCCGTAAGGCTTTAGCAATCATCAAGCAAAACATTACCTTCTCTTTGGCGATTAAATTAGTGGCATTACTTTTGGTCATGCCCGGTTGGTTAACACTTTGGATAGCTATATTTGCTGATATGGGAGCAACTTTACTTGTAACATTAAACAGTTTACGCTTATTGAAAATCAAAGAATAGGTTCTAAAATGGGCGTCAACTATCGGGTGCGATCATTGAAAACAATGTTATGCTTCAAAAGGGATATTAACAGGAAATATACAACTAAAGGACGCTTTAACTGAGCAACGGAAAAAGCCAAATTTCTCAATTGATGTTGAGAAATTTGGCTTTTTAGTATGGGAATTTCCTTAGCATTGTAAATCCGCATTTTCCTGACGCTACCCCTTATAGAACCACTCTCCCCAACTACCAAGTTGGAGTAAAGGTGGGACGATCATCAGCAACAATGCACCTAGGAAGACGAACGGTGTATACACTTTCGCGAAACGATCGATGAACGCTTCACTCGGTGCTTTATTATCCTGCGCTTCCTCGACCAGTTCAATGATGTGCGCAAGCGTCGTCTCTTGATACGTCTTCTCGACGATCATGTCGAACGAACGATCCATGTTGAGCGTTCCGGCAAATACGTGATCGCCTTCCTTCTTATCGACAGGAATCGATTCGCCCGTGATCGGTGCTTGATTGATGGTCGTCGTCCCGTTCAGGATCGTGCCGTCCAGTGCAACCTGATCACCTGGTCGAATCCGGAGGATTTCTCCGACTCGCACCGCTTCCACCGGTTTACGTCTAACGTCCCCGTCCGTCAGCACGAAGGCTTCCTTCGGAGACAGTTCGATCAGTTTCTGAATGGAATTGCGCATCCGCGCAAGGGAGCGATTCTGAAGCAAATTGCCGATGGCAAAGAGGAAGACGACGGTCGCTCCCTCGAGCCACTCCCCGATACATGCGGCACCGATGGCTGCTACGCTCATCAATACTTTCATGTCGAGTGAGCGGGCACGGACGGCATAATAGGCACTCCGGAAAACTCTCCCCCCACTGAGGATCAAGGCGATACCGTACAAAACATTCGGAAGATACGCTACTCCGCTCGTTTGGATGAGCAATCCCAGACCAATCAAAATCCCGGACAGGATCAAGGAGATCCCCTCGAACGACCGGACCGGTGCCTCGGACGTTTTCTTTCCCTTGACGTATCCATCGAAACCGATCTTGTTCAGCTCGCTTTGGACTTGTCGAGCATCCAGCTGATGGTCGATTTCCATCTCCCCACGGGCAAACGAAACTGTGACGGTCTGGACATTTTGCATCTTTTGAAAGTGTTGTTCGATCGTCTTAGCACAGCTACTACAGTCCATCCCGGAAACGGTGAATGTTTGGACGAGCTGATCTGATTTATCGGGAAGGGGCGGAAGCGATGACCGCGCTCTATCTGATCGGCGATACGCTCCTCTACGGTTGTCTTGCGCTGTTGATCGGTTTCTTTTCCGTCCAGCTCATCCCTCGTTCTTACCGACCTGACGTATCGCTTTCAATCCGCTGGGTTCGCATGCTCATCGTGCTGATGCTGTTATCCTTTTCCCTGTCCGTCTTACGAATCGTACTGTATTTATATGAAGAGATCGGTTTTTGGATAACACTGCAATCCGTGTTACTTACATTCGAGGCAGGGAACGCTTGGATTCTGATGGCTCTCTGGAGTGTACTCCTTCTCATCGTCATCAATCGTTCATCACTCAGTCCTGGACATATAAAACTAGGGGTATTCCTTGTTATGGCGATGGTCGTTACGTTCGCGTGGTCCGGGCACGCCTCTAGCATCAAAGGGGCAGAAGGCATGCTCGTACATTCTATTCACGCACTCGCCGTCTTCATCTGGACCGGTGGATTGCTCATACTCGGCTTTTGGAGTCCATCAGACCGTAACTGGGGCATCTTCCTCGAATGGTTCAAACCACTCGTGACGCTATGTTTCTTACTGATCGTCGGTTCCGGCATCTATCTGATGTCTGTCGTCGTGCAGGTAGAGGAGTATTCCGATTCCTGGATTTTACCGTATGGACAAGCCTTACTCTGGAAACACGTTCTGATTCTACCCGTGCTGATCATCGGTATCATGAACGGGAAGTGGAGTTACGCGTCTCCTGAACGATCGTTTGAAGTCCGACGGATGCGGATGCGCATGGAAGGCATCTTGATCCTGCTTCTCTTCACAGCGACTGCGTGGCTCGGTCAACAGGAACCCCCTCACTCGATCAAGGATACTCTTCAATCCAGCGGGGCTGGTCCACTGTCAGGGTTTCTTTTCCCTAGCTTGCGTTTCACCTATTCTGATATCCGGTTCGAGCCGACCATGATATCCCTCTTCTTGATGGCAATCAGCCTCCTTTTCGTGGGATTGTTGGTGTACGTCATCCGATCAACCCAAGACTCCATCAAGACCCTCTATCTTGGATTAGGCGTCTCGATCTCATTATTTTTCGCAGCGTTGTATAGTATTTCCGTGTATTTATGATCCTCCACATGAGCATTTCAGCGTGTGCGACGTCTTATACAAAAAGAAAGGCATGCGATACAGCAGTCTTTCTTTTTTCATACTTATTCATCATTTTCATACTAGTTATAACAGGTTCAATCCTATTTTAAATCGGTGCCATTTCTAGACTACTACTGGAATATGTATTACAATGTATTACAAAGGAGCTGATAATCATGAGTACCATTTCCGTACGTCTGGATGACCAGGATACACGACTCATCAAAGAATATGCGAAGGCAAAAAACATCACGATTTCTACACTCGTTCGCGATGCCGTCCTCGACCGCATCGAAGACGAAATCGATTTACAACTCTATCATGATTCGATGGCAGCACACCGTAAAAAATCAGAAGCGATCTCTTTCGACGATATGATGAAGGAACTTGATTTAGAATGACAGCATTTACGGTAGAGTTTGAGCGCGGAGCTCAAAAGTCTCTCAAGAAGATGGATCCTCAACAAGCGCGGATCATCATGTCCTGGATCAAGAAGAATCTGGTCGGGACGGATGATCCGCGTCGTCATGGTAAAGGACTCGTCTCGAATCGCTCGGGTGAATGGCGGTATCGCATCGGTGATTATCGTCTGATTGCTGACATTCAAGATGAAAAAGTCGTGATTTTGATTCTCGAGATCGGGCATCGTCGTGATATCTATAAATAAGACAGGTAGAACTCACATCTGAGGAAATATGTGAGTTTTCTTTTTTTGTTTTTAAAACGACCGTTAAACAGACATATTCACTTTATTACATTGAGTAAAATAAAAAGGGCTTTAAACAGCTCTTTTTATTTTACTCACATTGTTCATTAACCTATCTTTTTATCAATGTCTGTTTTTTGATGGTATAATTGAGTAAAAATACAAACGGAGGATTTTTATGAGTAAAATTGGTTACGCTCGCGTTTCAACGTCGGATCAAAATCTAGATCTGCAATTAGACGAACTAGAAAAAGCCGGTTGTACGAAAATTTTTCAAGAAAAAGCATCTAGTGTAAAAAAACGACCTGAGTTCGAAAAATGCCTCGACTACTTACGCGAAGGTGATACTCTAGTTGTTTGGAAGCTTGATCGATTAGGTAGAACTACGAAAAAACTTCTGGAACTAATTGACGATTTAAGGGATCGCGGAATTAATCTTCAAATACTCACGTTAGGTGTAGATACTTCCACTGCAGCTGGACGGTTATTTTTCACTATGATGGCTGGATTAGCAGAAATGGAGCGAGAGTTGATTCGAGAGCGTACAAAAGCTGGATTGCAAGCAGCTAGAAGTCGTGGGCGTCTAGGCGGACGCAATCCTGTTAATCAAGATATATTAGATCGTGCTTTTATGATGTATGAAGCAAATATGACTGTTGAAGACATCACTCGTACTTTGAATATCTCACGTGCCACATTCTACAAATACAAAAAACAAGCAGAACAACATAAATGAAGTTCTGCTTGTTTTGGTTAATGACTCTGTTCAAGTTTCTTCATCATATACTCAGAAATCATCCCCATTGATTCAATCGCTGCAGTCGCTTCATGATCTGCTATTGACGGAAGAAACGGTCTTCCATGACCAGTCCCTTCTCGATTTCTTAAATTATTTATCGAACAGCCTAATTCATAGAAAGAAGACTCCATTCTTTCCACATGAGAAAATTCTCCTTTATCCGCTGGTGTTGTCATACCCAAACAATTGAAAGCCAGACCTAAAAGGGTAGGAAAATGCTTTTGCTTGTATGTTCCCATCTTTTTAAAAATTACGTGATAAGAGACTGCTTCTAATAAATCTTTACTTGTTCCAACGAGCAAAGCAGCATCCATAGATCCTTTTTTAGCACGACGTATATATTTAAGTAATGCTTCTTCATATTCAGATTCAGTCAAATTATCAAGAATAACTGGAATAATATTGCCTCCATCATCAATGAAAATACCAGAAGACTTTAAAACGTATTTAAAATTCTCGAATGCTTCTTTGCCTACATAATTATCCGAATCCGCTCTAAATCCTCCATAACCACGAAGTAGATCTAATAAACGAAAGAATAAATCCTGTCCTTTAGTACTGTCGATGTCATCAGACGTTAGAGTATACAGAAGAAACTCTACCCGTTTCACTTTATTTAAACTTGGATCTGCAATCTTAGGATCAAGATCAGCAATATTGAGATCTTGCAACACCTTACTAATTTCACTATGACTAGGCTTACGATAAACCAAAGAAGATTGTTCAAAAAGTCGAGCGAAGGACACAATAATACTAGTATCAAGAGAGATAAAACGCATAACAGGACAACTCCTATCTAAGTAGTATTAAAGCAATCAATATTATTTCTAGTACCGTAGTTCTGATAAAGAGACCCGCCCACCACCGTATCTATGAATGTATACGGGTTGAGCCCATTACTTTTGATTACATTGGGGAACTGAATAACGTTTTTATAACTAATTATCTTGATCGTTGTACAGGCTGCACGACCTCTTCCTTCAACCGTCTTTTCGATCAAGTGTTCTTGAATCAAGAGTTCAATTACTCGTTTAAACGTCGCGTATGAAATCGCTTTAGATTTGTCTACTGAAGAATAGATTATCTTGGCAATGTCACGCTGTGCACCGCAAAGAATCCCTCCATTTTCTCTTAAAATAGATAGGACGTCTTCTTTCCACTCTTCTAAATGACTATATGTACGCTCTTCTCGCGGCTTTGCACCTTCCCAAAGTTGATATTTAAACTCCATTCCAGACAATGTCTCAATCCAGTACGCAGAAGGACCTAGTGGTGCGCCTTCTTTAAAGGCACTCTTAACCTTTCGCTTAACATCAAGCTGACGCATAGCCGGTGTATTTCGTTCATTCCAAGCATACAAATAGATTTGCGTATCTTCTTCTGAGTATCCTGTCGCTTTGAAAGCTAATGCCAAGGTATAGCATGTGTTATCACGTCGTCCTTGCTCAACACCTTGAAGGAGGGACTGGATCGCAGGATGTTGCATCATGTCTTGCTTACGTACCATGACTTTTCGTTGATGTAATAGCTCTTCATTGCGCTCCGAATACCAATTACAAAGCGCGTCAAAAGAAACACGCTCTGCAGACCGATGTACAGTGTTTTGAGGCGTCGGTAAACGGAACCACCGTTCAGCACCTACAGCCTGTAGATCACCTGACAGCTCTTCAGCAATCGCTTGTTGAATTCGTTTGTAATGTTCTACGACTTTTGGAAATGCACGACGTGGCTCCGCCAGGTACCAGTACACATGGAAGCCACCTGATGGCGTTTGGACAATCAAAGAAGGAGTCGGAAGACCTGCTGTTGTGACCATTTCCATCACATCCGGATAGATCATGCCAGCGTTCTTGGCAATCTTGACGTCAATATCAATGACAAGTGCATTTAGCCAGCGCAACGTTCCCGCATGACGCTGATCGTTACGATAGAATGTATTCGGTGTGAAGTACGTTGCTGAAGCTTGTGCTTGAAACAATGAGCTGTATGTACGGACTGCTTTTGGCTGCGCGAAGTCGTTGCAAACAAAGACCCAACCTAAATGGTTGCTTGGACCGCTTTGTTCTTTTTGAGACGCGCGCTTTGGTGCTTCCGTTAACTGATCACGATACAACTGACGTAAAGACTCCATTCGTCTTCCTCCTTTCTGATTGATTTATGATTTAGTTTTATGTCGAAAAAGAATTGTCTCTAAAATTGCGTCATGCTACACTGAAGTTAATTTCAGTGCATAAGAAAGAGCCCTCAACGAAGCGTGAATTTTTTCACGTCGTAAAGAGTTATTTTTTGAATCTTTTTTCTGTGCTGCTCGCGATGTTTAATCGATGCACTCCTGACTGGCGGGTCAGTTGCATCAAGGATCTGATAACCTTTGTTATCAGATTTTTTTGCGTGAAGAGATGCTTTCTGTTTACAACTATCTGTATCATTTCATAAAAAAAACGGCTTCACAACAGGTTTTTTTATAAGCTTAGGTTTGAAATCTACATGTAGATTTGTAGATTAGTCTACATGTAAATTTGTAGATTTGTAGATGCGTCTACATGTAGATTTGTAGATTTGTAGATTTGTAGATTTGTAGATGCGTCTACATGTAGATGTCATCGGACATCGTCTAATCCCTTACGTACCAATGGATTCAAAAAATGTCGCGTCTACATGTAGATTTGTAGATTTGTAGATTTGTAGATGCGTCTACATGTAGATTTGTAGATTTGTAGATGCGTCTACATGTAGATTTGTAGATTTGTAGATGCGTCTACATGTAGACGTGTTTGGACTGATCAGTTTTTAGTGTTATTTTTTCCTAAAAAAAGAGACTCTCAGCAGAGTCTCTTTTATGATTTGCGCGTTTTCATCATCATGATGTCTTTCAGAATTTGGTATTCTTTTTTCTGATCACTCGCCATACCTTCGACGTAGTCGTCAATGAACGTCGAAATGACTGCGTCAACTGACTCTCCCATTCCCATCGTAACCAGCGCAGCCAATTGATTTTTAGTGTTTGTGGACACACGAACGGTTGTACTTCCATTTGTCACTGCTCGTTGTGTTGTCTTTTTACGCTTGGATTGAGTTACCTCTTCTTTGGATTCAATTGGATTACTCTCAACTACTACGTCTTCCGGAGAATAAGTCTTCTGTGGTGTAGCCACTGATTTACGCTCAAGTAGACGCTTTCTTTGAGGTTGATTTTGATTATTCACCATTCTTTATTCCACCTCTTGTTCTGCATAAGCTAATTCATACTCAAGTCGTGATAAAAATTCATCAGCCACTGAATCATATGTGCTCATGACACGACGATCGTGCATATCATCTTCTTTAATTCCTTCGACATCATAACGCTTTAAGCGTTCCATGTTTTTAATGACCCCTTCGAACAAGTTGTTCTCTCCGAAGATTTCTTTTGCACTCTCAAGAGTTGCAAGATCCACAGCTGCTCCATTTTTCAGAAGAACCGGTAAGATGCCTAGAACATCAAAGTCCGTGTCATAGTCATTTAATAGATCCTGAAGGTATTGTGTAAAGACTTCAGCCCCTTGTAGACTACGTTCTTGCGTTTGTAAAACCACTACAACGAAGTTCGATGCATAGAGAGCAGCATCAGTATAGATAGAGATCGTGGGCGGAACATCAATAAAGATGAAGTCAAAATCATCTTTTAATGGCTCAAGCAATGTCGAGAGATATGTAATACGATCGACTTCATTCTCAAATTTTTTCTCAAGAAATTTAGGATATTGAGCGAAATCGCTGAAAGAAGGGAGTAGATAAAGATTACTCTTAATCTCAGTAACGATCTTGCTTAAGTCACCTTCTTGCATGGCAGCCATTAAAGTTTGTTCAAACGTAAACACTTCATCTTCAAGCATTGATTTTGTCTTTAAAAACAATGCTGTGGCATTTGCTTGCGGATCCTGATCGCATAGTAGTACACGGTAACCCTTTTTGGCAAGTGCGTAAGCTAGCATTGTACTATTGGTCGTTTTACCAGTACCACCTTTAAAGTTCCCGAACGTGACCGTGATTGCTTTGCGTTGAGACAAATCTAGTTTCGTCGCCATGATCATTGCTCCTTTTACTAGTTGATAGTTAAAGATTATCAATGTTTTCGACTTGAGTCTACATGTAGATTTTAATTAAAAAGGTGAATCTGAAATAGCTGTAGTAGTATAAAAGCAACGATACCCCCTAATAAATAGGGAAAATTACCAATACAAGGAGCTTAAGTATGTCTATTATTTATACCAAAAAATTCGAGCATTTATCTGAAGAGACCAAAGAAGCATCTAGTAATAAAATGAATTTATTAGAAAAACATAATTACACTCCATATCTCATTGATGGCTCACGATCTGACATTGAAAACATTAGCTTTAATAATGAAAATTTGATTTTAAAAGTGTTTACAGCTAAAGGTAAGCAAGATCAAGATATTGAAGCTTTACTTAAGCTTGAAGATTCTTCTTTCTATCCGACTTTGTATGCTTATAAAAAAAACCATTTTCTTTTAATGGAAAAAGTAAACGGTATTTCTTTAGAAGAACTTTTGATTAATAAAAAAATAGACCTTACTCAATTAAAAATTATTAAGGAACAATATTTGCTATCTGTTCATGAGGCTGCATCTAAGTATTTAGACAATGTAGACAAAAAATTAGATCAAATTTTTTGGGATTCTTCTCAAAAAAAATTAAAGGTAATTGATTTAGGATTTTTTGAACAATTTTTTATTCAAGTTCAAACTTTAGAGGATGTTATTCAAGAAAGTTCAAGCTGGTTTGATGAAGAAACTTCTTACTATATCTAACTGACAATCTAAAACTGAAGCTAATTACTAAGGCTGTGTTTCATAAAAAATTTGCTTAAAAATAACACCCCCTCTTTCGATATAGACATGAGGAGGTGTTATTTTTAGAAGTATTGTATTTTATTTATTAACAAATCTTTTTGATACTATAATATTAATTTCAATCCAAATCAAAGGTACGAGCAATTAAATATTTTTTTACTCTTTCAGATATCTTATCTAACCTATAAAAAAGAGCTTCGTATTCTTTATTTGGTAATCTTTTTGCCTGTTCTTTAAATTTAGGAAGAATATTAAACAACAACTGAATATCTTTTAATACTTTGTAAGGTATTAGCTCCTTATTCTTTTGGAGATAATCTATTCTCATTTTTGAAGATAGTGAAGATGCCTCTATATTTTTTTCATTATCATTTAGAGAATCAAAACGCTCTTTTAAGTCTTGATCGATTAATTTTATAATTCTCCATTCAATAACCGTTAATCGCTCCATTAAATCGCTCAGGGACACTAATTCTAACTGTCTTTCAAGTTCAAAGTGATATAAATTATCTACTTCATCAGGAACCAAATGTTTTGAAATTGTTACCTTTTCTTCTTCTGGAATTTTGATTTTATCTAAGTTAAAAATCGCCTCATTTAATTTTTCTTTTACTTTTTCAGTACTCACCAAAAGATTATTGTAATTGTCAATAGATAATGGTTTGTTATGCGCGATTATATTTCTTATTTTACAGATGTCTTCCCATTTACTTTTAATAAACTCTCCCGAAAACTCCACTTTATCTTTAAAAATTCTATCCCAGTTAGATTGTTTTACATACTTTTTTAAATCATTTAAAGAAATATCTTTTATTTCATTAGCGTTTTTGATTTTTATTAACAACTCTTCTGTTTTATTAGGAGAATACTCAACAAATAGTATGTCACTTAGTTGATTTATGTTTAGACTCTGTAAGTACTTTGTTGTATCATTCTCTTTTGGTGATCCACTAGGAATATAATTTTTAGTCCATTCAGTACCCACATTTAATACCATAAATTTATTAATTAACTTCCTCATCAAATTCTCAATTTCGTGAACTTTAGCATAAGCATTTCTAGAATAATAAGCATTTATATCATCTCTTAATAAATATGGACCACCGCTTTCAGAAACTTTACGTAGTAATCCTACAACCTTACTGATAAACTTTTTAAATTTCTCTATTTCTTCTACGTTTTCACATGTGAAATAAATATTAAATACATTTTTAGTATTATCTTTTTGCTCGTTCAAAGGAAGTAAATGAACTTTATATAGAATAGTTAATCCATTATAAAAAATTTTATCGTTTTCCTCATTAAATGTTATATCTGCATATGATGTGATTAAACTATTAAATAAATCTATATTAGAACAAAAATTATTTGCAGAATCTACTATCAATAGATACTCTATCGTGAATTCGGATATTTCATTAGTCATTTTCTCAACTCCAAAGATTTTAATTTGATTTTTCAAATGAAGATTCTATATTTGATTACGTAACTAAATGTTTTTTGATAAATTCATTTTACATTTTCAAGTCAATAATAATAGTTTATATTGATATTTAATCATTTTTTGTTGATAAATAACAACTTTGTCAATTGATAAATCTGTAATGTAAAAGTTATATTAAATACTTGTTGAATTGACAGAATAATCTGCTATATTCTAACTATCACCAGGAATACATTGTCATAACGGGGTTCTCGAAGGAAAGGAGCATGTGTATGTACCGATTCGGAGAGTGGTTACGGCGTGAACGTCTGGAACATGGTTGGAGTCAGGTCGAGTTGGCGGAGAGGACGTACGGGGAAATCTCCCAGGCAGCCATCAGTGCCTATGAACGAAGTCGCTCTATCCCCACGATACTCGATGTCAAAATTCTCGCGACAGCCTGTGAACAGACATTGGGATCCATTCCTTGGGATGAGTTCGACTTGAGGATGGAGAAGAAACGGAATTGGTCGCATCTGAAGCAGGAACGTTTCGATCTAGCAGAACTCCCGTTAGCGGATTCCGTCCGTACGTTCGATGGCAAGACATATCAACTGCACGGGCGAATCGCGATTGAACAAGAAAGCAAAAAGACTCAAGAAATCGCACAACTCTATTATCGGATCCGGACGGTAGTCGGTGAGAATCAAGTCATCGCAAAACGGAAGCATCCGGATGACGAACTGATTTACGTCTCACGTCGCAGACTGGTCCATCACTGAGACATCCGTGTGCATCTATCTACTTATGAAACCTACCAACAATTAAGAAGAGGAATTGATGACCGTAGCAACATATCGCTAAGGACAGTCTTTATAATCATATATCGGCGTGTCCCTCACGAGTGACCGGGTGAGCGGGATATACGCAGAAATGGTTTGGCGAGAGTCGCCTAAAACTCGCTCATAGGTCACGCATTCGTTGAGGGTCATCGAAAAACCCTAGACAGACGCCCGATATCGGATGTCAGAGTTCGTGGGAGAACGCGCTCTAAACCCACCGTCCTGCTTGCCTCCGACTGTCTTTAAGGATGTGCTGCTGCGCATCGACCTCAAGGAAGGAGTGTATGTTATGCCGACACGTGAACAGAAGCAGAACAAGACCTTTGCTGAGAAGTTGCTCCGAATCCAAGGGAAAGACTATGAGGAGTGGCTCGACGCTCAGCATCAGCTCGTCATCCAAGAAAACCAGGAACTGATCTTGGAAGCACTCGACTCGAAACTAAACTTCACATCGCCTGCATCCGCGTCACGGGATTGAGAGGAGGAAAACAGATGGGATTGAATGAGACAGGACTCAGCTTACTCCAGTTCTTTCAAGGACTGGCTGTCATCGCGGCAGCCATCGCTTTCGCAGTTGGTGGCTTCTATTTTATTTTCGGGGGAGATCGTGGACGATCGAAAGCAGTCGGTTGGCTCGTCGGTGGTGCCGTCGGTCTGATAATCGTCATGGGTGCCTTTACGCTGGCTGAGATGGTCAACGACAACATCAAATTCTAAGCTAAAAAAGTGATTGCACAGATGTCATTCCAAAATTGGATGGCTTTTTTTATTGCTTTCGTTGCGATGTCTCGCTTCAAAGGAGGAGAATATATGCTCTTCGTCCGTTTCACGGATATACCGAAAGAAGCCTTTCCGAACTATGAGCGTCTCCCTTATGAGGAGGCGCTTTTATTATCGACACAAGTCCATCAGGAAGCCCAACAAGCGAACGAACGCTTCGCGAGTGAGTTCCGAATCTTTGATGATGCTGACCAACTCGTTTACAAAGGAACGTTCCAGTTCGGTGATTCGACCTATCCGAACCTTTATTTGCAGCTGAAGGACCGAATCCCACGCATCCGGATCCGGAAGGAGGATGCAACAAAGAAGATCCTATTGCTCGAGAATTTGGAACGTTTGACACCAGAATCCTATAAGACGATGATAGCGGTAACTCAGCAACATCAGGATACGACACATATCTCCCGCTTGCGTCGCGGACAACGTCGTCTCGTTTACGGCGTCAGTGGTGTGAGTCTGTTACTCCTCGGTGCGTTGTCCGTTGTCCAACTCGTTCAGCCGGATCCACCAAGCGGTGTCCAAGCGGAAACATCCGATTGGCAACCGCTCTATGAAGCAGCATTAACGGGAGAAACGGATTCACTCGTCGAACGCCTAGAAAAACAAAAGTCGCTGAATAACGAACAACAGCAATTCCTGATTACGCAGTATGTCGAAGAACAGGACTACGACCAAGCAGTCTCCGTGACGAAGGATCCAATCGATGTCGAGACGATCATCATGCAGTCGAAACGATTCGTGACCAATCGTCAGGATACGCTACAAGCCTTCCAAGCCGTTTATCCGACGGACGAAGGAACGTTCGATCTTGCTATCTTGCAGAAAGACTATAAACGCGCCGTCTCGCTTACGGACGTCGAGATGACGACAGCACGTCAGGAAGCTAAAACACGCGCCTACATCGCATTGAAAGATGTAACGAAAGCACAAGAAAGTATCAAGATGGTACACAACGAAGAATTGAAGGAGCAAGTAGCAACACTCGTCCAGTTGGATGAAGAGATTCAAGCACTCGAGGATCAAAAGCAACAGTTATCCAAGAAGACGGACAAAAAAGAGCTCGAAAAGCTCAATGCGTCGCTCGAAGCGAAGCAAAGACAAGCCTCTTCTCTTCTTTAATGAAAGTGTGGTGACTGAAATAATGATTAACTTCTCACTTCGTTCTCTCGTTACATCCGCTTGGCTGTGGCGATGTCTTGCCTTTTTGATTGCTTTACCGACTGTGTTGTTCTTAGTACTCAACGTAGCATTTCAGTTCTTACAACAAACAATCCAAAATCTCTTTCAAGACGGGAAGTTAACGACCGGTTCCCCGCTACAGTACGAATCGAGTTGGTGGACGACGCTCGCCTGGTCGACCTCCTTCGCTTTCGCTTTGTTCGGTGTCTGCTTCCTCCTAGGTGGTGTTCTCTTATTAAAGTATTGGCTCAACTTCCGCGATCTCAAGGCAGCACAGAAAGGTAGTGCCCGCTTCACGACGTTCCAAGAGCTGAAACAGCAGTATCGCGATGTTCCAGATTGTAAAGAGGCATACAGTGGATCCGGGGGTGTCCCGGTCGGGCGCTATCGTGATCGCCTCTACATTGATGACAGTGCTGTCAACAATCTCGTCATCGGGACGACCCGATCCGGGAAGGGTGAGACGTTCGTCTTCTCGACGATCGATCTCTACAGTCGTGCCGAACGCCAAGCGAGCCTGATCATCAATGATCCGAAGGGTGAACTATTCGCCGCCTCCAAAGAGACACTCGAAGCACGCGGCTATCAGGTCGAGGTCCTGAACCTGATGAATCCATCGCAATCTATGTCCTACAATCTGTTACAGCTGACGATCGACGCCTATTTGGACGAAAACTACTCCCTCGCCCAACAGTATGCCCGTTCGGTCGCCTATATGCTTTACCATGATCCGAAGGCAAAGGATCCGTTCTGGAGTAACTCCTCGACAGACCTCTGTACCGCCCTGATTCTCGGGTTATGTGAGCAAGCGAAACACGAACCGGAGAAGATCACGATGTATAACGTCGCTTTGATGTTGTCCGATCTCGGCTCACGGACGATCATCGATGAATTAGGACAGGAACAATCGGCACTCGATGCCTTCTTCGCATCGTTTCCGGAGAATCATCCGGCACGTATGCAGTACGCGACACTTCATTTCTCCGGTGGGCAGACGCGCGCGAGCATCCTCGCCAATACGAATGCTAAGCTCGGAATTTTCACTCTTGATGCGACGGCACGCTTAACGGCACAAAACTCCCTTAATATGAAACTGATCGGTTTCAACCGTTGGATTCGCGGACGCGCCCTTCCCTTGTCACGGTTGACGTTCTACTTTCCAAGCGGGAAACAACTCGCCTTGACGACGGACGACGACGGGAGTTTTGTACTCCATCACGAAGAAACCCTCGAAGTGGATACCGATATCACCGTAGAAAGTGAAGGACAGCAGTACACCGTGTCACTCTCAGGTTGGAGAGACGAGACGGACGGTGTCTTCGACTGGACAACGGATGCACCAATCGACATATGGGAGATTCGGCAGCATCCGTGCCCCGTCGCCGTGTTCCTGATCGTTCCGGATTACGATCCGACGCTAAACGTCATCGCCTCGCTGTACGTCAAACAAGTCTATACCTCGCTCGCTCGCGTCGCCTCACAATCGACGAGTGGACGTTGTGAACGCCAGGTCATCTTCCTACTCGACGAATTTGGGAACATGCCAGCGATCGAAGGGATGGCGAACATCATCACCGTCTGTCTCGGCCGGAACATCCGCTTCAACCTCGTCATCCAATCTTATGCCCAACTCGAGAACCTCTACGGGGAGGATTGGAAGACGATCGACGGGAACTGCGGGAACACGCACTACCTATTGACAGCAGATGAGTCGACGGCAGAATTGATTTCGAAGAAACTCGGGGAGCAGACGATTGTCACGAAGTCTCGTTCCGGACAGACGTTCTCGCTCTCAAAGTCGAAGACGGAGAGTGTCGATGGTCGCCGCTTATTGACGGCAACCGAGGTGATGGGATTAAGGGAAGGTGAGATGTTGATCATCCGCGTCATCAAACGGCAAGACAAACAACAGAAACGGATCCAGTCCTATCCCCTTTTCCTGACCGGACGGACGGAGATGAAATACCGCTATGAATACTTGGCGGATGACTTTAACACGGACCGTTCCATCAACGATCTCGTCATTGCCTGCGCGCATGCCCATCTTGACCTGAATACACTTCGTGTCCCGTTCCATTTCGGCGTCTCAGTTGCACCGAAAACGGTTGAGACGGATGAGGAGACAACGGATGCAACAGAATGGCGCGTCTGCGATGTCCTGCAGCCGAAAATTCTCCGCTCGATCTTCGAGACGACAGAATACGATACGTTACCGATTGATCTGTTCGAGCAAGGCATCCTGGATAAAACAATACCTGTGACCGACAACCAGCGTCACTTTTTGAAGACAATCATCAGTAAACGACTCGAGAAACTCGGTCATGGCGTCTAAGGAGGGCATCATATGACAGAACTGACACGCACCGAACGCGTCCAGCGTGAGCTCCGCGTCATCGCGACCATCATCAAAGAGAACAAGAAACGCCTCCGTCGTGGTGAAGTCTTGAATATCCAGACTCGGGACGGATTCCTCGTCGTATTTGAGGAAGAAGACCCAGACTCAGGCGACCGAAAAACTGTTACGCTTATAGACACATTCGATTTCCGGGTTCACGTCAGTAATGGCGATTTAACGGATCCGGAACAGGTGTTATAAACGGAAAAGGGGTGGAGGCATGCAAGCGAAACGAGTACTCTCCGGACTATTGATTTCCTCTGCGTTACTTTTGGTCGGTTGTAGTGAAAATAGTGAAGCAAAGTCTCTTAAACAAGTTTCTGTAAAAGAAATTGATCAACTAAAAGATAGTGATCAAAGCAATTTCTTACTTGTTGATAGCGACAGTAAAGCAGAATTTGAGCCTTATGTAGATAAAGTGAAGGACATCGCTGAGAAAGAAGATGTACAAGTAAACTTATTTAATCCTTTTCAACCTAACGGAAAAGATTTAGAAAATCGTGCTACAGATGAACATGGAGAATTAAAAGGTGGTCGTCTGTACAAACTAGAGAATGGTAAATTAGTTCGTTCTCTCGACCTTACTACGTTAGATGACAAGGCAATCGAAGATGAAGTAACCTCTTTTATTAATTAAAAGCAGACAGAGAAGGGAGGACCATCATGGCTAATGGAGATCTAGCATCCAAACTGGAGGAATTTCAAGACTTACTGAGCATCAGTGATTTGGTGAGAGATGCGCTTCGTTCTATTGGTTGGCTTCTCGTTAGAGGTCTCTCCTTCATCATCGATGGTCTTGAACAGATTACAAACGACATACTCCTCATAAAATCATTCTTTAATAATCCTCAAGTGGTTGAATTCGTTCAGACGATTCAACCTTTTTTATATGTCATTTTAGCCGGGAGCTTTTTATTCACCGGTTACTTGATGATTTTTCAGAAAAAATTTGATCGAGAAGGGTTTCTCATCAATCTGTTTATCAGTTTGTTAGTTTTAGGGTTGTTATCTCCGACAATGATAAAGACAAGTGAGTTCACAGACAAAGCCATTACAAGCATCAATCAAGATGGAGTATATGAAAATCGGGATCATACTCTATCGCAATCAGTGCTCCAAAAAAATGTACATGATTTAGTCGAATACGATAAAACTGCTTTCAAAGATACAAAAATTAAAATCCCAAACTCTATTCCAGCAAGCCAAATCAAGAATATAGACATCAATGATGTATTTGATAGCGATGAGTATCGATTGAGTAAAGAAGGTGAAGATATTTCTCAGAACAAGCTCGCTTGGAACGGGAAAGAAATGACCAAAGCCGAGTTAGACCAGAGCGGTGTTGAATGGAACAACCAATACTACTATCGCTATCATCCGAACTGGCTGACGATTCTTGTCACCCTTGGCGTGATGGGCTTCACCCTCTTCTCGATTGCCTACAAGCTGGCTCGACTTTCGTTCGAGTTGGCTTTTAATTATGTTTTAGCGATTTTAGTCGCCCCTGCTGACTTACACAGCGGACAAAAGACGAAGAAGGTCATTCAAAGCATCCTGAATACGTTCCTCGTCATTATCTTGATTTTCGTCTCGATTAAGCTCTACACGATTGGGACGGCTTATCTTGCTGATACACTCGACGGTCTTGCCTATTTGATCGCATTGATTGCTTTCTCTGCTGCCTTGATTGATGGACCAAACATGGTCGAACGCCTCTTCGGGATTGATGCAGGTCTGAAACGTGGATGGGGTGTCGCACTTGGTGCGTATGCTGTCGGGAAAGGTACGGCAAAAATCGGGGCTCGTGTCGCTGGACAGACGATGAAGAGAACATCACAACCAACTACTTCATCTGCCTCAGAAGCTGCTAGTACAAAGTTACCACCGAATCCGCCATCAGGTGGTGGTACACCGACGGGTCGTCCTGATCGTTCGTCCGATAGTGTGCCAGTTCGTTCGCAAGTACAAGAGCGCACTTCACGATCAACCGGACAAGAGAACCAGCGCATTGAATCCACTGATTTATCGACGCACGACACGAATTCGGAGAGTCCGACTGCAACAACATCAAAAGAGTCCATGCCAAGCCGTTCGAACTCCATCTCACCACAATCACCTGCGACTACTCCGTCATCATCGCAAACACCTGTTTCACAACCGAAGATGCCCGATGGATCGATGAAGGAACAACCAACTACTTCACCTGATGCGTTCAATACCTCTGAAACAACTGTCGCATCGCAACCTACTTCACCGTCGGAACAACCGATTGGAACACGTGCACCTAATCCATCTTCTATTCACTCAGGATCAACATCTAACACGACACCTAAAGAGACATCACATACTCTACCCTCTTCAGGCGCGAGCAATTCTTCACCTTCTATCACTGAGTCGCAAGAGATATCATCCGGAACACAGCGGCAACGAAAGTCGATCTATCAGACACTGGAGACGACGACACAAAAAGAACTCAAGCACATCGAACAAACGCAGACACGTGTGACGTCAGAATCGTCCCGGATGTACTCGACCGATGTCCCGCGTCTAGACCCGAAAAAGGAGTGAGACCATGCAACAGCGCAAGTACCGGATTCCGAACGAAGTCACGACCGAGCTGAAGATCAATAAGATGCTCTATCTCTATGATTTACTGTTTCTCGTCGCTTTGATCATCGTCCGGTTGATTGCCCTGCCGTTCATCCCGGACGCCTTACATCTGCCATTCACATTCTTCCTCGTCGCGTTCGGACTCTTCCTCGTCATCCGCCCAACGACGAATCCAGAGAAACGGATGATTCACGTGCTCTATTACGCGCTGATGAAGAAGAAAGACACGTATATCGCATTGACAGACGGTAAGGACGGATCGAAAGGAGCGTGATGGCATGAGTTTATCGGAAGAGAAACGATCTAAAACAATTCCGACGACAGACATTACTTGGCTCGATGAGATGCAATTGACGACACCTCCAACACGGAAGGAAAAACGCATCCGGATCCCGCCTTCTGTCGCCTCTCTGCTACCAATCATTGATGCCACGGCGCTCGATGGGTTCGAGATGCAGGACGGGACATTCTGCGACATCATTCAGCTGACTTCAAAGGATATCTACGGGTTGTCCGAGACGGAGAAGGACCATGATATCTTCTCCCTCGCCTATCTGTTGCAGGCATATATTCATCCGTTGAAGGTGATTCCGCTCAATACACCGCTTAATTTGGAGAAACAGAAACAGCGCATCGAACGACAGCTTCGGCAAAATCAAAACGCCGCCTATCATCCGTTTTTGCAAAAGAAGAAACAGGAACTGATCTACCTCGAGGAGCATCGCACGAATCGCGATTATCTCCTCTTTTTTTATGCACCGGATGAGGCGATGCTCCGGGAACGAAAGCATCAATTGACGAAACTGCTTCGACGCAGCAATCCGATGGTCGAACTGACACTAGAACAAAAAATGCATGTGTTGTTCCAGCTGCACAACCCGAATACGAAACCGACTCAGGACGGAAAGGAGTGATGGCGTCATGTGGCGTACGCGTTTTCTACGGAAGCAGGACCCGGAGACAATCAAACAACAAGACGGCTATAATCCGACATTCGTTCAAGCGATCCAGCCGCAAGGCGGACTCCGCTTCGAGCCGAACTATGTCCGGACCGGTGACGGGTATCTCGCCTGTCTCCATGTCTATAAGTATCAATCGACCGTCTACGACTTCTGGCTCGAACCGATCCTCAATCTCCCTGGCGTCCTGACGACGCTCGACATCGGGACGGCAGACAAACGGGAGATGATCCGGACGATCAACAAGTCGATGGCCGAGCAGAATACGCGCTTCGAGAATGCGAAGGATAACGTCGACCGGATTGATGCGCGGGAAACGTATAAGGAATTGAATGAACTCTACGAACAGATCACGCAAGGCGAAACGATGAAGTACCTGCATCTCCGTCTCTACGTTAAAGCGAAGACACTCGACGTACTCGAACACCAAGTTCAGGACGTAATGGAAGAACTCGAAGCACGGAATTTCCGTGCAACCGTCTTCCTGAACGAACAGGAATGGGAATGGCAAAGCCTGTTCCTTAGCTATGAGCAACAGCAAAAGCTACCGAACCGTCGTCGCGGGAAAGAGATTCCGTCGCTCTCAATCGCAGGAGGTTATCCGTTTCATTTCACGTCGCTACAGGATCCGACTGGGACCTATTACGGGACGACCGATACGAACGGAAGCGTCATCTTCGACTTATTCCACAAGGACAAGCAGCGGAAGTTCTACAACGCCTTGATGATCGGTAAGATGGGCTCCGGGAAGTCGACTTTGCTCAAGAAGACGGTCCTCGATCAAGCGATCAAAGGGAATCACGTTCGCATCTTAGACGTGACGGGCGAGTTCTCCGACCTCGTACGACAGCTCGGTGGAAAGGAGATCGCACTTGACGGTTCTGCCGGACGGATCAATCCGCTCCATGTCTATAAGACGGTCACACATGCCGACGGCTCGTCGGATGAGGCACTCTCGTTCATGCAACATCTATCGAAGATTGCGGTCTTCTATCACTACATCAATCCAGCAGCTACACAAGAAGAAGCGAACGAGTTCGAAATCCTGCTCCGGCAACTCTACCTTGAGAAAGGGCTCTGGAATGAGGACGGTGACGCGCCAATCACGACGCACCCTGCAAACACCTATCCGGTCTTCTCTGACTTCTTAGCGCTCGTCCGCTCTGAATTGTATGCGGACGATTCGCGGACGACGATCCGCGAGACGATCAGTACGAACCGTGTCCGCCGTCTTGAGAATATCGAGCTCGCGATTACGAACCTCGTTCACAACTACGGCAACATCTTCGACGGGCATTCCTCGATCGAGCGATTTGACGAGGAAGCGATTGTCTCGTTCCCGCTACGCAACCTGACCAATCTGAAAGACGAAATCTTTCAGGCACAGGTCTTCAACCTGATGAACATGCTGTGGGACGGGATGATCCTCAACGGTGCCGGACAACTCCGTAGCTACAACCAGGGTGAGCTATTGATTGAGGATGCTTTCAAATATCTGATTGTCATCGATGAGGCACATCACCTAATCAATACGCGTGACATCGCCCAACCGGCGATCCTTTATCTACAACAGTTCATGCGGGAAGCACGGAAATACTTCGGTGGCATCTTCTTCGCCTCCCACTTGATCACGGACTTCGTCCCGACCGGTTCGAAGTCGGAGAACGCAGAGAACGTCAAGACGTTGTTCCAGCTGACGCAGTATAAGTTCATCGGCGAGCAGGATGCCGAGAGCATCCCGACGATCCAGACCGTCTTCGACGGACAGTTGACGGAGAGTGAGACGCGGTTGATCCCGTCGCTCGAGACGGGACGGATCGTCCTCAGTATCTCCGGTGTGAAGACGCTGATCTTTGATGTTGATGTCTCACCTGAGGAGCTGACCTTGTTCGGAGGTGGTGCCTGATGTGGAGTACGGTCCGGCAGTCGGCACGCGTCGCCGTCCGGATGAAATGGCGGCTCCTGACCTTAAAGTATCGTCTGATCGCTCTCGGAATCGCGCTTCTTATTCTCCTACTGATCATCATCGTCGCAGGGATTCTCGATACGTTGACCGGGATCGAGAACGAACAAGCAACGGAGACACCGATCGCTTACTCGGACGCAAGCCTACAAGTCAGTGATGATGTTCTACAATACCGGGAAGCGATTTCGCGTGAATTGAAGAAGGAGCAACTCGAGGGACAGACGAACGTCGTCCTTGCGTTGATGATGCAAGAAAGCGGTGGACGCGGGAACGATCCGATGCAAGCGAGTGAATCGAAGTGCGGACGGATTGGTTGCATCACCTCTCCTGACGAGAGCATTCGTTACGGCGTGAAGCACTTCGCATCTGTCTTCCGGCAAGCGAACGAGGACGTCAAGCTGACGCTCCAGAGTTACAACTTCGGGGGTGGCTTCATCGATTACGTCAAAGAAAATGGAGGACGCTATACGAAACAACTCGCGATTTCTTTTTCACAGATGATGTACCAACGCGTCAAGAAGAGCGGCATCTATCAGTGTCATCGTCCGAGCGCGATCGAGCATCAAGCCTGCTACGGTGACATCGAATATGTCGATGCTGTCCTCCGTTATCTGACACCGACCGTACTAGCGGAAGGCAAGACAGGACCGATTAAAGGGAAACTTCATGCTCCGCTCGACATCCCACTGCAGATGACATCGGGTTTCGGGTCACGGATCGTTTTCGGAAAGACGGATATCCATACGGGCATCGATTTCAGTTGCCACGATACGGATACCGTCCACGCCGTTCGCTCCGGTACCGTCACCTATAGCGGTTTACGCGGACCGTATGGGCAACTGATTCAGATCAAACAAGGCGACTGGATCACCGCTTACGCCCACCTTTCTGCACGCCAGGTTAAGACGGGGCAAAAGATCGAAGCTGGACAAGCGATCGGGATGTGTGGGTCGACCGGACGTTCGACCGGGAATCATCTCCACATCGAATTTAAGACGAGTGATTGGTCCGGTCACATTGATCCGGCACCACTGTTTTCGCTATAGGGAGGGATGAACTATGGCATTGACGAGTCGTCATCTCCTATGGCTCGTGTTGTTCTGTCTGTTGCTGTCGATCAGTGCCAATGTCTATCAATATCGTTCGATGGCAGCAGATGAATCGCATCGAATCGTCGAGAAAGACGAGAAAAGTGTGTTACCAAAAACGACGGTGTCAGATCCGTCCATCTCAACTAATGAACAAGAGCAAGAACAAAATTCAATCATTTCGAAGAG
>NZ_JACSNA010000007.1:0-41557 GCF_018618925.1 Exiguobacterium sp. s39
CGAAAGTAGTTGGGGGCTTCCCCCTGTGAGGATAGGACGTTGCCAGGCACTTGACCGATCTGCAGATTGCAGGTCGGTCTTTTTGTGTAATCATTTTAGAGGAAAAGGAGTTTTTTCATGAAACACGAACTTCCTATTGTACATGCACTTCAACGTCACTTAGATCGAACGCCCATCTCATGGCATGTTCCTGGTCATAAGAATGGAACATTGACACCTCTTCCTGACTTCTTTAAATGGGACGTCACAGAATTACCTGGTCTAGATGATTTTCATCATCCGGAAGAGGCCATTGCAGACGCGATAGCTTTGCTGCAAAAAGTCTACGGTGCAAAAGCGAGTCATTTCCTTGTGAATGGTTCGACCGTTGGGAACTGGGCGATGCTTGCCGCTACAGCAACAAGAGGAGAGCGTGTTTATGTACAGCGTAATTCCCATAAATCGGTGTTCAATGCGTTAGAATGGCTGGGGATCGAACCGATCTTTCTTGAACCAGACATCCATGAGGAAACGGGAATCAGTGGACATGTTTCACGTGAAACATTAAAGGAAGCGTTTACGAAATACCCAGGAGGAGTCGGCGTGTTTATCACTTCACCGACCTATTACGGGGAAGCAGCTGATATCACGTCACTCGTTCAGCTCACAGCGTCGCACGGGCTCCCTTTATTAGTGGATGAAGCACATGGTGCACACTTCGGTGAAGCATTTGGTGTACGCTCTGCATTTGAATTAGGAGCAACTGCTGTTGTCCAGTCTGCCCATAAAACACTTCCAGCACTGACGATGGGAGCATGGATGCATGAGCGATTTTCGGAAAAGATGAGAAGGAAATTACAGCGAGCACTTCAAGCGTTTCAGACCTCGAGTCCTTCATATTTACTACTGGCTTCATTAGACTACGCCCGTTCCTATCGTGAACAATGGACAGTTAAGGGTATGTCAGAGGTTCAAGCTAGTCATGATGCATTCATCGAAGCACTTCAACGGTTTGATCATATGACGGTTCTTCGCTTCGATGATTGGTCGCGGATGACATTAACGTATGAGGGATATTCAGGAGATGCGTTGCTGCACGCGTTACGAGCTGTTCAACTCGATGCGGAATTTGCTTTAGGAGATCACGTCGTCTGTATTTTGCCACTTCGTCTGCTAGCTAAGTCTGAGCAGGCTGACTGGGTCCACCGTGTCGAACGAGCCATTCAAATGATGAAATCAGAAGGAATTCCTTTGAAAAGGTATATCGAGCAACCAATTATGGGTAAAATACAGGTATCTGCTTTAGCTTGTTCTTATGAACAGTTAGAACAAGCAACAGGTACGTTCCGTCAGCTGGATGAGTGTATCGGTCATGTTTCACTCGAAACGATTATTCCGTACCCGCCAGGCATTCCGTTGATTGTCAGAGGCGAACGCATTACGGCGGAACAGGTACTACGTTTACGACATTATCAAACCGTAGCCGTTCATTTGCAAGGGGGCGAACAATTGCAACGAGGAGCGTTACGCGTCATAGAGGAAGGGTTTGAAGGATGAAAGGTACGTTCATTACTGTCGAAGGACCAGATGGTGCCGGTAAAACGACACAACTACAATTGCTTAGTGATGTGTTAAAAGAAAAAGGCTATAACGTCATGATGACCCGTGAGCCAGGTGGCACACGCGTTGGGAACGAAATTCGTTCGTTGATTTTGAATCCTGATTTTGAAGAGATGAAAGAGATGACAGAAATTCTGTTGTATGCAGCGTCTCGTGCCCAGCATGTCGAAGAATTGATTCGACCAGCGTTAGAGGCAGGCACAATCGTTTTATGTGACCGATTCGTTGATGCGTCACTTGCGTATCAAGGGTATGGTCTTGGACATCCGATTGATCTCGTGCGTCAAATCAATGATTCTGCAACAGGTGGATTAGCGCCAGACCGAACGTATTTATTTGATTTAACGGTAACGGATTCTAAAAAACGAATGATGGACCGGGGAGCACTTGATCGAATCGAGCAGCGAGATGATGCGTTTCGTGCCCGCGTCTATGAAGGTTTCCAACAGATTGCAGTATCGGATCCGGAACGGGTGCAAATCGTACAAGCCAATCGATCGATTGAAGCGATTCATCAGGACTTAGTGGAAGATGTCATTACGTATTTAGAAGAAAAGGAGAGATTCTCATGAAAATGGTCATTACGATCGTTCAAGATAAAGATAGCTTACGTTTAGCGGAAGCACTTGTCGAGCATGATTTCCGAGCAACGAAACTGGCAACGACAGGTGGTTTTCTTAAAGAAGGGAACACGACGTTCATGATTGGTGTACAGAGTGAGCGTCTCGATGATTTGTTACGATTGATCAAAAAGAACTGTTCGAGCCGCGAACAGATGGTCTCTCCAATCTCACCAATGGGTGGTCATGCCGATTCTTATATCCCGTATCCCGTTGAAGTCCAGGTAGGCGGGGCAACGGTCTTCGTCTTGCCAATCGAAGGGTTTCATCAATTCTGATGCAGACGTTTCATGAACTGGAACAGACACAATCGGTCATTTCGACGATTCTTCAAAATTCGTTACGGAACGATCGAATCAATCACGCTTATATCTTCACCGGAGACTATGAGCCGCTTCTACTTGAAGCGGCTCACTTGTTCGCGAAAAGCCTTTTTTGTGAGGCACCGGTCGATGTAGAACCGTGTGGTGTCTGTCGTAGCTGTCGGCGGATGGAAAGTGGCAACTTGGTCGATTATTATGAAATCGAACCAGATGGCGCGACCATCAAAAAAGAACAGATTCAACAATTGATGCATGATCTCTCACTCCGAGGACTCGAAGGCGATCGTCAGATTTATGTCATTACCCAGTCCCATAAGATGACTCCTCAGGCAGCGAACAGTTTGCTGAAGTTCTTTGAGGAACCGGGAGAAGGAAAAGTGGCCTTATTGTTGACGAATCAACCCCAGCTCCTTTTACCGACGATTCGATCGCGGGGACAGTTATTAAGTTTTCGTCCGGCGGATCGTCAAATGATTGGCGAGGTTTTATCTGAAAAAACGGGACGGGACCACGAGTTGACGCAATTGGCAGCGCGTGTCTATCCAAAAGTCGAGGATGCAGAAGAAGCATTACTCGAAGACTGGTTTGTAAATGCGCGAGCGTCAGTGTTACAATTGATGGAGGAATTAGCGAATCGTCCGGCTGATTTACCGCTGTTCGTACAAGAGAAATGGATGGGACAATTCAAGAACCGTCAGGATGTCCGAATCGGTCTTGAACTCGTCACCTGTTTCTTTGAGGATGTCTTACGTCTGAAACTGAATCCGGCGTGGGAAGGTATGACCTATACGAATAGTAAACCCCAACTTGAACAGATGGGGTCCAAGAGCCAGACGACGATCACCCGCTGGTTGCAAGCTGTGCTTGCCGCAGTAAGACGGGTCGAAGCGAATGTTAATCCCCAATTAACAGTTGAGCGTCTCATGTTTGACTTACAGAAAGGGTAGAGCGACATGCTAGAAGTAGTAGGCGTTCGCTTTAAAGAAGCGGGCAAAATTTATTATTTTGCACCTGGACAAGAGTCATTATCACGAGGACAAGCAGTCATCGTTGAGACGGTACGGGGCATTGAATATGGCGAAGTGGTCATCGCCGATAAACAAATGGACGAAGAAGATGTGGTGTTGCCACTGAAATCCATTCTTCGAATTGCTGACGATAAGGATGCAATGATCGTCCGCGAAAATAAAGTCGCAGCGCTTGATGCGCATGCGGTATGTGTCGAAAAAATCCGTGAACATAAACTCGATATGAAATTGGTCGATGTCGAGTACACGTTTGACCGCAATAAGGTCATCTTCTACTTCACGGCAGAAGGACGTGTCGATTTCCGTGAGCTCGTCAAAGATTTAGCGGCTGTCTTCCGGACACGCATCGAACTCCGTCAAATCGGTGTTCGGGATGAAGCGAAGTTACTTGGAGGCATCGGTCCGTGTGGTCGTGTCTTATGTTGTTCATCTTTCCTTGGTGAGTTCGAACCGGTCTCGATCAAGATGGCAAAAGATCAAAACCTGTCGTTGAATCCGACGAAGATTTCAGGAGTATGTGGTCGTTTGATGTGCTGCTTGAAATATGAGAACGATACGTATGAAGAGATGCGCCGTGATTTGCCGGACTACGGAAAACGTTTGACGGTACCTGAAGGCGAAGGACGCGTCGTTGGCTTGAACATCCTCGATCAAGTCGTTCAAATCGAACTGAAGGATCGTTCCCGCGTCTTGACGTATTCGATGGAAGAACTATTATCCGTTGGTGCCGTAAAACCAAAACGACCAAAAGAATAACGGGGTGCATACGCGTGGAGAGAGTCGATAAAAAAGAAATCATTACGCGTGTCGATGCGATTGAGCAACAGATTCATTTGCTGACTGAGCATCTGAGCGTGTTAAAGGATCAGCTGGCTTACATGATGGAAGAGAACCAACATCTGTATCTGGAGAATCATCATCTTCGGGAAAAAGTCGAACGCGATGAACAACAGCCGGTCACGGAAGCGGAAGAAGCGGAAGCGGGCGTCGGTGCGGGCTACGATAATCTCGGACGATTGTACCAGGAAGGGTTCCACATCTGTAACTTGCATTATGGACAAGTAAGAAAAGACGGCGATTGTCTCTTTTGCTTATCCATGTTAACGAAACATTGAGAGGCTGACTTCTACATGAGTCAGTCTTTTTTTCGGAAAGGAAGGCACGACATGTTTGAACTATTACCAGACGAACGACTTGATTATCTCTTAGGACAGGAAGGGAAAATCATTCAAAGTCCATCCGTCTTCTCGTATTCACTCGACGCGGCACTGCTCGCACGATTTGCGTGGGTCCCGATTCAACAAGGACGGATTGCCGATCTCTGTTCAGGAAACGGTGCAATTCCACTCTTTTTATCTTACCGGACGAAAGGGCAGATCACGGGTCTTGAAATCCAGCCGCGACTAGCGGAGATGGCACGACGGAGCGTCACCTTGAATGAACTGAACGACCGGATTGAGATGATTGAAGGGGACGTCAAAGAGGCGGGTACGCGTCTTGGATACGGCATCTATGATGCTGTCACCTGCAATCCACCTTATTTTTTAGCAAACGAGACATCGAACCAAAACCAAAGTGAACATTATACGATTGCAAGACATGAAGTCCTCTGTACCCTTGAAGACTGCATTCGAGGTGCATCTGATTTGTTGAAACAAGGCGGAAAGGCAGCGTTCGTTCATCGACCGGAACGACTGCTCGATATCGTTACCTTGATGCGGACGTATCGCTTGGAACCGAAACGGATGCAGCTGATTTATCCTAAAGCAGGGAAGGAAGCAAACATGCTGTTGATCGAGGGGATCAAGGATGCAAAACCTGGACTGAAGGTGCTCCCCCCATTCATCGTCTATGAGGCGGACAACTCGTATGCGGCTCAGATGAAGGAACTGTTCGATGTCTGAGCATGCAGTCTATATCGTTCGTTGCCAAGATGATACGTATTATACGGGTTACGCGGTAGACGTCACGCAACGCATCGCGACACATAACGCAGGTAAGGGTGCGAAGTATACACGTGCCCGTCTACCGGTCGTCCTCGTTCATCAGGAAGTTTTTGCGACGAAGTCAGAGGCAATGAAGCGGGAATATGCGATTAAACAATTAACCCGTTCACAAAAAGAACGGTTGATTCAAGGAGGAACCTCATGAAAGCGACGAGTAGCTATCAACAGCAAGGAGCCGGTCTCTATATCGTCCCGACACCAATCGGCAATTTAGAAGACATGACATATCGGGCAGTACGGATCTTACAGGAATCCGATATCGTCGCAGCAGAAGATACCCGGCAGACGATGAAACTGTTTCGACATTTTTCGATTGAGACGAAGCTTGTCAGTTATCATGAACACAATAAACAAACAAGCGGGGAACGACTCCTCGCTGATTTAGAAGCAGGAAAGCAAATCGCCCTCGTCTCCGATGCCGGTATGCCCGGTATCTCGGACCCGGGAAGCGACTTGATCCGCCAAGCGATTGCAGCAGACATTCCTGTCATCGTTCTTCCGGGTGCAAACGCTGCGTTGACCGCTCTTGTCGCGTCTGGTCTGTCGACAGAACGCTTTTTATATTACGGCTTTTTGCCACGGAAGAAAAAAGAACGTCGCGAAGCGTTGGAGCAATTGAAATACGAAACCGGAACGCTCGTCTTTTATGAAGCACCACATCGATTGAAAGAGATGTTACAAGGGATCGAGGAAGTACTCGGTGATCGCCAGGTGACGTTAGCCCGGGAATTAACAAAACGGTACGAGGAGTACATTCGGGGAAGCGTGAGTGAATTACGTGCTTGGGCAGCAGAAGACGTTCGAGGTGAGTTCGTCGTTCTTGTCGAAGGGTCAAATGAAGAACGACCTGATGCGGTCATTCAAGACAGTGATCCACTCGAGCAAATCCGTCGGTATATCGAAGAAGGCGAAAAGCCGAACGCGGCGTTGAAGCGTGTCGCAAAGGAACGGGGACTGGATCGTCAGGAACTATACCTTGCGTTTCACGAAGCAGATTAAAAAAAGGAAGCCCCGTCAGGAGCTTCCTTTTGTGTTTATTCGTTGCTTGCGTAATGACGATCGAGGAAATCTTTTAATTCAACGAGAACGCGTTGTGCGCCATCTGGTGAAAGAATCAATTTACCATCAGCCAATTTGAAGTTATCTTCTGATACTTCTCCTGTTACTTGGCAAGTCATGTTTGGTTTATATTTTTTAAGGATGATCTGTTCGTTGTCGACATAAATCTCGAGGGCATCCTTTTCTGCAATTTGAAGTGTACGGCGTAATTCGATTGGAATTACGACACGACCGAGCTCGTCTACTTTACGTACAATACCTGTTGATTTCATTTTGTTGTTCCTCCTTTGATGTCATGGATCTCTTTTTCTTTTGAAAAATCGTCAAAATTCGACATCGTTTCTATAGAATGTAGAATACTAGACTTTCCAAAAGTAGTCAACCAATCTGAATAGCTTGAAATCAAAATGTCATTTATTTCTCAAAAACACCATATTTGAAACGATTTATTAATGCATTTTCCCTTTTTAAAGGAAATGAAACTATAGAGTGTGTTTTTTTGTAATTTGATGTCTGATGTCAAAAAATGTTTCGATTCGACAAAAAGTGAGTTTCGACATCAGTCCCGTAACAGCGTATAATAGCCTATAATGAAGATGGAAATCAGAGAACGGAGGAATAACATGGCAAAGACATTTTATATCACGACCCCGATTTATTATCCAAGTGCAAAACTACATATCGGTCACGCGTACACGACGGTGGCTGGAGATGCGATGGCACGGTACAAACGACTTCAAGGATTCGACGTCCGGTATTTGACAGGTAGCGATGAGCACGGTCAAAAGATCCAGGAAAAAGCAGCAGAAGCAGGGATTTCGGAACAGGCATTCGTCGACGGTGTCGTCGAACAGATTAAAGTCTTATGGGATCGTCTCGACATTTCGTACGATGATTATATCCGGACGACAGAACCACGTCACAAGAAAGTCGTCGAAAAAGTGTTCGAGACACTTCTTGAATCGGGCGATATCTATTTAGGTGAATACGAAGGTTGGTATTCGATTCCGGATGAGACGTACTATACGGAATCACAACTCGTCGACGGGAAGAGCCCTGACAGTGGACACCCGGTCGAACTCGTTCGCGAAGAATGTTACTTCTTCCGGATCAGTAAGTACGCGGACCGTCTGCTGGAGTACTTTGAAGCGAATCCGTCATTCATCTTGCCAGAATCACGTAAACACGAAATGATCAATAACTTCATTAAACCAGGTCTTCAAGACTTAGCGGTCTCACGGACGACATTCAACTGGGGTGTACAAGTCCCGTCGAATCCAAAACACGTCGTCTACGTCTGGATCGATGCGTTGACGAACTACATCTCGTCACTTGGTTATGGTACAGACGATCACGGTAACTTCGATAAGTACTGGCCAGCAGATGTCCATCTCGTCGGAAAAGAAATCGTTCGTTTCCACACGATCATCTGGCCCGCACTCTTGATGGCGCTTGACCTCCCATTACCGAAGAAAGTCTTCGCACATGGTTGGTTGTTGATGAAAGACGGAAAAATGTCGAAATCAAAAGGGAACGTCGTCGATCCGATTCCATTGACGGATCGCTACGGTCTCGACGCTCTTCGTTACTACCTCTTACGGGAAGTGCCATTCGGTTCGGACGGTATGTTCACACCTGAAGCATTCGTTGAGCGGATGAACTATGATTTAGCGAACGATCTCGGGAACTTACTTAACCGGACGATCGCGATGGTCACGAAATACTTTGATGGTGAGATCCCAGCCTATACAGGTAACGTGACACCGTTTGATGCGACTCTGTCGGATCTTGCAAAAGAAACGGTCACGAAAGTCGAAGCATCGATGGAACACATGGAATTCTCTGTCGTACTGTCGAATATTTGGCAATTGATCAGCCGTGCCAATAAATACATTGATGAGACACAACCGTGGGTGCTTGCAAAAGACGAATCCAAAACGGCGGAACTCGGTTCTGTCATGGTGCATCTCGTCGGCGTCTTGCGTCACGTGGCGATCATGTTACAACCGTTCATGACGCGTTCACCAAAAGAGATCTTCGCGCAACTGGGTCTCTCTGGACAAGCGATGGACTGGGCAGCGCTCGAGAAATTCGCAGACATCGCACCAGGAACGAAAGTCGGTACAGCGACACCAATCTTCCCACGTCTCGACGTCAAAGAAGAAGTCGAAGCAATCGTCGACATGATGCGTCAAGCTTCTGCAGCACGTGTTGAGGAAGTTGAAGAAGAAGACGAAGATATTCGTCCAGAAACGACAATCGATGTCTTTGACCAGATCGAATTACGTGTCGGTGAAGTCGTGACGGCTGAAAAGATCAAAAAAGCGAAAAAACTATTGAAGCTACAAGTCGATATGGGCAAAGAAACACGCCAAATCGTCTCTGGTATCGCTCAGTGGTATGAGCCGGAAGATTTAGTCGGACGAAAAGTCATTGTCGTGGCGAACTTAAAACCGGTCACGTTACGTGGCGAACTCTCACAAGGAATGGTCCTTGCTGCTGAAAAAGCAGGAAAACTTGAACTAGCGACGGTCCCGTCAACGATGGCGAACGGCGCAAGCGTAAAATAAAACCGATGCCTGTGGACTTCATGTCACAGGCATTTTTTTAAAGAAGGAGTCGAACAGCTATGTTAATCGATACACACACTCACTTGAATGCAGACCAATTTGCGGACGACGTCCACGAGACGATCGAGCGGGCACGCGCGAACGGTGTCTCACCTATGATCGTCGTCGGATTTGATCATAAGACGATTGATCGTGCGATGGAACTCGTCGAAGCGTACGATGATCTTTATGCGGTCATCGGCTGGCATCCCGTCGACTCGATTGATTTTGACGAGGAAGCGTACCAAAAGGTCGAACGGTTGATGGATCACGAAAAAGTCGTCGCGCTCGGAGAAATCGGGCTCGACTATCACTGGGATACGTCACCGAAAGATGTGCAGCAGGAAGCTTTCCGCAAACAGATCCGGCTCGCGAAGCAGAAAAAGAAACCGATCGTCATCCATAACCGGGAAGCGACAGAAGATACGTTACGGATCCTTGAAGAAGAGGATGCAAAAGAAGTCGGAGGGATTCTGCATAGCTACAGCATGAGTGCTGAATTATTACCACGATGCCTGGCGATGAACTTCTATATTTCACTCGGAGGTCCCGTTACGTTCAAGAATGCGAAGATGCCGAAACGTGTCGCGCAGGAAGTTCCGCTCGATCGTCTACTCGTTGAGACGGATTGTCCGTACCTGACACCAACACCGCACCGCGGTAAACGCAACGAACCGGCTTACGTCCGATTCGTCGCCGAAGAGATCGCGCAGCTCCGTGGCATGATGTATGCTGACGTCGAAGCAGCGACGACGGAAAATGCAAAACGGGTCTTCCGTTTGCCATGATGCGTTCGTTGACGTTCATTACGATCGGGTGCAGCCTGCTACTTGCGGCTGCGCTCGTCTATGGGATGATGGATCATCCACAAACCGTGACTGTCTTGATTGATGGTCAAGAACAGCAAATTGAAACGACAGCTGACTCTGTCTATGGAGCACTTGAAGAAGCCGGTATTACGACGCGTGACAATGATGTGATTGAACCGGCGCTCAGTGCTGACCTGCCGAAAAAACGATTAATCGTCATTCAGCGGGCGAAAGAAATCACGCTGATCATGGGCTACGGTGAGTCCCGTCGGGTTCGGACGCAGGCACGCCAAGTGAAGGATTTGCTTGCAGAACGCGGCATCAAAAAAGCGGAGACGGATGATATTTATCCGTCGTCTGACGCTGTGTTGACGAACGGAATGACCGTTCGGTACCGGGAAGCTTTTCCCGTTGATCTCGTCGTTGGTGGAAAAGCCCGACAAATCTACACGTATGAGACGTCAGTTCGGGAATTGTTAGCACGGGAAGGAGTCCGTCTGCAAAAGGAAGACCGGGTCGCTCCGGATCCCGATACCCGCGTGACGGAAGGAACGTTGATCACGGTCAACACGACACGTCGTGCGACGTTGACGCAAGAACAGCTCGTGCCGTTTGAGATTGAAGAAGTCGAGGATCCAACTCTACCGGAAGGCGAACAACTCGTGACGGCATCAGGTCGTCCGGGTGTCCGAACGAAAAAGTATCAATTGACGCTCGCTGACGGTCTCAGTAAAGAGAAAAAACTGATTGGTGATCAAGTGACGCAAAAACCGATCAAACAAGTCGTCAAAGTTGGAACCAAGCCGGTTGAGACACCTGTTGAAGCACCAGTCTTCAACGAAGAACAGGCGACGAATCCACTAGCTGAAACACCGAAAGCTGATGCAGATCTTGATTTTTCAAGTGCGAAGAGCTTGATGGTCGAAGCGACGGCGTACACGAACGACCCAGCTTCGAACGGCAGTCGTTTGTACAACGGACGTGCCTTGACCGCGACCGGGTATGACGTGACGGATACGATCACCTATCAAGGGATGCCGATCATCGCGGTTGATCCGAAAGTCATTCCGCTCGGAACGAAAGTCTACGTCGAAGGAGTGGGGCTTGCGATCGCTCTCGATACCGGTGGCGCCATCAAAGGCAATAAGATCGATGTCTTGGTCGACGGAGAACAAACAGCGAAGACGTTCGGTCGAAAACAACTGCAAGTCTGGGTCATTCCTAGTGCAACGGAAGCGGACACGTGACGCTTCCTTGTTTTTTTCGTGGAAACAGGTACAATTACGAGAGTGTTTGAAGAAGGTGGAGAGATCATGCGGAAACGCTTAAAAGAAGTCATCGTCGTCGAAGGACGAGATGATACGACACGATTACAAGAAGTCTTTGATGTCGATACAATTGAAACGAACGGCTCAGCCGTTAATGAACAAACGATGCAACGCATCGAGAAGGCACTGGAACGACGCGGTGTCATCATTTTCACGGATCCTGATTTTCCAGGAGATCGTATCCGTGCCCGAATCAATGAGCGCGTACCAGGCTGTAAACATGCCTATCTTCCGCGTGCCCAAGCAAAAGATAAACGAGGAAAAATCGGTGTAGAACATGCCTCACCTGCCGCAATCGAAGAGGCGCTCGCTGCTGTCTATGAGACGGAAGAAGCACCGATTGCTGAAGTGACACGTGAAATGATTCTAGCAGCCGATTTGATTGGTGGACCAGCAGCCTCGATCCGTCGTCGTCGTCTCGGTCAGATTCTTGCGATTGGTGAACCAAATGCAAAACAACTCGTCAAACGCGTCGCATCGATCCGGATCACGCGGGCGGAATGGGAAGCGGCGTTGAAACAATTAGAGGAGGAAGAAGTTTGAAAGACATTGCTACATTGCACCGGACGAAGGAAATTTTAGCGAAACATGGCTTTTCGTTTAAAAAATCGTTGGGACAAAACTTTTTAATCGATTTAAACGTATTAGGAAACATCGTCGGGGCAGCTGGATTAACACCTGAAAGCGGCGTACTCGAGATCGGACCAGGAATCGGCTCACTGACAGAACAATCAGCGAAACAGGCGAAAAAAGTCGTCGCTCTTGAAATCGATCAACGGTTGCTACCGATTCTTGACGATACACTTTCACCGTATCCTCACACGAAGGTCATTCACGGCGATGCCCTTGAACTGGATCTTTCGACGATCGTCGCAGAAGAGTTCACGCAAGAAGGCATCACTGACATTGCTGTCGTCGCGAACCTCCCATATTACGTCACGACACCGATCATCATGCGGATTCTCGAAGCGAAAGCACCGTTTCGGACGCTCGTCATGATGATTCAAAAGGAAGTCGCTGAACGAATCGGTGCAAAACCGGGCACGAAAGCATATGGTTCTCTATCGATCGCGATTCAATATTATGCAGAAGCTGAAGTCTGCTTCACGGTTCCAAAACAAGTCTTCATCCCAGCACCAAACGTTGATTCAGCTGTCATCCGTTTGAACATTCGAAAAGAGCCAGCGGTACAGACACAGGATGAGGCCCTCTTCTTCGAAATCGTCCGAGCAAGTTTTGCACAACGTCGGAAAACGATTTTGAACAACTTGACGACACACTTCGGGAAGACGGAAAAGGCGGCGGTCGAAGCGGCATTGTTAGAAGCTGGAATCGAACCACGTCGTCGCGGAGAAACGCTCAGCCTGCAGGAATTCGCACAGTTAGCGGATGCACTTTTGCCAATTAAAAAACGTTGACGGATACGATTAGAACAGATATAATATTTCCCCTTTCTAATTTTTATTTAATATGCTATAATAAATATTAGTGAGGTGAAGCGTATGCCAAAGACGTTGAACGAAATCAGACATGTTTTCGAAACACATGTTGGTGAAAGACTGACGCTAAAAGCAAGCGGCGGTCGTAAAAAGGTCGTAACCCGAATCGGAACGCTCGTTGAGACGTATCCTTCGGTGTTTGTAGTCAAGCTAGACGCAGAGCGCCACAATGTCGAGCGAGTTTCTTATAGCTACGCCGACGTGCTAACAGACTCCGTACAAATCGAATTTGCGAATTCGTAAACTTACCTTCCGAAGCGGACAAAATGTTCGCTTCTTTTTTTGTGGAAAGGTTGATACAATTCCTACAGGAAACGAACTAGAGGAGGAACGGCACGATGACGATTATTGTAAAGGCTCCGGCCAAGATCAACCTAGTCCTGGATGCGACGGCAAAGCGCCCGGACGGCTATCACGATGTACATATGGTGATGACGACAGTCGATTTGGCAGACCGTCTAGAATTGACGGAGCTGCCGTCAGGAGAAATTCGAATGAATGCCCAGCATGCTTACGTTCCGAACGACGAACGTAATCTTGCGTATAAAGCAGCAGCAATCTTAAAAGAAAAATACGACGTCAAGACAGGGGTCGAAATCTTCTTAGAAAAACACATCCCGGTCGCAGCGGGACTTGCAGGTGGTTCTAGTGACGCGGCAGCGACATTACGTGGTTTGAACGAGTTATGGCAACTTGGCTTGACGCTGGAAGAGTTGGCGGAAGTCGGGGCAGCGGTTGGCTCTGACGTCCCATTTTGTGTCATGGGAGGAACGGCGATTGCAACGGGTCGCGGAGAGAAGCTAGAAAAACTTGTCTCACCACCCCCATGCTGGGTTGTTCTTGCTAAACCGACGATTGGTGTCTCGACGGCTGACGTCTATGGTGCTCTTGACTTGAACACGGCAAAACGTCCGAACGTCGAAGCGATGATCGATGCGGTGAAGGCGCAAGATTTCCAAGGCATTTGCCAGTCACTCGGTAATGTTCTCGAATCGGTCACGTTGCCGATGCACCCGGAAGTCGAGCAGATCAAGGAATTCATGGCGAGTTGTGGCGCAGAAGGCGTCTTGATGAGCGGAAGTGGTCCGACGGTCTTTGCGTTGACGGAACACGAGAATCGGGCACAACGTCTCTATAATGGATTACGCGGCTTTTGTAACGAAGTCTACGTCGTTCGTCTTTTAGGCGAAAACCATTGATAATATCCGTATGAAAATGATATATTCACTATTGAATATTCGGAATTACGGAGAGGTGGAACAAAACAAATGAAAATTCGGAGAAGTGGTCGATTGGTCGACATGACGCGGTACTTGCTTGACCATCCCCATCATCTCGTCTCATTGACGATTTTTGCAGAACGCTATAAATCGGCGAAATCGTCGATCAGTGAGGATTTAGATATCGTCAGCGAGATGTTAGAACATGAGGGAACGGGTCGTCTCGTCACGGTACCAGGTGCTGCGGGTGGCGTCATGTTCATCCCAACGTGGAGCAGTAAGAAGGCGTTACCGTTCATCGACGATCTATGTGAACGTGTCGCACGTCCAGATCGACTGTTGCCAGGGGGATACCTTTATTTGACGGACTTACTCGGGGATCCGAAGATGGTCAAACAAATGGGGCAAGTGTTTGCATCTGTCTTTAGCCAAAAGAAAGTCGATGTCGTCATGACAATCGCGACGAAAGGGATTCCACTTGCTTATGCGGTCGCTGAGCAACTTGGTGTGCCGTTCGTCATCGTGCGTTCGGATAGTCGTGTCACAGAAGGATCAACGGTCAGTATCAACTATGTCTCAGGGTCTTCAAAAGCGATCCGAACGATGGCACTTGCGCGTCGGAGTTTACCACGCGGGGCGAACGTCTTATTGATCGATGACTTCATGAAAGCCGGCGGAACGATTCGCGGAATGATGAGTCTCTTGAGCGAGTTCGAAGCAAAGGTCGCAGGTGTGGGTGTCTTGATCGAGGCAGAGGGTGCCGAGAAGAAGATGGTCAACGAATACGTCAGCTTAATGAAATTAGCGGACGTCGACGTCGATCTTGGTCAAATTCAAGTCAAGCGTGGAAACGTCGATCACTATTTCTCGGAAGCAGAGACTACCTGAAATTGACAGCCGCATGGATTGTAACTATACTGTAATTATCAAACTTTTGGAAATTATGCGTAAAAAGATTGGGAAAGACTAAACCTTTGTTTGTTTTAAGCCGTAAGTAGAAGTAGACAACGAAGAGTTGTGATAACGGTTAAAGGGGTGCGGACAAAATGAACGTTACGGACGTTAAAATTCGTCGCGTCGTGGCAGAGGGTCGAATGAAAGCACTTGCCTCTATTACGCTCGACCACGAATTCGTGGTACATGATTTGCGTGTGATCGAAGGGAACAGTGGTCTCTTCGTCGCCATGCCAAGCAAACGAACGCAAGAAGGTATCTTCCGGGATGTCGCTCATCCAATCAATGCATTAATGCGAAAAAAGGTCGAAGATTCAGTACTCGAAGCCTATGCGGCACGTGAGGATCAAGAAGAAGGCCTCGGTTACGAAGTCTCTTCTGCCCAAACGACAGATCAAGCATAAGAAAAAGACAGGTTTTCTCTTCTTGGGAAAACCTGTCTTTTTTCTCGTTTTTTCCTCGATTCCGCTTCGTCCCATCATTGAATAACGATGCCATTTTCGTTATAGTTGGAACGAGTGTACTATTTCAGAACGAAATCAACACTAATTTACGTGGAGGAGCGACAAGGATGAATCATTTCGCGGTAATTCTAGCAGCGGGTAAAGGAACTCGGATGAAATCGAAGCTTTACAAAGTACTTCACCCAGTCGCTGGGAAACCTATGGTACAGCACGTCGTCGATCAATTAGCGACGCTCGGCGTCAAGCGACAGGTCGTCATCGTCGGTCACGGTGCGGAATCCGTCAAAGAAGTGCTTGGCACATCGGTGGAATACGCACTTCAAAGTGAGCAGCTTGGCACAGGTCATGCTGTTCAAATGGCAGAACCCGTACTCGGGAACGAACAGGGAGCAACACTCGTCGTCTGTGGCGATACACCACTCTTGACGAGCGACACACTAGCTTCGTTGTTACAACATCATACGGAGACGAACGCAAAAGTGACTGTCTTGACGGCGCTCGCTGACGATCCGACAGGTTACGGACGAATCGTGCGTGGCGAAGATGGAAACGTCTCGAAAATCGTTGAGCATAAGGATGCGAATGCAGAAGAGCTTGCACTTCGGGAAATCAATACCGGTACGTATGTATTTGATAACGAGATGTTGTTCGCGACGCTGAAGCAGGTCAAGAACGATAACGCACAAGGTGAGTATTACTTACCAGATGTGATTGAGATTGCAAAAGCAGCAGGCGAAACAATCGCAGCGTACGCGGCACCTACGTTCGAAGAGACAATCGGTGTCAACGATCGCGTCGCACTTGCGCAAGCGGAAACATCGATGCGTAAGCGGACGAACGAGTACTGGATGCGTCAGGGTGTCACATTCGTTGACCCGTCTTCGACGTATATCGGACCGGACGTCACGATTGGTTCAGATACTGTTCTTTATCCGGGAACGCAATTACTCGGTCACACGGTCATTGGTTCAGAATGTACGATTGGTCCGAACTCGGATATCCGCAATAGTGAAGTGGCAGATGGTGCCATTGTTCGTCAATCCGTCGTCACGGATAGCAAGATTGGTCCAGCGGCACAAGTCGGTCCATTCGCGCATTTACGTCAGCAAGCGGTTCTCGGTGCGAACACACGCGTCGGAAACTTTGTTGAGATCAAGAAATCAACATTTGGCGAAGGTAGCAAATCAGCACACCTGAGCTATGTCGGAGATGCGACGATCGGAGAGAACGTCAATCTCGGTTGTGGATCAATCACGGTCAACTACGATGGAAAAAATAAATTCCAGACGATCATTGAGGACGATGCCTTCATCGGCTGTAACGTCAACTTGATTGCACCGGTCACGGTCGGCAAGAACGCCCTTGTTGCTGCCGGATCAACCGTCACGGATGATGTGCCGGAAAACGGTCTCGCGATCGCACGGGAACGTCAAACGACGAAACCTGATTATCGTTAATTCATTACTTGTCGCTCTACTCGTCTAAACCCAAACAAATGGAGGCCACCTACACATGTCTACTGTCTTAGAACATGAAATTCGTATTTTCGCACTCAACTCGAACAAACCACTGGCAGAGGAAATCGCTAAAGTCATCGGAATCCCGGTGAGCGAAAGTTCAGTCAAACACTTCAGTGATGGCGAAATTTCGATGAACATCGAAGAAAGTGTCCGAGGGGATGATATTTACATCATTCAATCGACAAGCCAACCAGTCAACGAAAACCTGATGGAACTTCTCATCATGATCGATGCACTGAAACGGGCGTCTGCACGGACAATCAACGTCGTCATTCCATATTACGGTTATGCGCGTCAAGACCGCAAAGCACGTTCACGTGAGCCAATCACGGCGAAACTCGTTGCGAACTTGCTTGAAGTAGCAGGGGCGACACGCGTCGTGACGATGGATCTCCATGCAGCACAAATCCAAGGGTTCTTCGATATTCCAGTAGATCAATTGATGGGTGTACCGCTTCTCGCTTCATACTTCGAGAAAAAGAACATCGATCCAAACGAACTCGTCATCGTTTCTCCAGACCATGGCGGTGTCACACGGGCACGTAAATTAGCAGAACAACTAAAAGCACCGATCGCGATCATCGACAAACGCCGTCCGAAACCGAACGTCGCAGAAGTCATGAACATCGTCGGTCAAGTCGATGGCAAGATTGCCATCATCATCGATGACATCATCGATACAGCGGGTACGATCACACTTGCAGCGAACGCTTTGATCGAAAACGGAGCGAAACAAGTCTATGCATGTTGTACACACCCTGTTCTTTCGGGTCCAGCAATGGAGCGAATCGAGAACTCAGCGATCGAAGAACTCGTCGTCTTGAACACGATCGACTTGACACAACGCGAATGTGCAAGCAAAATCAAACAAATCTCTGTGGCACGCTTGCTTGCAGAAGCAATCATCCGTGTACACGAACAGAAATCAATCAGCCCGCTCTTCAGCTGATTGCTTGATGCATACGAACGACGTGGTCCGGTTTATTGAAATCGGACCCTTGTTCGTTTACTTTTTTAAATAGAAATGAGGAATCGATATGAAATGTATCGTCGGATTAGGGAATCCTGGAGCGAAGTATGCGAACACGCGCCACAACATCGGTTTTCTTGCGATTGATGCCTTAGCGGAGAAGCACGGGATCAAGCTTTCAGAATCGAAGTTTAAAGCCCTCTTCGGAACGGGAATGATAAACGGAGAACGTGTCGTGCTCGTCAAGCCATTGACGTATATGAACTTATCAGGTGAAGCGGTGCGGCCGTTACTTGATTTCTATAAAATCGCGGTCGAAGATGTGCTCGTCATCTATGACGATCTGGACTTGCCGCTTGAGAAACTACGGTTGCGTTCAAAAGGTAGTGCAGGCGGTCATAACGGCGTCAAGTCCTTGATCCAGCACCTCGGTACGCAGGAGATCAAGCGCCTTAAGCTCGGCGTCGGTCGACCACCGGCACCCATCCAAGTCATTGACTGGGTGTTGATGAATTTTTCGAAGGCGGAGCAAGGAAGTCTGCAACACGTACTCAATGCGTCTGTCGATGTAGCGACGGACTTCATAGACACACCGTTTCTCGCTTTGATGAATCGGTATAACTGAACGCAACGCTTTGGGGTTCCAAAGCGTTTTTGCTGTCGTGTTTTAGGAGGAAGAAGATGAAACAATTACAAGAACTCTTACTAGCGATTCCTGAAATCAAGACGGTTCGGGAACGTTTCCGGGACGGTGTCAACGCTCAGTTGATCACCGGTCTGATGAACAGTGGGAAAGCATTGTTCGTAGCCGGGATTTATCAGGAGACGAAACGTCGGTTCGTACTCGTGACACATAACATGTTCCAAGCACAAAAACTGTACGATGATTTGATTGAACTCGTACCGGAAGAAGACGTCATGCTCTATCCGGTCGATGAGACGTTAGCAGCAGAACTTTCTTATGGCGCAAGTCCAGAACTGCGGGCGACGCGGATCGAGACCCGTCATCGTTTACTGACGACGGATGACGGAATTTTGATCATTCCGCTCGTCGGTTTACGTCGATATGTTCCGGATGCACAGACATTCCTGTCACACGTCAAACAAGTGAAGCCGGGCGACATCTTATCGATTCCGGACTTTATCCAAGATTTAGTCGATGCGGGGTACGAACGGACAGCGACCGTGACGACGCCCGGTGAGTTTGCTGTTCGCGGAAGTATCATCGATATTTATCCGCTCACGGTCGAACGCCCGTACCGGCTCGATCTATTCGACGAGGAAGTCGACTCGATCTATACATTCGATGCGGAGACCCAACGTTCGCTCGGTGTCGTCGCAGAAGCATGTTTGATGCCAGCAGCGGAACACTTCGCGACGAAGGATCAGTTGAAGGACGCGGGTGAAAAAGTCCGTCGTCTTTATGAGGCGACGAAAGAGCGCGTCCAAAGTACGGAGGTCCTCGCGGCACTTGAAGAGGGAATCGCCTATGACGTCGAGTTGTTAGAAAACGGCGATCGTCCGAAACAGTTCGCGAAGTATGCACCGATTCTCTACACGTCGACGCTACGTCAAGACGTGAGGGGAAGCGTCTTGATCGTCGATGAAGTCGCACGGGTCGAAGAAGCGGCGGAAGTCCAGGATGCAGAGGAAGCAGAATGGATGGCGTCTCTCATTGAACGCGGACAAAGTGTCAGTGATTACGTCCTGTCCGTTCCGATGGCACATGTCTTTGAAGGACAGCCCTTGTTGTACCTATCGCTCTTACCGACTCGCCGGAGTGGAGTACCGGAAAGTGCGGCAATCCATTTCAGCATCAAACCGATTGCACCGTTCCATGGTCAGATGGAACGCCTGAAGCAAGAAGTCGAGCGATATCGTCGCGCGGACATGTGGATGGTCTTCTTAGCGAGTAACCGAGAACGTGCCGAGCGGATGCGTCAGACGTTGTCCGACTATGGGGTCGAAGCGTCGATCGTAACAAAAGAAGGCATCACTCGTGGTCAACCCGCGATTCTGATTGGCGGAATCCATGGTGGATTCGAGATGACGAATGCGCGCCTCGTCGTCATCACGGAAGAAGAAGTCTTCAAGCAACCGGCGCGTCGCCGGAAGCAAACGACGAAGCTGACGAACGCTGAACGGATCAAGAGCTACCAAGAATTGAAGACAGGCGATTACGTCGTTCATATTCATCATGGGATTGGACGATACCACGGCATCAAGACGATTGATGTAGCCGGTAATCATCAGGATTATCTCCATCTCGTTTACGCGGGAGAGGACTCGTTGTATGTTCCTGTCGATCAAATCGACTTGATTCAAAAGTATGTCGGCGCTGAAGGAAAAGAGCCGAAGATCTATAAACTCGGTGGAACGGAATGGAAAAAGGTCAAAGCGAAGGTCCAGAAATCGGTCGAGGATATTGCTGATGAGTTGATCAAGCTCTATGCGGCTCGTGAAGCTGCCGTCGGTTTTGCGTTCCCAGAGGACGACGATAACATGCAAGCATTCGAGGCTTCGTTCCCGTATGAGGAAACGGTCGATCAATTGCGATCGATTGCTGAAATCAAGAAGGATATGGAACGTCCGCGTCCGATGGATCGTCTATTATGTGGCGACGTCGGGTATGGGAAAACGGAAGTTGCGATTCGAGCGGCGTTCAAAGCGGTCATGTCTGGAAAACAAGTCGCGTTACTCGTACCGACGACCGTCCTTGCGCAACAACACTACGAAACGATGCTTGAGCGATTCAGTGAATGGCCGATTCGTGTGTCGGTCATGAGCCGGTTCCGTTCGCCAGCAGAATTAAAGGCGACGAAACAAGGATTGAAAGAGGGAACGATCGATGTCGTCGTCGGGACACACCGTGTGCTGTCGAAAGACGTTCAGTTCGCTGATATCGGATTGTTGATCATTGATGAAGAGCAACGATTCGGCGTGAAACACAAAGAGCGTCTGAAACAGTTGAAGACGAACGTTGACGTCTTGACGTTGACGGCGACACCGATTCCACGGACATTGCACATGTCGATGATTGGGATCCGCGATCTCTCGGTCCTTGAGACCCCACCTGAAAACCGTTATCCGGTCCAGACGTATGTCATGGAATACGACGGAATCGTCATGCGAGAAGCACTTGAACGAGAACTTGGCCGGGGTGGACAAGCGTTCTTCCTGTATAACCGGGTCGAAGGCATCGAGCGAAAGGCAGAAGAGATTCGCGCGCTCGTACCGGAAGCACGGATTGTCACGGCGCACGGTCGGATGACGGAAACCGAACTCGAGAGTCAGTTGATCGCGTTCTTCGAAGGGGACGCGGATGTTCTTGTCAGTACGACGATCATCGAGACAGGAATCGACATTCCGAACGTCAATACGTTGATCGTTCATGACGCGGATCAAATGGGCTTATCGCAGCTGTATCAATTGCGCGGTCGTGTTGGTCGATCAAGTCGCGTTGCTTATTCGTACTTTACGTACCGTCCGCAAAAACGATTGACGGAAGTAGCAGAAAGTCGTCTACAGGCGATCAAGGAATTCACGGAGCTCGGTAGCGGCTTTAAGATCGCGATGCGCGACTTATCGATTCGTGGTGCCGGGAACTTACTCGGTTCCCAACAATCGGGCTTCATCGACTCCGTTGGTTTCGATCTTTATTCGCAGATGCTCGCAGAAGCGGTTGAAGAACGCAAAGAACGGATGAAAGGTAAAAAACGCGTCCAGAAATTCGTACCCGAGTTCACGTTCAGTCTTGATGCGTATATTCCATCACACTACATGACGGACTCCGAGCTGAAAATCGAGTTCTATAAACGCTTGAAATATGTCGATACCGTCGATAGTCTCGAACAACTTGAAACAGAGATGCTTGAACGATTCGGTGAGTTCCCTGATGAGGTTGCGCGTTTGATCCAATTGACACGGATGCGGATTTTTGCCGAGCGGGCGCGTGTCGAACGCGTCAAACAAACCGATCCGAAAATCGAGATCGTCTTGTCGCTTCAAGCAACACAGCAGCTTGACGTGGCGGACTTCGTTAAATGGACCGTTCCGCTTGGGCGTGGTCTAGGGATGGGACAACAAGAACAGAAACTCGTCTTGACCCTGAACCGCAACAAGCAGTCGACGCAACAGATGACGATGCAGGCAGAACAGTTGCTAGCAGAGCTTGATCGTCGGCTCGTCGCACGATGAATAGACGAACGATTGCGCAAGGCGCAGCACTGCTTGCGATCTCTAGTTATATCTCGAAACTGCTCAGCTTCTTTTACCGGATTCCGTATCAGAACCTTGCTGGTGATTTCGGATTGTATGTCTATCAGACGGTCTATCCCTTATTCGCGATAGCGGCAGCGCTTGGGATTTATGCGCTGCCCGTCATCGTGGCGAAGTTGACGCTACATCATCCAGATGAAAAACGGGAAGTTTTGTGGTCGATTTTTTATGTCTTGCTTGCGATGACGGTTTTCTTTGGTCTGCTCGGATGGTGGATTGCTCCGACACTGGCGGGGTGGTTCGGCGATGCAAAACTGGTCGTGCCCCTGCGTGCGGTGACGTGTACGTTTTATTTACTACCCGTGATTGCTGTTCTGCGAGGCATGTTTCAAGCGGATCTTGAGATGCGACCAACAGCTGTATCCCAAGTCTCTGAAAATGCCGTCCGTGTCGGACTTTTGTTGCTCGTGACGTATATCGGCGTCTCGATGCAGGCTGACCCCTACTGGATTGGTGCAAGTGCCCATCTGACAGCAATCGGTGGCAGCATCGTTTCGTTATTCGTCCTGTTACGTTTTGCGAAAGGAAAGATCGGTCGCCCTGTGTTTTCAAGTATTCACGTACGACGAGTCGGGAAAGTGCTCGTGACAAGCGGGGTGGCGGTCAGTATCGCCTCACTTGCTTTATTGCTGATGCAATTGATCGATGGATTGACGTTCGTTAACCTACTTGGCAATACGACGGAGACAAAAATTGAAAAAGGGGTGCTCGACCGTGGGTATCCGTTACTCCAATTCGCGATTCTGTTTGCGACATCGATGAGTCTTGCGAGCGTTCCGTCCTTATCGACCGCATACCGTAAACACGATCCACAGTTGATGCGTCAACAACTCGAGACATTACTCCGTTCCGGTCTGTTGATTGCCGCTGCAGCGACGATCGGACTAATGGGTGTGATGCGTCCGCTCAATATTGCGTTATATCAAGATGACCAGGGAACAGCAGGGTTGATTTGGCTCGCGGCGACGGCATTTGCTGCTTCGATTGCGATGATGATCATCTCTTGTCTCCAGTCGGTCGATGCTGAAAAATATGCGCTCGTTGGTGTTCTTGTCGGATTAGGGGCGAAGCTCGCTCTGAATCTCTATTTCATTCCCCGATATGGTATGATCGGGGCGGGTATGGCGACATTTGGCGGCTTTGCCGTCATGGCGGCAGCACAATGGACTTTATTAAACCGAAAGTTCGGTCGCGTATCGGCAGGAAACACGTTCTACCGACGACTGGTCTTACCTGTGCTCGCCATGGGTGTGTTTCTGTATCTGATCGAAACGTTCTTCCAGCTGTTTGAGCTTGAGACACGAATCGGTGCGGCACTCGAAGTCGGCGTCCTTGTCGTCGGTGGTGCCATCATTTATGGCAGTATGGCATTACGCGTCCGTGCATTAACAGAACAAGAGTGGGCGCTATTGCCTTTAGGAGATAAGTTATATCAGATGTACCAACGTAGGAGGAGCATATGACACACCGAATTACGATCGTCGGCCTTGGCGTCGGCGAACTCGAACAATTGCCGTTTGGCATCTATCGATTATTAAAAAACACGACACAACCCATCTATTTACGGACAATGGATCATCCAGTCGTTTCAGAACTCGCAGCAGAGGGAATGAACTTTACATCATTTGACTCGGTTTACGAACGACATAGTCGGTTTGAAGACGTATACACAGAAATCGTTGAGGAATTGCTTCGTCTCTCAAAGACGACGGACATCATCTATGCCGTCCCAGGTCATCCGCTGGTCGCTGAGAGCACCGTCCAACAGTTATTAGAGCGGACAGACGCGATCGACGTTGTAGGCGGACAAAGTTTTCTTGATCCGATGTTCGCGGCGCTTGGCGTGGATCCAATTGAAGGATTCCAGTTGCTTGATGCGACGGCGTTTGCCGTCGATGAAGCACAGATCCGTCAACATCTGCTGATTGGACAAGTCTATGATGCGCTCGTCGCCGGTGATTTAAAGGTTCAGCTGATGGAACGTTATCCGGACGAACATTTGGTCACTCTTGTCACGGCAGCGGGGACAAGCAAACAAACCGTCCAAAGCGTACCGTTATACGAACTCGATCATGTGACGACGCTTAGTAACTTGACGACAGTTTATGTTCCGCCTGTCACGGATGAGCAGACGTTGAACCGTGATTTCGCGACATTAAAAGAAATCATCGCGCGATTACGCGGTGAAGGTGGTTGTCCGTGGGATCAAGAGCAGACGCATGAGTCCTTAAAACGTCATTTAATCGAAGAATCTTACGAATTACTGGAAGCAATCGACCTTCAGGACGATAACTTAATGATAGAAGAGCTAGGAGACGTCCTCTTACAGGTCATGCTCCACGCACAAATTGGTCTAGATGAAGGGTATTTTGATATTCGAGACGTCATCGGAAGTGTCAGTGATAAGATGATTCGTCGCCATCCACATGTCTTCGGGGAAGCGACTGTCGATTCTTCAGCAGACGTCGTTTCGAACTGGCAAGACATCAAAGCACAAGAAAAACCGGAGCGGACTTCCTTGCTCGATGGCGTGACGAAAGGAGCACCTGCCTTGATGCGCGCAGAAGACATTCAAAAGAAAGTGGCGAAAGTCGGTTTTGAATGGAGTGACGTCGAGGGTGCACTTGAAAAAGTAATCGAAGAGTTACGTGAATTGAAGGAAGCCACACCAGAAGAACGACTAGGTGAATTCGGAGACGTTCTGTTTTCGATGACACTCGTCGGGAAATACCTTGGTCTCTCGGCAGAAGAGGGGCTACAACAGACGAATGATAAATTCATCCGTCGCTTTACGCGAATGGAACAACTAGCGGACCGACCGCTCGTTGAGATGACGCTTGAAGAGCAAGATTCACTCTGGCATCAAGCGAAGCAGGAGGAACAGTCATGAGACTTGATAAATTTTTAAAAGTATCGCGTCTGATCAAACGACGGACGCTTGCCAAAGAAGTAGCCGATCAAGGTCGCATCACGATCAATGGTAATGTGGCGAAAGCAAGTAGCACGGTAGCAGCAGGTGATGAGATGACGATCCGGTTCGGAAACAAGATCGTCACAGTTGCGATTTCGAGCATTAAAGAACATGCCAAAAAAGAAGAAGCGTCTGATATGTATGAGATCATCCGTGAAGAAAAGGTGAATTCCGAAGAATCGATGTAATTTACCTGAAAAAGGAAGTATACTAAAGAGTGTCAGGGATGACCACTCAGAAAGAGGAGGGATGATATGCCAACACCGCTCGAATCAGGGCGTCCAGCGCCAAAGATCAAGCCGCTCAATGACCGTAAGAAGCAGTTGAGTCAGAATGCCATCGAAAACCGTCGACGCCTCAAAAATCGCTTTTTCCTGTGTCTGACCGTCTTTTTGCTCATCTTTTCCCTCATGGGGTGGTCATACATGGAAAAACGGCAATTGATCGCTGAACAAAAGCAGTCGTTTCAAGTCGCTGAACAAGAGCAGACGAAAGCGAAAAAAGAGACCGCCCGTCTGAAGGAAGAAATCAATCGTCTCAATGATAAAGAGTATGTAGCGAACTTAGCTCGGAGCGAGTTGCTCTATTCGAAAAAAGGGGAAACGATCTTCTACTTTTCACCGGAAGACTAATTGAAGGTTGCCGATTGATTGAAAAAAGAATGAATCACTCGTATAATAAGAAACGAATCAACTAAAAAGGAGCAATACAATTTATGTCGATTGAAGTAGGCAGCAAAGTGCAAGGGAAAGTAACAGGCATCACGAATTTCGGAGCGTTCGTTGAGTTACCAACAGGGAAAACTGGTCTTGTTCACATCAGTGAAGTGGCAGATTCTTACGTTAAAGACATCAATGATGTGTTGACGGTTGGTCAAGAAATCACCGTCAAAGTCTTAAGTGTTGAAAACGATGGTAAGATCGGTCTTTCCATCAAAAAAGCCGTCGATCGTCCAGAAGGCGAACGTCCTCGTCCTGCACGTCAGTTCGACCGTGGACCACGTCCAGCAGGACAAGATCGTGGACCACGTTCGTTCGATAACAAAGGACCACGTGGAGGCGGTAACCGTGGAGGCTTCAACAAAGGCGGCCGTGGTACACCACCACCGCGCAAAGAACAATCGTTCGATACGCTGATGTCTAGTTTCCTGAAAGATAGTGAAGATCGTCTTGCTACATTGAAACGTCAAACGGATTCAAAACGTGGCGGACGCGGCGCAAAACGTCAATAACTTGCTGACCTGTTCTTTATAAGAATAGAGATGGAATGACGCCGTTCATTCCATCTTTTATTTTTTTGAAATTATTTTTAGAAAAAGCGTTGACTTTCATTTGACCTGCCCGTATTATAGAAAATGTGCTTAAGACGCACGAGTTAAAAATATGGCGGTGTAGCTCAGCTGGCTAGAGCGTACGGTTCATACCCGTGAGGTCGTGGGTTCGACTCCCTCCGCCGCTACCATATTTTTTGGCCCGTTGGTCAAGCGGTTAAGACACCGCCCTTTCACGGCGGTAACACGGGTTCGAATCCCGTACGGGTCATTCTCAAAAGCTATCTCTATTATATAGAGATAGCTTTTTTTAGGTTTTGATGGAAAGGGGTGAAGTCGTTATGGAAGGTGTGCCGTTCGAACCACTTTTAGTAGGTGTGTCGGGAGGTTGTGATTCGATGGTCCTCGTTGATCGCTTGTACAAAGAAGGCTACGATATCGCGATTGCGCATGTGCATCATGGATTACGAGAAGCGTCCGACGAAGAAGCGCGCTTTATTAAAGAGTGGGCAACGGCCCGAAAGATATCCTTTTTCATGACACGTTTAGAATGGACCGGACGTACGAGCTCTCAAGCAGCTTGTCGCGAAGAGAGATATGCGTTTTTTGAACGAATCATGGAAGAGACCGGGCGTTCGCGTCTGATTCTCGCTCATCATCAAGACGATCAAATTGAGACGCTACTCATTCAGCTCATTCGTGGAGAAGCGCAGGTTGATGGTATTCCCGTCGTTCGTCCATTTGGTAACGGTTGGTTGCATCGCCCGTTGCTACATGAATCGAAGCAAACATTACTCGAGTATGCGCTGCAACATGAAGTCCCGTGGCGAGAAGATGCGTCAAATGCAGAAACTACTTATTTGCGTAATCAAATCCGGCACACGATTGTGCCGCCACTTCGAGAAATTCGGCCAGAGTTTGAACAAGCAACAGCAGCGGCAGCACATGCGCGACAGCAAATCATGCGTGAGCAGGCGACATTCGTCGCGACCTATCTCGACCGGTGCAAGGAAGCAAACGGAATTCCGATAGCACGTATTTTAGAATTACCGACGGATTTACAGCGGCTTGTCTTGCCGACACTAACGAAAGAAACGTTTTCTTCAGAAACGATTCGTCACTTCATCATGTGGCTTCGGGTGGATAAGGGCTCGGACGAAGTGTATTATGGAAACTGGAGGATGCGACGTGCATATGGCTTTTTGATGCAGGATCGTGTGATACGGTCAATGAATGACGATTTACCGTTTCAAGTAGGGGAGAATTTGGGAACGTATCATTATGGTGAACAAATGGTTCGCTTCTCAATCGGAAACCAAGGTATCCCGCTGGACGCGATTACGTTCCCGTTGACGGTGCGTCCGCCACGTCCAGGAGATCGGATTCAGCTTGCTGTGGGTTCGAAAAAAGTCAGTCGAATTCTGATTGATGCTAAGGTTCCGCGTTATCTCCGAGAACAGGTTCCGGTCGTCGTCGATGCAAATGGAGTGATTTTAGCCGTCATTGGACATCGAATTGCAATATTCGGGTCATTTGAACTCCTCGCAAAATCTTATTTAATGATAGAATGGTAATGTAGTGTTTATTATGGAGGAGGAATACCTAGCATGACCTTGATGAACGATATGGAAAAAGTACTGATTTCAGAAGAAGAGATCCAAAATAAAGTGGGCGAACTCGCCGGCGAATTGACAGCGGATTATCACGATCGTTTTCCGTTGCTTGTGTGTGTCTTAAAAGGCGCAATGCCTTTCATGTCTGATCTTGTGAAAAAGATGGATATGCACCTTGAAATGGACTTCATGGACGTTTCAACGTATCACGGTGGGACAACATCAACAGGTGAAGTCAAGATTGAAAAAGATTTGAACACATCGGTAGAAGGACGCGACATCTTGATTGTCGAAGATATCATCGACAGCGGATTGACGCTTGGCTACCTCGTCGACCTCTTCAAGTACCGGAAAGCGAAGTCCGTTAAGATCGTGACGTTGCTCGACAAACCAACAGGACGGAAGAATGACTTGCACGCAGATTACAGTGGCTTCGTCATTCCACACGAATTCGTCGTCGGTTATGGTCTGGATTACGAAGAGAAATACCGTAACCTTCCGTATGTAGGTGTCTTGAAACCTGCAGTCTACGGCGGCTAATTATTTTTAATCTCGTCTGTCCCATGATAAGATGAAACCAATTACAAAGCGCGCCCTGTCGCGCCAGGATTCGTATTCATCCACTAGAAAAACGAGATGGATGCGGAGAGGAGGCATAAGATGAACCGAGCAGTGAAGAATACCCTCGTGTTTGGGGTCATTTTTCTAGCTTTGATCTTGTTTCTGCAATACTTGCAGAGTCCAGTGAACAAAAGCAAAGAAATCAATTACACACAGTTTGTCGAGTCTGTTGAAAAAGGTGAAATCAAGACGGCTACCTTCCAATATGAAGGGCAGACGTATAATGTGACAGGAGATTTGCGTGAAAAAGATTCGACGTATGAGACGGTCGTACCGGCTGTTGATACGGAACTAACGGATCTCTATACGCAACTCAGAAGCCAAGGAGTCAAATTGGACTTCAAGGCAGCAGAAACGAATGGTGGTTGGATCGCGTTACTGACGACGATCGTTCCATTCATCATCATCTTCATCCTCTTCTTCTTCTTGATTAATCAAGCACAAGGTGGCGGTGGTGGCGGTCGCGTCATGAACTTCGGGAAATCGAAGGCACGCCTCTATGATACAGAGAAGAAAAAGATCACGTTTGATGATGTAGCCGGCGCAGACGAAGAGAAACAAGAACTCGTCGAAGTCGTTGAATTCTTGAAAGATCCGCGTAAATTCGCGAAACTCGGTGCCCGTATTCCGAAAGGGGTCCTCCTCGTAGGTCCTCCAGGTACAGGTAAGACGTTGCTCGCACGTGCTGCAGCTGGTGAAGCTGGCGTACCATTCTTCTCGATTTCAGGTTCTGACTTCGTTGAGATGTTCGTCGGTGTCGGGGCATCACGTGTCCGTGACTTGTTCGAAAACGCGAAGAAAAACGCACCATGTATCATCTTCATCGATGAAATCGATGCTGTCGGTCGTCAACGGGGCGCAGGTCTCGGTGGTGGACATGATGAGCGTGAGCAGACATTGAACCAACTTCTCGTCGAGATGGATGGATTCAGTGAAAACGAAGGTATCATCATGATCGCAGCAACGAACCGTGCTGATATTCTTGACCCAGCCTTACTCCGTCCAGGTCGTTTTGACCGTCAAATCACGGTTGATCGTCCAGATGTCGTCGGTCGTGAAGCAGTCTTGAAAGTTCACGCACGGAACAAACCGCTCGATTCGACGGTTGATTTGAAAGCTATCGCACAGCGGACACCTGGATTCTCAGGTGCGGATCTTGAGAACCTTCTGAATGAAGCAGCACTTGTTGCAGCACGTTCAGACCGTGATAAAGTCTCGATCGTTGATCTCGAAGAAGCGATTGACCGTGTCATCGCAGGACCAGCGAAGAAGAGCCGGATCATCTCGCCGAAAGAGAAAAAGATTGTCGCATGGCACGAAGCAGGACATACGATCATTGGTGTCACGCTCGACGATGCGGATGAAGTACACAAAGTAACGATTGTTCCTCGCGGTAACGCGGGTGGATATGTCGTCATGTTGCCAAAAGAAGATCGTTACTTCATGACGAAGCCGGAACTCGAAGATAAGATTACTGGATTGCTCGGTGGTCGTGTCGCAGAGGATATCGTCTTCGGAGAAGTCTCGACTGGGGCAAGCAATGACTTCCAGCGTGCGACAGGTCTTGCACGGAAAATGGTCATGGAGTTCGGGATGAGTGAAAAACTCGGACCACTTCAATTCGGATCAGGTCAAAGTGGCAACGTCTTCCTCGGACGTGATTTCCAAAACGAACAGAACTACTCGGATGCAATCGCACACGAGATCGATACGGAAATCCAAGCGATCATCAACCGCTGTTACCAAAAAGCGAAAGATATCCTGACTGAGAAGCGCGATCAGCTCGACTTGATTGCAACGACGTTGCTTGAAGTCGAAACACTTGATCAAAAACAAATTCACCATCTCCTAGAGACGGGCGAATACAAAAAACATGAACCAGAAGCAACGACTCCAAAAGCAGAAGAGAAAGCACCGGAATCGACAGATGCAACTGTTGATCAACCGACGCAGTCTCCAACGCAAATGGGTTCAGTCGTTGACGAAGGGAAAAATGTAGATACGGATACACCAGACACGCCGCGTCGCGACGATCAAGTGTAAACGGATGGAACGGATTCGATCTCGCATCGAATCCGTTCTTTTTTGTGGCAGACCGAGCGAATACACATCGGTAGGTGTGACCATATGAGCATGGTATAATCACAACGTATATTATTCCGATCGTGAAACAACGGAATATAGAAGCATGAAAATCGAGAAGAAGCGGGGAAATAAGCAAATGATTTTAGTCATCGATGTCGGAAATACGAATATCGTCTTAGGTGTCTATCAGGGACAAGAGTTGATTGAGCATTGGCGGATTGCGACAGACCGGACACGGACGACGGACGAATACGGTATGCTCGTCAAAGCGTTGTTCCGTGACGCAGAGCTAAACGTGGAAGAAATCGAGGGAATCGTGTTATCATCTGTCGTACCCCCCGTCGTGTTTCCACTAGAAAATATGTGTGTGCGTTACTTTAAACGCCGTCCGTTCTTGATTGGACCAGGAATCAAGACAGGACTGGATTTAAAAGTCGATAATCCACGTGAAGTGGGAGCCGATCGAATCGTCAACGCAGTAGCGGCGACGGTGAAATACGAGGGGCCGATGATCATCGTCGATTTCGGAACAGCGACGACGTATTGTTACATCGATGCACAAAAACGGTATTACGGCGGCATCATCTCACCAGGTGTGATGGTTGCAACCGAGGCACTCTATAATAAGGCAGCAAAATTGCCGCGAATCGAAATCGCGAAACCGCAGTCAGCCATCGGACGGAATACGATCCATGCGATGCAGTCGGGGACCTATTTCGGATATGTGGCACAGGTGGACGGACTCGTTCACCGGATGAAAGAAGAAATGGGAGAAGCGAAGGTCATTGCGACCGGCGGCTTAGCCCGATTAATCAGCGAGGAATCCACGATGATTGAGGTCGTCGATCCATTCTTGACGTTAGATGGATTACGGATTATCTACGAACGAAATAAGTGAGGGAATCAAGATGAAACGTGAAGAATTATTAGCACAATTAAAAGATGACTATTTAGTACGGGCGTTAGGCTTCAATGGAGAAGTCCGTGCGTTTGCAATCCGTTCGACGAAGACGGTCTATGAAGCACAACTGCGCCACCAGACGACACCTGTCGTCACAGCAGCGCTCGGTCGGACACTGACGATCGGTGCAATGATGGGTACGATGCAAAAAGGCGATACACGTGTCACATTAAAAGTCGAAGGCGATGGACCGATTGGGAAAATTATCGTCGATGCCGACGCAAAAGGTGTCGTACGTGGATATGTGAGTCGTCCCCGCGTCGAGATGGATACGTATGTCAATGCAGATGGTCTGACGAAACTAAAAGTCGGTGAAGCGGTCGGTCGCGGAAACATCTCTGTCATCAAAGACCTCGGGTTGCGTGACTTCGTCGGTGGTCAATCGCCGATTCAAACAGGTGAGATCAGCGAAGACTTCACGTATTACTTCGCTGTATCGGAACAAAGCCCATCGGTCGTTGGAGCTGGCGTTCTCGTCTATCCAGAAGACGAATCGGTCATTGCGGCAGGTGGATTGATCGTTCAATTGATGCCAGGTGCATCGGAAGAGACGATTGCAGCACTCGAAAAACGTGTTGGAGCTCTAAAACCGATCTCGATTCTTGTCGGTGAGGAAAAAACACCAGAAGAAATGTTAGAACTCGTTCTCGGTGACTACGAACATCTTGATACGATTCCGGTATCATTTGAATGTACGTGTGATCGTGACAAATTAGCGACAGCGATCATTGCCCTTGGACCAGATGAGATTCAAGCGATGATTGATGAAGATGGCGGTGCGGAAGCCGTTTGTCACTTCTGTTCAGAGCATTATCACTATGATGTTCCAGAATTAGAGGAACTTCGCGAAAAATCACTCGAAAGAGCATAAGAGGGATCTAATATGGGGAATGTACAACCTAAGTACTTGTGGATGTTGATCTTCATCTTAATGTTGACGAATTTCATGACCGGTGCTTACGCCTTCATGGGTGAGCTCCCAAAGGTCGATTCTCCTAAAATCGTTCAAGACAGCATCGGTGGTCCGCTCGAGGATGTCGTCGCCGAAGTCGGTGATGAGAAAATCACGCGCGCGATGGTCTATCAGACGATGCGAACGGAACAGGAAAAGCAGACGATTGATCGTTTGATTCAAGAAGCGGTCGAACGCCAGACGAAGGATGGAAAAAAGCCGGAAGTCAAACGCTTTGATTGACAGATTTCATCCAGTCCGCTGATAATTAGTCTATCGGATTACTTGGAATTCAAGCGGTTCACTAATGAGGAGGAATGGTCATGCGTATTGCGAATTCAGTATTAGATTTAGTCGGTCGGACCCCGATCGTCAAGTTACATCATCTAACGGGTCCTGAGGATGCAGATGTGTATCTGAAATTGGAGTACATGAACCCTGGATCAAGCGTAAAAGACCGGATCGCGTTATCCATGATTGAGGCAGCGGAAGAAGCGGGTCAACTTAAAGAAGGAGACACGATCATCGAGCCGACAAGTGGGAACACAGGTATCGGACTAGCGATGGTCGCTTCGGCGAAAGGGTACCGCGCCATCCTCGTCATGCCGGAAACGATGAGCATGGAGCGCCGGACGTTGCTCCGCGCCTATGGTGCAGAATTGATTCTGACTCCGGGTCCTGAAGGGATGAAGGGTGCGATCGCTCGCGCGACAGCGGAAGCGGAAGAACACGGTTACTTCATGCCGCAACAATTCAATAACGGTGCTAATCCAGTCGTCCATGAAAAAACGACAGGTCCTGAAATCGTCGAAGCGTTCGAAGGCATGCAACTCGATGCGTTCATCGCGGGAATTGGAACGGGTGGAACGATCACCGGTGCTGGTAAAGTGTTACGCGATGCTTTCCAAGGTATTGAAATCATTGCCGTCGAACCAACGGATTCACCGGTCTTATCAGGTGGTAAACCGGGACCACACAAACTGCAAGGAATCGGTGCTGGGTTCGTGCCGTCGATTCTCGATACAGAGATTTATGATGGTGTTGAGCAAATCACGACGGAAGAAGCATTCGATCACGCACGCCGAGCAGCGAAGACGAATGGTGTCTTAGGTGGTATCTCGTCAGGTGCTGCGATTGCAGCGGCGCTCAAGACAGCGAAACGTCTCGGTAAAGGGAAAAACGTTCTCGCGATCATTCCTTCGAATGGAGAGCGGTACTTAAGTACACCGCTGTATCAAATCGAGGAAGAAGCAGACCAATCGAAGTAATCAACTGGACGTACACGGAAGTCATTCGGCTTCCGTGTACTTTTTTGCGTATAATGAGAGCAGAATAGTGTGAAGTGAGGGACGCGTATGCGACAGACGAAATACAAAGCAGTACCATGGACGAAAGAACAATTCTACAATCGATATGTTGAACAGACGAATGGCACAACGGGACACGTCTGGCTCGAAAGCGGTCGAATCGGCCGGTATACGATGGCGGCGACTCGTCCTGTCGGATACGTCCGGACAAAAGACGGAACGACGACGATTGAGACAGATGGAAAAGTCGAGACATCGACGGCGAATCCGTTTGATGTACTCGAACAGCTCCGCGTCGACCGTGAATCGATCCGACCGGATGGAATGCCACCATTCTTTGGTGGGTTTGCCGGATACGTCAGTTATGATGCCGTCCGTTATTTAGAAAAACTACCGGAGCGAGCGACGGATGATCTGCAAACACCCGAGCTGTCATTTTACTGGTACGATGAAGTCGCCGTGTTTGATGAGGAAACGAAGCAGTTGTTCATTGCCGTGACACGAGACACGGCAGAAGAAGCAGAGCGAGTTCTTGAAACGGAAGTCGCGCGTTGGTGCATCGAGACGGATGCACCTCAATTTACAGCGACTGGTTCATCAGGTGAGCGAGAACGGGCTTTCGGGCAGGAAGCGTTCATGACAGCGGCACACCGAATTAAATCCTATATTGAGGACGGTGACGTTTTCCAAGTTAATTTGTCCGTCCGCCAACAAGAACCGCTTGGGACGACAGCGGAACATTTGTATGATGTATTACGACAAGTCAATCCTTCTCCATACATGGGTTACTTTGCGGATGAAGATTTAACACTCGTGTCCGCCTCACCCGAGTTGCTCGTCGAAAAAATCGGTGATGCGTTAGCGACACGTCCGATTGCCGGAACACGACCGCGCGGGAAGGATGAAGCGGAGGATTTACGACTTGCGAAAACCTTACTCGATAATGAAAAAGAACGGGCAGAGCATGTGATGCTCGTTGATTTAGAGCGAAATGATTTAGGGCGCGTCAGTCGTTATGGTACGGTTCATGTCGATGAGCTGATGGTGATCGAGAAATACTCGCACGTACAACACATCGTCTCAAACGTCAGAGGGGAAGTAGCTCCGGAACACTCGGGGAGTCAGGTGCTCGCTGCGATGTTCCCAGGTGGTACGATCACTGGAGCACCAAAAATCCGGACGATGGAAATCATTGAAGAACTGGAACCGGTCCGGCGCGGAATCTACACCGGATCGCTTGGCTTCATCAGTTGGGCGGATGATGTCATCTTCAACATCTTGATCCGGACACTCGTCGCAAAAGACGGGATGGCATATGTCCAAGCAGGTGCTGGAGTCGTCACGGACTCGGACGCAGCACGTGAATACGAAGAGTCACTTAGTAAAGCCAAAGCGTTATGGGTGACCAAAGAAACAGCGGAGGGAACGCAATGATTGTATTGATTGATAACTATGATTCCTTTACGTACAACTTAGTCCAGTATTTCGGCGAACTTGGGCAAGACATCCGGGTATTTCGCAACGACGCGATCACCCTTGCGGAAATCGAAGCATTGCAACCGGATCATCTGGTCATCTCGCCGGGTCCTTGTACGCCGAATGAAGCGGGGATCAGTTTAGAAGCGATTGCTTATTTTGCTGGGAAGGTGCCGATACTAGGGGTCTGCTTAGGTCATCAAGCGATTGGGCAAGTATTCGGTGGTAAAGTCGTCCGCGCGAAGGAATTGATGCACGGAAAAGTCTCGCCACTGACGCATGACGGACAAGGTATCTTTGAACGGATCCCACAAGCGACACCGGTGACACGTTACCACTCGCTCGTCGTTGAACGCGAGACATTCCCGGAAGTGCTCGAAGTGACGGCGGAAGCCGGTGGAGAGATCATGGCACTCCGTCACCGGACGTTGCCGATTCTCGGTGTCCAGTTCCATCCGGAAGCGATTTTGACGCGAGACGGGAAGCAGATGTTAAAAAATTTCTTGGAGTTGACGCATTATGTATCTCTGGCATGACGGAACCATTAAACGAGAAGAAGAAGTACGCATCTCCCCGCTCGATCACGGATTCGTCTACGGGATGGGTGTATTCGAGACGTTTCGGACCTATAACGGACATCCGTTTTTGTTCGATGATCATATTGAACGCTTACGGATGAGTTGTGTCGCACTCGGAATCCAGCTAGCATATGACCGGGAAGCCTTGCGGCAAGCGATCCAAGATTTATATGCAGCATATGGGGCGAACGATTTATACATTCGGTTGAACGTCTCTGCCGGTCCACGCGAGATCGGTTTATCAATCGATCCTTACGACACGCCGACCGTGTTGATCTATGCGAAACCAATCGCTCCGCGAAAACGGGCGGAACGTGCACTCGAGACGATTCGTTTACCGCGCAGTACGCCGGAGACGACTTACCGCTTGAAGTCACATCATTACATGAACAATCTAGTGGCGAAACGACAATTGTTCAATCCGGAAGCAGAAGGGCTGTTTTTAACGAAGGAAGGTCATGTCTGTGAGGGCATTACGTCAAACATCTTTTGGCGTTACGGAAGTACATGGTATACGTCACCGCTTGAGACCGGTGCACTGAACGGGATTACCCGTCAGTTTCTCATGCAATATGTACCGGTCGAAGAACGCTTGGCTTATTTACCGCAGCTCGAAGAAGCAGATGAGATCATCTATACGAATTCCGTTCAGGAAGCGGTCGCGATTTCGTCACTTGACGGACGCCCTTTCCCTGGAATCAACGGAACAGGATATGCACAAATCATGACGCTGTTCGATCAATCCGTCGAACATGTGACGACAAGGAGAGAACAACGATGACTTACATCATGGGTATCTTGAACGTGACACCGGACTCCTTTTCGGACGGTGGACAATATGTCGATGTCGAGCAAGCGATGCGGCAAGCGCGTCAGCTCGTCGCGGATGGAGCAGATGCGATCGATGTCGGTGGAGAGTCGACACGGCCGGGTGCAGCGTTCGTATCAGTCGAAGAAGAACTCGCCCGTGTTTTACCGATCATCAAGCGCATCAAACGAGAGCTGAACGTACTGGTGTCGATCGATACGTACAAACCTGTCGTCGCAGAGGCTGCTATTCAAGCGGGAGCGGACATCATCAACGATGTTTGGGGCTCGAAGTGGGGCGATCGTTCGATGGTCAACGTTGCTGCGCAGTATAAAGTACCCATCATTTTGATGCATAACCGGGAGACGGCGCATGGGACAGATATGCTGGCAGAAGTTCGAGCTGACCTTGAGGAATCAATTCGGTTAGCAAAACAGGCAGGCGTGGCGGAAGAGCACATTTGGCTCGACCCGGGGATTGGATTCATGAAGACGCATGAAGAGAACTTGTACCTGATGCGTCATCTATCGATCGTAACGGACTTCGGGTATCCGGTTTTACTCGGGACATCCCGTAAATCGATGATTGGTCTCGCGCTTGGATTACCGACAGAAGAACGACTCGAAGGAACGATTGCGACGGTTTGCTATGGGATTCAACAAGGATGTGACTGGATGCGTGTGCATGACGTCAAAGAAGTCAAACGGGCAGCGCAGATGATGGACATCATGTTGGCTGCGACGAAGGGGGAATAACGGTGGATCGAATTCATGTAACAGGAATGCGTTTTTATGGGTACCACGGTGTATTCGCAGAAGAGACAAAACTCGGTCAACGCTTCAATGTCGACTTATCGATCGGACTTGCATTGGCAGAAGCCGGTCGGACGGATGATTTGACGAAAAGTGTCAATTACGCCGAATTGTATGAAGCGACGAAACGTGTCGTCGAAGGAGAACCGCTCCAACTCGTCGAAGCCTTGGCGGACCGTATTGCAAAAGCAGTATTTGCGTTAGACGAACGAATTCAAGAAGCGTCGATCAAGGTCATCAAACCGGATCCGCCGATTGCCGGTCATTATGAACATGTGGCGGTCGAGATCAATCGCCTTCGGGAGGACTATGCATGAAGGAAGCTTACATTGCACTCGGCTCGAACATCGGCGATAAGGCGGCTCACTTAAGAGAAGCGATTACTCGCCTGAGAGCGTTACCGTCTGTTCATGATGTGAAGGCCTCTTCCATTTATGAGACGGTACCTGTCGGATATCTCGAGCAGGATTTATTCTATAATATGGTCGTCGCAATTCAAACGACGGATGAGGCATCTGTCTTACTTAGACGACTGCAGGAAATTGAACAGCTAGAAGGACGCGAGCGTCTGTTCAAAAATGGACCACGAACGCTTGACTTAGATATTTTGCTATATGAGGAAGAACGCATTGATCTCGAAGGATTAACCGTTCCGCATCCGCGGATGCAAGAGCGGGCATTCGTCCTCGCACCATTACGTGAACTCGCAGCAACATGCGTCATACCCGGTCTTGGACAAAGCGTCGAGCAGTTGTATCAGCAGTTACCAGAGACAGAACGAAACGGTGTACGACGGTTAGGTGGGCTTTTAGAAGCGGAGGAACAATAATGGAATTTAACATTGGTGATGTCAAACTGAAGAATCAAGTCATCTTGGCACCGATGGCAGGCGTCTGTAATCCGGCGTTTCGGTTAATTGCAAAGGAATTCGGTGCGGGACTCGTCTGTGCGGAGATGGTCAGCGATAAAGGGATCTTGTACGAGAATGAACGGACGCTACAGATGCTGTACGTGGATGAGCGGGAAAAACCGCTCAGCCTTCAAATCTATGGCGGTTCAAAAGAGACACTCGTTCAAGCGGCACGATATGTCGAAGCGAACACGAATGCCGATATCATTGACATCAACATGGGCTGTCCGGTCCCGAAAGTCACGAAAAGTGATGCTGGAGCGAAATGGTTGCTTGATCCGGATAAGGTATATGAGATGGTCCATGCGGTGACGCAAGCGATCGATAAACCCGTTACTGTTAAGATGCGGACCGGCTGGGACAGTCATCACATCTATTGTGTTGATAATGTCAAAGCGGCAGAAGCGGGTGGTGCGAAAGCCGTTGCCATCCACGGGCGAACACGTTCGCAAAAGTATGAAGGGGTCGCAGACTGGAACATCATTGGCGAAGCGAAAAAAGCGGTCAACATTCCGATCATCGGAAATGGAGATGTTCAGACGCCGCAAGATGCAAAACGGATGATTGATGAGATCGGCGTCGACGGTGTCATGATCGGACGGGCAGCTCTCGGGAACCCGTGGATGTTGTATCAGACGATCCAGTATCTCGAATCAGGAACGCTTCCGGCAGAACCGACGGCGCGTGAGAAGATTGATATCTGTCTCTTACACGCCACACGACTAGTCGCGCTAAAGGGAGAAGAACTCGCCGTACGCGAAATGCGGACACACGTCGCCTGGTATTTGAAAGGAATGAAGGGGAACGGTCGCGTTCGCAATGCGTTATTCAATATTGACACACACGCAGGACTCGTCGAACTGTTACAGCAGTACTTGCAGACACTCGAAGAAAACGTAGCATATGCCTAACAGGTAAAGTATAGTCGGACAGAGTCGTTTTGTGGTACGCTAGTTGCATTGAAGATGAGCGTATCGGTTTTCTAAAAGGGCTGTCGGTCATTCCGACAGCTTTTTATTCGAGAGAATCGTCGTGAACCATTATTAAAAGGAGTGAAGACAGTGAGTCAGGATATGGAAATGAACGATCAAATGCAGGTGCGTCTCGGTAAGATGAACGCCATGCGTGAACAAGGTCTCGATCCATTCGGCGCACGTTTTGAACGTTCGACGGATACTGAGAGCATTCGTGCATCATTTGGTGAACATACAAAAGAAGAATTGGCTGAACTGAAACCGGAAGTTGCCATCGCGGGGCGTGTCATGACGACACGTCGTAAAGGGAAGGTTGGCTTTACGAATGTTCAGGATGTACAAGGTCAAATTCAGTTGTATGTCCGTAAAGATGACGTCGGCGAAGAGGCGTATGAGATCTATAAGACATGTGACTTAGGCGACATCGTCGGAATTCAAGGATATGTGTTCAAGACGAATGTTGGTGAACTCTCTGTTCACGTCACAGCATTTACGTTATTAACGAAAGCATTACGTCCGCTTCCGGATAAATATCACGGATTAAAAGATATCGAGCAACGCTACCGTCAGCGTTACCTCGACCTCATTACGAACCAAGAATCACGTGAGACATTCATCGCGCGGAGTAAAGTCATTCGTGGAATTCGTCAATATCTCGATAACCTCGGATACTTGGAAGTTGAAACACCAATGTTGCACACGATTGCGGGTGGAGCATCGGCTCGTCCGTTCATCACGCATCATAATGCACTCGACATGACGCTTTACATGCGGATTGCAATCGAGCTCCATTTGAAACGTTTGATCGTCGGTGGACTTGAGAAAGTCTACGAAATTGGTCGCGTGTTCCGTAATGAAGGAATCTCAACACGCCATAACCCAGAGTTTACGATGATCGAACTCTATGAAGCGTATGCGGATTATAAAGACATCATGAACTTAACAGAGAACCTGATCGCTCACGTCGCACAAGAAGTACTCGGTACGACACAAGTCACTTACGGAGAAGACGTCATCGATCTATCTGTCGGTTGGAAACGAGCACACATGGTCGATCTCGTTAAAGAAGCGACAGGTGTCGACTTCTTTGAACAGATTTCAAACGAACGTGCCCTCGAACTAGCACATGAACACGGTGTTGAAGTTCAGTCACACATGACGACGGGACATATCTTGAATGAGTTCTTCGAACAAAAAGTAGAAGAAACACTCGTTCAACCAACATTCGTCTATGGTCATCCTGTTGAAGTGTCACCGCTTGCGAAGAAAAATCCAGAGGATCCACGCTTTACGGATCGCTTTGAATTATTCATCGTTCGTCGTGAGCATGCGAATGCCTTCACGGAATTGAACGATCCAATCGATCAACGTGAACGCTTCGAAGCGCAACTCGTCGAAAAAGAAGCAGGAAACGATGAAGCACATGAAATGGATACAGACTTCATTGAAGCACTCGAGTACGGTATGCCGCCAACGGGTGGTCTTGGGATCGGGATCGATCGTCTCGTCATGTTGTTGACGAATGCGCCATCGATTCGTGATGTATTACTCTTCCCAACGATGCGTCACCAACAAAATTAATGAGTGGAGCTCCGTTCTTTCTATACTGTATAGAAGGAATGGAGCATTCTTTTTGAAGTCAACACAGGGATAAACGAGTCGAAAAATGGGTAAATAAAAGTTTTTAAATGTTTTTCTAATAAAATGCTTGTAGGATTCAAAAAGCCATGGTATATTACTTCTTGTGCCGCGAATGGTCGTGACACACAAAAATAAATATCAAAAAAGTTGTTGACAATCGGGTTGATAACTTGTTAAGATATTAAAGTCGCTGAAAACGACACGACGAACTTTGAAAACTGAACGATGAGGCAAAAATCGTATTCTACGGAATACAAAAACGAATGAAGCGCAAGCTTCGTCAATCGTGACT
>NZ_JACSNA010000008.1:0-7713 GCF_018618925.1 Exiguobacterium sp. s39
CGAAAGTAGTTGGGGGCTTCCCCCTGTGAGGATAGGACGTTGCCAGGCACTTGACCGATCTGCAGATTGCAGGTCGGTCTTTTTGTGTTATGTGAAACTTCAGACTGTTCTGATTATTGGTCGAGTCATTGACATGACACCCTCTGCTTGTTACCATAACATCAATATTCTTTTATAAAAGAGAAAGCGAGTGGATAACATGTGGGAGAACAAATTTGCTAAAGAGGGTTTGACGTTTGATGACGTCTTACTCGTACCCCGTCGTTCGAGTGTCTTACCGCGCGACGTTGATTTATCTGTCACGCTATGTGAAGGGATCACACTTAATATTCCGTTGATCAGTGCTGGGATGGATACCGTCACAGAAGCACCGATGGCAATCGCAATGGCACGTCAAGGTGGTCTTGGTGTCATTCATAAGAATATGTCAATGGAAGAACAAGCAGAACATGTCGATCGCGTCAAACGTTCTGAAAATGGTGTCATCACGAATCCGTTCTATTTGACGCCAGAGCGTCAAGTCTACGATGCTGAGTATTTGATGAGTAAGTACCGCATCTCTGGTGTTCCAATCGTTAATAACGAAACAGAGCGTAAATTAGTAGGGATTTTGACGAACCGTGATCTTCGTTTCGTCAAGGATTACTCGACTGTCATTGAAACGGTGATGACGACAGAAGAACTCGTGACAGCAAAAGTTGGTACGTCCCTTGCCGAAGCAGAACAGATTCTCCACAAACATCGCATCGAAAAGTTACCACTCGTTGATGAGAACGGTGTATTAAAAGGATTGATTACGACAAAGGATATCGAAAAAGTCGAACAGTATCCACATGCTGCGAAAGATCAGTTCGGACGTTTACTCGTCGCAGCAGCTGTCGGCGTAACGAAAGACGCTTCGACGCGCGCGAAGTTCCTTGTCGATGCAGGTGTCGATGCACTCGTCGTCGATACGGCACACGGTCACTCAGAAGGTGTTCTTCTCAAAGTACGTGAACTTCGTGAAGAATATCCAAACTTACCAATCATTGCGGGTAACGTTGCGACGGCAGAAGCAACACGCGATTTGATTGAAGTTGGTGCATCTGTCATCAAAGTTGGTATCGGACCTGGTTCGATCTGTACGACACGTGTTGTCGCAGGCGTCGGTGTACCACAAATCACAGCCGTCTTCGATTGTGCGACAGAAGCACGGAAACATGGTGTCTCGATCATCGCTGACGGTGGCATCAAGTATTCTGGAGATATCGTAAAAGCACTTGCTGCTGGCGGTCACGCTGTCATGCTCGGAAGCTTACTTGCAGGAGTAGAAGAGAGCCCAGGTGAGATGGAAATCTACCAAGGTCGTCAATTCAAGACATACCGTGGTATGGGTTCTGAAGCATCGATGAAACGCGGTAGCCAAGATCGTTACTTCCAAGAAGCAGACAAGAAGTTCGTTCCAGAAGGAATCGAAGGACGTGTCGCTTACCGTGGTAAACTCGGCGATTCGGTGTACCAACTCGTTGGTGGTATTCGTTCAGGTATGGGATACTGTGGTGCTGCAACGTTAGAAGAATTGCGTGAAGAGACACAGTTCATCCGTATGACGGGCGCTGGTTTGCAAGAGAGCCACCCGCACGATATTCAAATTACAAAAGAAGCATCGAACTATACACGTCAATAAACAAAAGCCTCGTCTTTCTCTAGTAGAAAGGCGAGGCTTTTTTCATGATGATTTATGCAAATCCCACGCGTCCATCAACAATCGTAATCCTTCTATCAACTCTTGCTCAGATAAACTCGCAAATCCAAGGACGATTTGAGGCGTATCAGAGAGAAGCGGTAACTGGGCGTATTGAGAGAGACCATATACTTGGATGCCTTGTTGTTGTGCCCGCTTTACGAGCTCCGGCTCCGTCATCCCGTTCGCTACGGAAACGACGACATGGAGTCCCGCACTTTCGCCGGTCAATCGTAAGGCAGGAATCCGGCGAAGTGATTGGATTAAGACGTCGAGCTTGCGACGATAGACTTTACGCATCCGGTTGAGATGTCGTTCAAAGTCGCCCTCTTTCATGAAGCGCGTCAAGATCGTTTGATCAAAGCGCGAGACACTACAGGTATAGTGTGATAGTTCTGTTTGATACCGTGCGCGTAAGACTTCGGGTAAGACCATATAACCGATCCGTAGTGAAGGCATGAGTGATTTTGAGAAAGTACTCATGTAAATGACACGATTGCTGTCCATGTTGTGCAAAGACGGAATCGATTTACCGCTGTAGCGGAATTCGCTATCATAGTCGTCTTCGATGATAAAACGGGTCGGATCCATCGCTGCCCAGTTTAACAACTGATGTCTTCGGTTGACGGATAAGATGCTACCGGACGGAAATTGATGTGCCGGTGTGACATACATGACATCGACGTTTGATTCCTGTAAGTGATCAATCCGTAATCCATTCGCATCAACACGAATCGGTTCAATCATGCGTTCATGATTTTCAAGTAATAGGCGTGTCGTATGATAACCGGGATCCTCGATACCGTACGTGACGTCGCGTCCCAGTAAGAAGAGGACGAGCGGCAACAATTGCTCGACACCTGAACCGACGACGATTTGTTCAGGAGAACAGACGACACCACGAGAATGATAAAGATAGGTCGCAATCTCTTCGCGTAACGCTAGATCGCCTTGTGGATGACCGAGTGAGACAAGTAGGTGGTGATCGGTATCGATGATATCTTTGGCATACTTTCGCCAACGGGCGAACGGGAAAGAGATCCCTTCAATCTTACTTGGATGAAAATCATACGTGATGATCGGTTTTTCTTTAGTCACACGTGGTTCGATGACGGGTGAAGTTTTGACGTAAGCGAGTTCCTCATAGGCAAGAACGAAGTAACCTTTACGTGAGATGGATTCGACATATCCTTCTGCGACGAGTTGTTGGTAAGCAAGCTCAATCGTCGTTTGACTTAAGTTCAAAAATTGACCGAGTTTTCGTTTGGATGGTAATTTCGTGCCGTATGCTAAACGACCGGCAATGATTTCATTTCGGATCTGTTGATAAAGCTGTTCATAAAGTGGTTTTTCCTGGTTGCGCGTGAGTTGAAATGATAGCATGTCCATCTCATCTGACTCCTTCTTTGTAAACTGACCTGTTGAAATCATCATAAACTGATACTTTTAAAAGTGTCAACGTTCCGTATACTAAAGGAGTGAAAGTCAACCAAGGGGGAATGGATATGGAACGTCAACAAGGAACGGATCGTGTCAAACGTGGAATGGCTGAAATGCAAAAGGGTGGCGTCATCATGGATGTCGTCAATGCGGAACAAGCGAAGATTGCGGAAGCAGCAGGTGCTGTTGCAGTCATGGCACTTGAACGTGTTCCGTCTGATATTCGTCGTGATGGAGGCGTCGCACGAATGGCAGATCCGTTGATTACGGAAGAAGTACTCGGAGCGGTCTCAATTCCCGTCATGGCAAAATGCCGGATTGGTCATATCGTCGAAGCACGTGTTCTCGAATCGATGGGGGTCGATTTCATCGATGAGAGTGAGGTCCTGACTCCGGCAGATGAACAATATCATTTACTGAAGTCGGAGTTCACTGTGCCATTCGTCTGTGGCGCACGTGATCTTGGGGAAGCCGCTCGTCGCATCGCAGAAGGAGCAGCGATGATTCGGACGAAAGGCGAGCCTGGGACTGGGAACGTCGTCGAAGCTGTTCGCCATATGCGACAAATTCAAGCACAATTGAAGCAGATTTTACATGTCAGTCCAGATGAATTGATGACATTTGCGAAAGAATGGGGTGCGCCGTACGAAGTATTACGTGATATTCGGACACAGGGACGTCTACCGGTCGTCAACTTTGCAGCCGGTGGAGTCGCGACACCAGCTGATGCCGCACTCATGATGCACCTAGGGGCAGATGGTGTCTTCGTCGGATCGGGGATCTTTAAATCAGAACACCCAGAACGTGTCGCTCGGGCGATTGTCGAAGCCGTTACGTACAAAGATGATTTTGAACGGATCGCGTCTTTATCCAAAGGACTCGGAACAGCAATGAAAGGAATCGATGTCACATCGATGCCGTTTGAGGAACGGATGGCGACACGCGGATGGTAATCGGTATTCTTGATGTTCAAGGAGCGGTCCGTGAACATCGACAGCAGCTTGAAGGTCTTGGTGTCGATGTCGTTCTCGTCAAACAAGTGAGCGATCTCGATGGACTCGATGGACTTGTCTTACCAGGAGGCGAATCGACCGCGATGCGTCGATTGATCGAACGCTATGAATTACTGGAACCGCTTCGGGAAAAAGCGACGACATTACCGATGTTCGGAACATGTGCCGGAATGATTTTACTCGCAACCGCTGTCGAAGCAGGTCAGAGTCATCTCAACGCGATTTCGATGACGGTCCGTCGAAATGCCTTCGGTCGACAAATCGATTCATTCGAAGGATTGTTACCGGTTGAAGGGATTGAAGAGCCAATCGAGGCAGTATTCATTCGAGCGCCATTGATTCTGTCTGTCGGGGAAGGAACACGAGTGATTGCGAAAGTCGAAGACCAGATCGTTGCCGTCGAGACATCATTACACCTCGCGTGCTCGTTCCACCCTGAATTGACAGAGGACGATCGCTTGCACCGCTATTTTTTACAAAAAATCAAACAGCGGCAGTCCGTCCGTTCATAAAGCGTGGAAGCATCTGACAGGTTCTACTGTCAGGTGCTTCTTTTGTGCTACACTATTCGTAAAACGAATGATTGAGTGAAGGAGAGACACGATGAAACGAATTTTACTACTCTGTTTAAGTGTGCTCCTAGTCGTAGGATTTCCTACAGCGGGACAAGCAGCACCTTCGATTCAAGCAGAGTCTTACATAATGGCCGATGCGGTCACAGGAAAAATCCTCCTTCAATCGGAAGCAGATGTTTCGTTGCCCCCTGCTTCGATGACGAAGCTGATGACGCTCTACCTCGTCAGACGACAAATCGAATTGAAAAAACTGACGTGGGATCAAAAAATCACGCCGAGTGCAAAAGTGTTAAAGCTTGCGAAGACGTCCGGAATCGCGCGTGTTCCAGTTAAAGCTAAAACATACACGGTTCGCGAGATGTATAATGCGGCGTTCATCAAATCGGCCAATGATGCAGCGGTCATGCTAGCCGAAACTGTCGCCGGTTCAGAAGCGACGTTCGTTGAAAAGATGAATGAGACAGCAAAACAGTTCGGAATGAACGACACGGAGTATGCGAATGCCTCTGGTCTAGATGCTGTCGATGCAACCCTTCCAGGAACGAATTTGATGACAGCGACCGATATCGCCTTACTCGTCATTCGCTACATCAAGGATTACCCGGATGCACTGGATGTGACGAACAAAACACAGATGAAACTTGATGGAGAGGTATTAAATAACTCGAATAAGATGCTGACGAAGGAAAAATTCGCATATGCCGGCATGCGGGGGATGAAGACCGGAACGACTGATTTAGCCGGTTATTGCTTCGCTAGTGTGACGACGCGGGATAATATGACGCTTGTCACGGTCGTCATGCGAACGGATTCCGATCAAGCCCGTTTCAAGGAAACGAAAAAGCTACTCGACTATGGTTTTGCGACGTTTGAGCCATTGACGTATTACGGAAAAGGGGAACGGATCAAAGACGTTCTTCCGATTAAAGGGGCAACCGTCCGAAAGCTAGACGTCGTCACGGACGGTTCGTTATACGTTACGGTCTTAAAACAAGCGGAGACGCGGGAACCACGGTTCGACTTCTCCAAAACAACGGCTCCCGTAACGAAACAAGAAGTCGTTGGGAGGGTGCAGGTCGCGGACGATGGGATCTATCTACCAGGATTTGAGACACCCCGCGTGAATTTATATAGCGCAACTGCGGTTCCACTTGCGAGTGTTCCGACACGTCTTGTCCGTGCTTGGACAGCGTGGTCGAAGCAAATTGAACAAGCGATTCAACAATCGACTCTTGTCAACTTCCAAGGCGATGGTGTAAAGTAAGACTAATCTCATAAAGATGCTATGAACGGACCAAGTAGATGTATCGATACTGTTAAGAGAGCTAGTGGGTGGTGTGAACTAGTCAGATCGATGGATTGAATCGAGCCGGATCGCACACCTTGCGAACAAGGTGCGGGTACGCCCGTTATCGCGTCTTAAGTTGGCTAGATGTGTCTAGCAATGAGGGTGGCAACGCGGATCCAGGTGATTCGTCCCTTTTCGGTAGGAATACCGGAAAGAGACGAGTCGCCTTTTTTTATGACATAAAGGAGGAATTACAGATGATTGATATTAAACGATTACGCCAAGATTTTGACGCCATTCAAGAAAAGTTAGCGCACCGAGGAGAGGACTTGACGGACATGAACCGTTTCCTCGCACTTGATGAGAAACGCCGAGAACTAATTGCGCGGACAGAAGTATTGAAAGCAGAACGAAATGAAGCAACGAAAAAAATCGCTGAACTCAAGCGCAATAAAGAAAATGCGGATGAAGCGATCGCTGCGATGCGTAGTGTTGGAGACGAGATCAAGACGCTTGACGACGAGTTACGCGATGTTGAAGCGACATTGAACCAACTGCTCCTCGGTATTCCAAACATTCCACATGACAGCGTACCGGTCGGTTCTTCTGAAGACGATAACGTTGTCTTACGTGAAGTCGGTGACAAACCAGCGTTTGACTTCGAAGCAGTCCCGCACTGGGATTTGATGGAGCAATTAAAAATCGTCGATGTCGAGCGTGCCGGAAAAGTAACAGGTAGCCGTTTCGTCTTTTACCGCGGAGCGGGGGCACGTCTTGAGCGGGCATTGATCAACTTCATGATGGATCTTCACCAAGATCAGCATGGCTACACAGAAATCTTGCCACCACTCATGGTCAACCGTGACTCTATGACAGGAACAGGACAATTGCCGAAGTTCGAAGAGGATGCCTTTAAGATTGAAGAGACGAACTACTTCCTCGTACCGACAGCAGAAGTTCCGGTGACGAACATGCACCGTGAAGAAATCCTAACAGCAGATCAGTTACCGATCGGCTATGCGGCATACAGCCAATGTTTCCGTTCAGAAGCTGGTTCTGCCGGACGCGATACACGCGGTTTGATCCGTCAGCACCAATTCAATAAAGTTGAACTCGTTCGTTTCGTCAAACCAGAAGAATCTTACGAGCAGCTCGAATTGTTAACAGGACAAGCGGAAACAGTCTTGAAAAAGCTAAAACTTCCGTATCAAGTATTGAGCATGTGTACAGCTGATCTCGGATTCACGGCTGCGAAGAAATACGACATCGAGGTCTGGATGCCAAGCCAAGGCGTTTACCGTGAGATCTCTTCTTGTTCAAACTTTGAAGATTTCCAAGCACGTCGGGCGCAGATTCGTTTCCGCCGCGAAGCGAACGCAAAACCAGAATTCGTTCACACGTTAAACGGTTCTGCCCTTGCAGTCGGTCGGACAGTTGCTGCGATCTTAGAGAACTACCAGCAAGCGGATGGATCAGTTGTTATTCCAGAAGTGCTTCGTCCATACATGGGTGGTCTTGAAGTGATTCAAGCTTAAGTCAGAAGGGGGAGTAATCCCCCTTTCTGTATTTTAAAAAGTTTTTTTAGAAAAGGTCTTTACACGTTAAAAGGCAGATGCTATCATAATTAATGTCAGGAAAACAGGCAGGTCATCATTGATCTTGTAAGAAGTACGG
>NZ_JACSNA010000008.1:7813-14637 GCF_018618925.1 Exiguobacterium sp. s39
AGGCGTACTCAAGTGGTTTAAGAGAACGGTCTTGAAAACCGTCAGGCGGCGAAAGCCGTGCGTGGGTTCGAATCCCACCGCCTCCTCCATTTTTATTTTTTTGACAACGACATGCACGTTTTATAGCTTGGAGGCGTACTCAAGTGGTTTAAGAGAACGGTCTTGAAAACCGTCAGGCGGCGAAAGCCGTGCGTGGGTTCGAATCCCACCGCCTCCTCCACTTCTTTTTTTTTACCCAAAAATAAATATAATCATGGAGTCGTACCCAAGTCCGGCTGAAGGGGACGGACTCGAAATCCGTTAGGGGTCGCAAGGCTCGCGTGGGTTCGAATCCCACCGACTCCGCTTTTTATGAAGCATCTCAATTCTGAGGTGCTTTTTTGTTGCATCGATTTCTTCGTGCGTGCTATGGTTGCCTACGTGAAAAATGAAGAAGAGGTGGACGAAATGAACGAACAAACAAAAGAATCGTTGCTTTCGCATTATGCGATGACGATGACATATGTAAAAGACTTAGAACAGATTTCAGAAGAAGCGTGGCGAACATCGTATGCAGAAGGTAAATGGACGATTGCTGAGATCATCGGTCACTTATCACCATGGGATCGCTTCATGGTCGCAGAGCGCATCCCGTACTTGCTCGCGGGTGAACCATTCCGTGTCGCACCAGATAGCCAAGCCGTCAATGCAGAAGCGGCGAAGATGAGCCGTGAGCAGCAACGGATCTTGACGATCGATGAGTTTTTAGTCAGCCGTGACTTGTTGCGCCGTGCAGTCGAATTGATTCCGGAAGAACGTCTGCAGGACAAGGTCGTCATTAAAGGCAAAGAATTAACGATCGGTCAGTTCCTCGGAGCAATGGCTCAACATGATCTACACCATATGGAACAAATCAATCAAGTAATTGGTTAATGCGAGGGAGATGCGACACGCGTCTCCTTTTTTTGCGCAAAAAAAGATCCGCCTAAGAGGCAGATCTGATCAGTTAGCGTGTATTGGCAATGCGAGCAACTTCAAGTTGCTTTTCAATCTTCGCGAGAATCCGGTCGATGGATTCTGGTTCGTTCAGTAAGTCGTATTCGTCGATCGACAAACGAAGTACCGGGCAGATCGTGAAGTTATTGATCCAGTTCGTATAGCGCTCGTACATCTCTTCCCAATATTCGATTGGTGTCTGTTGCTCCATCTCACGTCCGCGAAGACGAATTCGTTCTAGTACTTGTTCGAACGAACCTTCAAGATAGATCAAAAGATCCGGATGTGGGAAGAATGGTGTCATGACCATTGCGTCAAACAAACTTGAATATGTCTCGTAATCCGTTGGAGACATCGTTCCTTTTTCAAAATGCATCTTAGCAAAGATCCCTGTATCTTCATAGATTGAACGATCTTGGATGAAACCACCACCGTATTGGAAAATCCGTTTTTGCTCCTTGAAGCGTTCAGCGAGGAAATAGATTTGGAGGTGGAAGCTCCAACGCTCGAAATCATGATAGAATTTATCCAAGTAAGGGTTTGTATCGACTTTTTCGAGTGACGTCCGGAAACCAAGGGCATCTGCTAATCCGTTTGTGATCGTTGATTTACCGATCCCGACCATACCGCCGATCGTAATGACGGCATCTGCCGGAATGTTGTATTGTTCGCGTAGCTTCAAGTTCATGCGTGGTTCGCTCCTTCATATAATTCGTTCCGGATCGTCGTCAAGACGTACTCGAGATCTTCCGGCCGCTTGACGAAGTCGAGTGCATCCCCGTCGAAACGGATGATTTTGACTTCCGGATGTTTGGCTTGGTATTCCGTGACGAATGTCTCGTAATCCTCGGCTAATTGTTCGAGATAGGCACGTGACATGTTTTCTTCGATTTCTCGTCCGCGCAGCGCAACACGTTTCATCAAGGTGTCGATGCTTGCGTTCAAGTAGATGACAGCATCCGGTTTCGGCATGTCTGTCGTCAGGATCGAATAGATTTGTTCGTACTTCTCAAGATGCTCTACCTTCAAAGAGCGGTGTGCAAAAATCAAGTTCTTAAAGATATGGTAATCAGCAACGACAGAGCGTTGTTTACTGAGGTAATGACGTTCGATATCATCGAGTTGTTTGAAGCGATTGCACAAGAAGAACATTTCCGTCTGGAAGCTCCATTCTTCGATATCTTCATAGAACTTTCCAAGAAAGGGATTTTCTTCGACGATTTCGCGTAACATAGAAAAAGAGAAATGGTGACTGATGGCGTTCGCAAGTGATGTTTTGCCTACACCAATCGGTCCTTCAACCGTTATGAACATATACAATGACCCTCCGTTCAGCAAAGTGCAATTTATATTTTAGCACAAAGAAGTACGACTTGCTGAAATTTCAAAAGGAGAATTTTTTTAGAGTGAGGAGTATCATCGATGGAACGACAGGAACACTATATGCGCCTTGCGATCGAAGAGGCGAAAAAGGCAGAAGCGATCGGTGAAGTTCCAATCGGATGTGTCATCGTCAAAGAGGATGAAGTCATCGCGACAGGTTACAATCACCGGGAAACGGATCAACAAGCGACGGCACATGCCGAGTTGATCGCGATTGAGGAAGCTTGCCGAAAGCTCGGTAATTGGCGACTTGAAGGATGCGAGCTATACGTGACACTCGAACCGTGTCCGATGTGTGCAGGGGCCATCATGCTGTCGCGAATCGAACATGTCATCTTTGGTGCCGTTGATCCGAAAGGTGGATGTTGTGGAACACTGATGAATCTAGTACAAGACGATCGGTTCAATCATGTCTCGGAGCTGACGAGCGGTATATTAGAAAAAGAGTGTGGGGAGATGCTAACGACGTTCTTTCGGGAACTGCGCGCGAAAAAGAAAGCACGAAAGCGGGCAATGGGTTGCATCACACCAGATGAAACAGTATAATGAAAAAGCACTGAAACAAGGTGCCACTAAAAATCGATAAACCATTTGCCGTGCTAGGTGGGGATGTAGCGGTTCCCTGTCACTCGCAATCCGCTATAGCGAGACTGAATTCCATGTCGAGGGATATGATTGGTGTGGTCTGCCTCACGTAAGTAGCGTTGACGTTTGAGTCCTACGCAACAGATACCCATGAACCAGGTCAGGTCCGGAAGGAAGCAGCCTTAAGTGGTGCTCTCTGTGTGTTGTAGGGGTGCTTGGACTGAGCAGGCTGCGTGAGTAACGCATGTTGAACATATTTCAGAATATGGTGCGCGGCAGTTTAATTTTTAAAGACAAGTCTACAGCCGGTTTCGGTTGTAGACTTTTTTAGGTAAAATAGAATGAGGAACTTAAAAAGAGGAGGCGCAAACTTGGCCTATCAAGCACTATACCGCGTGTACCGTCCGCAACGATTCGACGAAGTCGTTGGACAAGCGCATATCACCCGTACGATCCAAAATGCATTGATGGAGGGACGGATGTCCCACGCCTATCTATTTTCGGGTCCTCGTGGAACAGGAAAGACGAGTCTTGCCAAAATCATCGCTAAAGCGATCAACTGTGAGCATGCTCCGGTCAAAGAACCGTGTAATACGTGCCCGACGTGTCTTGCGATTACAGAAGGATCAAGTCCAGACGTCTTCGAAATCGATGCGGCTTCCAATAACGGCGTAGATGAGATTCGGGAAATCCGGGATAAAGTCAAATATCCCCCTTCAGAAGCAGCCTATAAAGTCTATATCATTGATGAAGTGCATATGTTGTCGACAGGTGCTTTTAATGCCTTGCTCAAAACACTAGAAGAACCGCCGGCGCACGCCATCTTCATCTTAGCAACGACTGAACCACATAAAATCCCGGCAACGATCATCTCGCGTTGCCAACGTTTCGATGTGAAGCGGCATGAAGTCGATCAACTCGTAGAGCGGATGCAATATATCTTAAACGATCAATCGATCGAGTATTCGGATACAGCATTACGATTGATCGCTCGAGCGGCAGATGGTGGTATGCGTGATGCGCTGAGTCTACTCGACCAAGCGGTTGCTTTTTCGAACGGTGATCTAAACGATGCAGCTGTTCTTGAAGTGACAGGGGCAGTAGAAGATGAAGCGTTATTGAATATTGCCCGTGCCTTACATGAACATCAAGTCGATCAGTTGTTACAGACGCTTGAAACGATGCAACGAGCGGGGAAAGATCTAAAACGTTTCGTTGAGGATCTCGTCTTCTTTTACCGAGACACGTTGTTGTTGAAAGCCTCGCCTACAGCTTTCGATTTGCTAGAGCGTGCACGCCCGACGGATGAGTTCAAACAATTCGTTGAATCGATTGAAGCGGAGACGTGCTTTACGATCATTGATCAGTTACATGACTGCCAACAACAGATGCGGTTGACGAATCATCCGCGAGTACTCGTTGAGATTGCCTTCATTCAAATTGCGGAACAAGGGAGAACAACGGGACAGATCGTCCAATCGTTGCAACAGGAAGTCCGCGAAATGAAAGAACAGATGCACCAATGGAAGTCGAATGGTGTTCCAGCACAAGAAGCGGCTGCACCACAAGCACAGCCGAAGCGAAAACAAGGACGACCAACCGTTCGAATCGCCAAAGAGCGGATTCGTCAAATGTTAGGACGAGCAGAGAAAGCCCAGTTGCGCGAGATTCAAGAACGCTGGGATCACATCTTAAAATGGATTTTAAAAGAAGATGGCCCCATCTACTCGTTACTCCATGAGAGTAAACCGGTTCTTTGTTCAGCGGATACGTTGCTGATTGAATTCGATGACGGTAAAGGATGGCACTTTGAGCAGGTCATGACGAATGAACGAACACGTTTCGTGATTGAAGAAGCGTTGTATGAAGTATGTGGCGTCAAACGCGAAATTTTAGCGATTCTCTCAAAGGATTGGCATGAACTGAAGGCAGAGTTTGTTGCTAAGCGAAATAGTAGTAGTATAGAAGAGAAGGAAACAAAACAAGAATCGGAGAGCGATCAGTTATTGTCCGAGACGCTTGGTCGTTTTGGTGATATCGTAGAGTTCGAAGATTAAATTCGAGGAGGAATACAGATGCGCGGAATGGGAAACATGAACAATATGATGAAACAGATGCAGAAGATGCAAAAGGATATGGCGAAAGCACAAGAAGAACTAAAAGACTTAACAGTGACAGGTACAGCAGGAGGAGAAATGGTCTCAGTCGTCGCTGATGGTCATAAAAATATCGTAGATGTCATCATTAAAGAAGAAGTCGTTGATCCAGATGATGTTGAAATGATTCAAGATCTCGTCTTAGCTGCAACGAACGATGCTTTGAAGAAGGTCGATGAACTCGTAGCAAGTAAAATGGGGAAATTCACACAAGGTATGAATCTGCCGGGAATGTTTTAATTCGTAGGAGGAAACCACTTGCAATATCCTGAAGCGATTAGTCGTTTGATCGAAAGTTTTACGAAACTGCCGGGGATTGGTCCGAAGACAGCAGTTCGTCTAGCGTTTCATGTCCTTGATATGGAAGAGGACGATGTCTTGATGTTCGGAAAAGCATTGGTCAGTGCGAAGCGCGACATTGCCTACTGTAGTGTCTGCGGGAATATCACGGATCAAGATCCTTGTTATGTATGTACAGATAAACACCGAAACCGTACGATTGTCTGTGTCGTCCAAGATTCAAGGGATGTCATTGCAATGGAAAAGATGCGAGATTACCAAGGGTTGTATCATGTCTTGCATGGAGCGATCAGTCCAATGGAAGGAATCGGTCCAGAGGATATCAATGTATCTAGCCTACTGACACGTCTTCAAGCGGACGAAGCGATTACGGAAGTCATCTTAGCAACCAATCCGAATATCGAAGGAGAAGCGACAGCGATGTATCTATCGCGTCTCTTAAAACCGACGGGTATTCGGATCACTCGAATTGCCCATGGTCTTCCGGTTGGTGGAGATCTTGAATACGCAGATGAAGTGACGTTATCTCGTGCAATGGAGGGACGTCGCGAACTATGAGTTGGTTTCGAAAGAAGATTCGCAGTGAGTACGACCAGCGTTTGTTAGAAGAATTAGCAAAAGCAAAAGAAGATTATTTGATGAAGCGTCATCTCTTAGAAATCAGCTATGATGACTACGGTGATTTAGAAGCACAAATGAAGTTAGCGGAATCACTGTATTTCTTCTATATAAGCGAAGCAAAAAGAAGACGCGTCTCATTGATGATGAAGTAAACCGCAGCCATTCTTGTCTGCGGTTTTTACATGCTCTAAAAAAACTATAAGTTATTTTAATAAAGTAGTTGCGCATGTCTAATTATCGTGATATATTAATTCATGTCCTTAAGAGGACGAGCGCTTACGGCAAACAAGTAAAAAACAATTTCAAAAAAGTTGTTGACTTCTTGTTTCAGACTTGGTATTCTAATTGAGTCGCCAAAACAGGCGCGGACGAACTTTGAAAACTGAACGATGAGGCAAAAATCGTATTCTACGGAATATAAAAATGAATGAAGCGCAAGCTTCGTCAATCGTGACTTCGGTCACAAAAACGAGCAAGTCAAACACTTCATGGAGAGTTTGATCCTGGCTCAGGACGAACGCTGGCGGCGTGCCTAATACATGCAAGTCGAGCGCAGGAAACTGACGGAACTCTTCGGAGGGAAGGCAGTGGAATGAGCGGCGGACGGGTGAGTAACACGTAAGGAACCTGCCTCAAGGATTGGGATAACTCCGAGAAATCGGAGCTAATACCGGATAGTTCAACGGACCGCATGGTCCGCTGATGAAAGGCGCTTCGGCGTCACCTTGAGATGGCCTTGCGGTGCATTAGCTAGTTGGTGGGGTAACGGCCCACCAAGGCGACGATGCATAGCCGACCTGAGAG
>NZ_JACSNA010000009.1:1481-4495 GCF_018618925.1 Exiguobacterium sp. s39
CACTCGCACCTTGAAAACTGAAGACATCAACAAGACATCAAACTTTTAATTAACCATGTCATTAGACGTGTGTTCTTAGAATACCAACGCTAGATCAAGGTATGAAGGGCGTACGGTGGATGCCTTGGCACTAGGAGCCGATGAAGGACGCGACGAACAGCGATATGCTTCGGGGAGCAGTAAGTATGCTTTGATCCGAAGATTTCCGAATGGGGGAACCCACCATCTGTAATGGGATGGGACATGTTACGTGAATACATAGCGTAGCGTGAGGCAGACCCGGGGAACTGAAACATCTAAGTACCCGGAGGAAGAGAAAGCAAATGCGATTCCCTGAGTAGCGGCGAGCGAAACGGGAACAGCCCAAACCGAAGAGCATGCTCTTCGGGGTTGTAGGACACTCTATACGGAGTCAAAAAGGAAGACAGTAGGTGAAGGACCTGGAAAGGTCGGCCGAAGAAGGTGACAGCCCTGTAGCTGAAACTGTTTTCCCTCCAGAGTGGATCCTGAGTACGGCGGGACACGTGAAACCCCGTCGGAATCCGGGAGGACCATCTCCCAAGGCTAAATACTCCCTAGTGACCGATAGTGAACCAGTACCGTGAGGGAAAGGTGAAAAGCACCCCGGAAGGGGAGTGAAATAGATCCTGAAACCGTATGCCTACAAGTAGTCAGAGCCCGTTAACGGGTGATGGCGTGCCTTTTGTAGAATGAACCGGCGAGTTACGATAACGCGCGAGGTTAAGCCGATGAGGCGGAGCCGTAGCGAAAGCGAGTCTGAACAGGGCGTTCAGTGCGTTGTCGTAGACCCGAAACCAGGTGATCTACCCATGTCCAGGATGAAGGTCAGGTAACACTGACTGGAGGTCCGAACCCACGCACGTTGAAAAGTGCGGGGATGAGGTGTGGGTAGCGGTGAAATGCCAATCGAACCTGGAGATAGCTGGTTCTCCCCGAAATAGCTTTAGGGCTAGCCTCGAGGTTGAGAGTTCTGGAGGTAGAGCACTGATTGGACTAGGGGCCCCCACAGGGTTACCGAATTCAGTTAAACTCCGAATGCCAGCAACTTATACTCGGGAGTCAGACTGCGAGTGATAAGATCCGTAGTCAAGAGGGAAACAGCCCAGACCGCCAGCTAAGGTCCCAAAGTGTATGTTAAGTGGAAAAGGATGTGGCGCTGCCTAGACAGCTAGGATGTTGGCTTAGAAGCAGCCACCATTCAAAGAGTGCGTAATAGCTCACTAGTCGAGTGGCGCCGCGCCGAAAATGTAACGGGGCTAAACATACCACCGAAGCTGCGGATTCCGTAAGGAATGGTAGGGGAGCGTTCCAAACCGCTGTGAAGCTGTACCGGAAGGAGCAGTGGAGCGTTTGGAAGTGAGAATGCCGGTGTGAGTAGCGAAAAGAGGGGTGAGAATCCCCTCCGTCGAAAGCCCAAGGTTTCCTGAGGAAGGCTCGTCCGCTCAGGGTTAGTCTGGACCTAAGCCGAGGCCGAAAGGCGTAGGCGATGGATAACAGGTTGATATTCCTGTACCGCCGATCCACCGTTTGAACAATGGGGGGACGCAGGAGGATAGTGACGCATGCGGATGGAAGTGCATGTGCAAGTTTCAAGACCGTCTGATTGGCAAATCCGTCAGGCATCAAAGTCAAGGAACGACGCGGAGTCCCGTAGGGACGTAGGTCACGATTTCACACTGCCAAGAAAAGCCTCTAGTGAGGGGGAAGGCGCCAGTACCGTAAACCGACACAGGTAGGCGAGATGAGAATTCTAAGACGCGCGGGATAACTCTCGTTAAGGAACTCGGCAAAATGGTCCCGTAACTTCGGGAGAAGGGACGCTCTACATGAGTAGAGCCGCAGTGAATAGGCCCAAACGACTGTTTAGCAAAAACACAGGTCTCTGCTAAATCGCAAGATGACGTATAGGGGCTGACGCCTGCCCGGTGCTGGAAGGTTAAGGGGATGGGTTAGCGCAAGCGAAGCTTTGAACCGAAGCCCCAGTAAACGGCGGCCGTAACTATAACGGTCCTAAGGTAGCGAAATTCCTTGTCGGGTAAGTTCCGACCCGCACGAAAGGCGTAACGATTTGGGCACTGTCTCAACGAGAGACCCGGTGAAATCATAGTACCTGTGAAGATGCAGGTTACCCGCGACAGGACGGAAAGACCCCATGGAGCTTTACTACAGCCTGATATTGAGGCTTTGTGCATGATGTACAGGATAGGCGGGAGACGTCGAGCCCGGAGCGCCAGCTTCGGAGGAGTCACCCTTGGGATACCGCCCTTCATGCATAGAGTCTCTAACTCGCAGCCGTGATCCGGCTGGAGGACCGTGTCAGGCGGGTAGTTTGACTGGGGCGGTCGCCTCCTAAACAGTAACGGAGGCGCCCAAAGGTTCCCTCAGAATGGTTGGAAATCATTCGTAGAGCGCAAAGGCAGAAGGGAGCTTGACTGCGAGACCTACAAGTCGAGCAGGGACGAAAGTCGGGCTTAGTGATCCGGTGGTTCCGCATGGAAGGGCCATCGCTCAACGGATAAAAGCTACCCTGGGGATAACAGGCTGATCTCCCCCAAGAGTCCACATCGACGGGGAGGTTTGGCACCTCGATGTCGGCTCATCGCATCCTGGGGCTGGAGTAGGTCCCAAGGGTTGGGCTGTTCGCCCATTAAAGCGGTACGCGAGCTGGGTTCAGAACGTCGTGAGACAGTTCGGTCCCTATCCGTCGTGGGCGCAGGAAATTTGAGGAGAGCTGTCCTTAGTACGAGAGGACCGGGATGGACGCACCGCTGGTGTACCAGTTGTTCCGCCAGGAGCATCGCTGGGTAGCTACGTGCGGACGGGATAAATGCTGAAAGCATCTAAGCATGAAGCCCCCTCCAAGATGAGATTTCCCTTTGAGTAATCAAGAAAGACCCCTCAGAGACGATGAGGTAGATAGGTCACGGGTGGAAGCATGGCGACATGTGGAGCTGAGTGATACTAATCGGTCGAGGCCTTGTTCTAGCAGATGC
>NZ_JACSNA010000010.1:0-1250 GCF_018618925.1 Exiguobacterium sp. s39
CCCGTTCCCATGCCGAACACGGAAGTTAAGCACTTGAACGCCGAAAGTAGTTGGGGGCTTCCCCCTGTGAGGATAGGACGTTGCCAGGCTTTTGTTTTTTTAATAAAACAATTGACAGACTTACATAGATGTTTTATCATTATAGAAGTCGTCACCTTATACTTAAACGGTCCTGTGGTGTAGCGGTTAACATGCCTGCCTGTCACGCAGGAGATCGCGGGTTCGAATCCCGTCAGGACCGCCATTTTAATATCGGCTTTGTAGCTCAGTTGGTAGAGCAAAGGACTGAAAATCCTTGTGTCGGCGGTTCGATTCCGTCCAAAGCCACCATTTCTTTTGCCGGTGTAGCTCAGCTGGTAGAGCAACTGACTTGTAATCAGTAGGTCGCGGGTTCGACTCCTGTTGCCGGCACCATTTTTATTTTGGCGATTGTGGCGAAGTGGTTAACGCACCGGATTGTGATTCCGGCATTCGTGGGTTCAATTCCCATCAGTCGCCCCATTTTTTAACTTCATATCATTTATGTGTCATTAGCTCAGTTGGTAGAGCATCTGACTTTTAATCAGAGGGTCGCAGGTTCGAATCCTGCATGACACACCATTTTTATGCGGGTGTGGCGGAATTGGTAGACGCGCTAGATTTAGGATCTAGTGTCTTTGACGTGGGGGTTCAAGTCCCTTCACCCGTACCATTTATATGCGGAAGTAGTTCAGTGGTAGAATACGACCTTGCCAAGGTCGGGGTCGCGGGTTCGAATCCCGTCTTCCGCTCCATTTATATTTGAATAGCATTATGCGGTCGTGGCGGAATCGGTAGACGCGCTAGGTTGAGGGCCTAGTGGTGGCAACATCGTGGAGGTTCAAGTCCTCTCGACCGCACCATATGATGCACCCTTAGCTCAGCTGGATAGAGTACTTGACTACGAATCAAGGGGTCGGGAGTTCGAATCTCTCAGGGTGCACTTTTCGGGAAGTAGCTCAGCTTGGTAGAGCACTTGGTTTGGGACCAAGGGGTCGCAGGTTCGAATCCTGTCTTCCCGACCATTATTTTCATACGAAATACATTGGACTTTGAAAACTGAACGATGAGGCAAAAATCGTATTCTACGGAATACAAAAACGAATGAAGCGCAAGCTTCGTCAATCGTGACTTCGGTCACACAACGAGCAAGTCAAACACTTCATGGAGAGTTTGATCCTGGCTCAGGACGAACGCTGGCGGCGTGCCTAATACATGCAAGTCGAGCGCAG